>PAPB01000034.1 GCA_002708715.1 Fidelibacterota bacterium | reverse complement strand
ATATGAAATTCAAGTGTACCTCCACTTTCACATGTTAAAAACACTTCTTTTTTGTATGTAACTATATCTTCAGAAATTTTTTCAGGACTTAAACGTAAAACCATTGATTTACCTGTGTTAATACAATTTATTCCCTCAGTAATTACTGTATGAATAGAACATCCACCACCAATCCAGCCTTCAATCTCACCATTTTTATGAATGATTGCTTTTGACATTGTTTTCGCAGAAGTTGGTGCAACGGTATTGATTACAGTCGCGATAGCAAAAGGTCGACCTTTCTTTTTTAATTCTGAGGCCCGTTTAATCCAATCAAATACCATAAAAGGTTTTAACCTTCGTTATTTTTTTTCCCTTTTAATTTATCCATCAATCTCCCTGAAACTCCTTTGAGCGCGGCAGAAGCAACAGCTACACCGCTTAAAGAATTATCTACTTCACTATTAATATCTTCAGAGGACTGGGATCCTTCTAATTTTGCAGACAATGCTTTTGTAAACTGAAGAAATAATTGATTGGATACATCTTCCACCATTCGCGACCCAAACTGCGCCAACATTCCCTGGATTGTAACAGTAGAATCTCCAACAACTTCCGTTAATCCATCTTCTTTGGCGGTTATCGATCCATTTAATTCCATGTTAGCTCCGCCTTTGCCTTTGACATCAGTCCCTTTACCTTCAATTTCAATAACCTGTTTTTCTTCATCAATATTTTTAAGGTAAACTTCTCCTCTGTACTTAGACTTGATAGGGCCTACCTTTACAACGAGCATTACAGAATGTTTATTGCCGCCAAGATCTTCTAAATATTCTGCACCAGGAATACATGTAGAGACTTTCTTAACATCCGTCATAAAATTCCAAACATCATTTGATGGTGCATTCACCTCAAACGTTTTTGATATTTTAACTTTCATTATTCTACCTTTATATTTTTATTAAGCTACCTCTTTTTTATGAATTGCCCTCCAGACTTTTTCTGGAGTTATTGGTATATCTATATGCTTAACTCCTAAATGAGATAAAGCATCTACTACAGCATTCACAATTGCAGGGGGAGCACCTACTGTAGGTGACTCACCAACACCTTTAGCACCTATCGGATGATGAGGTGAAGGAGTTATAGTTTTATCAGTTTCCCAATGTGGCGTCTCTACCGCTGTTGGGACAAGATATTCCATAAAACTTCCACCTGTCATATTTCCTTCTTCATCATAACTTATTTCTTCAAAAAGAGCAGGTGCAAGTCCCTGAGTCAATCCACCATGTATTTGGCCCTCAACAATCATTGGGTTAATAATATTTCCACAATCATCAACAGCCATAAATCGGCGAACTTTCACCTCTCCCGTACCTGAATCAATATCTACTACAGCAATATAACTTCCAAATGGAAAAGTCAAATTAGGAGGATCATAATAATGTGTTGCTTCCAAACCAGCTTCTAAACCTTGAGGATGATTAGTATAAGCGGCAAAGGCTATATCCTGTATAGTTACTGCCTTATCAGGAACTCCCTTCACTGAGAACTTACCTACTTCCCACTCTAAATCTTCTTCTGATGTTTCAAGCAAATGAGCAGCAATTTTCTTTGCTTTTGCCTTAATTTTTCTACATGCCATCGCAGCAGCTGCACCTGCTGTTGGTGTAGATCGACTAGCATACGTGCCTAATCCATACGGTGCTGTATCAGTATCACCTTCTTCAACAGAAACATCTGTATATGGGATACCTAGTTCTTCTGCAATAATCTGGGCATAGGTTGTTTCATGACCTTGACCTTGAGATTTTGTTCCAAAACGAGCGATGGCTTTACCAGTAGGATGGATACGTATTTCTGAACTATCAAACATTTTGATACCAAGTATATCAAAATCTTTTGACGGACCAGCACCAACAACCTCTGTAAAAGAACAAATTCCAATTCCCATGAATTCTCCTCGCTCACGCTTTTCTTTTTGCTCTTCTAATAATTTATCATATCCAATATTATCCATTGCGAGCTGTAATGCTGCATGGTAATCGCCACTATCGTACTCCCAACCAGTGGGTGAATGATAAGGGAAAGCATCTTTTGGAATGAAATTTTTCATTCTTAATTCGGCAGCATCCATCATAATCTCATCTGCAACCATATCCACCATCCTTTCAATTGCATGCACTGCTTCAGTAACACGAAATGAACAACGATATGCAACACCTCCAGGTGGCTTATTAGTATAAACGCCATCGACTTCAACAAATGCATTTTTGAAATCATAAGATCCAGTACATATAGAAAACATACCCGCAGGATATTTAGAAGGATTAGCCGCAGCATCTGCATACCCATTATCTGCAAGTGTTTTTATTCTTAGACCATTTAAGGTCCCATCTTTATCAGCTGCTATTTCACAATCCATATGATAATCTCTTGCGAATGAGTCTGCCTGAAGATTTTCACGACGATCTTCTATCCACTTCACAGGTAGCCCTGTAACAACAGAAGCTGCTATTGCAATAACGTAACCAGGATATACAGGGACTTTCCCACCAAAACCGCCGCCAATGTCTGGTGATATTACTCGTATTTTATCTTCCTGCAAACCTACATGCCCCGCAACCAACGCCAGTACAGTTCGAATTGCATGTGGTGCCTGGGTAGTCATCCAAACAGTCAACTGACCAGTCGCTTTATCAAATTCAGATACGCAACCACACGTTTCTATAGATGCGACATGAATTCTTGGAATATATATCCGTTCTTTAACAACAACATCTGAATTATTAAATATTTCTGCTGTTGCCTCTTTATCACCCTCTTCCCAATGCCAAATATGATTTGATTCCTGTCCTTCTTTATCATCTCTTATAATAGGAGCATCTGGATCTGTCGCTTTAAATGGGTCGACAACAACTGGCAGTGGCTCATATTCTACTTCGACAAGTTCAATCCCATCTGCTACAGCATAACGGTCAGTTCCAATTACCGCTGCAACTTCTTGAGACTGATAGCAAACCTTATCAATTGGTAATACCATTTGAGTATCCGACATAAGAGTTGGCATCATATGTAAATTATATTCTTTAAGAGTCTCACCTGTAATTACCGCTGCAACTCCAGGATGAGCTAATGCTTTTTCAGTATTAATACTTTTAATTTTTGCATGAGCATAGGGGCTCCTTACAATATCCATAAATACCATCCCTGGACGGACAACATCATCAACATAGTTTCCTTGTCCACGAATAAATCTAGCGTCCTCTTTTCTTTTTACAGAGTGTCCCATTCCTCCTACTTCAGAAGATGTTTTACATTTTGACATTATTCGCCTCCTACTGATTCAGATTCTTGAATTTTATTTGATGCATATTGTACTGATTTCACAATATTTTGATATCCAGTACAACGACAAAGATTACCTGATATACCACACCTAATCTCTTCTTCATTAGGTTTTGGATTATTATCTAATAAATGTTTTGCCGACATAATCATACCTGGTGTACAAAATCCACACTGCAAACCATGTTCTTCAAAAAATCCTTCCTGTAAAGGATGCAAGGCCGCTCCTTCCATTCCCTCAATCGTAGAAACCTCTCGTCCATCTGCTTGAACAGCAAGAACAGTACAAGATTTTACTGCAGTTCCATCAAGTAAAACAGTACACGCACCACAATGTGTTGAATCACAACCTATATGAGTACCAGTTAAAGCACAATCATCTCTTATAAAATGAACAAGAAGAAGTCTGTCTTCTACTTCTCCACTTCTTGGAGTACCATTGATATTAATTGTAATTGATTTTTTTGCCATTCTAATTACCTCCCAGTGCTCTATTTTTTGCTTTCATTATAGCGCGTTCAGTCAAAGTTTTCACTACACCACGTTTGTATTCCTCAGATCCTCTATGATCTCCTACAGGTTGAGATGTCTCAGAGGCTAATACACTAGCTTTTTCAATAATTTCATCTGAAACATCAGTACCAACAAGCATATTTTGAGAATCGCTAGCACGTACAGGTGTAGGCCCTACATTAGTCAGTCCAATACCAGCAGAAATACATTGTCCATTTTCAAAATCTAAAGTAGCGGCACAAGCAGCTATTGCATAATCACCAACTTTTCTCTCAAGCTTGATATAACATCCACCAGAGTATTGTTTTGGAATAGGTATCTTAATTTCAGTAAGGATTTCATTATCTTGTAATGCAGTCCAAAGCGGTCCTAGAAAAAAGTCATCTATATTTATTTCTCTTTTAGATCCATTTGGTCCACAAACAACTACAATAGCATTAAGAGCTAACATTGTTGCTGGGTGATCATTAGCAGGGTCACCATGAGCAATATTTCCACCAACAGATGCTAAGTTTCGTACCAATGGATCAGCTATCACTTCGGAAGTGTCTTTAAGAATTGGGTATTTTGCAGCAATGAGTTCAGAATTTTCCAAAGCAGACTCTGTAACCATAGCACCTAAACATAAATAGCCATTTTCTTCTTTTATGTAATCAAGGTCTGATAAACGACTAATATCAACAAGATGAGTTGGCTCAGCGAGTCTCCATTTCATCATTGGAAGCAAGCTATGTCCTCCAGCCAAAACCTTGGCATCCTCACCAAGATCATTTAATAATTTAATTGCTTCGTCTAAAGTATCAGGTGAATGATAATCAAATGTACCAGGTATCATAATGTACTCCTCCCAAGTATTAATTCTACTAATTTGGATTCAAATGCATACTCTAGTACATTTTGAAAACCAACTATTCTGTTATAATCACAAGATATGTGGAATCTTGGCTAAATATTAAAATAAGGCCAAAAAAAAGTAATTCGTTCTTAACTAAAAAAACAAGCGAAAGATGAAAATTATATTTTTATAACTTTTTTGATAAAATAATTATTCACTATGATCTATATTTTGCTTTTGCAATTGCCCTTTTTAGCATAACGCCACATAGATGCGTACGGTAGTCAGCCGAAGCAACCAAATCATTCATCATCTCCTTTGATTCAGAGACCGCTGAAGCAGCTTTTTCAATATTATTTTCTTCCAACTCTGATCCATTTAATATAGACTCAGACTCTTTTGCACGGTACGCATGATCTGCTGCACCAGTTACTCCAATTATTATAGATTGACATGTACTATTTTCCATGTTTAGAGCAACACCAACACCAACAACTGCATAACGAGACGCAGGATTTGGGAATTTAGCATAGGCACTTGAAGAGGCCACAGGAACTTTGACCGCTGTTACAATTTCACCTTGTTCTTTTGCGGTATCAAATAACCCTGTGAAAAAATTTTCTGCTGCAATCTCTCTTGATCCTTCTGAACTTGACAAACATATGGTAGCTCCAAATGCAATAAGAGCACCTGGGTAATCAGATCCTGGATCTGCATGAGCCACATTTCCACCGATTGTACCTTTGTTCCTTACTTGTGCATCGCCTATTACTCCTGCACACTCAGCTAAGCCAGGGCAAGATTCCTTGATTATATATGAAGATGCTACTTCCGCATGTGTAACCAATCCACCTATGGTGATGAAACCATCCTCAATGGCCACACCAGACATACCTGGTATTTTTGAAATATCAATTAATGTTTCTGGCTCAGCTAACCTCAGTTTCATAGCAGGAACAAGACTGTGCCCTCCAGATATGAAAGAGCCTGCGTCTCCTGCGCTTGAAAGCATTGAAAAAGCTTCTTCAATTGAATTAGCAACTTTATAATCAAACTTATATGCTATCATAATATTCTCCTTAAAGTTTTCCGTTATTGTTCATTGCTTTCCAAACCCTCTGAGGTGTGAGAGGCATTTGCAAATCTTTTACACCATAGTCAGACAGAGCATCAATTACCGCATTTACTACTGCAGGTGTTGAAGCAATTGTACCAGCCTCACCAATACCCTTAACTCCAAGAGGATTATGAGGACAAGGTGTAACCGTATGGTCTGTCTCAAACATTGGAAAATTATCAGCTCTAGGCATAGTATAGTCCAACATTGTTCCATTTAAAAGTTGACCAGAATCATCGTACACAGCACCCTCATAAAGAGCCTGGCCTACACCTTGTGCAATACCACCATGAACCTGACCTTCAACAATCATAGGGTTGATAATGTTTCCACAATCATCAACTGCAACATATTTAAGAATCTCTACTTCTCCTGTTTCTTTATCAATTTCAACAACACAAATATGTGTTCCAAAAGGATAAACAAAATTTGCTGGGTCATAGAAACTTGCAAAATCTAATCCAGGTTCTTCACCTTCTGGATAATCATGTGGCACATAAGCAGTTAGGGCAACATCACCAAAGCCTACAGACTTATCAGTCCCTTTTACAGTCCACGCACCATTCGCAAATTCCAAATCATCAGGCGAACATTCTAACTTATGCGCTGCAATTCTAGCTCCTTTCTCTTTTACCTTATCAACACTCTTCATTATAGCACTCCCGCATACAGCTAAGCTTCTGGATCCGTAGGTTCCCATTCCAAAAGGTACATTCTCAGTATCACCATGAACAACATTAACGTCATCCATTCCAATACCAAACGCGTCTGCTACTACTTGAGCAAAAGTAGTTTCATGACCTTGCCCATGCGAATGTGCTCCACTATGAATTGTTACTTTCCCCGTAGGGTGGACTCGAATACTTGCTGCATCATACAGGCCAACACGTGCGCCTAAGGAACCAACAACCGCAGAAGGAGCAATACCACATGCTTCTATATAAGTTGAAAAACCTATCCCCATTAGTCTACCTTTAGATCTTGCTTCCTCACGTTGCGATTTTAAGCCTTCATAATCCGATACTTCTAACGCTTTATTAAGAGCACCTTCGTAATCACCACTATCATACTGCAAAGCAACCTGTGTCTGGTATCCTGGTTGACTTACACCATCAAAAGCTGGAATAAAATTTTTCTTACGAAACTCCGCAGGATCCATACCTATCTCTTTTGCAGCCGTCTCTATAAGTCTCTCAATTGAATATGTCGCTTCGGGTCGACCTGCTCCTCGATATGCGTCTACAGGAACCGTATGAGTTACAACCGCAGTCACATCTACATGGACAGCAGGTGTTGTGTAAAGCCCCTGCATTAAGGTGCCGTGTAAATAAGAAGGTACACAGGTAGAAAAGTTTGAAAGATATGCCCCCATTGCTGCATAAGTTTTTGTCCTTAAACCTGTTATTTTTCCATCAGCATCTAATGCAAGTTTTGCATCAGTCACATGATCTCGGCCATGACAATCAGTGATAAATGCTTCACTACGATCTGCAGTCCACTTAATAGGGCGTCCAATTTGTTTTGATGCCCATAGGATACCACATTCATCATTATAAGCAAATATTTTACTACCAAAACCACCCCCAACATCAGGAGATATAACTCGCAACTTATGCTCAGGAATACTCAATACAAATGCAGCGATAATTAATCTAGCAAGATGAGGGTTTTGCGATGTTGTATATAGAGTATATTTATCTTCATTTGAGTCATAGTGCCCCAATGCAGCTCTTGGCTCAATTGCATTGGGAACTAATTTTTGATTATGAAAAGACAGGCTTGTCACATGATGTGCATTTTCAAAAGCAGTATCAGTAGATTCTTTATCACCAATTTCCCATTCATATATTTTGTTATTAGGAACATCATCATGTACTTGAGGAGCACCATCATGAACGGCTGCTTTTGGATCAACTACAGCATCTAATATATCGTAGTCCACCTCTATTAATTCAGATGCATCTCTTGCTATATATTTATCTTCAGCAATCACAAGAGCAACAGGATCTCCAACATGTCGAACTTTATCTGCAACTAGAATAGGATGCCCAGGCTCTTTCATAGTATCTCCGTTTTTGAAATCAACCTGCCACCCACATATTGAGCCTACTATTCCTGCTTCTGCAATATCCTTTCCAGTGAAAACTTTTACCACACCATCCATTGCTTCAGCGGATGATATATCTATATTATTAATTTTTGCATGCGCGTGCGGACTACGCACATACATAGCAAAGGTTTGATTTTTCATATTAAAATCATCTGTATACTTTCCTTCACCTTTAATAAATCTATTGTCTTCTACACGCTTAACTGCTTTACCAATTAAATTGCCCATAACTGCCTCCTAACTTTTATCCGCGGCATATTGAACCGCTTTAACAATGTTTTGATATCCTGTGCATCGACAAAAATTCCCATCTAACCCACAACGAATCTCTTCTTCAGAAGGTTTACTATTATTTTTTAATAAATCTGCAGCAGTCATAATCATTCCTGGTGTACAAAACCCACATTGCAAACCATGCTCTTCTTTAAAACCTTCTTGAAGTGGGTGTAATTCACCATTCTGACACATACCTTCAATTGTTGTAATATCTGCACCATCAGCCTGAACTGCAAACATAGTACAAGACTTCATAGCCTTACCATCTAAATGAATTGTGCACGATCCACAAGAGCTGGTATCACAACCAACATGTGTACCTGTCAATTCAAGTTTCTCACGTAAATAATCCACTAAAAGAACACGAGTGTCAATTACATCATTATAATTAACACCATTAACAGTTAAATTAATTGTAAAACTCATTTGTACTCCTCCTATTTCAAATTAAACAATTTTTCAAGCTATAGAAGCTATTCTTTGTTTAAAATTTTCCATGCCTTGGTCCATGATTTTTTTTCCTGTTGCTTCGACAAAACGTTGTCCAACTCGAGCAATAATACCAGTTACATTTCCTTCCGCAATAAAGGTAAAACGAGTGCCACTACCATTAGAATCAAGTATAATTTCTCCAGAACCAGCCATTGATCCTTTAACACCATTACCCTTAACCTCAAACTTGTACCCTTCTAGTTCTTTAATATCAAAAATTTTTAATATTGATTTAAATTTGCTCGAGATAGGACCGATCTTGACTTTAACCTGAGCCTCATATTGATTGTCTGATATAGCTTCTAATGAATCACAATTTGGTAGGATAGACGCAAGAATATTTGGATCATTTATAGCATCCCATACATGAGCTATTTCGAGCTCTATGTAGTATTCTTTCTCAAGCCGAATTGCCAAAGCGTACTCCTGACTTTTAAGGCATTAATACTAGATATGTGGAATTCGGCGTGCTCTACATACTTAGGGTTACATTAAAATAATAAAGATAATTGGAGATTTACAAGCCAAAGATTTAAATAAAAAAATAATTAGCGAGACTTACCTTAATTTTTAAAAATTTCATTGAAAATATTAAAGGCGTATCTTTAAAAAGTTTTACTTGTGTAAATAAAGTCACTTCAAAAAAACCTTATAAAGTAATTTCTTATATAATCATATAATTACTGGTATAGATTTACTAAATATATTTCATCGCATCAATTGCAGCCCTTGACCCTTCATCGAGTGCCCGAGTATGGCTCATATATCCACTGAGCTCTGAATGGCCAAACTGTATGCGACCAAAGCCTTTTCTTACTATTTCTCTAGGAGCTTCATTGCCATCTTTCCCAAAATGGAAACCAGGTTGCGGTGAGATATACGCATGTCCCCAACGATTTAATATGATGCCTGCGATATCACGCTCTGCATCAAAGCCAGCAACTGCAAACATTGCTGTCATTTGCTCTACTATCTCTTGCTCATATTCTGCATAAGATTTATTTAATAGCTCAAGTCGACCCAAAGCACCTTGCTCTTTTATTGAATAACCAGGCTTAGTAAAGGGAACATAAAATGTTAGCGCAATAGGTTTTTCTGGATCGTAAGGTTGAGTATCCTTACCCGTGATCATAGGCCTCCTTATAGAGAAAAAATTTCCAAATCCTTCAAAGATACGACCAGATGAGATGCCAAGCTTGTCTAAAAAACGCCAGTTGCGAACAGCTACATTGACTGTTAGTATGGGACCATGATAAAATTCATCATAAGCCTTCATAATAGGTTCTGGTAAATCGGGAATAATCTTTTGTGCAACCCAACCACCTATGCCCATGATGACTGATTTTGCTTTGACATTTTCAATCTTTCCATTTTGGTAATAGGCAACATTAACATATTCGGATGTCTCTGCTTCTCCATCATGCTGAACCGATATTGCTGTAGAGTTTAATCGTATGTTTATTGAATTCTCTGGTCGATCTATCGCTTCAAAGTCAATGTCATTGTATAAAATAGATTCAAATTCTTTGTCACCTGTAATAGCTTCTGGCATGAGGTGTTTTATTATGTGTCTATAAATTCCAGTATTTCCACCTGGAAAACTGTAGACACCTACATCATAATCATCCTTGCTACTATCATAATAATAACGAGCCTCCGTACCAGGCATTTCTAGTTGCCTAGCAGAATAAGCAGATAAGACATCGCAGCCAACCGCTCCCATGGAGATAGCGACGATAGGATCAAAATATTCAGTGACCTTAGAACTAAATCCCATTTCCTTTTCCAATAACTCTTTATAGGTCATGCTATCCAACCAAGCGTCTATATTATCTCCTTTATAGTAAGTTTCTTTATCATCAAAAGCACGATTCAATTCAGCTTTAAACTCGTTAGGCCATGGCATACGTGCGAGCCTGTCTTCTCTTGGATTGATGATCCAAGGTCTTGTTGCATCCTTGCCCATAAAATAACCAGTGTCGTAGCGTTCTTCTTCCCAAAAGACACCATAGTAATTATCCAAAGGTGTATCTATATTAGACTTACTGGGATCCTTTTTAACAACCTCAAACTCAAAAGGCAGACCAGTCTTACTATATATTTCTGATATTAGACTACCATCACCTTCAATTGGTAGACCAAAATCATTAGATCCTTGCGGCGCAAATATTCTGTAGCCATCAACTTCAAATTCGTTTTGTTTTGCCTCGCCTCCAAATACTGGATGATTTTCCAGAATGAGACATTTCTTAGTATCACCATATGCCTTATTGAATTCATAAGCGGCACCTATACCAGAAAAACCTCCACCAATAATTACCATATCATAACTCTCACCTGTATCTTCAGCAGTTTTGACTAGCTCCTCCATGTTTTCATCTCGAATAAGATGCGCAGCATCACGGGTAGAAGCTACATTACCATTGGAGGTGCCATAGTCACCAACCCCTCCAAACCCTGTCCATGGATCGTTAAAGATACCTGTAGGTTTTTGTTTGTCATTAGATTTAGAAAAAGCCCAAGGTGCATTTGCATACAGCAATGCTGAACCAGCACCTACCAATGAACCAGCTATAAAATCTCTGCGTGTTATGTTAGATAGAAACTTGAACTTTTTCTTTTTCTTACCCATATTGATCTTAATTAGCTTGGTCAATATAATGACTAAATATTGAATTCAAAAATAGATGAGTTGGAGATGCCTTAATCATTTTTAAACTGATAAAAAATATGAGGTTCCTAAACAAACTCTAAATAGTCTGAAATCGAGACTTTAATCTTGGAAAAAAATAAAGACCTAAACAAAACAATATTTCAAATGAAATAAATAAATATAAGTTCCTTGCGACTCCATCATCAAAACCATAACTGTGTAATCCGACTTGGAGGAGATTCACACCAAACCATGCCAATGCAACTATAATATTATTAAGAGCCATACCTAAAGCAAATAAAGGAGGTCTAGCAATCCCAGATAAACGAGAATGAATCATTAGCAGTTGCCAAAGGACAATAAGTAAAGCCCCATTTTCTTTGGGATCCCAACCCCAGAACCTGCCCCAAGATTGATCCGCCCAAATACCTCCAAGAATCGTTCCAAAAAGCGTAAAAAACAAAGCAACAAGAGTAATCCCAAATAAATTATTAAAAATACTTTTTAACTTTTTACTATTAACAGGATCTAAAATATTCTGCACAAGATAGAGATGTCCTACAAATCCTGCAACTAATGAAGCGCCATATCCAATGGTAATAGTGGTAACATGAGTAGCAAGCCAAAAATTAGAGTCCAAAACAGCTACTAACATACCAAGCGTATCGCCATCAGAAGCATAACTAAAACCTATAAAGTGTAATATGCTACCACCAACAGAGCCAACAAAAATACCTAACCCATCTTTACGAAAATATTCCAATAGGACAGCTAATAAAAGAAGAATAAATGAAACAAAAATTACAGATTCATATAAAGTAGATACTGGTGGCCTTCCCATTATTTGCATTCGCAATAGGATACCATACCCATGAATAAAAAAGCCTATTATTAAAAAAAGATAAGATATTTTTCGAAATAAAACTGGTTTTACCATCCAGCTTAAACCAATTATTAAAAAGGATAAAATGTAAAAAGCTAGACTTTTAACAAAAAGATTAGCACTATTCATCCAAGTTTCATCTTTCAATTTTTCGACATTAACAGAATTAAATGATAACCCCGAAAGTACATTCTCATAATTTGAAAGTGCATGTTTTATTTCTGAATCATTATTTTGAAAACGTGCCGCTAAATATTGCTGGAGGGAATTTAGGATTTCTTCTTGGTGATATGACGGGGTGACACCACTAATAATAAAATCAAATGGAGATTGCCAAACTGCATTCTCATCAAGTAACGCAGGTGGTATCAATTTGATATTTTTCATATAAGATAATTTTTCAAAGATTAAAGCATTTTCACTAAGCTCTAATAATTGCTTATCAAAAGGAGTTCTAATCGAATTATCTTTTTGCTCAATAGTATTTATAAGATCTACCTGACTAGAAAGACCATCAATAATTTCATTATAACTATATTTATGATCAGTGTACCAATCAAGGAATAGGCTTGAAACGACCTCAGGGTTACGAATATTAAATATTTTTCTTTGGCGACCTTCCTGAGGGTAAAGAATTAAATCTAGCAACCAATCAGTTGCATTTATTTTTTGATCTTTAATTTCTCTTTTACCATAAAATCTTAGCAATAGGTTCCTAGCAAAAGTATCAAGAGGTTTAACTCTCCCCTCACTTTGGACTGGGATATTCTCAACTTCAAACGCGCTTAAAGAACTAAAGAAGGTGAGCATCGATAATCCAAAATATAAAAATAATATATTGATTCTTTTAAGATTCATGTTGACTTTTTCTTAATCATTTTTGGTAAACTTATTAAAAGGTGAATCAATAAACCAACGCTCATAATAATGCTTGAGATATAAGGGAAAAGCCTTCCGTAGTTTTTAACAGTTGCAAGTACTGTTGTTTCCTTATCTAAATTTTCGATAAAAGATGCTTGAAAAAAAGTATAGCCTTTATGCCGCAAGGGTTCATTCATTTTTATTAACGTTCTACGAGGGATACCATCTTCAATAAGGTTGACTTCAGAGCTAAAACTTTTTGCGACATTTGTTCCAGGATGCATAATTTTTTCAAAATCAATTAATTCAATTTCGAAAGGAACATAAGTCCTTTTTCTGCGATATTCAGAATGAAAATCTTGTTCTTTTAATTGAAAATAGTCATTTAAACCTTGTCCAAGAAATAGACCATATATACCATCTAATCCATTGCTTGTTCCTTGAATTTTATAAATAAGAGCAGGCCTATTTTGGGTGTTTTCTGGCTCAGGTTTTTTAGGTAACAGTACAAACTTTTCTAACAAACCTTTATATATTGAATCAGCAGGCGAAATCCTATTTTCTATACGAACATTTTTTATATTACTCAAAATATAAATCTCTGGTCCATTTTCAAAAAGATTAAACCTATTACCTTCTTTTAATAATGGTTCATCAACAACAGTATACTCTATACTATCTTTGAAAGTATTATTCACAAAAACCAATTCCATATCATGGTAATCATCAACATAGTTTGAAGTTTCTCCTTCAGCAATAATCATGTTCCCTTCAGAACTAAAGTAAGCTGTAAGTCCTCCCCCAAGGAGTAATAATAATCCACCCAAGTGTACAATAATTATCCCGAATTTTTTGAGCTGCCATAGGTTTCTTTTGAATAAGCTTGAGAATAGATTAATAGTCATGAAAAGCAAAATTAATCTCCCTCCTGGTAATGGAATAAAACCTAAAAATAGAAAAAAAAATGATGAAAAATATTTCATTTGCGATGCATATAATCCAATATTCTTTTGAGCTATGGTCCCAAAAAAAACAAGGACGATTAACCAAATCAAAGTATAGGAAAATATCTTTGGGCTCATGATAATTTTTAAAAAATTATCTATCTTCATTCTTCGTATTTAGATAATGACTGTGAGAAACGTAAATATTCTAAAGTCACCTCATCTAAACCCGATTGATCTATTAATAACTTTATAAAAACTGTACTATTTTCAAGTTGAAAGATTGAAGCAAGAATAGCTTGATTAATATTTTTATTTGCTAACTCAAAAAATAAAAAATTACCCATTCTACCATTATATGATTTTGACACAGCCATAATATTTTCCATAGACTCTGGAGCAAGTGATATCTGACCCCGCCATCTATTAATATTAGCTTCTATACTACCACTCATTCCTACAAAGTTAGTAATTGACAGCTCGCCTTTCCCTTTTGAATAAGGGACATAGAAACTTGCCAATCTCATTGAATGGCCATCAAACTCTATCCAAGATTCAGGTTTTTTCCATTTTAATTTAAATTCATCATCACTGTTGCTAGTGGCTGATGCTGAAATTTCAATTGCCTTTTTTGGTAAACGGTATGTACGAATGTGGTTATCCTTACCGCAGGAAAATATTGCAAATAATAAAAACAAAAATAAATAAAGATATTTATTTAGGTAATAAGGCCAATTCATATATTATAAATTTCACATATTTTTAGGATATGATTCAAAATACTTTTGCAAAATAATACATCTTAATTACTATATATGATAACTTTTTTGAGAAATTGCTCAAAATGATCCATATAATTTGGTAATTTTTTCATAAATTAAATTTAAAATGAATCGCTTCTACATCTCAGCACCTTATTCTAAATTATATTATATAAAATAAACTATGGGATTATTAGATAATTTAACAAAACATATTCAATATAATTTGATTCTTAAACAATTAAGAATTTTTCATTGGAGTAAAAACCTCATTCTATTTATTCCTGCAATCGCTAGCCATAAAATTTTTACTCATGGAGTATTTACTAATTCACTTATGGGATTTTTCTCCTTTTCATTATTGGCCTCAAGTATTTATATCATTAATGATATAATAGATCGAGAAAATGATAAAACCCATATTCAAAAAATGTCAAGACCAATTGCGTCAGGAGATTTAACAATTTTTAAGGCAACCATTTTATGCATTATTTGTATTTCAGGAGCTCTTTATATTGCTTTAATAATTGGAAAAAATTTTTTAATTATAGTCTCTACTTATATCTTTATTAATCTCATATACTCTCTTTTTTTAAAAAAAATAATTGTTCTAGATATTATAACGCTAATGATCTTTTATTTATTGCGATTAATCGCTGGCCATTTCCCTAGTAATATTCCTTTGTCATCATGGCTAATAGCATGTACGATCTTTCTTTTTTTTAGTTTAGGGTTATTAAAACGATTTATTGATTTAAAAATTAATAGTGAAAATAAAAAATATTTTTCAAAAGTTAATATTTATCATCAAGAAGATTCAGTGGTTATAATGATGATTGGTGTAGCTAGTGGACTTATCTCAGCGCTTATCCTTATCCTATATACAAATAGTTCCAATGTTAGAATATTATATTCTTCGCCAATTATCCTAATAGGATTAGCTCCACTCATGCTATATTGGATAAGTAGGCTTTGGTTTTTAGCTTATAGAGGTAGTCTAAAAATGGATCCAGTCCATTTTGCTTTAAAAGATATCAATTCATATATAATAGCAATAACAGGTGCCTTTTGTATTTGTATCGCAAAATATTTTATGATTTAAATGATAAATTACTTTTATAAAATTTTTCTAAAATATTATATAAAAACAAGGTATGAAGATAAAAACTTAAATATAATTTCTTCAAAAGAAATGTTTTTAAGAATGGTTTCACACCAAAAAAAAATGCCAGATTTTCTTGGCTTCGGTATCAAATTAGTTTCTTCAATTTTTTTAATACTTTTTTGTATAAAAAAATTTATTAAACCCAAATATTCATTAATTAATGCCATTAATCGTACAAGAGCATCAAATATATTAACATTAAGAAATTTAATTAGATTTCATGATAGTCTATTTGAAGTTGCGCATATTGAGGAAAAAAAAACACAAAATAAGTCCAAAATTAAATTTACAAATCAAACAGATTTATTTGATTTTATTATCATTGGATCGGGTCCAGGCGGAGCAATTTCAGCAAAAATAATTCAAAATTCTAATCTCAATTCATGTATAATTGAAAAAGGTGATAATTGGAAAAATAAACTTCCTGATTTCTCATATAACCAAATGCTCCATCAATATAATTATGGAGGTATCACAACAACTTTAGGCAATGCAAATATTGCATATACAGAAGGCTCTACTTTTGGCGGTGGCAGCGAAATTAATAGCGGTTTATATCATAGAACTCCTGAAAATATTTTAAAAAGTTGGAAAAAAACATTTTCTCTAAAATCAACTTTAAGTGATGATCTCTCTCCTCATTTTGAATCTATTGAAAAAAAATTATGCGTAAGCTATTTCCCTGATGGATTATTGCCTAAAGCTTCTTTAAAACTGAAAGAGGGTTCAGAAGATTTAAATTTAGAAGTTCGCGAAATTCCCAGATGGTATAAATATGACAATGATAAATCTCTTAATGGAATGAAAATGACTATGTCTCGAACATATCTTAAAGATTATAAAAATGATGGAGGAATAGTTTTTCATAATACAAAAGTAAAAAAAATAAAGAAAATCAATAGTATATGGGAGATACATCTTGACAACAACAAAAAGAATGAAATTTTACGCTCAAAAAATGTTATTCTATCAGCAGGCGCTATTGGTACACCACAAATATTATTAAAATCAAATTTATCAGAAAAAGCAGGCAATCGTATTCAAATGCACCCTACTATCAAAGTAGTCGCCCTATTTGATGAGGATATCAATAGCAAAGACATGGGCGTACCAGTACACCAAGTAAAAGAATTTGGTTCTGAATATAGTTTTGGATGTTCTATCAGCTCAAAGACATACTTAAAACTAGCCATGCTTGATCATTTTAATGATAGAGAAATTGTAAATGATAACTGGAAAAAAATGGCAATTTATTATGCTATGATCAGGCCACAAGGTTATGGCAAAATAAAAAATTATCCTTTTTTTAATGATCCTATTATTAAGTATCATTTAACAAATCTAGATAAAAGGAACCTGACTAATGGACTTAAATTATTATGTAAGATTTTAATGAAGGCAAAAGCTAAGATAGTTTTTCCATGTGTCTATAATAGTCCGATAATAAAAACTATGAATGATATTAATAAATTACCAAAAGTCCTAAGTATGCAAGACTCTAGTCTTATGAGCGTACATTTATTTTCCTCTTGTCCTATAGGTGAAGATAAAAAGAAATGTGTTGCCAATTCTTATGGAAAAGTTTTTGACCATGATGGATTATATATTGCAGATGGTAGTATGTTACCAACTGCTCCTGGAGTTAATCCACAAGGATCTATAATGGCATTAACGCACCGTAATATTCAAAAAATAATAACTCCAGTTTCTTGATATATATAACTGGAGCTAATGGTTGGTTAGGACTCAACCTCATAAAATCAATCGTTTCGGGCAATACTAAAAAATGGGGATTAGGAACAGAACCGATAACTGCATTTATCAAAAAAGGATCATCAAAGAAAAAATTATTAAAAATTTCAAGTGAAATCAAAATTATTGAAGGAGACTTAACAAATAAAAAAAGTTTAGAAAGATTACTCAATAATGCACAAGACTCATTACTTTTTCATATTGCTGGAGTCATACATCCTAAAAGAGTTAAAGAATTTTTTGATACCAATGTACTTGGAACAAAAAATCTTATTGAAACAGCAACAGAAGCTAAAATAAAAAAAATTATCATCATGTCATCTAATTCTCCATTTGGTAGCAATACCAAAAAAGAAATCCTTTTTAATGAAAATAGTATTTACAATCCATATATGAATTATGGAAAATCAAAAATGGAAATGGAAATTATAGCTAACCAATTTTATAAGATGGGCAAAATAGATCTAGCAATTATTAGATCTCCCTGGTTTTACGGCCCTTTCCAACCAAAAAGACAAAAGCTATTTTTTGATATGATTCAAAGAGGTAAAATACCGATAACTGGAGATGGAAATAATATTCGTTCCATGGCATATACAGAAAATATTGTCCAAGGTTTGGTATTGGCCGCAACTAAAAACGAATCATCTGGTGAAACATTTTGGATTGCTGATAAAGTTCCATACACCATGAATCAAATAGTTTATACAATTAGAGAATTATTAAAAACCAATTTTAATCAAGATGTAATAAATCGTGAGATTAGATTACCAAATTTTATTTCAAATTTTGCAGAAAGATTTGACCATATCATACAATATACAGGTCTATATAACAAAAAAATACACGTTTTGTCTGAATTAAATAAAAATATAGCTTGTGATATTTCTTATGCTTTTAGAAAATTAGGATACAAACCAGAATTTTCCTTAGAGCAAGGTATGCATGAAAGCATCAAAGAATTATATGAATAATATTCGCGCTTTAGTTACAGGCGGGGCAGGATATTACGGGAGCCATTTATTACAAATTTTATCTGCAAATAAATCTATTAAACTTGGGTCATTAGATATTAATCCACCTTTGGAGATAAATGATAACATAAAATTTCATAAAGCAGATATACGAGATAAAACTTTATTATCAAAAATCATTCCTGAATATGATATTATTTTCCATAATATTGCACAAGTACCACTTGCAAAAAACAATTCGTTGTTTTGGGATGTCAACGTAGAGGGCACAAAAAATATATGCAATATTTCATTAGAATGTGGGATTAAAAGATTAATCTATACATCATCGAGTGCTATTTATGGAGTACCAAAATCAAATCCAGTATCAGAAAATACTAAACCCTTTCCTAAGGAAGCTTATGGAGTAGCAAAATTGGAAGGAGAAAAAATATGTTTTGAATATTCAAAACTCGGGTTACCGGTAACAATAATTAGACCTAGAACAATTTTAGGGCATGGTAGATTAGGTATTTTTTCAATTCTATTTAGTTGGATTGAACAAGGCGTTAATATACCTGTCTTAAATAATGGAAAAAATATTTACCAATTTATTCACTCTGACGATTTAGCAAATGCTACAATCTTATCTGTAAAAACAAAGGAGAATTTTAATTCCTATAATATTGGATCTGAAAATTTTGGTACCATGAGAGATGCCTTAGAAAATTTGTGCCAGTATGCAAACACTGGTTCAAAAGTATATTCTTTACCCATGAAACCAATAGAAATTATAATGAATATAACATCAAAATTAAATTTGACGCCCTTGGCACCATACCATGCATTAATGTATGGGAGGTCACTCTATTTTGATATTTCAAAAGCAAAAAAAGAACTTGGATTTCTTCCAAAATATTCAACCGATGAAATGCTACAACAAAGTTATAATTGTTATATCAATGAAAAGAGTAAAACTGATTTTAAGGATGACAAATCTATCCATCAAAAAAGTATCCAAGAAAACCTACTGAAAATCTTTAGAATCTATAAAGGGTAAAACACTTTAATAAATTCATAGTTTAAACAATTAAATATATTTTTTCAAAAATACCATCTTAACATTTGCAATGGTAATGGATACTGCCACCAAATAGATGATTTACCCCCTACACCATAACTAGGCCAAATAAATGAAAAAAATAATGTTAGTAATAAAATATTTCTGACCTCATTTTTATCAGTATTATCACTAATAATTTTCACTCCAACAATAGTTGCAGGAAATATATACATTATACTTCTAGTTGAATCAGTAACAGAGTTACCAGCGATAGCTAAAACCACAATAGTAAAAATATAAATGGATGCTGGAATAAAATCTTTATTTTTTATTAGTATATATACACTAATAAAAATAATCAACCAAAACCCTTCTAGACCTGTCCATAAGGCCAATGGAATATTATTGATTTGTCCTAGCAATATCCATCCATTACTCATTTGTAATATTTCTTGAATATTTATATGATATTCCAAATAAATCCATAGTCTAAGTAAAATATAAGACAATAAACCAACTAGAATTGAAAAGTTATATAAGTTTACATACCTCTTTTTGTTATTAAAATTATATTGAGATATCATTATTCCATAAACTATTAAAAACCCTATAGAAAAAAGGGTTCTTTCATCTGTGAAAAACCCAAAAATCAAACAACTAATTACAATAAACGGGTTCCTAAAATGAAAAGCTAAAATAATCAAAAACAATGCAATCCCATCAAAATTTCCTCTATATTCACAAAACGATGTAAATCCAGGCACTGTTAATGCTAGAGCTAAAGAAAATAATAATGCTGAAACTCTATCTTTTGTGAACTTAAAAATAATCAATGAACAAAGTCCAAAAAGGATCACACCCACGATATGGCGCATAATTATGGAGCTAATTAAACCACCTCCAATGATATTTAAAAATAATGGAACCGTAATACGATAACTTAGATTTGTATAATTATAATTTTGCCAAAACTCTGTAATACTATTGCACTGCATTAAAAAAAGTTTAAGTCTTCCTACACTAGGGTCAATTGCCTCATAACTAGGGAATGCAAAAAATAAAGAAATAAGTGTACAGAGAAACATTGTTGTAAACAGCCAATGATTCTTTAAAGTCTGTTTTTCTAAATGTTTTACAAAAACCCTTTTTATTTTAATAATATAATTATAGGTATTAAATACTATCATTATTTATTATACATTTATATCTAAACTTGAGAACACCAATCAATTATGAAAATAGTTATCAATATAATATAGATCTAAATCTCTCGAATCTTTATATTGAACTCGTAATTCAGATAATTGCAATCTAAGCTTTGTTACTGTTTCGTTATATGAGGGTTCATTATAAACGTTACGCATCTCCATAGGATCAGCATGACGATCATATAACTCCCACTCATCTATATCATAATAAAAATGAACTAACTTATATTTTTCGGTAATAATACCATAATGGCGTTTAACCATATGTACAGCTGGATATTCATAATAATGATAGTAGACAGCATCCCGCGTCCAGTTCTCCTCTTGACCTAATAACAAAGGCATTAAACTCTCCCCTTGCATATCTTGAGGTTGACTAATATTTGCAGCATCCAAAAATGTCTGTGCAAAATCTAGATTTTGAACCATCTTAGATATTTTTATACCTGGTTTTATTTTATTTTTCCAACTTATTAATAAAGGAGTTTTAAAAGATTCATCATAGATAAATCTTTTATCAAACCATCCATGCTCCCCAAGATAAAAACCCTGATCCGAAGTATAAATTACTATGGTATTTTCATCCAATTTATTTTTTTCAAGATAATCTAAAACACGTCCCACATTCTCATCAACAGATGATATACAACCAAGATAGTCTTGCATATAACGCTGATATTTCCACTCCATTTTCTGTTTTTCAGTTAATTGAGACCAATTGTTTTTAAACCATACGTTGATTGAATCAATAACAGGATCATAATGTGCTTTTTGATCTTCATTAAATCTTACATAGGAAGTGGAAAATCCATCTGATCCTCCCCAATCGTATGGCTGCACAAATGGTTTAATATCACCCATTGATTTTAATACTTCTGGTCTTATTTTAGAATCATGGCCATACCTCAAATCATTTAACAAATTCATTTCCGCAGATTTTGCTGCTAAT
The DNA here is from genome assembly GCA_002708715.1 of Fidelibacterota bacterium. Taxonomy (GTDB): domain Bacteria; phylum Fidelibacterota; class Marinisomatia; order Marinisomatales; family UBA1611. The sequence goes on along the minus strand of PAPB01000034.1, from coordinate 7,613 downwards.
CCTCTGTTTTTATAATCATCAAATAAAGTCTTTGGTATTGGAAATTCTTTATTAGCAAACTCTTTAAATTTATCAGGACTTGGCCACCATGGTCTATGGGGCGCTTTATGCAGATACATCATTAAAAATGGTTTATCTTTATCTCTTTTATTCTCTAGCCAGTCAAGAGTTAAATCTGTGATAATATCTGTGACATAACCTGTAATAGTTGTATCACCATTATTTGTTATAAAGTCTGGATTCACATAATGTCCCTGTCCTGGGAGTATCATAAAATCATCTACGCCTTTAGGATTATTACCAAAATGTAATTTCCCATACATTGCAGTTTGATATCCTGCATTTTGAAATAATTGAGGAAAAGTAATCTGAGTCGTATCGAAAGGAGAACGATTATCAATTTTCCCATTAATATGACTATGTTTTCCTGTTAGGATAGTGGCTCTTGATGGAGCGCATATAGAATTCGTTACGCATGCGTTCTCAAATAATGCTCCATCCTTTGCTATTCTATCGATATTTGGAGTATAAATTAATTTTTTATTATAGGCACTAATTGCTTGATATGCGTGATCATCAGACATAATAAATAAGATATTAGGTCTATTTTTTTTTATATCATCTTTTTTAGCACAACTAAAGATAATAAATAGGCTGAATAATATTATTATATTGTTCATATTATAAAATAATTTAATCATAGTTTAAGATCTATTATTTAGTTATTTATAAAATATTAAATCCATTAAACTTTCTACTTATTAGGTTTAAATAAATGAAAATAAAGTACCTTAATAGAATCGGATATTTTCTTTTGAAAAAAAAAATAAAAATACCCAATTTATTTTCAAAACTTTTTTTGTCATTTTATGAGAAAAGTATTTTACAAGAATTATTGATCAGAGAACAAATAAATTGTGTATTAGATATCGGATCTCATAAAGGTTCTTTTATACAATCACTTAGAAAAATGGGCTATAAAAAACATATCATATCATTTGAACCAACATTAAGTAGTTACCAATATTTGAAAAATAATTTTTCAAATGATAAAAATTTAATATTCTATAATATTGCTTTAGGTGATTTCAATGGTAAACAAATGATAAATACCATGAGTTTATCAAATTTAAACTCCTTACTAGATCCAATAGATATAGATATACAATCTAAGGTTAATATTAAGGTTAAAAAATTAGATGAGATAATGCCAGACATACTAAAAAAAGTTAAAAATCCTAGAATATTTTGTAAAATAGACACCCAAGGTTATGATTTAAATGTTCTAAAAGGAGCTGGAGAATATGTAAACTCATTTAAGATCCTTCAATCTGAAATTTCTATACAACCCTTATATAAAAACTCTCCAAATTATATCCAATCTTTTGAATATTTTGAATCAATTGGATTTAAAGTGATCCAATTATTTCCATGTTCAAAAAATAATAAATTAAATGAAACTTTGGAATTTGATTGTATTATGATCCAAAAATGATTTTATCTTTTATGAAGTTAAATAACCTATAACAGTTAATATTATAAAAAAATTATATAATCCTTATGAAAATGCACTTGATGGCTTATTGTTAGATAATCCAGTATCTGCATTTTTCCAATTCTGTAAAGATCGTGAAGAAATTCGATTGAAAAGAGAGTCTGGAATTCCAGCACCATGGAGCGATGATGAAATTTTTCAAAAGGGTCGATTTCTTAATGTGTTTCGTGAAGATGATAGAGGTAGTAAGGCGATAATTAATTTCTCAAAAAATTTGAATGGTGATTTAACAAAATTAGTTCAGACTGTTTTTTTTGCTCGCTGGTGTAATAGACAAGAAACTTTAGATCAATTAGAACCTGAAATACTATCTCAACCAGAAAAATTATCTAAATGTCTTAGTCACTTTAAGCCTTGGTGCAATAAAACAGCTTACCCCGTTGAAATAATTCAGTGGAAAGGAAAACATTATTCAAGATTATATTCTGCAACTCACATTTTTGAGAGAGCAAAACATATGTTAAGTGAGATCATTAAAGATTCTCAAGGTTCAGTAATAAAAGCCACTAATGATATCAATGAAATATTTAAAATGAATAATGATTTTCCAATATTTATGGCAGTCATGGACATCGCCTGGTTTCGACCTGACATCATAAATCCAGATAGCCATGTACCAGTTGGAATTGGAGCAATTGCATATTTAAAAAGACTACAGACTTATTTAAAACTAAAAAACGCAATAGAAGTATTTGATGAAATGATAAAGCTTCAAAAAGAGTTGTGGCCAGAAGCCAAACGAGAATTTCACCCAATCGATATTGAATATATTTCATGTGAATGCAGGAAATATTATAGCTATGTTAATGGGACAAAATTATTTGAAGGTAAAAATCTATTTAAACCAAAATTATAAAATATATTTAGTAAGCTAATATTTATATTATCTTAGTTTTTCTTCTTTTAAAAAAAACTGGCTTATTTCTGGTGTGAGTGGTCTACCCGTCCAAAGTGGTCTGCGCAAGCCTTTGGGATGTGTTTCCTTCTCTTTTGCAAATCGATTCCATTTCTTAAAGTGTTCAAAAGATTTATTGGTATCAACAAAAATATCTCCATATTTCTCATTCGACTCTGGTTTTGAAATTTTCACTTTTTGCAACCAACAATGTGCTCCAGAAATGGGATCGGGATTGACAGCATGAGTTATATTTTGGTGTACACCACCATCTCTCCACCATATTCGATTGGTATCTAAATCCGTTGTTCTCCAAGGTCGTACGCCTTTAATAGTTTCCATTTTATATTTGCCATTACCCAGATTTTGAATATTAACTGTATTAGTCATAAAACGATTCCCCTTATCCTGCGATCGACGCCATCTTCCGATATGATGCGAACAGGCTACCACTCCAGGTTTAATTGCTTCAGTGACCCATACCTTATCTACAAACCAGCCTATTTCAGTTTCAATTTTTAATAAATCTCCATTGATAATATTTAACTTATTAGCATCTTTCGTATGAATCCAGATTGGATTACGATGTGCTATTTCTGCTAACCATTTTGCATTGGCTGATCGTGAGTGTATGTGGGTTGGCAACCTAAAATTAGGGAGTAAAATAAATTCATTTTCATTCACTAAATTTTCTGGATGTACATGACTTTTTATGCGATATCCTGGAGTCGCATGTTCAGGATATCCAAAATCAACCATGGTTTGAGAATAAATTTCTTGTCTCCTTGAAGGGGTGGGAAATCCAGAAAAACTTTTGTCTTTAATTTTTATACCAATTACTTTCTCATCTTGTACAATTTGTCCATTATCTTGTATAGTACCTCTAGAGTCTATTTCTTTTTTATTATTTTGGTAAATATTATCATCAATTAAAAAAGCTCCATATTTACGCATATATTCTAGAGCTGATAACCCTTCCTTTTTCGCAGCATCAGGGAGTCCTGCAGTATGATCAAAAATATATTGATAATATTCATCTATATTAATTTTTTCTCCATTTCTATATGGACTCTCAAAATGTTTTCTTATCCCAAGATCATTGTCTCGATCAATAAGCCATGATAATTCTATCCAAAATTCATCTTCCTCCCACACTTCACCAGGATTTACTTCATAGGTAAACTGTATATTTCTACCATCACGTCGTGCCTTTTCTCTTAAAACTGGTTGCCTAAATGCTATCCAAATCCCTGCCTGTGTTTCATAGGAATTGATATCATGCCTCTCTGAAGCATGTCCCATTGGTAAAACATAATCTGCAAAAAAAGCTGTTTCGTTCCAGGTTGGAGTTAGTGCAATATGACATCCAACTTTTTCAGGATCTGATAACATTTCAATCCAGGTAAAACCATCAGGGTAGGTCCAAACAGGGTTAAACACTCTAGTAAAATACACATCCAAGGATCCTCGATTATCTTTTAATAGATGAGGAAGAATTTGGCTCATTTCATAATGAGAAAGAGTATATTCCTTTGGCCAGTTTAATTCATTCCAGGCATCTGGTCCTGGAGGAGAATCAAAAAACTCTGGATGAAATTTATTCCACGCACTAGGAGATGTTCCCCCTTGAGTTCCTACTGAACCTGTTAAAACATTAAGCAAATGTAATGCCCGTGCAACTTGCCAGCCTCCTAAATTACCAATAGAAGGTCCCCGCCACACATGAGTCGCTAATTTACTCCCTGCATTTGCGATCATTTTAGCTACTTTTCTAATTTGTTTTTCATCAATTTGTGCTTCACGAGCTGCATACTCAGGTGTATACTCAGTCCATTCTTCATCTAATCTTTTTATAAACTGATCAAATTCCATAGGATCCTCAGGATGCATGTTTTTTAAATATTCATCCCAATTAACCCAATTCTCTAAATACTCTCGATCATATAACTGTTCTTCCAAAATAATTTTAGCAATAGCCATAAAAACAGCTGACTCGCTTCCAGGATATGTCGGCAACCATTCATCAGCCATTGAAGCTGTATTTGATAGACGCGGATCTAATACAATTAGCTTTGCACCCTTCATCATACCCTCCATAATTCGTTGAGCATGAGGATTAAAATAATGCCCCGTCTCTAAATGTGATGACGCAAGGACTATTACTTTTGCATTAGTATGATCAGGACTAGGACGATCATATTTATGCCAAAGAGCGTAACCAGTTCTCGCACCTGCAGAACAAATATTTGTATGAGAATTATGGCCATCTACACCCCAAGCTTTGAGTACTCTTTCTGCATATCCTTCATGCCCTGGGCGACCCACATGATATACTACTCCATCTTTCCTTTTCCTTAGGGATGTCGCAATTTTCTTTGAGATTTCATCGAGAGCCTGTTCCCATGATATCCTCTCCCATTTTCCTTCTCCCCTATCCCCTACTCTTTTGAGAGGATACAAAATACGTTCTGTATCATTTATTTGGTTAATTGTCGCTGGACCTTTGGCACAGTTTCTGCCTCGACTCCCTGGGTGATGTGGATTACCTTCAAATTTGCGAACTTCATTTGAAGATTTATCAATATAAGCTAATAGACCACATGCAGATTCACAATTGAAACACGTTGTAGGAACAATGGAATAATGACGTTCTTTTTTTTCAGGCCATGCCAATGGATCTAATTCTACAAAATCCTCCCACTGACTTGGTTCTGGATACTTATAAAGTTCACGAGGACCCTCTAAAGGAAATTCTTGTGATAGATTTGATCTCTCCGATATTTTAGGAATCAATCCTATTGATTCAGCAAATGTTTCAATCCAACTGCGTTTCATCTTTAGCTTAAGGGTATCATTTGAGGTACACGAATTCGTACAAATTCTGTTAAAAATATTCCACCTATTGCAAGAATACTAATAACAAATATTGATTGATTCATCATCATTAATAGAAACATAGGGATTAGGTTACCTAAGATAATTCCAGCCCATAAATATTTTGATGCATGCCCTTTAGTCATTAATAAGATTGTCTTTTTCCCTTCTGGAGTTTGATGAGGAAAAAATAAGTCAGCTACAACTAAAATTAAATTTATAGCTAATGAAAAGCATAATAGTTTTGATATTTGAATAAAAATATCAGGCACAATTATAATCATCATTGCAGATCCTGAAATTAATGCATGAACAAACATATGAAATGCATTCAACCATGGCTTTTGCCAATGGTCTCTAGCCTTTGCCTGAGCAAATAAAAATCCAGTATAGATAGCACACATAATTGCAAAAATAGAAATTAACATATCGAAAACTATCCAATTAGGGGCATTCGAATAGACCATTGCTATTTTTATAGTAACTAATCCAGTAAAACACGTAATAATATATGCCCCTCTAACTAACCATGATTTCCATTGTGGTCTGAATAAGACATAAAGAAAACGATCAGGCCTATCCAAATCTATAACTAATAGTATTCCAGTTATTGCCATAAAAATCAATGTGATAAATAGTCCTGTTATCTGTACTGATTTTTCAAAAAAACTATTAAAATACTGTAAAGCTATCATCATAAGGAGTGTCCCCGTGGAAATTGCCTTTGTACATACATATGCTGGAACTTCCCATCCCCATAGTACACCTTTATTAGGAGAGTCATACACCCTTTGCACATCATTAGCAGAATCAATGTCTTTTTGAATATCTTTTGCTACATTGTCGATCGCTCGTTGATCTATAGGCTGTTTAGTTTTAGCAGCATTTTCCATAGCTAATTGTATTAATAAATCTTGATTACTTGATTCACTAGATCGATTTTCGGCATATTTTGCATAGTGCCCTACTCCTTTAGATTGATCAGTCCAAACATAATTCGATTCAATTTCTGTTGCCAAAGGATCTAACATTTCATTCGTACCATTTATATAATATAGATTTGGAATGGTATTTTTTTCAGGTTTCCGTGTCATAACATCTTCGCTTGAAACAAGCTTCGCAATTTTTGATTGTGGGTCACTTAAGTCCCCTGATACAATTGCCTCTACAGGGCAAACTATTACACATGCAGGCTCATAACCTCCATCCAATCTATGAGCACAATAGTTACACTTTGCTGCAGTATGAGTATCTGGATCAATATATAGTGCATCATAGGGACACGCCTGCATACATGACTTACAACCAATACAGCGATCATTATCAAAATCTACTATCCCATCATCCCTGCTATATAATGCAACAGTTGGACAAATCTCAACACATGGCGCATTCAAACAATGATTGCAACGATGAACAGAAAATTCTCTCTTTGAATCAGGGAATACCCCTTTTTCAATATATTTAACATGGGTGCGATTAACCCCAATTGGAACATCATGCTCGCTTTTACATGCGACTGTACATGCATGACATCCAATACACATACGATTATCTATTAAAAATCCGTAATTCATTCTATTTATTTAAAAAAAAGACCCCTAAAACTAATGAATCAAATTGAGTGTAATTAATCTTTCTATTACAGAAATTCAAATATGGTTTCTGTATCAGCATTTATACTAATGGGAGGAAGGAGCAAACGTTTTGGAGCTACAAAATGGCGTGCAAAAATTAATGGTGAGCCAATAATAAACACCATTATTAAAGCATGCCAAATTTGTGATGAAATATTTTTAACAGGTAAAAATCAACCAGACGATTTAACTCATATTCCATTTTTAAAAGACAAATTAGATATTCAAGCTCCTATCAATGGTTTATTCACAGCATTACAAAGTACTAATACTGATTGGATATTACTTATTTCTTCTGATTTACCATTAATAACAGATAACATATTATTAGAATTGCTGAAATATATTAATAATTCTAAAAATATTATTATTCCTAAGATAAATGGTAAGCTACAACCTACATGCGCGTTATATAACAAAAGATTAAAAAATAAATGTATGAAGCAAATTAAGAATCATAGACTCAGTCTAACAAAATTTGTTATTAATAATAATTTTGATGCGGTCGACTTCTCACTTCAATCAGAAGCATTTATAAATATAAATACAAAAAATGATTTGAGAGCAGCTGAAATAATACTAAGCTCAAAAATGTCTAGTAAATAATTATTGATATTATGATTGAAAAATTAATATATGATTTAAAAAATTT
>PAPB01000033.1 GCA_002708715.1 Fidelibacterota bacterium | reverse complement strand
TTGCAGCCAACGTAGCCATCAAAGCTGTTGTCGTAGCAAACTCTGCTAGAGAGTTACCCTTGACGCTTTTTACAGTTCTGATGATTCTTTTTAGTGTTTGTTTCATTTTTTTCTCCTTTTACGGTTATTTGGAAACAAAATTTTTCATTACACCCTTAATAAGCAAATACCGTACCAATTATTAATACACTTTTAACTATTTGTATACTTACCCTCAATAAAATAATTTTGATATAACAATTTGATACATAAAGAAAACTGTAACATGTATCATTATGTAACAAAAAAGCCCCGAAAACGGGGCTCCTTTGTGTTTAAATATCTTATAATTTATAAATCAATAAATTTATGAAGGACTTTTGGGTTTTCAGCATCGGCAACACATATTTTTGGTGATTTTGTATCAACCCCAGTTCCGCTGCCAGGTATAATAATATAGATGTAATGGCCATCCTGATAAGGGCTAACCAAAGGCTCCCGATTAAAGAGCTCATACCACTCTTCTGATCCTTTCTTTCTCCCAGTTGGACAGTTACTGCAAATTACTTCGCCTTGGAGATTAGTAACGGCTGAGACTGTATCCTCTTGAAAGTAAGATCCATCTGGTTTTGGGACTGTGGAATTTGAAACACCAAATACAGACGCCCATTTAGAGCCAATAGTCTGATTTGAAAAAGTGGTAAAATTATCAAGATCATTAAAGAGAGTTGTAACATCTGTATATCCACCAACTTGCATATCGTACTTATCCTGGCCAGGCAATCTTCCTCTACCTTCCAAGTTTGAAGTTGTTTCGTAGAAGTTTTTAGCCTGAACTAATAATTTATCTAATTCTTCAATGCTCTTATTACCCTTGCCAACTTCCATTACTCCTGAGTATTTTGGAATCGCAGTGGTAACAAAGGTCGCCATCATCGCCGTTATTACCGCAAATTCTGCAAGCGATTGTCCCTGACTTCGCTTAATATATTTTTGGAATGTAGAGAAATAGTGATGATGGATTATATATTTTAAGAAAATTTTCATATTCATTTTTAATAACTACAATAAATATGCCACAATACATAGAGACAGAGCTCTGTGAGAAGGAGGCTGGTGAATGTAACGAAATGATACTGTAACTAATCGATACTATGTTAACTCTTTGATAGAGCCTCGTACATATCCCATATAGGTAAAAAGATTGCCAGGGCTAAAATAAGAATCATTACTCCCATAACCACAGTTATAACTGGCTCTAGCGTTGCTGTGAGTTTTAAAACTCGGTCTTGCACTTCCGCATCTGTCATTTCCCCAATTTCACTAAGCATATCATCCATTGCACCTGCATCCTCACCTACTTGTATCATTTTTAGAACATGAGGAGGGAATATATCATGGGTGTATTTATTAATGGACAATGCAACTTTTTTCCCCATCTGAACATCCGTATGTACTTTTGCCAAACGGTCCTCAATAAACGTATTGCCTGCTGTTTTTCCAGCTATCTCTAAAGCTTCTAAAATAGGGACTCCAGTTCTATCTAATGTATCAAGCACATGACAAAACCTTGATATTGCCATTTTTTGAGCAATAGGACCAAATATTGGCGTATTAAGAATAAATTTATGCCACTGATAAAGACCAGGCTTGGTGTTAATTGCTCTCCAAAATACGAATGCAAAGAAAAGTGTAAAGAAAATTATTCCTCCCCAGTAATCATTCACAAATTGATCGATACCTAAAAGAATTCTTGTTGGTAGGGGTAGTTCAATACGAGTATTTGAAAAAAGCGTTGAAAATCTTGGTAATATATAGGTTACCGCAAATACACCAACTAGCATTGTAATTCCAACTACAATTGATGGATAGCGAATGGCTTGGGTAATACCCATTCTAAGTTTTAAATCATGTGCAATGAATTCTGCTAATTGAAACATAACCTTATCCAAAACACCTGCACTTTCTCCAGCTCTAACAATATTCACAAACATATTATTAAATACCTTCGGATGTTTACCCATTGCCTTTGATAGCGCCATACCATTAGACACATCATCAATCACACTATCGATAGTACGATTTAATAGCGCATTTGTTTTATCAGAATGAACTGAATCTAGGGCATCTATTAGCGGGACTCCCGCCTTGAGCATCACAGAAAGTTGTCTCGTAAAATTATATATATCTCCAGGAGGGACTTTTTCAAAAAGATTTATCTGCATATCAAGGATAGATTCAACCTTTGCTGTAACCGATATTGGTTCTAAACCCATCCGCTCTAACTGAATCAGAGCACCCTCTTGGTTTAGCGCTCTTAACTCACCGCGTACTACACCAGATTCTGGATTAGTCGCAATGTAAGAGTAGGACGAAATTTTTTCAGTCTTTTTTTCTGAGGCCATGCTGATCAAGTTTCCTATACAAAGTCATCCTACTTATCCCAAGCTGTTGAGCTGTCGTAGTCATATTCCAATTTGTTCTCTCTAACCCAGCACAGATTGCCTGATATTCGAGCTCTTTAAGGGTCTGAATCTCACCAGAAAAAACATTCGCACTATCAGCCTCCTTATCAGGTAAATTTTCAATATCAGTATGGATATCGGAACCAGACTCTATAATCTTTTCTTCTTTCTTTATTGGAGATTGATTTTCATCTAAAATATATTTTATATCATCGACGCTTACGATAGGTTTATCATAAATCAGTGCAACTCTTTCCAAAGTATTTTCTAACTCTCGCACATTCCCTGGCCAATCATATTCTTTTAAAACTTGGACACCATCATGATGTATATAATCTATTGATAGATTATGCTTTTTCTTTAAATGAATTAATATTGACATCGCTGTAGGCAGGATGTCTTCTCTCCTTTCCCTTAAAGGTGGAACAGTGATAGGGAATACATTGATCCTATGAAATAAATCTTGACGAAATGTCCCTTCATTTATTTTCTCTTCAAGGTTTTGATTTGTTGCTGAAATAATTCTAACATCAACCCGTATCGTCTCCGCTCCACCTACACGTTCAATTTCACCACTCTCTAATACTCGTAATATTTTAGCCTGTAAAGAAGGACTCATATCACCTATCTCATCAAGAAATATACTGCCTGAATTTGCAGCTAAAAATTTCCCATCACGCCTCTCTACAGCTCCAGTAAAAGCCCCTTTTTCATGGCCAAACAACTCACTCTCGAGTAAGTCAGATGGTATAGCTGGGCAATTGACAGCTATATTTGGCCTCTCCCTACGCAAACTTATATTATGTAAGGTTCGAGCAACGAGATTTTTACCCGTACCACTCTCTCCATATAAGACTGTTGTAACATCTTTACTCTTGATCTGACACATAAGATGATAAATATTTAACATTGATTTAGAAATACCAACAATTTTCTCAAAACCTAAACCGTTGAAGTGCCGTGCAGCAGTGCGAGGAACTTTTTTTCTAAAATCACGAAAATCTTTTGCATGATTCAACATAGCAACTAGCTCTGCGATATCATAAGTACTAGGGTCAAAATAACTAAAAAGGCCTATCCCATAATCATTTAATAGGTTTTTTTTCCTTTCATTTGAACGAGTAATACTAATTATTGGTATACCAGAGTCTATTTTATTGAATTCTTGCAAGAGTCGGGTTGGTGTCATTAAAGGCAACTGATCTTCAATAATGATTGCGTCAAAATCATTGCCCTGCACCGCACTTAAAGCGATCATCCCATTTTGGACATAATCTAAACAAATATTATTATCAGATATCTCAGGGATATCTGTTTTATCACCACCTACATAAAGAGCATTTATCATAAAATTATTTTCGTTGTTCCCAACGTTTCATATACCTCAGATATCGTTGTGTCTCCACGCTCAATTTTTGTAATCCCATCTTCGAGGAGAGTTGTCATGCCATTTTTTCTTGCCTGTTCACGAATTTTATAGCCTGGTTCCTGATTGAGAACAAGCTCAGAAATATCTGCATCCATTAATAACAATTCATAGATACCAATTCTCCCTTTATAGCCAGTATTGCGACAAGACAAACATCCTTTCCCCTTATATGCTTTTATTTTATCGTTAGGTGTTAATCCAATCATTTGTAATTCTTCAGCCTTTGGACTATAAGTTCCTTTACATTCCTCGCAAATCCTTCTAACAAGTCTCTGAGCGAGGATACCTTTTACTGTAGAAGAAATTAGAAAGGGCTCAACCTCCCAATTTAATAATCTTGTAAAACCAGATGCGGCATCATTCGTATGGACTGTACTAAATACCAAATGCCCAGTAAGCGCGGCACGGATTCCAAGTTCGACAGTTTCTTCATCGCGAACCTCACCAACCATGATAATATCTGGATCCTGACGCAGAATTGATCTCAATGCAGATGCAAACGTAACGCCAGATTTTGTATTTATCTGTGCTTGGTTAATATTATCAAGGTCATATTCAATTGGGTCTTCTACTGTTACAATATTAACATCTGGTGATTCTAACTTATTCAATGTTGAATAAAGAGTAGTCGTCTTACCACTTCCCGTTGGTCCTGAAACAAGGATAATGCCCTCCCCACCAATCAACATACTATTAAATCTTTTTTCACATTCGTCTTCAAACCCAAGTGCCGTAAGAGAGTGTAATGCTTCAGATATATTTAATAAACGTAATACCGTTTTTTCTCCATAAAGGGTTGGATATGTTGATATTCGAAGATCAAGTCTACCTTTAGATGAGTTAAATAAAATTCTTCCATCTTGCGGTCTCCTGGTTTCAGCTATATCCATATTCGCCATAATTTTCAATCTTGAAACAAGTGCTGTGTGAATTGAATTCGGAAGGGCTTGAAAATCTTGAAGTCTTCCGTCAATTCGGAAACGAATTCTAATATCATTTTCTCGAGGCTCAATATGAATATCCGAACAATTATATTTTTGACTCTGAGTAATAATACTATCAACGAGCTCTACTATTCGAGTTTCATCAAATAAATCTGTAATGTTCGTTGTATCATCACCTGAGGAATCAATATCAATAAAACCAGATATTCCATAGTGCAGGTCTATGGCATTTTCAATTTCATGCTCCATTGCAATAACTGGTTCAATAGCTAAGCCAGTTACATCACGAGCGGCATCTATAGGACCTGATGCCAATGGATCAGAAATAGCAATATTTAGCGCATTATCCAACCTAAAAAGAGGTAATATTTTTTGAGAACGAAGAACTTTTTCAGGGAATAGATCCATCAAAGATTTATCAATTTCATAATATCCTAGTTGGATATATGGAATTTTTAACTGATGGCTGATGTACTTGTTTAATTCTTTATAATCAAGATAATCAAGCTCTCTAAATATTTGCCCAATGTAGACATCTTTTTCTTTTTGAATCTGCAAAGCTTTTTGGAGTTGATCTTCATCAATTTTTCCTGCCTGAATTAAAAGTGTCCCTAGAGGTTGTTTTCCACTAATAGCCATAATTAAAACATTGTTAAATAATACCAATTTAAAATATAATTACCACCTGATGGAGAGGTTGTAAATAATGCTATCAAAGAACCTGCTGCTAAATATGGTCCGAATGGTATTTTAGCACTTTTTTGCATCAATTTTGCTCCAAGCATTACAAAGACATAAATAGCACTCAATGCAAAACTAAGATAAAGAGCCAGTATGGAGTACTCAACTCCCAAAAAACCCCCCAGAACTAAACCAAGCTTAACATCACCAAACCCTATACTTTCTTTTTTAAGAATGAATTGGCCTATTATACCTATAGTAAAAAGGAACCCCGCAAATACAAATGCACCCGACGCAGCTTCTATCCAATCAATAGGAATCCATCTCAACTGAATTCCCATAATAAGTATTATAAGACCTATGCCTATAAACCCATTGGGAATTATAAAATGGTCAATATCAACAAATGTAACTGCAATTAATAAATATGTTAACGCGAGATATATAAAAAAAGATGTACTTATACCATATATGATATAGATAATGATTGTCAATAAAGAAGTAATTAATTCAACAAATGCATAACGACTTGGAAATTCAAATTTACAATTTCTACATTTCCCACTTAATAAAAAATATCCTAAAACTGGAATGTTATCTATAATTCTAATAGGGACTTTACAATTAAAACAATGTGATTTTGGTTTTACAACACTCATTTTTATAGGAACTCTATAAATAACAACATTTAAAAAACTACCAAAAGCAGCTCCTAAAATAATAAGCAATGGGATGACTAATGTTACTGGTAGCTCAATCATGCTGTTGTTAGACCTATTGATTCTAATAATTCTGAAAATTTAAATGGTTTTTTTAAAATTTTATCAGCCCCACTTGCAGAAAAAATATTGTTAATTGCAGCTAAATCATTATCTGTTAATAAAACAAGTGGAATGTTTTTATATCTTTCATCATACTTTAATAGGCGAGCTATTCTAAATCCACTCATTGAAGGTAACAAAGACTCAGCAATGATATAATTGGGTACCTCGCTGCAAACACGCACGTATCCCTCATAGCCATCCTTAGCGGTTATTGTCAACAGCCCAACCTTTTGGAAACGCTGTAAAAGATTATCCAAAATCCCATCATCATTTTCAATGATAAGAATTGATTTTTTTGTTTTGTCTAGCATTTTTAATTAAATGATCCAAAAATTAAAGATCATTTCGTACCCCGGAATTAGCCAAATATAATAAAAAAAAATCATATGTGTCACATTATTTTACATTTTTTATATTTTAGTGTTTCATTATGATACATATAATTACTTTATGTTTATAAAATATTTTGGAAAAGATTTTATGAATTCTGTTTTTACGATTCCAGCGCCATCATTTACAAAAATAGAAATTAAAAAAATTTTAATTTCAGAATTTGGTATCTCTGGTGTTATTAAAAATTTATACAGTGATAGAGATCAAAATTTTTTAATAATTACAAAAGAAAAAAAATATATATTGAAAGTATATAATATTGCGGAAAAAAAAGAAACAATTGAACTTCAAGATACAGCGACAAAGTATATTAAAAATAGAGACCCTCAAATTCTTGTACCATTAACTGTTGATTATCAAACTGTAGAATATAAAGGCAAGTTATTTAACCTTCGATTATTAGATTTTATAGAAGGTGATTTTCTAAACAAAAAATCCATGACTATATATGATCATAAAGATATGGGTGTATTTGTAGGACGATTAAGTAGAGCGCTTTTAGGTTTTGATCATCAAGCGGCGCATAGAATTTTTGAATGGGATTGTAAACAAATAGGCATCATTGAAAATAATCTTAGGTTTGTTAATACCAATGATAAGAAAAATATTATTTTATATTTTTTGAATGAGTATAATAAGAATGTAATACCTATAAAAGAGAATTTAAGAATGGCCGTAATTCACAATGATGGGAATGATCATAATATTATAATTAATAATAAACATAAAACCTTTGGCATTATAGACTTTGGTGATATTGTATATTCTTTCCAAATTATCGAATCTGCTGTAGCCATTGCATATATTTATTTAAACAACAAAAACCCTTTTGAAAAAATTTATGCTTTTTTACAAGGCTATCAATCATCTTTTGAGTTAAATAAACTTGAATTAAAATCAATTATCTACTTTATGTGCTTACGAATTTGCATAACCGTCACAATGTCTGCATGGCGAAAAAAGTTATTTCCAAAAAATAAATATCTTACAATATCAGAAGCTCCAGCATGGTCAGCGCTTAATAAACTTTCAAAAATCAATTTATCTAAATTATCAGATGATATAATCAAAAATGTCCAATGAAAATAAATTAAAAAGACTACGGAAAAAATATATAAGTCCATCATTCAGTCTCTCATATAATGAGCCTTTATATATAGTTAGAGGTAAGGGCCAATATCTCTATGATAATAAAGGGAATAAATATCTTGATGCTATAAACAATATTCAGCATGTTGGTCATTCACACCCAAAAGTTCTAGAAGCCGCTACAAAACAATTAAAAAAATTAAATACAAATACAAGATACTTAGATGAAACAATAATAAAATATGCTCAAGAACTAACAAAAAAATTACCTGAAAACCTGAATATGTGCTATTTTGCAAATTCAGGTAGCGAATCAAATGATTTAGCTTTGAGGCTTGCTCGCAACTATACACAAAGCAATGAAACGATTGTATTGGAGGGCGCCTACCACGGACATTTGATTTCATTAATAGAGATTAGTCCTTACAAATTTAATGGCCCAGGTGGCATAGGACCGCCAAAGCATGTACATGTTTCACCAATCCCTGATATTTTTAGAGGAAAATTCAGATCCAAAAACGCTAGCCAATTATATGTAAATGAAATAAAAAAGATAATTCTAGAGATTGAAAATACTGGTGCAAAAGTATCTTCATTTATTTCAGAATCAATTATGGGATGCGGAGGACAAATTATTCCTCCTAAAAAATTTTTAAAAAATACATATGACTTAGTCCATGAAAGCGGTGGCCTATGCATTGCCGATGAAGTACAGATTGGCTTTGGACGCATGGGTAGTCATTTTTGGGGTTTCGAAACTCAAGATATTGTCCCTGATATTATTACGCTAGGCAAATCTATGGGTAATGGTCATCCAATATCTGCATTAATCACTACAAAAGAGATAGCTGAAACATTTGATAATGGAATGGAATACTTTAATTCTTTTGGCGGAAATCCTGTCTCCTGCGCTATTGGTCATGCTGTGCTTAACATTATAGATGAGGAAGAACTTCAAGCCAATGCGTTTTCTATTGGTGCATTACTTAAAAAATTACTAAATGAATTAAAAAATAATCATTCTATCATTGGAGATATTAGAGGGATAGGACTCTTTCTTGGAATTGAATTAGTAAATAATAGAGAAGAATTAAAGCCTTTAACTAAAACAGCTAACCTAGTGATTAATAAAATGAAAGAAAGAGGTGTCCTACTTAGTACAGATGGTCAAAATCATAACGTAATTAAAATTAAACCCCCGATGGTTTTTAATAAAGAAAATGCATATTATATAGCAGAAAATTTGGATTTAGTATTATCAAATATTGAATAAAAACATTATAAGGTAAGAAAGTTATCTTTCTCTTAAATTAGATACTAGACTAAGCGACCCATTGTAACCAGTTCTAAGGAACTAGAAATATGTTTGGTTATAAATAAAATTGAACTCTGAGGTATTAGCATGATAAACATCATGATTGTTATTCTTTGTATTGGCATGCTTTCTGCTGTATTTGGCCTGCTCCTAATTTTTGCGCCTACTGTTGTTTTAAAAGCAGAACGCAAAGCAAATAAATTATATATGACTGATGCAGCTATAATTAAGCATCGAATTCCCCTTGGGATCTCGATGCTACTGGCAGCCACTTTTTTAGCATATAACTATGCGAATGATCCATTTAAAGAAATTGTTTTTCTAATCATTTCAATCACTGCAGGGGTTTTTGGGATTCTACTTTTAGTCTCTCCTGGTTCAATACTCATTGCAGAAAGAAAAGCCAATAAACTTTATATGACAGATGCTTTTTTTATGAAACATCGTAAAGTTCTTGGTGTTGTTCTATTAGCAGCATCTGTGTTTATGATTAACACCTATATCACATTTTCATAAAAAGGCAGCTGGAGATTTTCATTGAATCTATTTGATTCAATCGGATTAAATGCAGATCCTTTTTCAACGTCTCCAAACGTTGATCTATTCTACCCTGCTGTAGAGCATCGACAATGCTTAGAAGGCTTAGAACTTTCAATTAGAATGCGCCGTGGCCTATCTGTTATCAGAGGTGGAATTGGGGTTGGTAAAACCACAATAAGTCGCAAATTAATACAAAACTTTAAAGATGAGTCTGATGATTTTGACTTTTATTTGATTTTAGATCCAAAATTTGAATCAGAAATTATTTTACTTAAGCATATCATAGAACTATTTGGTATTAATGACTCTGCAGATTCTGTCCAAGATTGTCGTAACATCATAGAAAATTATTTACTCCGAGTTGGAGTCGAGCAAGGGAAGACCCTGGTTTTAGTCATTGATGAAGGCCAAAACCTTCCTGGTGAGATGCTCGATGTTTTCCGCACACTATTAAACTTTGAGACTGATGATTACAAATTATTACAGTTGATATTATTCGGACAACCAGAGATGGGAAAGATTATCCACAAATATCCGAATTTTGAAGATCGCATAGCTTTTGATTTTGAAATTGGGCCAATTACATTAGAAGATATGCAAGGTATGATAGATCATAGAATACAGATTACAGGCGGAAAAGCAGGAAGTTGGTTTAATCAAAAATCCATTCAAAAAATTCATAAGAATACCCAAGGATATCCTAGAAAAGTCACCCAACTATGCCATCAGCTTCTCCTCACAATGATCAGTGAAGAGAAAAAAGAAATAAATGAAGAAATGGTTCAACGAGTTATTTCTGGAAAAATTGATACTGGTGGACTATTAAAACAAAAGAAAAAAAATTACAATGAAATTGCTGTAAATAAGTTGCTTGATGTTTTACGAAAAGATCCTCCCGAACCCAAATTAGATAATCAACAAACAAGGTCAAATGATAGTGAAGAAGATGAATGGATAGGTGGAAATACCAAAGATTCAAAAGAACAAATAATTGAAAAAGTTGAACATACTCTTCAAGAATCGCCTGCCAAAACCATCGAACCTCAAAAATTAAAAGAGTCAACTCCAACTATAAAAGAAAAAGACCAGTTAATAAAGCCAAATGTGATAGAATCAGAGGTGCTTACCAATAATGACCCTACAGTTACATTTATTGATGAAAAAGATTTCCTACCTACTCAAGGTAGGATTCCTAGTCATATTAGCCCATCTATACTGAGTAAAATTCCAATTGACAAAACTTTCACAGGTGTCCACATTGATTCTGGGAAAGTTTTTTCAGTGATCATTGATGAAAAAAATGGAATAAAAACATTACTCGCTCACAACCAATTTTCCTCAAAAAATAGGAAATTAAATCACTCTGAAAATCCTGAAGATTATTCTGAGGCATGCCAAGAATCAATAAACCAACTTACAGAAAATTTATCAGAATATAGCGATCTTTACAATGCCGCCTTAAAAACTGTATCTAAAAGAAACACAATTGCACTTACTAGCGAAAATAAAAAAATTTTACTAAAGTTAGTTGATATCCCAAAAGAGAATCAAAAAGATAAACAACAGATTGTTGAATGGACTGTAAAAAAAGATCTTAATTTTTCTTTAGAAGAGTCAACCCTTAACTATACTCCTGGAAAATCAAAAACAAACTATTTTGTTGGAATTGGTGAAAATGATACTTTAGATGAAGTTACCTCTCCGCTTGGAACAATTGGCTGGGAAATCAGATCTTTATACCCTGTGGCGCAATCAGTTTATAATGCATTTATTTGGAATTATCCAGAACATAAAAAGAAGAGCACTATTATTATAAACCTTGGGGAAAGCCACAGTACATTGCTTGGTTGTGTTAAACTGGAATTAAAAGTTATTAAACCATTATACATAGGGTTACAAAGCCTAACAGATAGCATGCGAGATAACGCAATTCCCATTGAAGACTGGCATGAAAGGAGTTCATTTCAAGTCCCTGAGCCATTCTTAAGAGCAATGGGTAAAAAGGTAGATGCAGGAGAGCATGATAATATTTTTAGATCTGTTTTCGATAGCTGGCGCCAAGAGATTGATAGAACAATTAATGGAATAAGAAAAGATTTTAAAATCACAGAAGATACTACCGTTCTGTTAAGTGGCTCAGCTGGAGAGATTTTATATTTAGATACATTTATTGAAGGAAGCACAGGCCTTTCTACTAGTTTTTTAAATCCAATGAGAAACCTAAATGTTCCACCAGACTTTGATACAAAATCATTAAAATATAATCCATCAATCTTAACTGGAGCGATAGGATCCGCCCTTCAAATCAATCCATCTGTAAATATTTTGCCAAATAATATAAAACAAAGAGAAACTTTACGATGGGTAAATAGAGCAGGAATGCTAGCTACTGCTGGGTTATTCATTTTTGGCTTATTAATAACTCTAAATACAAAACTAAGCATCAATTCCATGCAAACACAAATTTTGCCAATGCAAGCTGAAAATGATCAGCTATCCTACGTCGAAGAAGATCATTCCTCACTTTCACAAAATAAAACAAATGTAAAAGAGCAACTTGGAATCTTAAGCTACGATACTGAATACTTTAATCGTATCCTGGCAATAAATAAATTTTTGAGCTACTATACACCTAAAGAAATAAAAATAAGTACACTTAACTTTCAGGAGGGATGGGAAATTGAAGCATATAAAAAAATCGGACGCGATTTAGTAAAAGTAGTGCGAAAAGAAGATGAGCACTTGAGGATAGTAAGGATTGAGGGTAACGTAAAGGCAAATACAGCACTACTAAATGCTCATTTTGATCATTTTATAGCTAATCTTGAGGACTCTGGACTTTTCCAAAACATAGAAATAATGAATCAATCTTCAAAATCCCTTTTAGGAAAAAATAGTTTACAATTCGATTTAAAGTGCGTGATTTAATGGAAAAATTTTTAAAAAATCAAAAACATTTATCTATTGCTATTTTTGGTTTTTTACTATTTTCATCTTTATCCTGGTATTTTTTTATTTATCAAGGCCTAACAAAGGAACATAGAAATTCAAGGCAACTTCAAAACAGACTATCTTCAAATGTAAGTAAATATAAAAATTTAGAGTCCCAGATTACTACTATGCAAAGAGAGTGGGAAACTTTAAATACTGAATTTAAAACCATAGTAGATAAGATTCCTGATAAAAGACTATTTGAAAACGTTACAGACTATTTGTACTCACTTATAATTAATCACGGATTAAAAATCCAGAACTTCGCTCCTTCTAATTCCGTAATTGATAAAAAGACTATACTGTTAGCTGAAACAGGTGAAGAAGTTTTAATTGAAAAAATCCCTATAGATATTACTCTCAAAGGATCATTTATTAATTTCGGACAATTACTAGAGTCTATGCTCTCTAGTCAATACAGATTAACAGCATCTAATATTGAAATTATCCAAAAAGATCTGGCGACTGTCCAAACGATAAAATTTATATCTTATACATACTTTCAAACTGTAAAAAATAAAATTAGACTTAATACCATGCCCTCTATGGCTACAAAAAATTCTGAGTCCAAAAAGCCAAAACCTAACAAAAAAATAACAACAAATAAAGCAATAGAAGTTTCGGAGGTTCTAGATACGACAGTAAAAGTCAATTCAGAAAATTTACAAGGAGTACCTGAAATGTGGCTTGAACCTGCGACAGAGCCAGTAGATGAATCAATTCCATTAGAAGAATCAATTGCAATGAAATCACCTGTTATTGAGAAAAAAGTCACCCCTTCCAAAACAAATAAAAATAATTCAAAGGTAAATCAAGAAAAAAATCCAAAACCTAAAATCAATAATAAATATCAGGATTTTCATAGTATCGTAGTGTTAGAAACAACAATGTGTCAGAAAGTTAAAAATAATCAGCCTCTGATGCCTGGCAGTCAATTCTCAACTGAAATTGGTAAGGTGTATTGTCATTCTTTACTTAATAATAACTCAGGTAAGCATAATGATATATACCATATATGGTACCTCAATGGTAACCTAAAGGCTAAAGTAAGGATACGTGTACGAAATGGAAAAGAGATCCCAGCCATATCCCATAGAGAATTCGGTAAAAATGATATTGGTAGGTGGAAAATAGAAATTACAGATAGTGATAAAAAGATTTTAGATACTATCATTTTTGAGCTAGTTTAGGTGCCGAAAGAATATGACACCTAGACTAAAAATATTATCAGTTATGCTTGCGCTTTCAATTGTATACTCTGTCTATGACTATATGGAAAGAAATAAAAGTAAGAAGCCTGTAGTCAAAAAAACCAAAGCAAAGAAAAGGCCTGGCACTGCGAGAGTAAGCCAAACTAGAGCCATTGATCTTAAAAAAAGAATGGATACACAAAACAAGACTAATAATAAAGTAAACTTTACTGCTCAAAAAGAATTTCTCCCTTTATCTGAGGAGCTTAGATACTTAGATGGCTGGTCAAGGAATCCATTCATGGATGCATACAAACCTGTTTTAAAACCTAAAATCACGACAACCGAAAATGAAACAATTAATAAAGAGGTCATAGAAAATTCTGCGATTACATCACTTGACGGTCTAATCATTGAGACTGCAGTACGAATGGGAGCAAAAGCCTTTGTAACTATTAATGGTCAAACCTTTCAAGAAGGTGATTTAATTAATAATGCACTCATAGAAAAAATAGAAAACGAACAGATCACTTTTAAAGTTGGAAAAACAAAAATAATTAAAGATGTTGGAACTTAAAAAAGAAATTAAGATAATTCTTTTAATGGCCATATCTGTATGTTATTCTCAACAGAGTTCTAGTTTTTCGCCACTAGATAAATATGGAGAGGAATATGATCTGAGTCAGAAAATGTCCATCAATATGCAAGACTCTGATATTAAAAATGTTTTAATGTTAATCGGCGAGTTAACAGGTCTAAATATCGTAGTCAGCCCCACAGTAAGAGATACAATCACTGCAAACTTGGAAAACGTATCTGTAAGAGCGGCTTTAGACGTTATTCTAAAGCCAAACGGGTATAGCTATTTTACTCAAGAGAATATAGTGATTATTAATAGTGCAAAGAGTACTATAGAAAGGGAATTAGAAACTCTCATAATAAAACTAAAATATATTCAATCTGGTGACCTTGCAGCACCCTTGGATAATATCATGTCAGATCAGGGTAAGATCCAGCCTTTTACTCCTCTTATAACAAGCCAAAGTCAATCTGGTGTCTCTAATGTCGTAATTATTTCTGATGTACAAGAAAAAATTCCACAAATTTTAAGTATTATAGAAAAACTTGACACTCCAATTGCCAATGTAAATATTGCTGTTAAATTTATCGAATCTGGTGTTGACACTGCTAAGGGTACGGGGATTGATTGGTCGCAGAACACGCCGATATTTCTTGGTGGGTCAAACGATACATCTGGTTCACTATTACCATTTAAATTAAATAATTTGACTATTGCGACCCTAAATCCAATGCAGTTTGGACTTGCCTGGAAATTGATGCAAGCAAGAGGTGAATCAAAAATATTAGCTAGTCCACAACTAACAACGCTTGATAATCATGAGGCTGAGACTCAGATTACCACCACTATTTATATTGAAGGTAGTGTCAACAATATGAATAGTCAGAATCCTAATCAACCAACTGGTAGTACTACGAATAATAGTGGCGCTGTTATAGCCACTAAACAGATTACTGAAAAAGATGTAGGCATCGAACTACGAGTCACTCCCAGAATTAATGATGAAACAAGAATCACATTACTGGTAGATGCCTCGGTAGAGGCTCTACTATCTGCGGCTGAAGTATTAACCGACCAACCACGATCAACAAAACGGACTGTAAGGACCCAGGTAACAGTGAGCGATGGTGATACAGTAATCATAGGCGGATTAATAGCAGAAAATGTAATTGAAAACAAAAAATATGTTCCTGTACTCAGCGGGCTTCCATTTATTGGAAGAATGTTTCAAACTACTACCATAGATAAAGAACAACGCGAGCTGTTAATATTTATAACCCCAAATGTTGTAGGATAAATATCATGCAAAAGAACATCCCATATATTTTAATCTCTTTCGGAATTTGTATTCTTGTATGTGTATTATCATTTCTAGACCTATACGATAATTTTGAACACAGCCTACTTGATATGCGTTTTAAAAGTCGTGGACTTCTTGAAACTAGGGATGATATAGCAACAGCAGATATTGATGTGAGAGCTCTACAGACAGAAGGCAAATGGGATCCATGGAGTAGAGAGAAACATATTCCTTTAGTTAATCTAGCAGCTGAACATAGACTGGGAGCATTTATTTTTGATGTATATTTCATAGAAGACAGTGAGAGAAAGCTTGAATACAAAGTATTAAATAATATAACCGATTCCACACTCACAATGGAACAAGTTCAAAAGCTTTTCCCTGACCCTGATAATGATCTCGCTAATGCTGCAAAAAGAGCGGGTAATGTCATTTTTGCTCAGAGTTTTAAACCCCAAGGCAAGAAAAAAGCACCAGTGAAAAAACGTAGCGATGTTATGGAAAGACGGTTAAAACTACTTGAAGAAAAAAATCTCTTTAGACGTGTAGACCCAGAAAAATATTCCTCTCTTTTTGATTTCTATGATATTGAAACTGTAGTTGATACTCTAATAAAAAATTCAGCGGGGGTCTATTTTTTCCAATCAGATCCTGACCCTGATGGATTACAGCGTAAGTACCCACTCGTAGGACTATACGAAGATAAAATTTTCCCATCTGCATCATTAGCAATAGCATTACAACATTATAATATATCTTTCGATGATGTAGAAATTATACCTGGAGACGTTATCAGGTTCAAATTACCTGAAGCTGATGAACATGGTAGAGAATCAATCTCCATACCAATCAATGAAAAAGGACAGATGCAAGTTAATTGGGCTGGTAATTGGGAAGATAAAGAAACTGGGGAATTTGACTTAGTACACTATCCATATAATATTTTAAAAGAATTCCAGAAAAATGAATACAAAAATTTTGTACTGGCAGAATTCAAAAAACTTACTAACCTGTCTTTTGATGGAAATGTTAAAGCTGCATACAAGCCAGCACTTACTGCTATTGATGCATCAAAAAAAGACATTTTAAGTGCTGTAAAAAAAGTAATGATGATGGGAGCAGTAGAGAAATGGATTATTAAAAACCCAGATGGTAAAGCGTCTGATTTTCCACGACCAGTCCCTGCAGAAATTTTCAATGAACTTAAAAATAATAATATTTTCGCAAATGTTTTTACAGATTCAAATCGCACCAGTACTCCAACCCTCGATGAGATAATTAAAACTGGTTTAATTAATTATGATTTTGGAATCCAAGATTATCAGTTTACTACCTATAAGCAACACATTAAAGATCTAGGAAAAATCATTGATGAAAATAAAGAAAATAAGGCTGCTCTTAGCAAAGTAAGAGGAAGAGCTAAAAATACTAGTAGAAATTTTCAAATTATTGTAAACCTTCACAAAAATAAGATAATTGAAGAACAACGACCTCTCTCCTTTTTCCCATATGCAACACCAGATAGATTATTTATTGGTAGTGAAGAAAAAAATACTACTCACGATATCGTTCCATTTGAATTTGTAGGTAAAAAACTTTACTATGGGCTTACTGCAACAGGAACATCAGATCTCAATCCCATGCCATTTGACCCAAGGTATCCTATGGTAGGTCTTCATGCCAATGCTCTAAATACCATTCTAGATAATAAGATTATTTATGAAGTCCCTAAAACCTATGTAGCGTTAATTATTCTTTCCATTGGCTTATTACTTTCCTTTGGAGTCCCAGCACTCAGTGCTGCATTAGGTGGTCTTGTAACCGCAGTCATTGTTGGCTCATATGGATGGATTTCTTTCTGGCTATTTTCCAATCACCATATTTGGTTAGATATGGTAGGGCCTTTATCCACATTAGGAATTGGCTATCTAGGTATAACTGTTTATAATTATATACAGGAAGAAAAGAATAAAAACTTTCTTAAGGATTCCTTTGGAACTTATGTATCGCCTGAACTTATTGATCAAATGTACGAGAGTGGCGAAGAACCATCACTCGGTGGTGAAGAGGGATATCACACCGCATTTTTCACTGATATTCAAAGTTTTTCAGCTTTCTCGGAAAAATTAACCGCAAGTGAATTAGTTGCACTATTAAACCAGTATCTCACAGATATGACAGATGTACTTTTAGAAAACAATGGTACTCTTGACAAATACATAGGAGACGCAATCGTAGCATTCTATGGCGCTCCAATTGAAGTAGATGATCATGAACTTTGGGCCTGCAGAACTGCAATCAAGATGCAAGAGAACCTTGAAGTTTTACGAGAAGGATGGAGAGGAGAAGGAGATCGCTGGCCAGAAATTGTACATAATATGCAAAATAGGATTGGTATAAGCTCAGGACAAATGGTAACAGGCAACATGGGATCCGAGGCTCGTATGAACTATACTATGATGGGAGATAATGTAAATACTGCAGCCAGACTAGAATCTTCAGCTAAGCAATATGGTATATATATTCAAATTGCTGATAGTACATACCAACCAGTAAAAGATAAAGTGGTAGTCAGAGATTTAGATTATGTAAGAGTTATGGGAAAAGAAGAGCCCGTCAAAGTATGGGAGTTGATATCTGAAACTGGTCAAGAACCAGAAAAATACAAAAAAATATTACCAGCATATCATGAAGCGCTAAAACTATATCAAAACCAGGAATGGTCTAAAGCTATAGAAGCCTTTAAAGCTTCGGATGATCTAGAAGATATGTTTCCTGGAAGAAAAACTAATCCAAGTAGAATTTATATACCACGCTGTGAACATTTTCTATCAAACCCACCAGGTGATGACTGGAATGGTGTTTGGACACTAACAAGTAAATAATATAAGCCAATATGAAGTGGCCTGCTATAACACTCCGGATTATTTTTATCGGAATTTTTCCATCATTCATTAATGCCCAAAGTCCTTTTGCATTAGACACTACGCTTTCCAGCGCTCTACCCCAATCTATTTCAAATAGTATACAAGTAGCTGATGTTAATAATGATGGACTTAATGATATCATATACTCAGGATATGATGAAACTCGCTCTGGTCTTTTTATTGATGTATTTCTTACTAATGAAGATGGCTCTCTATCTCAAGGGTTTCAAACAAATTTTATAACATATCCTGATACTATAGCTGAATATCTAGGAGGCATTGGAAATATCAGCCTAGCCGATGTTAATCTAGATGGTTTTATAGATATATATGTAAATGGGTCAGCCAGATCAAAACTACTTTTTAATACATCGGGCTCTTTTAGCGAATCATCATGGCTACAAAACATGTCTGTGACCTACAGCCATGGTAACTGGGCAGATGCAAACATGGATGGAAAGCCTGATTTATTTCTGATGGGTGTAAATGAATATTCAGATAATATTTTAAATGAACTTTTTATTAACCAATATGATAATCTTGAAGAAGACCCAACTACAATCTTCCCAGCATTATTTACGGGAAGCAATACATGGGGAGACTATGATAATGATGGTGACCCTGATCTTATTATATCGGGCCAAACTGCTAATCCTAATTCATCTGTAACAAGACTATATCAAAATGATCCTATCGGAAGACTCACAGAAGTAACAACCGCAGATGCTATTAATGGACTCAAAGCAGGCACGACTCATTTTACAGATCTAGATGCCGATGGAGACCTTGACCTCATAATGACTGGATGGAATAAGATTGAAGGAAAATTAATCACCTATCTCTTAGAGAATGAACCGCTTGGCACTTTTTCACAAATGGAAAATCAAATTGACTTTGCTGTTGCTTATGGTACCATAGATGCGATTGACTACAATCTTGACGGCTTCCAAGATTTTCTTATTGCAGGTGCAGACTCGGTTTCAATCTATGCTGGTAGAGTTCATACTCTAAAAGCACAATTATATGAGAACAACAGAGACGGAACCTTTACACTAACACAAGAGATACCAGGAGTACGTTCTGCGAAATTTGTTGATGTAAATCATGATAGGATCCCAGACCTTGTTACTAGCGGGACAACTGAGATAGGAAATGATTCAACAACATTCTCTAAAGTATATATTAATTCAAATCCTGGATCCAATGCATTGCCTGAGCCACCTAATGCACTTAATGCATTTGCGGTTAGTACTCGTGCTATTTTTACCTGGGGATCGGGATCCGATGATATTAATGAGGATGCAAATTTAGACTATAATATTCGTATTGGAACATCATCAGGCGGAAACCAACTTTTATCTTCAAGCATACCATACAACTCATCAAATGTTGGAAAAAGATTAATTCGTGAATTTAATGAAATACCACATGGTAAATATTACTGGTCAGTCCAGACCGTAGATGGTTCTGGGAATGTCTCAATCTGGTCTCAAGAGGATACTTTGTTTATACCTCGATTGGTTCCCTCCATTCAATCTTTACCAGGAGTATATTACTCTTCCGCAGGTTGGGCTGATTATAACAAAGATAACGTACCTGATTTAGCACTAACAGGGGTAACATTTTCAGGATCCAGCATAACAAACTTATTTGAAAATTCTGGAGGATTATTATCTCAAGATCTTACTCAAAATATTGAAGCAGTCTTTGGCGGACATCTTTCTTTGGTAGACTATACAAATGATGGTCACCTAGATCTAACTATGACTGGTTTCCAAATAAGCAATTTTTTTGGTGGCTTCAAAACAAGTTTTTATAAATGGGATAATGGTATTTATATTGCTGATAATGATTCTGAAATTGATGCAGATATAAATTACGATGGAATTGGTGACAACTGGGTAAACGGCGGTGTAAATGGTCACCACTGGGGTGATTACGATAATGATGGTGACCTAGACTACGTGCAAGGAGGATTTGATAATTATTATAGACGACACCTTGATGTTTTCTATAATGATAATGGTATCTTACGATTAGATACTAATCAAACGTATCTAGTCCCGATCAATCCTGCTATTGTTCAATGGGTAGATCTGGACCTTGATGGAAATTTAGATTTAGTTACTATCGGAGCTGATGAAACGGAATCTATTATGATGAGGGTATATTTAAATAACTCAAATCATATTCTAACACCAGGAATTACCTGGCAAACAGAAACTTTTGCAGTAACAGCTGGAGCAATAGCTTTTGCAGATTATAATAGTGATGGCTATGATGATTTCGCACTATCAGGGTTAAATAGTGAAGGAGATTTAATTACCTATATTGCAAAAAACAGTGTGAATACATTTATCGTTTCTCATGTTTTGCAAGGGACTTACTTTGGTAAACCTGCCTGGGGTGACTATGACGCAGATGGAGATCTTGATCTCTTAATTACAGGCCAATCTAGTACTGAAGGAGATCTAGGATCATCACCCATAACTAATATTTATTATCAGGATCAAGAGAATAATTCATTTCAATTAGATGAGACACTGTCCATAGATAGCGTAGGAATAAGTTTTTCACAATGGGGTGACTATGACGCAGATGGAGATCTTGATCTCTTTTTATCAGGATTTAAAGAAAATCAAGACGTCGTTGCGCAAGTTTATGATAATTTAGAAAGTATAGAAAACGCAAATAAAGCTCCTAATGCTCCGTATCTATTAGATGATTCTAATATCAATAATAATAGAGTCAATCTCACTTGGTCGCCTCCAATAGATCCTGAAAATCCAAATGGCACCTCTACACCTGAAGCAGGACTCCGCTACCAGATCCAAGTAGGATCAGAAGATGAAAATAATGATCATGCTGTAAGTACAGGTAGTTATGGAATAAATGAGATTGGTACTTTTACTAGACCTCAAAAAACTTTAAAAAACTTAAATGAAGGTAGCTATAATTGGAAAGTT
This sequence comes from Fidelibacterota bacterium, assembly GCA_002708715.1. GTDB lineage: Bacteria > Fidelibacterota > Marinisomatia > Marinisomatales > UBA1611. Next base: position 34,172 of record PAPB01000033.1, on the reverse strand, counting down.
CGTGCAATTGACTACGGACTAGCAGCATCTGAATGGTCAAACACAGATTATTTTTATATTGATGTGACTGCTCCGACTATAGATACTATTAGAGCAAATTATGTGACAAATAATCAAATTATTCTTGTCATAAAATTTAAAGAAGACTTTTATTTAGACATCAACAAAGAACCAACTGTTCTGGTTACCCATCCATACGAACCAGACCTTGGTTTACTTGGATCATCAGAGGATGATTCTCTTGAAGTAGTCAAACAAAGCTTTAATGGTGATGAATGGACAGGAGTTTTACTATTGCCAGATTATTTTTCAGGAAAAGCTATTGAAGTCCATGTATATGGAGCACAAGATGAACGTGAAAATAAAATGCAACGTACGTCTATCTTTAAATCGCCAGAGAGTATTATTTCTCAATTTGGTGGTACTGCTATCAGTGAAAATGGAGAGGTAAGTATTTTACTACCACAAAATGCAGTAGAAGGAGATATCTCTATTTCTATAGTAGGACAAAATGTACCTGCAGATACAAGCTCATTTTTAGTTGAGGGTGGCATTACCTATTTAATATCAGATCTTTATGATATCAAACCTTTCACCCAGTCATTAAAAAAACCTGGTATCTTACGGATTGGTTTTCCAGATAGCACCTGTCTCATTACAGAACAATTAAATCAATACTTCAATATTGATTGCACAAATAAATTTACATGTGATCAATTAAACGGTGAGTGGATTGCAATTCCTGATTCTGGACTGACACCATTTATTGGTATGATAGATACAACAATAACTAACCTATTACCAGTTGTAAAACTTGGTGGTTCACAAATATCCATAGGTAACGATTCATATATGCAAGTCCAGGTTGATACCTTTGGGACATATGCCGCATTTATTTCTTTAGATACTACACTTACTTCTGATAGTATAGATACTGAAAAAATTGTATGCCAGCCAAGAATATTTTCTCCAGGAGGATCGATATTTGAATTCAAAGAAACAAATATCCTCTACTCTCTTGAAAAAGAAGAAGCTGTTACAGCAAGAATTTTTAATCTATCAGGAAGACTTAAAAGAGTTATAACACCTGATTTTGCAACGCAAGCTGGAAACCAAATCATTCAATGGGATGGCAGAGACTCTAATAAAGAAATCGTTCCAAGCGGACTCTATATAGTTACTCTGGAGAAAAATGATACGGTGCTAAGAACAACAGTTGGTGTCCTCAATCGATGAAAATATATATTATTTTATTATGTTTTCTTTCAATCGTTTTTGGACAATATGATCAAATGTTTGTCGGTTCACGACCTCTTAGTATGGGTGGAGCATTCACTGCTGTAGCTGATGATGCCAATGTGATCACCTGGAATCCTGCTGGTTTACCTGGCCTTAGAAGAACTGAATTTACCTCTACATATGCTGATCTTTATAATATGGGAATTAGTCAATCATATTTAGGATTTGTGAGACCTTTTTCTGATCGAGTAGCTATAGGGCTTGATTGGTCTAGTATTGGATATAATGATGAAGAATTAGCCTATTCTGAAAATAAATTAAACTTTGCGACAGGGTTTCAACCCCACAAAATGATTAGTATAGGTTTAACTATTAAATATTTAATGAGAGATATGCTATTGGATGATGCTTCATATGGTAAAAGTGCAGGCCTAGGATATGACGCAGGACTATTAATACAACCTCTTAAAAATTTAAAAATGGGCTTAGGTCTCTATGATCTTGGAGGGACTTCAGTATCTTACAAAAATAAAACAGAAGAAACTATTTTAGGCCAAGCATTCAAATTAGGGATTAGCTATATGCCCATTAATGGATTGACCATTGCCGCTGACTACGGTGACCGCGTTCACTTTGGAGCTGAATACATTTTAGCAAGTCGTGTAAGTTTCCGTGCGGGAATACAGCAAGGTATGAGTGGTGAAGAAAAAATAATGGTTCCATCTGCTGGATTATCTTTGAAATTTAAAAGCATAATTATGGAGTATGGTTTTGAGAGCCACCCATACCTAAACCCTACTCACCGTTTTTCTATAGCACTTCAATTCAGTCCTGCAGTTGTTAGTATTACTAAAACCACAATTTCTCACAATCCAATTTTCAGGTCACTGCATCGATACTATGAATCCGAACCCTTTGTAAAAGTTGGATTGAAAAATATCTCCGATGCTGACCTCCCTGTTAATGTTTCTCTATTTGTTCCTACTATGATGGATAATCCACACTCAGAAACAGTTACATTACCGCCAAAATCAGAAGAAGAATATGATATTGGGGTTTCATTTAGTAGTGATGTTCTCACATCTAAAAAAGCAACCTTTGATAACCTTGTTCAGCCTGAAGTAAAGGTAACATATAAGCAAGGTGGAGAAGAAAAACTAGCTCAGAAAAAAATGGAATCATCTTACGTTCTTGGGAAAGGAAAGCTAACCTGGAGTAATCCAGATATGATTGCATGTTACGTTACACCTGCGGATGCAGTAGTCGATAAATTTGCTAGAAATTTTATACAATATTATACTCCTGTGCTTAATGATTATTTTGGAAGAAGCAACCTCGGTCGAGCTATTATTCTTTTTGATGCTTTAGGCAAACATGGTTTAGTATATAATATTGATCTAGAAACTCCATTCTTAGATATAGCAGATGATAAATCTGCATTTGATACAGTTAAATATCCAGGAGATATGTTAAGAGATAAAATTGGTGACTGCGATGACTTAACTGCTCTCTTTGGCTCTCTCATGGCTAACCTGGGAATTGAAACAATGTTTTTAGATGTCTTTAAACCAGGAGCAGGTCATATTTTTCTCATGTTTGATAGTGGCATAAAACCCGATGATGTTGGAAAATATTTTTTAGATGCAAATGAAGTAGTAGTCCTGAATAATAAAGTGTGGATACCTGTTGAAGCAACTCTAGTTGGAAAACCTTTTTTCTCTGCCTGGAAACAAGGTGCCTTAAAATATAATGAAATGAAAGCAGAGAATTATGTAAATGAAATTTCTGTTAAAGAAGCCTCTGCAAAATACATAGCTGGGTCTCATATTACACCAGACATGCCCATGCCTACTATAGATGGGATACATGATTTATTAAAAGAAGACATTAAACAATACGGTGTGTGGCTCGAGCAAATTGTCTATAACGCTGTAGGGAGCAGACTAATTGCTGCTGAAGACTATTATGACGCTGGAGTAAAGTATATGGAGTTTGCTAGATATAAAGAAGCAATTGAGATGCTTGAAACAGCAATTAATATGAAACCTGTTTTTCCTGATGCAATAAATACACTTGGGGTCTGCTATACAAAGACAGAAGAATATGCAAAAGCAATTGAATTCTACGATGAGGCAATCCAACAAGGAGGAGAACACCCAGGCTTTCTTTTGAATATTGCTATTTCTCAATTTATGTTAGGTAACAAAGGGCTTGCACGTCAAAAATATGATGAAGTAGTTATGCTAGATCCAATGTTTGAAGGTAAACTTGATAATGTATTTGGTGCTGCAAAAGCAAGTATAGCTGGCGGTACTTCCGATGGTCCTCAATTAAAAATTTCAGCTGATCTTGAATCAGAACTTGCAGAAGGATCAACAAAAGGCCTAGTAGAATTAAAAGAAGCACCTAAAGATGTCAAACCAGAAGATATAAAGAAAGTTGATTTTCGAAAAAGAAGAGCCCGCAGTGATAATACTGTTGGGGTAACTTTTGCACGTCTAGGTAATTATTCTATGGCTATAGATTATTTTAAAAAAGCTATACAAAATGACCAAAAAGAAATGGACTACAAAGTTAATCTAGCAGTTGCTCTTTATAGAATGTACAAATATGATGAGGCAATGGAATACTATGAAGAAGTTAAAAAAGCAAAGCCAGAATTAGTATCTCAATTGGACTTTATTGAAACTATGGGTGAGAACACACCAAAGTTTGATAAATTTGATTAAATTTATGTATATTAAAACCATAATGAAGAACACATTATTTATTATACCTCTAATTTTATTCACTCAAAATCTTTGGGCACAAGATGATGAACTAGACCTAGATGCGATGTGGGATAATACTGTCTGGAATGAAATCGAAGATGTAGCAGACGCAGGATATGAAGTAGAAAAAGTCACAGCCGTTGCTGGCGTACGCGGTGCTGAGGCTGAGGATGAGGCACTGCATCATCTTTACTATAGACAATCTATGAAAGGACCAAGTACAGTAGAACTAAATAAGGCTCTAGGAAAATTGCTTAATACATTAACATCATTAAAAGAAAAAAATCCAGAGCATGTAAAAATTCCTGAAGTTACTCACTATGTAATACAGATATATAAAAAATTAGAAAAGGGATCTAAGGCTAAAGAATTAGAAAAAGAACTACTTACTATAGCGCCTGATTCTAAATGGGCAAAATTTTATAAATAATACAATACTAATTATTAAATAAAAAGCCTCTTTAAAGAGGCTTTTTTTATTTATAAACCTTTTTATTACCATCAGGTCCAATAAGAATCCAACCACCACCAGGAACCTGGCTTCTTACTATACCCTCACCTTTTAGCGATCCATCTGGAAACCAAAACTTAGCTCTTCCTCGCGGGACACCATTTACATAGCCAATTTTCATTTGCTTTTTACCATTAGGATACCACTGAGTCCAAGTGCCATTCTCTAATCCATCAACATAATTTATACGTAAAGATTTTTTTCCATTCTCATGCCACTCTCGATACATACCCTCAGGATTACCATTAATAAACCTTGCTTTAAGAGCTTTTTTCCCATTTTCATACCATTCTGCGTATTTGCCATGTTCTTCACCGTCAATATAAAAACCCATGATAGATTTTTTCCCATTTTCATACCATTCTTTATATTCATCGATATATTTATCATCATCAAAAGTCGCAATTAATTCTCGATGTCTTTTATCACCATCATCATACCATTGTTCAAATTTTCCATGTTTTCGACCATCTTTAAAATGTCCAATCATAATTGGCTGACCGATTTTATTAAGTGTTTGCCAGAGTCCATGCTTCAACCCTGCTTTAAACTCTCCAGTTAAAAGACCAATCTCTAATTGCTTAATAACAGGACCTGAATAGGGGACCTGATCCAGGTAATAAACTCCAGCAAGAGAATCCAGATACCCCCACTCTACGGGTTTGGATACATCTCTCGGTTTTTCATCAACAATAGCATTTTTTACAATCTGATCTCTCCATGGATTCTGTCCCCATATGAAAGAAGTAAATACTATAAGCAAAATTATAAATTGTTGTTTCATATTAATTATATGTACATATCTCATAATTAGATAGCCGCGAAAGTTAAAAAGAATAAGGAATTTTACTAAAACTAAAAAGGGGCTTTATATATAAAGCCCCTTTTAGCTGATTCTTATTATCTACTATTTCAAAAAGATCATTTTATTAATGTCTCTATGTGTTCCAGCCTGTATGGTGTAGATATATACACCTGCCGCAACAGAAGAACCAATACTATTTTTTCCGTCCCACTGAACAAAATGATATCCAGCATCCGCGTAACCACTCATCAAAGTAATAACCTCACGCCCCATCATATCATAAATGATAAGAGATACACTACTAGCCTCAGGTAAATCATATCTAATAGTTGTACTAGGATTGAATGGGTTAGGATAATTCTGATGTAGGGCAAATGTCTCTGGCAACCCATGGACATCAACAAGACTTAATAAGGTCACATTAACCGCTTCAGAATATTCACTCTCATTCTCATGAAGATCAACTGCAGATACTACATAATAGTGATCACCAATCTCTTCAACATTATGCTCAAAGGATGGCATTGAATGTGTTCCAATCATAGTCTCCTCACTTGGAACAAAATCAGCCTGTGTACTATAGTATATCGCATAGTGTGAAAAGTCATTCGCATCAGAATGGCTCCATGAAAGCATAACCATACCATCATTCACTTCAGCATTTAGTCCTGTTACCATCATTGGTGCAATATTATCTACTGAAAATCCTGATGCTGGATCACTCTCAAAATTGCCTTCATCCATATTGGCAACCACACGATAGGTCATCATAGCGTTACCCTCACTGGTTGAATCTGCCAACGTTGTTACTTCAACAACATAGACATCACTTGCGTAGGCTCCAACCGATGTTAAGCCAACCCACTGATCACCATCCATACGCTCCACCGTATACATCTCTGTTCGGTCTAATCCATCTGTATCAAACAAAGATTTTTCAAAAGTAACATAAACTCTTCCACCCTGATCATTAGGAACATCATCCACACCTAGGATAACTGCCGATGCCATAATCGATCCTTCACAACCAAATCCAAGCGCACCCATAGGCTCACCCCATGGAGTAATAGCCTGGGAGTTTACATCAATGGAGAAATCTCCATTTGCAGGATCACAGAAAAAAGGATCTATATCTAAAACACCATCGTGGTATATGTATGAAAGATCATCTGCATACATTCCACTATCTCCACCCTGTACAACACTATTATATACATCCAGGTTACTACCATTATCATCCCATTGAACCGCAGCTAATGCATTATCACCAAGATTGTTCCAGATAATAGAGGCGTCAACAGTTGCTCCAGATCCACCGCCAACAGTTAAGGCACTTCCATATTCAGCAGAGTTATCTACAAATGTACATTGATAAAAATTTCCGTAAGAACCACTCCAGACTGAAAAACCACCAGAATTCGCATTACCACCATTCAAATTGGCTTGATTACCTGCTACGAGACAGTAACCTAGGTCAACATACGCTCCACTGGAAAAACCACCAGCAGCGGCATAGGCTTGAGCCTGATTTCCATGAAAGCGACTATCATAAATACCTGCTTGAACATTACCATTTAGTCTTAAACCTACATATGCATAACCAGAATTATCTTGAACATTTACATTATACAAGTCTACATATGTATATGCATAATCCCAGCTAGAAATATAAATGCCCGCTCCTAGTCCACTAGAGGTGTTTCCCATCACAACTGTATTTTGCAATGAAACAAACCACTGTCCATTCATACTTTCATTATCGTTGTTTACAAACAAAGCACCACCATAATTTTCAGTATTATTTCCAGCAAACATGACACTATCCATAAAAACGGTAGAATTAATCGCAGCAACGGCTCCTCCGTTATTTTCTGCATTGTTTCCGACAAGCATACTGTGACCCAGCATAAGTCCACCATTAACATTTAATACAGCTCCACCATCTACAGCATTTCCATTTGTAAAGGTAAAACCATCCATCATCCAAAATCCATTTGAGCTTGCCATAATCTGAGCTCCATTACCATCAATGAAAGTTGAATCTGGACCTGTAACACCTATAATCATTCCAGATTTATCTGTTACACTAATGTTCTCATTATAATTTCCTGGTCCAACAATAACCCAGTCATTATTATTCATCACATCTACCGCATGGCCGATAGTAGCAAATGGATTTTCAAATGATCCATCACCTGCCTCATCACTTCCCATCATTCCCCATACCACATACATATCAGGACCAACAGGAGGAGCTACAAGGGTTCTCCAGTAGCTAAAGCCACCACCATTGTTACCACTCGTCCAACTCTCAAATTGTACATCAAAATAGAGGTTTTCTTCTAGACACCACATTGAAAGGGTCTGACCTGGTAAATTAGCTGCTTGGCCACCGATAGCATCAACCCACTCCATATATCCCATTGGATCTGACTCACTAGTAGAACCTAGTGACCAGAGCGTACCTGATGGACCCCAACCATTATATGATTCTTCAAAATAAGGATTATAAAGACCCTGATTGTCTCCTCGCATTATAGCGACTGATCCAGTAACATGGTCCCAATTATTCGGATCCATGACATCTGCGTAATCTTCTTTTGCAAAATATACTGATTCACCATCAAGGGCAGGAACCAAATCAAATGTCCAAAATACACCCTGCCATACCTCGATAACAAGCGTCATCATTCTTGGAGACTCTTGCATATACACCTGGTAAGTAACAGAACCATCAGCCTGATCCGGTGATTCTAATTCATAACCATTATCAGCTTTTGGTAGTCCGATATATGCACCCATTCCATTAAGGGTTAGCGTACCTGTAGCTTCATCGAATATATACTCTGCAGGATTACTTGAACCATCATGAGGATACATAGGAGCACCACAGTGATCATCCTGCCAGTCTAAATTACCATCACCATTGTAGTCTCCACCCTGCCAAAACTCTATCCAGGTCTCATCGCCCTGGTCATTATGAAAACCATCTTCATCAAAAACATATCTATCATCAAAATAACATGCTCTTGTTTGCACATCTTCAGCAGAGTTAGCCCACCAGTCACCATTAAATGGTTCTGGCCCAACCCTGAGAGCTCCTGGCATTGGTGCCATCTGCCACTCACCAGCTATATCTATTTCTTCATTGTTATTAGGAATGTATTCTATTAAAACGTGATTAGGTACATCATGGGGTACATCATTCCAGGCTCCTGCTTGCCATGGCCACATCTCAGTATAGTGTTCGATACCATCTAAATTGTCTGGCTGATCTGGTGCCCAATTCGTATAGTCTACTGGCTCTCCCGTAACCCACTGCCAAACTCCTTCTTCGTACTCATCAGTTAAGCCTAACCAAACACCCGATCCAATTCCGAAAGCGTTCAATCCACTGAAAACAAAATTTTTCTCATTTTCCGATGTAATAGTAGCCATATGAATTATGTCACCTCCTACATCTACTGTATCAGTCCAATTAAGTCCATCATGCCAAGACATAGGTTGTTGAGAAACAAAATAATAAGTTCCAAGACTATCGCCTATATAATCAAAGAGAACCTCTTCACCACCACCATCAGGATAAAATTCAAAATCATAAGCCTCCATCCAAAACATCTGGAAATCCAAGTCATATAAAAATCCTTCAAAGGATACCACATGCATTTCACCATTAGGTCCATTTTCTAAAGAGACTGCATACGTTTCTCCGGTATCAAACATCATATTGCCGTTGTCATCCCTAAACTGAAAATAAAAAGATCCATAATTTTGCTCCCAGGCCAAAAGAGACTCTTCACTGATGTCATAGGTTAATTCTCCGCCCAATGCTTCATCTATGTGTCCCAACAAATATCCGGACATATTATCTAGATTTCCTTCACAGTCAACACAACCATCTCCTCCTGATTCAAGGATATCTCCAAAGACCGAAAACATATCTCCAACAGATTCAAAATAATACTCAACACCAGTCACTTCTCCTCCATCATGAGTGGCTTCTTCCCATATATAGACTACTACATAGTATTCATACCAGTCTTCGATAGATGCATCAAAAAAATATGTAAAATATTCCATCATATTTCCATATTCATCATAACCATAATGATATTGAGTACTATTAATCAGTGCACCATTGCTATAGTCCCAATCATTGAATTGGTACGTTTCAGTATAAAGGGTATCATCCATATATTCCATTGTCCAGAGATTAGCATCACGCCACTCACCTGTTGCAAAAACCATATCCTGCCCCAGATTTGTAATCATATTCCCATTTGCATCGTAGGTGTAAAACTCTTGCGCATAATTATACCAATAGCCTCCATAGTAGCCACTATACTGCTGGAAAATAGTATGAGTCGCTAACTCATTTTCATCAATAGTTGTTCCTGAATACCAAAAGCCTACCGAAGGAGAACCTCCCTCTACTAAATAACCATAGATTTCATTTAAAGTTTCCGAATATTGATAAATATAGTGGTAGTACCAAATCCATGTCTGAGAATCCACATCCCAAATGGAGATGTCATAGGTCTCTCTATTATTATCATCATTGTAAGCTACATTATACCTTACAGAAGGAACCCAGTTATCACTATTGGCATCATAATTATGCCAGGTTCTTTCTACTTCATTACCATTTTCATCAAATGAAGAGAGCCTAAGCTGGCTTAATAACCATTCTCCATTGTCTGCATCTCCCTGATAATTATACCAGACACCTTCCACACTGTTATGATCAGTATCAAAATAATTATTAATATAGTAAGTTGGAGTGTTAATCTGATTATAAATAAGATACTCTATCTCTTGGGTGTTGACCCAGACATCATCTCTGTTAGGACCAGCAGAAGGATTTTGATTCTCTACAATGTCATTGTACAAAGATCGCAGCTCAATATCAGACAAACGCTCCCTTAACTCTTGAGGAAGAAACTGTTCAGGTATATTATCTTTAGGAGAACTTGGATGCTCTTCTTGTCGTCTTTCTAAAACACTAGGATCAATCGCTCCCTTTGATATCTTAGGATGTATCTTATATCTAGAATCAGAACCATTGTTAGCTATATTTCTTTCCAAGGTTCTAGCATGTGATTCGCCCTGCAATATCTGCGATCTTTTCATCTTTAGGTTTATAGAGTTTGGATCAAAATTTGATGTGCTTTTTTGTATAGATTTATGAGTAACCTTCTTTTGGTTTTTTGCTGAAAACATTTTTTTCGCAATATTAATTTTCGTATCCATTTCCTTTTTCAGAATACCTGATTTTGCTCTAACATCATCTGTCTTTTGCTGGCGCTCTGCCTTTGTCAATTGATTCTTAGTTGCAGAGTTTAATTGCTCAACTTTAGCAACTGCAGACTGGTTTACATTTAATCGCTCACCAGCATTTTTAGCTGTAATACTAGATGCGATTAAAAAAGAAAATGGTAGGAATAAACTAATAAATGTGCGAATCATAGATAGACTCCATATTTTGATTACTAAAATATAAAAAAGAACATGAAATTCTTTATCTAAGGTAAGATAACTTGTCTCTTTCTACAAATTAAAATAAGGGTATTAATATTTATATGTGACTGGGCACACAGTAATTATTTGAATTTTATTTTATACGTTTTTAATTCAAATGGAGACAAAATTATGGGTAACTCATCTGCTATAGTTAAAGCGTCATGGAGTTCTTCCCACTCTATGAGGTTACATTCGATTACTTCCCCATTGAAATGAAGCTCCCCTTTTGAATTTCTACCATGAGTTTCAATAACCCTGACAATCCAGCAGTCTTCTTTCTCTGCTTTCTTTAATGCTGCTAGCTCTAGCCCTTCTCCTGACAATGACAATGGCATCTTAACCTTAGATACAACACCATCAAATTTTAGAGGTAATTGATTAAGCTCTGATGATTCACTTATTACGGTTGAACGGATAAGATCATTTTTATGAGGCAATAAGCTATAGGTAAACATATGTTCTCCCATGTCAGCATCAGGATCGGGATTACTTGGTGAACGAAGCAGATTTAAATCCAAAAGATTATCATGAACCATGTAACCATATTTACAATCGTTTAACAGTGCCACACCATAGTCATGGTCTGATAGGTCAGCATATTTATGACCAACCACCTCAAACTTAGCCTTGTCCCAACTTGTATTTCTGTGAGTATTACGCTTGACATAGCCATACTGAATGTCAAAAGATGCCTGCTCAGACATAACACTTACTGGAAAATGAACTCGTAACATTTTATGCTTCTCTTTCCAATCAACAACAGTCTGAAAGTCAATACGCTTTGACTCTGGCTTAAGAATAACTTTTTGAGAGATAGTAGATCCCCCAACTCGAAAATTAAATTGTATTTGCTTTGATATATTACCATTTGATCCTGAAGATTCATTCGCAATCGTAGCAGTCCCTATTAAAGCATCGCGATAAAAAAAATCAATGTCCCACGCATCCCAATTATTGGGACGGTCTTCATAGAGAGACAATACATTTCCAGGCCCATCTAAAATTTCTTTACTTTCTTCTTTGTCAAACGCTGATACCATCTGTCCTTTTTCATCAAACTCATACCGTATTAGCTCATTCTCAAGAACAAGAGATTTATCACTAAAAGATTCTACGGTAATTTTCCTGCCTTTTTTAAAGGTAGAGTACGAAAGAGGTTCAAGGGAAACATAGGCCTGTATCTGATCATCAATCTTTTGAAGTTGAAGAGACTTTTCATCTCCATCCAAGACTTCAAAACCGTTAAAAGATTCTGGAATATCGACCATTCCTTTCCAACTATAGGATAAGGTATTAACCAAAACAAAAGCATTCACATCTTTTTCAAAGAGGATACTCGAAGATTTATCTATAAGCTCATCACACCCTTGATGTATTTCTTCATACTCTTTGTGTGTTGTCTGGTACACTAAATTGATACTTGAACCAGGTATTATATCATGAAACTGATTAATCAGCAACTTCTTCCATAATTGATCAAGTTTTTTAATTGGATACTTATCAATCTCAATGCAAGACCAAAGCATCTCAACAGCTCGTAATTTCCACTCCAGTTTTCTATTTTGTTTTTTCACAAGTCCATGTGTAGTAAGCGTTCCGCGATGAAGCTCTAGATAAAGCTCCCCAACCCAAGTATCTAACAATCCTTTATCTTTTTCAAGTCTATGAAAAAAATTCTTTGCTGTATCAAACCTTACTCTTGGAGAATTTTCAAGATCCGCCATACGCATACCAAGCTCAATATTTTCTGGCTTTGGACCTCCTCCTCCATCACCCACTCCAAAAAGAGAAATAAACTCATCTAATTTATCTTTCTCTTTAAATCCATTTTGTGCTGGCAATAAAAACTCAGTATCCAGCTCGCTATTGTAAGTATTCTCAGGTGGAAAATGAGTTAAAATTTCTGTGCCATCGATACCCCTCCAGTGAAATGTCTGATGAGGAAATTCATTAAACTGGCTCCATGATAGTTTCTGAGTTAGAAAAAAATTGATTCCAGATTTTCTTAATATCTGGGGTAGCGCAGCCGAATAACCAAAAACATCTGGCAACCATAAATTATCTACATCAACATTAAACTCATCCATAAAAAAGTTTTTACCATGCAAAAGTTGCCTAACCATAGATTCACCACTAATGAGATTACAATCTGCTTCAACCCACATTCCTCCTTGGCACTCCCAATTCCCCTTAGCAACTGCCACCTTAATCCTATCATAAATTTCTGGATAAGAGTCTTTCATAAACTGATAGTGCTGTGGCTGAGAAGCACCAAATATATACTGTGGATATCTTTCTATAATACTAAGCTGAGTAGCAAAAGTCCTGGCACTCTTACGCACCGTCTCTCTTACAGGCCACAACCAACCAGTATCAATATGTGCATGCCCAATCGCTGAGACCTTCAGATCAGATGCGGATGCATTTTTATTTAATTCAACCTTAAGACATTCTCTAGCTTTTTGAGCATTATTTCGATCGTCAGAAAATGTATTAACACATAGATTGAGTACATTAATTATTCTAACACGTCTTACAGATTTTTCATCCAAATGCTTTACTAAACCTAAAAGGATACGAACATCCAAATATAAGAGCCATATATCCCTATCAAATATCCCAAATCGCATTTTATCTACTTTAGCATCAAACCAACCATAGCGTTTGGGACTTTCTTCTTCTGGATCTGGATCTGTAAACACGCCAAACAATGAATTTGCTGCAGCTTCTACCCACAATTCAATTTTTTCTTCACCAATACATTTATCAATTAAAGGGACTCTAGTACGCGCAAAATTAGGATCCCATATGGATCCATTTGTAATCCCCTGAAGAGCCTGTCCTTCAGCATTAAAAACAAGACCCTCTCCAGAAAAATCCAGATCAGCAGCTATTGATTTTCCTGACCAAGTTTTTGGGACGGTACCTTTTAGATGAAACCAAGCACTCTCCCATTTCTCACCCCAACTATTACCCTCCTCAATATTTTTATAATCAAGTTCCATTCTGTTTGCAAAAGGAGTAGGGTCCTTTGACCAACCAAATTCAGCATCAAATACTTGCTTATCAAAAACAATTAAATCAGGGAGTCGTTTATACCAATTCTCTATTCTTTGAAGTATAACTACAGTTTCTTTCTTATTCATAAACCTAATCTATCTCCCTACCCAACCATCATCCTGGTGGTCTCTATAATCTGATTTCAATTTAGCCAACATCACCTTTAAATCTCGCAGTCCACCAATGGTAAACCATGTTATTATAAAAAGAGATATAGCGATATGTATATAGAGATAATTTTTCCAGAAGCTCATCCAAGAAGCATTGGATACGTCATTGGATAAATTATATATAGTCCCTACAATAAAAACAATTGTCCATAACCCGGTCCAAACATAATTCAGGATATAAATAATTTTATCTGATTTAGTAAATTCCTTTCCCATTAAAAATATTTTCCATCCTAACTGCGTTTCCTGATTCACTATTTTTGATTCACCCTCAATCTCATATTTTCCTCTGTTCAACAATTTATCCATATCAAATGATACTGGTTTGCCTAAAAGGGAAACAGCGACATAAGAAAACGCAGACATTCCCATACTAATAGCCCAATATTCCTGGCCATTAATATTTCGTATATAGCTTAGAGCATTCTTTAGTTCTGCTAGCGATGTTAGATCCCCTAACCAATCTGCTGAAATTTGCTTAACCAGTACCCCACTCACACTAATAAAAGCACCTACTATCATCGCTGTCCAAGCAGCTGATGTTGTTCCGCGATTCCAATATAAACCTCCAATGATTACGGCACCAGATCCTCCTGCAAAAATAGCGGCCGTAATAGCAAAAAATAGAGCTATTTTTTGATTCTGTTGAAAAAGTAGGCTGAACATAAAAATAAAAATAGCCACACCAAATATTGCGATTCTTAAAACCTTAAGGTGAGTATTTTTATCAAAAGGCTTTGAACGAAAAGGCATAATAACATCCTGGATGATTATAGTTGCCCAAGAATGAAGGTAGGTATCATGGGTGCTAACAAAAGCGACAAGCATCAGTGCCGCAAAAGCTCCCAAAAGGCCATGAGGCAATATCACCGATAAAATATATGGACCACGCATCTGAGATTTTAATGTGTCCGTACTTAATTGATCTAAAGAATGATTCACCGAACTAGCAATATGCGCATAATCAGAATGATTCATGAATACATATAATAGTACAGGAACTAAAAGAAAAAAGAGTCCTTGCGGTAATCCTCTAAACCCTGCCAACACCGATCCCATTTTTGCTTCATGGGCGCTCTTTGCTGAAGAGTTATAGGCCTGACTACCCTGCCAGCTCATACTACCATACATTATCCCTATGATCCCAATTAAAAAATACCAAAAATTAAAATCCTCTATGTGGCTAGTCTTAAAAGGATTAATCCTAGAAGAATTCTCATACCTATCATTTATAGCATCAATTTTTTCTTGCTTTTCAATTTCTGAAAGAAACGAAAAAGATTCTTCCTGACTCAAAGTTTGAATTTCTTTTTGAGCAAGGTTTTTTGGGGTTTGCTCAAGTGAATCTGCTACCTGATCCCAGCTAACATTAAAAAACAAATACAGCGCAACAACTACAAGCACAACCGTAGCAAAAACACCTTGAAAAAAATCAGCAATAATTACTGCTATCTGTCCACCAGTGTAAACAAAATAAAGAGAGATACCTAATAGTACTATCATTAAAAGAGGATATACAGGCACCCCTAAAACAGCATCTGGGAATCCACAGTAACTAATAAAAAATTGTGCCCCAACAGCGGGAAATATTCCAAAGTTTATGATACCAGCAACAAATGCTACAATACCAGTAAAAATACGAAAATTTCGACTATAACGTTTTTCAAAAAACTGGGCTAAGGTTAGGCATCTCGTAGATCGAAATCGATATATAACCCATCCAGACATAGTTAACATCAAAATAATAATTCCCTGGCTCAGACCCCACCAGGCAAGACTAAATCCGGCTTCATAACCCATCTCTAAAAACATCACAATAGAGATTGCTCCCAACCCAGCGATCCCGCTAGATACAGCAATCAAATACCTTCCAGCGGTTCTACCTGCAGAAAGAAAATCCGTTACACTCTTCATCAATCCTTTAGAAAGATTTACAGAAAGCACCATGCCCACAAGCACAACAAAAACAATAACCCAGTCTATATAAATCATTTGTTGCTAATTATTTTAGATTAAATATTGCTATTAAATACTAGAGAGTGAGATGAATGGTATGAATGGAAATTATAGGAACTACCATATTATAAACTGATTGGTAAAAGTAATTTCCCAAGAAATAAGTATCAATATTGCTCCATAAGTTATACAAAAAGCTCACAGAAAATCTAAGATGTTCAAATATTGAAGGCTAGAATTTTATTGGGCCCAAACTTTCCCATCTTTTCGTATAATAACCAACTTTGAATTCCAAGGGACTGATGCCTCCCACCCTGAAGGAGTAACTACAATATCTGGAGGCCAAGGTACACCCTCTACTGGCGTCTCCATAAGATTAAGTGCTTTAAGCGAAGAGGTGTATCTTTCATGTTTAAAATAAAAATTTCGCTGCCTATAGTATACCTGTCTTAGAGACCACCTTACTCGATCAAGATCACTCTTCTTAAACTCAACCTCTTGCTGACCTGGTGATTTTTCTGTAAACTGGACTAGTCCCCAAAAGTGAGGCATATGCATATATATTAATCCCTGAGGAGACCACACCCAATTAAACTCTGGTGTATCTGTTTTTACATACGTATCATCTTTAATCTCCACATCCCAGTGCACCCGTGAGAAGTTCACCTTCCACTGCTCTCCTTCTTTTGGAGGATTATTTGACCGATAGTTACTAATAAACGCTTTCCAGGGAATTGCTATTTCAACACTCCACCCTTTGTCCCTGTCGCTGGGGTTATTAATCGTACCATCTACATACACTTTAGAAATAAGCCCTGGAATATCCCAAGAATCAATAACCACTTTATCAGCATCATGATAAGGTTTTAGAATAAGAAGATCCCATTCTGTTTCAAAAGCGTTTACCTCTAGCTCATAGTAGTTATGAGTATCCCCATCAGGATCTAAAAATATTTCAAAATCATTATCTTTATAGATAACAGCATCACGCTCTGTAATAGTAGCCCAAACATGAGGATCTTCCATTTGCGCACAAAAATAAAAATAATTTTCGTCCCAGGTCATTTTTGCTTTCGTATCAAAATATGGATCAGGCTTCAGACTACCTTCAATATCAACAAATGATTCCGTCCATTCAACTTTTGACCAGGCCGCATCATTAAGTTTTCCATCAATAAGTACAGGAGATGTAGTTTTGTAGCACACATAATTTCTTGGGTCATATTCTATCTTTCCTTCAGGAAATTCATTACCCCAAAAGCCCTGCCCCACTATAAATGATAATAAAAAAAAATATAAAAAACTATATCTGTGAAACATCTCTACTCCTAAAACATTTTAACATTAAGTATGCTAAGATTACTGATGAAGTACCTCCTGCACTAAATCAGACATTACCTCATACCCTACCTTATTAAGGTGTACACCATCAGTTGTATACTTATGGTTAAGTCCACGATCTTTATCTACCATCGAACTATAATAATTAAGATAGATTATATTATGCATTTTAGTAAAACTTTTTAATTGAATATTTATTTCTTCAATCGTGTCTGGCACATTTTTAATATCTTCAGCCCATGGATATTTAAATACTGGAAGGATAGAGCAGATAATTACTTTTATTTTGTTCTTGATTGCAAGTTCAGCCATAGAAAAAATATTATTTAAAATCATATCAATACTAGAGGGCCCTGTATTGCCTGCTATATCATTTGTTCCAGCGAGTATAACAACAGTATTTGGATTTAACTTAATTACATCTTCTCTAAACCTAATTAACATCTGAGGTGTAGTCTGGCCACCTATCCCTCTATTGATGTAAGATGGGGATTGAAAAAAATCTGCGTATACACGGCCCCATTCTTCCGTGATAGAGTCACCCATAAATACTACTCTTTCTTCTCCATCTAAAATCGGTGTTAATTGCGCATTTTTTTCCCAATAATAACTAAGATTCGCCCAATCTAAACTTTGATCTTTAGAAGCAGCATTTCTCAATTGATCTATAAATTTCACATCATGCTCCATTCTTAATTAATCAGACTCTGCAGAGTATTGATACTAAAGTCAAATGCAAAATCCACACTTTCTTTTTCAGGTGTAAAATACAATGTTACCTCTTCACCTGCTAACATATCAAAATAATTATCACTAAATGTACCAGAGGTATTATTACATAAAATATGAAGCTGATAAATAAAAGAAGTGGCTTTAATATGTATAGAAACAGTTGCATCATCTTTACATACTTCAGAATAAAAATTATTTTCAGGTAGATTCAATTCTTTTGGCCTTACAAAAAAATAGTTATTCTGACATACTCTATTGCCACTTGAAACTATTTCTGTATGTAAAAATACATCAGACGGGTTATAGCCTTTAAGAAATTTATTTTTATCAATTTTTTTAACACAATGTGATGATGCTTGTTGAATTTTCAACTGAATTGACTCTTCCTTAACTATGGTACTATCTAAACTAAATAATTGGAGACTGATCATAGCTTCTACTTTCTTAAACTGATC
Organism: Fidelibacterota bacterium; assembly: GCA_002708715.1. Taxonomy (GTDB): domain Bacteria; phylum Fidelibacterota; class Marinisomatia; order Marinisomatales; family UBA1611. The sequence goes on along the minus strand of PAPB01000033.1, from coordinate 15,612 downwards.
ATTAACAACATTTATATTAACAAAACCATCAACCTCATGGATTGTAATAATTATCGGATTAAAAAACCTTTTCGCATGATAATGTAATGCTTTCCAGTTACCATAATAATCAAGACTTGACCAACTAATTGCGGGCCAACAATCATTAAACTGCCAATAGAGCGTGCCCATGCAAAACGGCATACTCCTTCTGTGAATCTCTACTGCAGTTTTTATTGCAAATGCCTGCATAACCTGACTTAATAATACCGTTGAATTAAAATCCTTCGGCTTAGAAAAATAATTTTCTATATATTGAATCAAGTTACCTGTACCTAACGATGCTTTCTGCCTTGCTTTCATCACTTCAGATTCTATATCTAGATCCTTTTCTATAGCAAATGTCATAATAGTTTTTAATTCTGGGAAAGATTGCATTCCATACTCTGACAAAAATCTTCCAATATTTTCTTCAAAAGCGCTAAAATCATCTCCACCATGCCATACACCCCAATAATGATTGTCACCACTTCCATAAATCTGATCAGTTTCTGGAAGTTCAATACTATGCCCTGGCGAGCTAGGCCAGTAAAACCTGTTGGGATCCATTTTTTTACATACCCGTGGCAAAAGTTCATGAAAAAGCACTTTATAATCATCCCAAACAGAAGAGGGTAATTCTTCCTTCCATCCCCAGCTAAGCCATCCAGAAGCGATCTCATTATTACCGCACCATAAAACAATAGACGGGTGACTCTTTAATCGGTTAACTTGATATTCAGCCTCTCTCTCAACGGATTTTAAAAATTTTTCATGTGCGGGGTACATAGAGCAGGCAAACATAAAGTCTTGCCATATTAAAATACCTAACTCATCGCATAAATCATAAAAACAATCTGGCTCATATATTCCACCACCCCATATGCGAAGTGTATTCATATTGGCATCTACAGCAGCTGTAAGCAACTTCCTATAATCATTCTCAGTTAAACGAGTTACAAAAGAGTCCGCAGGAATCCAATTTGCACCTTTAGCAAAAATTGGCTTTCCATTTACATGAATCTCAAATGACTTTCCCTTTTTGTCACTTTCTCTTTTTATATATACATCTCTAATACCAATTCGTTTTACAATCGCTATACTATGACTCTTTGATACAACCTGTATTGCAAAAGAATAGAGCGGTTGCTCTCCGTGACCTACAGGCCACCAGAGATTAGGGTTTTGAATAGATATATGATGTTGAAAAAGATTCTTACCTTTTTTTATTTGGATTGGTATTTCTTGATTCGTCTTTGATTTCGATTCTTTAACAGTTATACATGCTTCTTCGATAATATCTGAATATATCTCAATCTCTAAAGTTAATTTCGCATAATGACTGCTTATATTATCATTTAAAATTGCAGCTCTATCTACATACCAATCATCCCACCCATGCAGTTCAATATTTTTCCATATTCCTGATGTAACAAAACAAGGGCCCCAATCCCAACCGTAATGATAGGGCGCCTTACGTGAATAAGGGCTTGTGTCTCCCGCTTGATCATTATCTGCTGGAAGTTGATAAGAAAGTTTTTGCATTTGAGGGAGTACTTTCTTAATAGGAGAATGAAAAACTATTTTTAATTCATTTGTTTTTAATTTTAAAAATTCTGAGATCTCCTTATCCCATGTATGAAACATATTATTTGTAGAAAGAATCTTATTTCCATTTAAATAAATATCTGCATATGTATCAATACCATAAAAGCAGATTCGTTTATTATTTTTTTCTAATATTTCTTTTGAAGGTGTAAATAATAATCGATATGTCCATTCACTATCCATTATCCATCCCAACTTTGACTCATTCATTCTAAAAAATGGATCTTGGATTAATTTATTTTCTAATAAATCTTGATGTACACAACCAGGAACATTGGCGCTGTACCACTGAGTGTCACCCTCCTTTTGGAATTCCCAATTTTTATTTAACAATTGAAAAATGTTATTAATCAAAATATTAATTTCATTTTAATCATTATTATAACTATAAATATTCTTCATAAAATTTGTTGTATGAGCGGGGGTATTATCGGTAAAATATAAGACTCTTAAAATTGAGATACCATTTTTCCTTAGGGATCTTTATATTAAGAAATGTTAATTAACAAAAAACGAGGAGCGAAATAAATGAATAAATCGCTAAAACATAGAATCCTGATGATTTGTGCACTCATTCCAATGATGGCCTTTTCAACAGAGGTCGTTGTCCCCTGGACTGGAACCCCTGGAGAGATGGAGTCATTCATACACGCAGACACAACTGAGACAGGAGAACAAGCACATAGTGTGTATACCTTACAACACAGCAAAGTCTACCTTCAGTTATCTGAAGTAAACTTAAGCTCTAGCTGTACACTTCAAGGTCAAGCCTTTGATGTAGATGCTGGTGAAGGCCCTGCTACTGTGCAACCTATTGCTGGTGATGATGGTAATCTACAGTTTACAGGTTGGCCACAGAATCATGTAAAAACACACGGTGAAAATCAGACATATGTTATTCATAGAATCCTATTTAATGGTGTAGCTGCTGGTCAAACAGGCTCACTATTTGGTGTTCTATCTACATATGGGACTAATAATACTGTTGTTGTTGATGGAGTATGGTCTATTCATCATCAAATCATTAGTTACTTCAACTTTGGAGAAAGACAAAAACTACACATTCTAAATAGCACTGCTGTACAGTTCACTGTATATGGTGGTGGAATGTGGTGGGGCGGCTTCTGTTGGGGCGGTGGTGGCGGCTGGACCGGCACATGGACCGAACTAGTTATGCAGAACAACACCGTTGAAGGTTGTCACGGACAGGTTATGGTAATATATGATAATGGTTTAGTACCTCAAAATGCAGGTGACCCTATTGGGTTTAATTGGCATGGTGAGTGGACAGATAAGATCATCATCAACCACAATACATTCGTTAACATCACTGATTGGGTAAAATTCTATAGACATGGAAACAACACCCATTTCTCTAACAACCTTTTTGTTAACACTGTTTCAACTGGACAAACTCATAATTCACATGGTCAAGGTCCTACCCTTAACTGGGCAGGAGGTCATGGTAAAATGGCTACTCTAAACCAGGGAGCTTGTACAGATAGTACTTTATTAGCTAATGGATGGTGTTGGGATAGAACCAATAGAAATATCCACTACAATAATAATGGTTTCTATGATACACCAGAGCTTCAAGCTATGTTTGCAATGGATCCATGGTGTTGGGATGTTACAGATACAAATGGTGTCGTAACAACCTACTGTGATACTATGATTGAGAATCAAAGCAGATGGATGGATGACTCTACTACAGCGCAGATGGCTAATGGTGTTTCTGAAGCAAATAATGCTGAGGTAGCAGACCTAGGTTTTAATCTACAAAGTATTTATATACAGACTCAGGTAAATAGAACTATGGACTGGTTAGATAATAAAGTACACGATGATCATCCAGATGGTTGGTGGTTACACCAAGCTGACGGTGACTGGAATGTAGCTGAATTTCCATTTCCAATGGATTTCTCCTATAGTACATCATCTGCTGCTTACACCCATGCTGAAGGTGGCTTTCCTATCGGGAATTTAAATGTTTTCCCAGCAAAGAAAGCTGAATGGGAAGCCCAAGCAACTGCTGGATTAAATGATAATAAGGTAACACCTAATGAGTTTACTTTATCTCAGAACTATCCAAATCCATTTAACCCAACAACAGATATCAGCTTTACCATGGATAAAGCATCTGATGTAAGCTTGACTATTTTTAATATGATGGGTCAGCAAGTGAAAGTAATTGAAAATGCTTATCTTGAGGCTGGTAGTCATACATACAAATGGGATGGACGTGATCAGCTTGGACAGTCAGTTTCTACAGGTGTATATCTTTATACGCTAACTGATGGCCAACAGTCAATGACTAAAAAAATGGCACTAATGAAATAATCATACCGATTTTTTCGTTATGTTTTTAGGGGACAGTGATTTTTTTTACTGTCCCCTATTTTTTTATATTTGGAATCATTAAATTTGAGAATATTTATTTTAAAAACTGATTATATGAAATTTTTATTGTTAAACCTGTTTATTATTCTGGCTCTTAGCTGCTCCAATAAAAAAGAGCAAACGCATAATCCTATCCAACAAAAACTGCCATTAAATAAATTGCGGTCTATGCAAAACAAAAATAATAAAAACTTAAACCCTTGTAGCTGTAATGAAAAATCACAGACTATTATGGACAAGACCATTGCTATTCGAAAAAAATTTGAGAGTGTTGATGCACTAAAAAAAGATAAAACATCAAAAAAAACAATCCGTGAACTAGCGACTAAATATAATACACTAGTTGGAAAATGTTTTGAAGCAAATGCCGCAGCATTATTTGAAGATAATGATTGTGAAGTTTCATTGAAAACACTTGAAGAAAAAAAGAGTTTGCTGCATTCATTAGGAATTCATCTTGATCAAGGAGCTAATATTAGATTATGAATAAAACCAATATTAATAAATTAATTATTACAACCTTTCTAATTATTTCTACAGCGTTTTCACAAAACGGTACAATAACAGGTATAATTTTAGACAAAACAACTAAAAAACCTTTAATAGGTGCTAATGTATTTATTGTTGGGACTAGTCTAGGAACTGCGTCCACTGATGCTGGTACCTATAAGATTACTAATGTGTTCCCTGATGTATATACATTGAAAGCAACCTATATAGGTTATGAAACGTTCGAAACAGAGGTTACCCTACAACCAGGTGAAGCACTAACACAAAATTTTGAATTAAACTATTCTACTATTGAAGGAGAAACAATTGAAGTTACCGCGCAGGCAAGAGGCCAAATGGATGCGATAAACAGACAATTGAAAGCAAAATCAATAAAAAATATTGTTTCATCTGACAGGATACAAGAGCTACCAGATGCAAATGCAGCTGAAGCTGTTGCACGAGTACCAGGTGTTTCTATTAGGCGAGAAGGTGGTGAAGGTAATAAGGTTGTTATTCGAGGTCTCTCCCCTAAATATAATAAGATTACGGTAAATGGTACTAACTTAGCTTCTACAGATGCAGATGACCGTAGCACAGATCTAAGTATGATTTCACAATACATGTTAGAGGGGATTGAAGTAACAAAGGCTGGGACACCTGACCAAGAGGCAGATGTACTTGGTGGGACTGTAAATTTTAAATTAAAAAAAGCAAAGCCAGGTGTACACGGGAATGTAGTTACACAAGGGATGTATAATGGCCTTAAAGGAACCTATAATGATCATAAACTTGTATTAGATCTGAGTAATCGTTTTTTTAATGATAAGCTCGGTGTACTAGGTCAATTAGATCGAGAGAAAAGAAACCGTAGCGCCAATCAATTAAGTGCGAGTTATGTTAATACTCCCGCTGATTTAGATACAATAAATCCTTTAACTCTAAACACTTTAAACTTATCAGATATTCCTAGATTGAATAAAAGAAATAATTATCTTTTAGTAATCGATTATAATATCCCCAATGGTAATATTAGCTACAGCGGACTTAGCAGCACTATTAGTAAAGATGTTACAAATTATACAAACAGTTTTAATCTACAATATGCCGATGGTCAAAGAAGTTTCTCTACTGCAGAATTAAAAAACACAATAAATGTTAGTACAGAAACATGGAAATATGAACAAAACCTAACTCCAAAATTAAGAGTAGAGTTATTTAATAGTTTTTCAAAGTCAACTAATGGCGATACAAATAAAGTCTTTAACTTTTTGACTGATGGTGCCTATGTGTATTATGATACCACATTTGATGAGAATGGTGAACCAATATACGATGATAACAATGAAATAATATTGATTGAAAAAACCGCAACTGTAACAGATAAGAGCATCGGTACTCTTCAAAATTTTTTAAAAAATGACACAAATGGAACCTGGTTTGATCGATATGATTATAATGAATACAAAACCAGTGAAAAAGAACGTGCATATGGTGCAAACATTGAATATGATTTAAAACTGAGTGATCAACTATCTGGGAAAATAAAACTGGGATTCAAAACAAGAAAGAAAACAAGAAATCACGATAGAGACTATGACTATGCCGCGTTTACGTATGTTGCACATACTGGAAAAAGAGATTCAACATATCAGGAATTTGATTGGCTACCATATGATGAACTTTCAGGCCAAATTTATGCACCATATTATTATTATATGGATAATGAATACAATGATGACGGATTCTTAGGAGGAAAAAATTACGTTGATTCAGATGGAGATGGTATCGCTGATGAGCCATATGCTCTTGGCCCATTTGCAGATCTCGATAAAATGAATCAATTATTCAGTTTTTTTAGAAAGAACTGGGGCTGGGCTCCTTATCATGAATTTATTATGCACCACTCTCACAAAACAAATTCCTTGATTTATGACTACTCAGGAACAGAGTCGTATGATGCTCGATATATAATGGCAGATGTTAATATTGGATCAAAACTAAATATTGTATCAGGATTACGAATCGAAGATATGGAGACTAATTATACTTCTTTTCATGGACAACAAACGACACTACCACACTATAATTCAATGGGATCTGATACTGTATCTACACATACTAGGATAAACTCATACAACCTCCCAGCATTATTTTTAAGATATCAACCTTTTGACTGGCTCATTCTAAGATATGCAAATACAAATACATTGACGCGTCCAAACTATTCTGATGCGATACCACTTTATAATATCGCTGGTGCACCTAGATTAGTTGAATACCGTAATCCCTTTCTAGAACCAGCACTTTCGAAAAATGTAGATTTCGTAGTTGCTATAAATAATGATTACCTTGGACTCTTAAGCCTAAGTCATTTTACGAAAAAAATAGATGGACTCATATTTAGTAGTGGTCAACGTTACATAACAGACCCAAGCCTATATGATTTACCTGGTTTTACTGAGACATATAGAATAAATAATTATAAAACAAATAATCCAAATCCTGTCGCCCTTAGAGGATTTGAGATTGACTATCAAACAAGATTCTGGTATCTCCCTAGCGTACTTAGAGGCTTAGTATTTAACGCTAATTATACACGCACAACTTCTGAAGTAAAATATCCAAGAACTGTGATAGAAACGAATGTAATATTTGTTCCATCTTTTCAGGTTATTACTGAAAACCAAGATAGCACATATACTGAAAGATTACTGGATCAACCCAATGATATCATTAACCTTTCACTCGGATATGATTATAAAGGCTTTTCAGGCAGACTTTCTATGCTTCACACATCTAACGTCTTCTCAACTGTTAACTTCTGGCCTGGTCTTAGAGAGTCAACTGATTCATATCGAAGATTTGATATATCAATGAAACAAAAATTGCCTATTAAAGGATTAGAATTATACCTAAACATCAGTAATCTCACAGGGGCCGTTGATATACGAAGATTACGCGGATATAATCAATATGATCCTAATTTTGATAATTCAATCTTATTTGATTTTGACCCAGAAACTGGGGCGATAGTAGGTGGTATTTTAGACCCTGAATTATATTCAACGCTTGATTCTGATACTGGTGAAAGGGTATCTCTTAATCCTGATATCTCATCTCTTCTTGAAATGGTTCCAAGAAATCAAAGAGCAAAAAGTAGCGAAGAACATTACGGTATGACCATTGATTTAGGGTTTAGGTTTGCATTCTAGAATAATCTAAAGATTACATTAATTCTATAAAACGTTTTATACTTTAAATCGATGAAAACTGTTATATTATTTTCAGTTTTTTTCTCTGGCTGTATTACTCACCATAATCTATATCCTGATAATACAACAAAAATTAATGGACAGCTTGATTGGCAAAAAACTTTCTATTTTAATAGGATTAAAGAATTTAAAAACAAACCAATTGGTAAAAATAAAATAGTATTTTTAGGTAATAGCATAATTAAAGGTGGTGGAGACTGGAACAAAAGGTTCAAAAAAAATAACATTGTCAATAGAGGTATCTCTGGCGATTATACGCTTGGTATTTTAAATAGATTAGATGAAATTATTTTTTATAAACCCATAGCAGTGTTTATAATGATCGGGATTAATGAATTCTTTGCAGACAACACACAAAATCCACATATAACACCCGAATATGTTGCCAATAATATTTTCAAAATCGCAGACATAATAAAATTACAATCGCCTAATACAAAAATCTTTATTTATACCATTCTTCCCATAAATAATAATCAATATATAGAAGTAAAAAATGTTGACTATAATTTTCTACATAATAATTTTACTCCATCAGTTAATGACCAAGTAAAAAGAACAAATACAATATTAAAAACTAATAAAAATTTTACTGTCATTGATCTATATTCTTCTTTTATTAATAATAAAGAGAATATGAATAAAAATATGAGCAGTGACGGTGTTCACCTAAATGAAAATGGATATGACCTTTGGGTTCAAGAAAATCTTAAATTGATTACTAGTTTAAATAACAATTAAAAACACGTAAAAGAATTTCTATAACCAAACCAGATACATTGAAAAATTTTTATAAAAAATCTGAACTTCGTATTCCAAATCATACCCCAGATCAAAAAGAATTCTATTATAAACGTTGTGCTGATTTTGATAAAATGCCAATAGGGTTTAAAAAAATAGTAATGTTGGGAGATAGTATTACAGAAGGCGGTGAAGACTGGAATAAATACTTTAAATCTAATAATATTGTTAATAGAGGAATATCGGGAGATACTACATTAGGTGTTTTGGCAAGGTTAAATGAAATCTATTTTTATAAACCTTCTAGCATATTTTTGCTTATTGGAATAAATGATATTTTTAATACTGATTCACCCAACCGTAAAAACATCACACCTCTTACGGTTGCTAGCAATATTATTCAAATCACAGAATTAGTTAATAAGCATACTCCTGAAACTCAATTTTACCTTCAAACAACCCTACCAATTAATGAGAAAATTTTTTATGACCTTACTGGGTCTTTTCCAAAACATGAAGTGCATCTTAAAGAACAAATAAATCAAATTAATACCATACTCAAAAAAAATATTAAGCAAAAATATTATAAATTAATTGATCTACATAGTTTCTTTTTAGATAATAGTGGTATGCTTTCTAAACAGTTTACTTTTGATGGTGTCCATCTTAATGAAGCTGGATATAATAATTGGAGTAAAGTAATTAATGAATTTATTTAAATTAACCTACAAAATTTGTATCTATTCTATCTTGAGTTATATAAATGTAAATTTATATAATAGAGAGGCCATTGATTGAAAAGTTTATTATTTGTTATTTTGTTCTCTTTTGGAAATTTAATAGAACAAAATCCATTTGATTTAAATGAGAATACATATAAAATGTGGCAGGATTTTATAAAACCCACTAAAAAGGAATTAGCTTGGGCCGAAATTCCTTGGCGAAGTACGTTTTATGATGGCTTAATTGATTCTGATCAATATCAAAAACCTTTGCTACTATGGGTAATGAATGGACATCCACTAGGCTGCACATGAAATAATGGCGCAGCAGGCAGACGGTCCGTCTGGTCAGATCCAAGATTAATTAACATATCAAAAAAATTTATTCCTGCAACAGATGAAGTGTGGCGACTGCAAGGGGCTAAAGAAGAAGATGCTACTCTTTTTCAACAGATTGCCAATAAAGGACACTACAGAAAAGTCGGAGGATCTAGACAAGGTATTTACGTATGCAGTCCAAGTGGTAAACTTTTAAGTTCAGTAAACTCACTAAACCCAGATGTTGTTATTAAAACTATTAAAGAAGGATTAGAAAAATGGAAAAAGATTTCTGAGGAAGATAAAAAACTGCCAAAGGATTTTTCGCCTTCTACTTCTCACAGATGGGAAGATAGCTATCCAAAAGAAGGATTAATTTTAAAAGGAGCTAAAGCTGATCTTTTTTCAGATCCACCTATTCATTCTGAAAGAGGTGATAGATGGAATATGGATTATGTTTGGTTTAGTAAAGAAGAGTCAAGACTATGGGTTCCAAAAACAAAAATCATAGGATCAATTCAAGAATGTCCACAAATTATTAAAGATAGGTTATTTCGCTTCCATCTTGTAGATAATGTTAGAGGACAGACCTTACCTTTCGCACCAGAAGAAATAGAAAAAGCAAATCTAGTTGTCAAATTAACTAACATAAATAAATCTACTTTAGAATTTAAAATATCTGGAGAATCAGAAGCAGTTGCAAAAGGAGAATGGAAATTAGGTGAAAATGATTGGACCCCAACACATGAACTAAATCATAGCATAAAAACAGATCTACTTGGTAGCGCTACTTATGATATTAATAATGACCGTTTCACTAAATTTGAAATGGTTATTATCGGCCATTGGAAAGGAAGAACTCAGAATAATGGTCGTCATGCCGGACCAGAATCAGGAAGAATAGGTATCTTATATAATCTTGCTGAGAATACTATTTCAAATAAAATTGCGCCTGCTTTCATCGATTTATATAATGCTCAATGGGTTCAACACCCATAAAATTAAATTATTTGATTAATATCATTTTATTTGTTTGAATAAAATAGTCTGTTTGGAGAGTATAAAAATACATACCGCTAGAATATTTTGATCCATCCCACTCAAAAATATAATTTCCTGGTTTCATATTTTTAGACTTAATCAAACTATCTATTTTTTTTCCTTGCACATCAAATATAGATAATTGAACATTTGATTCTTTAAAAATATCGAATGATATTTTTACATTTGGATTAAATGGATTAGGATATGCCGAATATAATTTAGTTTCTATTGGTAACAGATTAGATTGGTTTGTATTAAGAATAGAATTAATCTCTAAAGGAACACCAATTTCACTTGATACTTGGGCACCAAAATATCCTGAGACATTTAAATCGCTAATAGTAATAGATCCAAACATTTGAGGATAATCTTGTATATTCCAAAGCATCATTGTAAGAATACCCTCACCCTCAGCAATTGGAAGCCCTGTTTCTTGGGCTAAACCTATTACCATACCAGAATCATTAATACCAATAGTCCAACCCGCATCCTCAGCTCGACCACCATTTACATTTTCAAATTCAATATTCGTAAGGTCGACTCCTTCTAAATCATTTAAATCTATCATTAATTGAAAACCATAAATTGGAATATAATTCTCCAAATATAATTCAATATACTCATCGGATGAATCCTGATCTATTATTTGAAAATATGTATCTGCATTTGAATGATATGATTCTGTATGAATGACTAAATGCGATCCAAGGTAATAAAATGGTTCAGTATGACCAGAATTATTATAATTACATTGTGAGCATGTTGAACCATCTACACATGCTGGATTATTTGGAGAACAATAATTAATATAATCTTCAAGTACATAATCCAAGGTCATTATACCGCCATTTGGAGCATATCCTGTTAAGTTAAAATCTTCAAAAAATACTTTATCACCAGGACAAAAACCTGCGCGATCATACTGCCAAGTTCCATTCTGCGGAGAACATTGGTTTGATGCACAATCATCTCTCCAAAAATCATGTGAGAAACCTATCTCTCCATTAATATATATATCATGTATTCGATAAGAAAACTCTGCTGCATTATCTGTATTCCCTTGTCCATGTCCAGTTGTAATCATCCTAAGAGAAATATTTTCTACATCACTTGGGATATACTCAGTTATAGATGGGATATTAACTGGGTTAGTCTCATCTCCATATACTATATAATCATCGTTCCAAATATTTCTAATAACTGTATATGGATATTCAGGGACACCAGATATAAAATTAAACTTAATTGTTACCAACCAACCTGGTCTTACCCAGGTATCAATATAAGATTTTAACGATACTTCTCCTTGAAGCAGAGAGCGATAATCCGTAACATCAAAAACCCATCCACACCCTACACCATAGGGCGTTACATATCGTCCAATTTCAAACCACTCATCTATATGCTTAACCGATATTTTTGCCTTTCTATCCCAAGGATCACATCCACCATTAGGGCACTCAAGATTCACTTCCATAATAATTTCTGAGTATCCCATATTGGAGTCAGGAAAATGAATCGTGTCAATTACAGTGCGATTATTTCCCAAACTACCAAAAGATTGGTGCACAGCATCAAAAGCAACAATTGTTGTATCTCCATAGAGGGAGCAAAGTAAAAAAAATATAAGCTGAATTATTTTAATATTTTCTCTCCTATTTTAAATATAAGACTTTATGTATTTGGCTATTCTTTTTATCTGATATCCTAATATAATATATACCTGAAGCAAAATTTTGTGGCTGCCAATAAACCTGATGATTACCTTTTTGAAAAATTTGGTGATTGATAGTTTCCAAATAATGGCCGTTGGCATTAAAAACATCAATCTTTACTTTTTTCTTATCTAAAATCTCAAAAGAAATTAAACATCCAGGGTTGAATGGGTTTGGTACAGATTGAATATTGAATGACGTTGGAACAATATTCCTCTTTGCTTCAACTTTAGAATTTCCCCAACCAACTAACTTTAAGCTTTTTAGAATATCTGGTTTCGGCAAACTAATAAAAAAGTTTTCTGGAAGGTGTGAACCATCTGTGCTATATGCTATTAACCGATCATCATTTTTATTCCAAGCCCATCCTTGAGGCAAATCAAGATTTTGAATAAAATGTTCATCTAAAAACACTAGTTCAAATCCAGCTATCTCACCATTTGATGAAATAGAAATAAATTCATCATTTTGTGTATACTCTCCAGATGTTATACTTCTACGAGAATCAGGATCAATTTCTAAGATCCATTGAAAAAGCAATACGATATCTTCAATATTAATAATTCCATCTTCATTTGTGTCACAAGCATTTAACTGTAGATCTGTACCAGTTTCATGCATAAGCATAATTGCAACAAGCATGACCGCATCATAGACATTTAATATCTCATCAAAATTTACATCTCCAAGCATACCTGAAAGGGTAAAGCCATCTACCCATGACGGATTTCCAACAAGTGTACCATCATGACCATTGCTAGTTTGATCGAATAATGTATCACCGACTCCATCATTAAAATTATAATATGCCACTAATCCTAATTCTTCGCCAGTAAGTAATGTGTCCATAGCTGATATTATTTCTGTTTGCAGTCTAGCTACATTCCAAATTCTTACTTCATCAATCCGTCCATCAAAATATCTACCACCATAATCAGAGCCAATACGAATAGGATTATTGTTTTCCACAACATTTAACGAGCTACCAGAAAGAGGATATTCTACACCATTAATAAAAAGCTTGCGATCCCCACCCTCTTTTATCGCGGCAATGTGAGACCATTGATTAGCATCCAAAAGATTAGTAGCTGTAACGAGTTCATCAAATCCTATACCTGTGTAAGGTGATTGATGCGTTAGCCTTAGTAAATATCCATTAGCAGCATTTGTGTGATATTTTGAAATAATGCCACCCAACCAAGAAAATGACTCAGGAAATATCCAAGCCTCAAGCGTGTAGTCTTGTGTTAAATCAAGAGAAGAGTGATCAGGAATGATAACGTAATCATTTTGCCCATCAAATTTTATAGAAAAATCCTGACCTAAAAGGAAAGAGAGGAGGTAAGTCGTTAAGATTAGTAATTGAAAAAATTTCACAATAAAAATTAATACTATGGTTATAATTATTTACTAAACTTAACCAATCAAATTATATATTTGCTTAAAAAGCTTTAAAAAATATATATACTGTAAAAATAATCATTAATTATGAAAATCAAATTAAAAAGTATTTTCATCTATATGCTTACAGCATACTTCCTTTTTGGAATACATTATTATTCATCAAATGTAGGAGGAAGAGGTCTGTATCTACCCTATAATATTATTGGTTGGGTTTTTATTTCTATATTAATTGGCATCTCATTTTTTAAAATCTATATCGATAAACAATTTGTTTATAGTAAAATTCAAATATTAATATTTATTGGATGCTTATTTCTCGTGTTACCTATTTTCTATCAAAATAATGATTTACAAAGTTATTCTATATATCCTATGGTTTTTCTTGGGGGTGGTTTTTTATTTTTTTCTTCTCTTCTACAATTCAACTTTTCAAAAATTGACAAACTAAATTTACTTTATATTATTTTAATAGGTATTGGAATACAATCCATTATTGGAATTATACAATACTATGAACTTGGATTAGAAAATAATTTTATCCTTCAAAAAAAATCTCGACCCTATGGAAGTTTTCAACAAGTGAATAACATGGCAAGCTTCATGGCCACTGGATCTGGTATTTGCTTATTTTTATTAAATCAAGATCACTTAATAAAAACCTTTCAACTTAAAAGAGCATTAATATATACAGTTACACTTTTTAGTTCTATTTTAATAATTCTTCTCGAGTCAAATATGGGTATTATAGGCTTTTCATTAACAATATTTTTTCAAATACATAAAATAAAAATTAAAAAAAAACTATTCCAAAAATTTTTATTATTTATGATCTCTGGTTTATTAATTGGTTATTTATCACCAAAAATAATACAAAAAGATTTTTCAAGAACGATGAAAAACCGTATAAATAGTGGTTCAATTAGGCTAGAGTTATATGATACAACCTTTGATCTCTGGAAAAAAAATATAATAAGTGGAATAGGATATTCTAATTTTTCAAAAAAATTTAGAGAAGAAATTGCATCAAGGAATAAAAAAAGAGAAGACGTTAATCCATCAATATTATCTCAACATTGGGATCATCCTCATAATGAAATATTACTTTGGGTTTCCGAAGGTGGAGTGTCTCCAATAATTGGTTTTATTATATTATTTTTATCTTATTTAATTATAATTTCACGATACAAAATAAAAGAAAATCTTCCATTAATTGCGATCTTATTTCCAATCTTTCTTCATAATCAAACTGAATTCCCGTTTAGAGTATCTTTAGTACATTGGATTATATTTATAATCATTATATATATATCTCATAATGAAAAATTATTAGAATATAAAATTAAGAAAGTAAAAATTCTGATTATTATAGGTTCCCTAATCCCTTCTTTATGTTTTTTCTATATGATTGCTACTTTTCAAAAATTGAAAATCCTTGATCAATTTGAAAAATCAGGTATGAAAGATTATGAATTATTATTAGATATCAACAATCCAGGACCATTGCATTTAAAATATGATAACTATATCCTAAAAGGGTTATTGGATCTTGGAACCAAAACAAATGATCAAAGCGCATTAAACATGTATCTAAATAAAGCTAATAATTTTATAAAACGTTCTCCTAATCCGCATATTTACAAAGGAATGGCTCAAGCTTATAAATCTTTAGGTGATAAAGAAGGCATGGAAAATATTATTTATGAGTCAGCATATTTATTTCCAATATTATCAACAAATTCAAACTGGGTATATTTTGCTTTAAAAGAGATCGGCAATGATTTAAAAGCTAAACAACTTTTAGAAAAGTTGAAGATTCATGATCCTTTGCTATATAAAAAAATCAATAATTATCATCTACTAAAAAATAAAATTTTAGAA
>PAPB01000032.1 GCA_002708715.1 Fidelibacterota bacterium | reverse complement strand
ATTCCCTTTTTAACCTTCACTATCATCGCCTTAGCCTTCGCCCGTGTCATCTTATCATCACATGCATTAACTGCATCCATATCACCATCAAGACCTTTGTTAACTAGATACGCAAGCATATCATCCTTAGATAAGGATTCTGGATTAAAATTAGTTGATCCTTCCGTGCTTAAAGAGGCATTGGCTGCCACAGGCATCTCAGGTCGCTCGGCTATTCCCTTTTTAACCTTCACTATCATCGCCTTAGCCTTCGCCCGTGTCATCTTATCATCACATGCATTAACTGCATCCATATCACCATCAAGACCTTTGTTAACTAATTCGGCGATTAGTTTTTCCTTGCTTTCTGTCATGCCATTTTTCTTGTGAGTGGGCGCTCTTGAAGAATCTGTTCTTGTAACTTAAGCATCCCTTCAATTAAAGACTCTGGTCTTGGAGGACACCCTGGAACATAAACATCTACTGGAATAACTATATCGACTCCCTTGAGGACATGATAACCATGCTGCCAATATGGTCCCCCACTAGTCGCACAAGACCCCATAGCAATTACATATTTTGGATCCGCCATTTGTTCATAAAGCTTTTTAACACGGATTGCCATCTTCATTGTAACCGTTCCCGCAACAATCATAACATCTGCCTGTCTAGGAGAAGAGCGTGGTATAGCTCCTATCCTCATCATATCATGCCGACTAGCAGCAGCTGCCATCATTTCTATCGCACAACAAGCAGTCCCGAATTGAAAGAACCAAGGACTCGTTGAACGACTCCAACTAAGTAATTTATCGAGTTTTTCAACAATAATATTATCTTGAAATTTATTAGTTAATAATCCCATTTATTTTTCCTGATCCATTGCGATTTTTTGATATCTACCCGTTCCATAGCGCACAGTTCTTTTCACCCAATCTAAATCAGACTTAACCCACACATAAGCTAAACCTACAACTAAGATTGATAGAAAAATTCCCATTTCCACTAAAGCGACCATTCCCATATCTTTAAAAACAACAGCCCACGGAAAAAGGAAAACTACTTCAACATCAAAAATGAGGAAAATCAACGCTATAACATAAAACCTAACATTAAATTGTAACCATGCTGAGCCCTCTACGACTTCACCACATTCATAAGTTTGCAACTTTTCTGCTGTTTTATTTGAAGGTGCAACTAACCACTGAAGGATTAATGGCACACAAACAAATACAATAGCTATTACAGCAGCAAGAAGTACGGTTCCGAAATCTCTATACATAAATCTTTATTATTGGATAATAATTAGACTCTTAATCTACTTGTTGAAGTTTTATGGATCAAATCAAACTTCAAACACAATAAAGTATTAATTATTAGTTATATTTAAATTATATTTAATTAAAATTAAGTTTTTTCTAATTTTCTGTATGTCATTGTTCAATTATATTATAACAAAAACAGTACCTCTTCTTCCAAAATGGTTTTCAAAACCATTTGCTAAACCATACGTAGCTGGCGAAACCGTGGATGAGGCATTGTTAACCGTATCTAAAATAAATCAAAAAGGTTTTCGAGCTACCTTAGATATTCTTGGAGAACACGTAACCTCAACTGACTTAGCATATAAAATCACAGAGCAATATTGTCAATTGTATCACCGCATTGATGATGAACAATTAAATTGCACCCTGTCTGTTAAACCAACTCATATAGGATTAAATATTTCATATTTTGAAGCACTCAAAAATATGAAATTGATTGCCAGAAAGGCTAAAGAGTTGCATAATTTTTTACGGATTGACATGGAGAATTCTAATTTTACAGATCAAACATTTGAAATATTAAAAGATTGTAAAAAAAATTACAATGATATTGGAGTGGCATTACAAGCATATCTCTACAGAAGCATAGAAGACATAAATAATTTGGCCACCCCAAATTTTAATGCGAGAATTTGCAAAGGCATCTATAAAGAAAAACCTTCAATAGCATATAATAATAAACACGATATTCAAAAAAATTTCATACTCATGGCTAAAAGCATGGCTGAAAAAGGTGCATTTGCAGGTTACGCCACTCATGATCAAGAATTAATTGACGAGTTACTTGACTGGATAAAAACTGAAGATATACCTTCAGAACTTTTTGAATTTCAAGTTCTATACGGAGTCCCAATGGGTGACCGCTTGGAAAATTTAATTAAAGATGGTTACAAAGTAAGGGTATATGTACCATTCGGGCCTGACTGGTTTGACTATTCAATAAGAAGATTAAAAGAAAATCCAAATATAGCAACTTATGTTTTAAAAAATTTACTAAAACCATGAATGATACGAATCAAATTTTAGAAATCTTAAAATTAAAGAATATTGCTGTAATTGGAGCCAGCAATAAAAAAGAAAGACCAAGTTATTTTGTTTCACAATACATGCTTCAGCATGGCTATAAAATAATACCTGTTAATCCATTACATAAAAAAATCAATAATACGACCTGTTATCCAAATTTAGATACAATAAAAACAACTATCGAGACTGTTAATATTTTTCGTAAATCAGAATATGTTTTACCTGTAGTAATATCAGCAATAAAGAATGGAGTTAAAGCAATATGGATGCAAGACGGGGTAATTAATTATAAAGCTAAAAAACTAGCAAAAAATGCAGGACTATTAGTAGTTATGGATAATTGTATCCTAAGACAACATCATCTCAATATCCAAAATCTTAAATGATGAATTTTGAACAAATAAAAAAAGAATATCATCTCAATGGCTATTCAATAATTAGAAATGTTATCCCATTAGAGTTAGCATTAGAAGTCGAAAAACACGTTCAATGGTTAAAAAATAAAAACCCAAACATTCGACCAGAGGCATTCCACCACGACATGTTAATTCATGATCCGTTTATTCATCATTTATTAGAACAAAAGAATATTTTAGATATTGTTGAAGTAATAATAGGACCAGACATTGCACTGTTTGGTGCTCACTATATTGCAAAAAAACCTTTAGATGGTATGCCCGTAGGTTGGCATCAAGATGGATCGTATTGGCCTCTTAAGCCGATGAAAGTAACTTCAGTATGGCTAGCAGGGACACCCTCAAATAAAAACAATGCATGCATGAGAGTAATACCAGGCACACAAAACAAGCGACTTCTTAAACCTTCAGAAATGAAAAAAATGAATATTAATAAATATGTACTTGATCTCGCGATTAACCTTGATGAACTGGATACTACTAAAGCCATTGATATAGAACTAAACCCTGGTGATATATCCATACATAATCCATTCATAATTCATGGATCAAATGCCAATACATCCTCAGATTGGCGTATTGGTCTTACTCTAAGGTATATTCCTTCAACCACATATGTAAAAAGAAAAAATTGGGAGTGTGCTTTTTTAAGAGGAAAAAAGAAAAATAAAATAAAAAATAAATATGTCCAAAGACCGAAATTTAATCATAAAGAACATATGAAATTTAATGAATATAAAAAATTTCTAGATTAATTATTTAATCTATCATACTGTTTCCTCTCCTCTCTTACCCCATCCCATTTTTGTTCTTAAAGTTTTAAAATAATCTGTATCATCGAAATCAATTAATGGTATCGTAAAATCGGATTTAACAACTTCAACCTCACACTCTGAATTTAATATCTCATGTATTTGCCCATCTGCAACAAATCGTATCGAATCTGCTGCACCTGAAAAACTTATTACGATTTTCGAATCTCCTGGAACCACTAAAGGCCTTGAAGTAAGAGTATGAGCTGAAGTTGGAGTTATAACAATTGAATCCACTTTAGGTGTTACCACTGGACCACCAGCGGACAATGAATAAGCAGTAGAACCTGTTGGAGTAGATATTATCAACCCATCTGCTTTATAATTCCCTACAAAGTGACCATCTACACTTACAGATGTATTAAGCATTCTATGCGGTTCTCCATTTGCAAATACAAAATCATTGAGACTAATATGCTCTACTACTTTTTCACCTTTTTTTATTTTTGATTTTATTAAAATTCTTTCTTCTGTAATATATTCATCATCTGCTACTTTATCTAATCTATAAAAAAGATCTTTTAACGTTACTTTTGCCAAAAATCCTAAATCCCCTAGATGGATACCTAAAATAGGAACGCCTCTATTTTCAATCGCTCTCGCTAAAGATAAAAAAGTTCCATCTCCTCCAAGAGTTAACATAAAATCTAATTTATTAAAATCATCCCGAGATTGTATAATTTTAAAATCGAGTTTGCTATTTTTAGATATACGTTTTGTTAAATATGGAACTAATTCTTTTTTCATAGCCCATGATAAGATATCTGGTAATATCTCCCAAAAGATTTTCTTATCAGTATTTCCCCATATACCAAATTTCTTTACACTCACAAATCCAGACCCTCGCCATTATTATGATTTTTAGATTCATCAATAAGACGTTCTACTTTCTGTTCTGCTTTTTTTAATCTAGCCTGACATTCCTTTATCAATTCCATTCCCTCTTCAAACCAGATTAAACTTTGCTCTAAATTTGCATCACCAGATTCCATCTTAGCGACTATTGACTCTAACCGATCAAACGACAATTCAATATTTAGTTCTTTATTTTGTGTTTTCATATTAAAACTTAACCAATCTAATTATTAATAATATCTGATATTTTTTTTGCACTTAGAGACCCTTTTGCGGTTTTTAAATTAAATATTTCTCCTACTTTAATCTGTCGAGCAGTTTTTATGATTTTCCCATTACCATCTAATGGTATAGAATATCCACGCTTTAAAACATTATCAGGACCCACATTAATCAATCGTTTTAATAAAGATTCTAGATTGTGCCCATATCGCCTTACTATTTGAATAATAATAAAATGCATCTGCCGATCTAACTTAGATAAAATTTCTAAATTATTTTTTATTATTTTTTGAGGTTGTAAAGCAGCGAGACTTCTTTCAAACTGATCAGTGTTTATCCATAATCTTTCAACCTTTGTTTTCATGGAATTTATAATTTGACTTTCTATAGAGTTTAACTCTTTTAATATTGAGGATTTAGATGGTGCTACAATTTCTGCTGCTGCTGAAGGTGTGGGCGCACGCACATCGGATACAAAATCCGCAATTGAAAAATCAGTTTCATGTCCAATTCCCGTTATAATTGGTATAGTACATTTGAATATAGATCTTACAACAGCTTCCTCATTAAAAGCCCAAAGATCCTCTAACGATCCTCCGCCTCTACCAAGAATTAAAGCATCAACACTATTATCAATATTAAATAATTCTATGGCTTGAACAATTTCTTCAATTGCACCCTGGCCCTGTACCTTTACGGATTTAAGTATGATTTTTAAATGAGGAGCCCTTCTTTCTAAAACATTTAAAATATCTTTTAATGCAGCTCCTGAGCTTGAAGTGATTATACCAATCTTATGCGGATAAGAAGGTAATGGTTTTTTGTACTTATCATCAAACAATCCTTCTTTTCCTAAAGTCTCTTTTAATTTTTGAAATGCTCTATACAATTCACCAACACCCTCGGGTTCCATTGATGAAACTTTAATTTGGATAGAGCCTCTTTGCTCATAGAAAGTAACATCACCATATAACTTCACCGCCATACCATCTATAGGCTTGAATTTTAATTGAAGATTATTACCCCGAAACATGGCGCAACGAATTTCACTAGTTTCATCTTTTAAAGTGAAATACATATGTCCAGAACTTGGATGGTGATGGAAATTAGATAATTCCCCTTTAACTCCAATCCCTTTAAGGTTACCTTCTAAGGTATATCTAATTTTTGAATTAAGGTTAGAGACCGAAAAATAATTTCGATATTCTGGCATAGAAAAGTTTATTTTTTAGATAAAGGCAAAAATTACCTAATACTAATAGGATTTTTTTACTTATTCTTTTTCTTATGTCTATTCGCACGTAAACGTTTTTTTCGTTTATGCGTATTCATCTTTTTCTTTTTTCTTTTTTTACCGCTTGGCATTAATTACCTATCTATTTCTTTTTAATTAAATCGTTCACTCTAGAACGCATGAGTTTACTAGGTTTAAAGGTGGGAACAAACCTTTCTGGTAAAAAAACTGCCTCACCAGTTCCTGGGTTTCTTGCCTTTTTAGGCATTCGGTGTTTTATACCAAAAGTGCCAAAACCCCTTAATTCAACTTTATTATTACTCGCAAGAGAATCTATGATAGTTCCCATTACGCCATTCATAACTGTTTCAGTCTCAACTTTTGTTAGGCCGGTTGCATTTGAGACTATATCAACTATTTCTTGTTTTGTCATTATTTACTCCTTGCTATTGACCTTACAATATCCAAATTATTATTTAACCCATATAACTAACTTTTGACCAGCATGAATTAAATGCGAGCCATATTTCATATTATTCCATCTTCTTATTTTACTCGCTCGCGTTCCAAAATTTTCTGCAATCTGCCCTAGAGTATCTCCTCTTTTTACCCTATATATCTGTTTCGCATAACCCGGGGGTCCTCTTTTACCACTATTTGCCCAGGCTTGCCCACCTTTTAGGGGGACATTGAGCTTTTGTCCTACTCTAACTTTATTTCTATTTCTAATTTTATTTACTGCTGCTAGATCATGTATTGATACATTATACTTTTTTGATATAGTCCAAAGACTTTCACCATAGCGAACCCGATGGACAACAAATTGAGGTGCAAATCGTTCTTCTTCTGGAATTGCCTTCCAAGCAGATAAAAATGTATTTTTTGCACCTGTTGGAATTTTTAATTCATATTTGCTCTCTGGTGTAGCTGATTGCCTTAGTTCTGGATTATACTCTCTTAGGAGTTTTGGTTTAATACCAGCAACTCTTGCCAAAACTGCTATATCTGAACTCTTTTCAAGCATAACCGTATCATATTTAAAAGGTATAACATTTTTAGGAAGCTTGAATCCATATTCTGCTGGCGACCTTGCGATTATAGCGGCTGAAAGAAAATAAGGAAGATAATTACGTGTTTCTCTTGGTAATGAATGCATCTGCCAAAAATCATATGTTTGATGAAGCTTTGATGCCCTCGCTACTCTTCCTGAACCACAATTATACGCCGCCAAAGCCAAATACCAATTATCAAATTCTTTATATAAATCTTTCAAATATCTACAAGCAGCATGAGTCGCTTTTACTGGGTCACGTCTTTCATCTTTATACCAATCTCTATTAAGACCATAATTTTTCCCTGTCGAATAAATGAATTGCCACATTCCTGATGCATTTGCCTTGCTATAGGCTTTAGGATTGAGGCCTGATTCAATCATTGCTAAATACATTAATTCTTCTGGCATTTCATGTTCAGCCAAAATTGGTAAGATTAAATCTTTATATTTAGCGTAACGATCTAACCATATTTGAAATTGCTTACGACCTTTCGTTTGGAAATATTTAATATATTGGTCAACTTGCTTTGTTCTAACTAATGGTATATGTCCATCACGATCTTCAATAACTGTAAATTTTGTTTCCCCCATCTCAATTTCTATGCCCTCAGTAATATCTGTCCAAATTTTCTCAGCCATTATGGGTGCATTAATATTTTGTACTGTTAAAAGTTTATGTGTGTATAGGTCTGTGAAAGTCCGATTAAATCTATCAAATTCTTCTTTATCTTCCAGGCTCATACCTCCAAACTCCAAATCCTGACCACCAATTTGATCTGCCTCCATCATCAATTCAAAAATCTTACTAAGAAGAAAAGCCACTTCTAAAGTATCTTTATTAAAATCAGAGATAACCACCTCTGACATCAATAATTTCGCATCTGTAATTATTGCAGGTAATCTATTTTGCGTTTCATCTATAGTGATGCTTGAATCATTTCTTGCAGTAAATACAGATGTATTGGGAAATACATTTGAGACGTTTTTAGCCTTTGCACCAAGAAAACCTACGGCGCAGATTAAGATTATTATAATTTCTCTAAATGACTTACTCAAAGGGTTTTAGTGAAACTCCGCGATGGATTTTAACTCAAATTATAATTTAAGACAAGACCTTCATTTATTCTGGTTTTTTATAGATAAAGTTGTACTATAACCAGGAGTTAATGGAATTACAATTACACGTCCACCCCATTTAACAACATCTTTTGCACCTACAATATCATTGATATTATAATCACCACCCTTAACCAATATATCAGGACGAATTAAGTGAATAAGATTTAAAGGCGTTTCTTCGTTAAATATATGGACATCATCAATATAATTTAATTGCAAAAGTTTATTTCTTCTTTTATTTTGATTTTCTACAGGACGACTTTCACCTTTTAATAATTTAACAGAATCATCAGAGTTCAATCCTACAATTAACTTGTCACCATATTTGGAAGCCTTAAATAATAAATCAATATGACCTTGATGTAATAAATCAAAACAACCATTTGTAAATACAATTTTTTTATCTAATGTGTTCAATTCTTATCTATTTAATCAAGTTTTTAAATTTTAAGTACCTTGATCAAGTAATTTTATAACTTGACTCCTAACATCTTCGGCCAACTTCATTCTACTATCTGCAGAATATTTTTCAGGATAAATTGGCTTTCCAATACATATTTCTAAAGGATGATTACTCACTGACCAAGAATCTTTTTTTAACATTTCAAATGTACCTTTATATGCTACGGGGACAATAGGAATTTTTGTATCTAAACTTAGCATGAGACCACCTGTTTTAAACTTTTTTATAGACCCATCATCAGAACGAGTCCCTTCTGGAAATAATAAAACAGATCTTGGATTATTAATTAATGACATTTTCGATTTTTCCAAAGATGCTAATGCGCTCTCGCTTTTTCTTCTGTCTACAAAAATATGTCCTGCTGTAGTCATTACCCAGCCAAGAATAAAAATCGATTTTAATTCAATTTTTGCAACAGAAATCAACCAAAAAGGCAAACCAGCAAAAGCTAAGGGAATATCAAATCCAGAGGCATGGTTTCCAGCAAAAATATAGCAACTATCTGTATCTAAATTATTTAAACCTTTAACTGAATATTTAACTCCTGTGAAAAAAAGAATATACTTTCCCCATAAACGAGCACAATGACCAAGTGTTCTACCTTTATTAGATTCAAAAAATGATGCTGCAATTCCAAAAAGACCAAAAACTGCAGTCCAAACAGCAGCATTAAACAATATCCAAAGGTATCTCAATATTAAATCGTCTTCAAACCAAGAAATTCGGCAACATTTTCAGGAAAAACAATACGCCCATTCTCTGTTTGATATGTTTCCAGTAAAGCAACCATTAGCCTGGGTGTTGCAAGCCCTGATCCATTTAACGTATGCAACAATTCAACTTTTTTATCAGCATTTCTTCTATATTTTATATTGCCCCTTCTAGCTTGAAATGCCTCAAAATTGCTACATGATGAAACCTCTAACCATTTTTGCTCCCCTGGAGCCCATATCTCTATATCATAACATTTTGCTGCAGCAAAACTTAGATCCCCAGTGCAGAGTGAAACAACACGGTAATGCAAACCTAGATTTTGTAATATTGATTCTGCTTGAAGCGTAAGTGACTCTAACTCATCATAAGAAGAGTCTGGTTTTACAAATTTTACAAGCTCAACTTTATTAAACTGATGCACCCTTAAAAGTCCTCTAGTGTCTTTTCCATAAGAGCCTGATTCTCTTCTAAAGCATGGGGAATAAGCTACGTAATATTTTGGAAGGTCAGACTCCTCCAAAATTTCATTTCGATGTATGTTGGTTACTGGAACCTCAGCAGTAGGAGCTAAATAAAGATTATCAACCTCAGTATGATACATATCATCTTCAAATTTTGGTAATTGACCAGTAGTTATCATAGATTTTTTTCGCATTAACACTGGAGGAAAAATCTCTTTAAAACCATACTCCTGATTATGAAAGTCTATCATTGTATTAATGAGAGTACGTTCAAGCTTTGCACCTTTTCCAGTGTATAGTGGGAATCCACTTCCTGAAAGTTTTGCACCACGTTTAAAATCGAACAGTTTTAATTCAATCCCCAATTCCATATGTGTTTTTGGTTGAAAAGTGAATTCTGATTTTTCACCCCAAATTCTTACTTCAATATTCTCATTTTCATTTGAACCTATAGGAACACTATGATGGGGTAAATTTGGTACTTGAAATAATAACGTATTAAGCTGAGACTCTAAATCATGTAGCTCAAGCTCTAATTCTTTTAATTTTTCCCCTAATTCCCTAGTATTTAAAATAGCTTTAGAAGCATCTTCTCCAGCTTTCTTTGCGTTACCTATGGCTTCTGACGCGTTATTCCTTTCTGCCCGCATTTCGTTGGACTTTCTTTTTATTGATCTAACCTTGATATCTAAGGTAATTATTGTATCTAAATCTGTAGAGTCACCTTTTAATTTCAGTCCATTTTGGTATGAATCTTTATTTTCTCGAAGTTTTTTAATTGAAATCATCTATTAAAACCTTTTTTTAGATACAGAATTTATTTTGATTAATACAACAATACTAAACTAATAGAGTTATTAAAAAATTTTGCACTGCCCGGGCGAATAATAATTTGGATTTTACAATGAGTAAGAATAAGTTTAGTTATTCAAACTAGGAATACTATCGAAATAAATCGTGCCCAAATTAACACCATAGGGTAAACACATTAAAAATACGCTGGAATATGAAGTATTCCTAAATCCGCTTCTTGGTTTCTGGCAATAATTGATCATATTATGATAAAATATACTCCAAGAATTTTATTAATAATGCTATGCATACATGGGTTGAGTAAATACCAAACTTTAGATTTAAATAGTCTTAGGATTGCCCAAAAACAAGCAGAAAGAATAAAAAATTCTAGACAAGACGTCAAAAACACCAAAACAAATACCTCACCATTTGTTATAGATTCTCCTGTCAATGAAGAAACATATCTAGTAGGTCCTGGAGACCAATTCCATCTAAATATAATTTCAAGCAATGAAACGTTTGATTATAGTTTAATAATATCCCCTACTGGAACCTTATTAATTCCATCAGTAGGTACTATAGATTGTAAAGGATTAACATTAAATAAACTTTCTAAAGAAATTAAAAAAATAATTAAAAATTGGAATAGAAATGTTAAAATTAATATTGAGCTTGAAAAGATTAGAGAATTTAAGATTTTGGTAACTGGTCAATTTAGTAATGCTGGGTATTTTGTGGTTACACCCATGACAAGAGTTTCTGACCTATTTAAATTAATTATATCAGATTTTCATGATAAAAAGAAATCTAAATTTAAACAATCTATTGAAAAACCATATTCTGAATCGCTTGGTATAAAATCTCTTTTAGCAGTTGACGATTTGTATTCTAGAAAATTTGGTATTGAGAATAATATCAAATTTGATATTGATTCACTATCAACAAGAAATATACTATTACTTCGAAGAGATGACACTATGTATATTGATTTAGAAAAATTTAAAGTTACTGGGAATCACCAAATCAATCCATATGTAAACCAAAATGATATTGTGCACATACCATATAAAGATCAATTTTTTTATATCAATGGTGGAGTACAAAAAACAGGAAAATTTGAATTCAAAACTAATGAATCATTGCTCGAGGGTATACAAATTGCTGGTGGATTAAAGTCTGGTGTAGATTTTAATAAAATCAAAATAACTCGCAGATTTAATAATACTGATTCAAAATCATTTTTTATTGATATTAATACATTAGATAAAATTATTTTAATGGAACAGGATCACATTATGATCCCATACTTAAATAATGAAGATCCACATCAGATTGTAAAAATTGAAGGTCAAATTAAATTTCCTGGAAATTATCCTATTGATCCAGGAGTAACGACAATTCATAATATTATATCAAATGCAGGAGGTTTTCTTCCTGATGCTGATTCTCTAAAATTTTATATTAGCAATAATAGGATTTCTTCAACACCTGATCGAGAACTTGAAAGAATTTTATTAAAAGAAGAAAATTTTAGATCTGTTGAGGAAAAAGCATACGTTAAAGCTCGCATTCGAACTCAAAAAGGATCTCTGGAAATATCAAGAAGGAAAATTGACCACCAGAACTATCTTTTAACTAATAATGATATAATAACGATCCCCAAATCTTTTCCATATATAGAAGTTATTGGATCAGTTTTATTTCCTGGTAGATATCAGTATATAGAAGGTACTAAACCTCAAGAATATATAGCCATGGCAGGAGGAGTTTCAGAAAACTCATCTGGTAAAAAATTCTTAGTTAAATCCATGACAGGGCAAAGAATTAAATTAAATAAAAATAATATATTAGAAAGTGGCGATATAATCTTTATTGCTGAAAAAATTGAATATGAAGATGATTGGTATGTATTGAAACAATATCTTACTTCTATGGGACAGATAGTCGTTTTTGTATATTATGTTCAAACTATCTTAGAAGATATTCTACCAGATTACCCAAAGTAACAAAAAAATGATAATTACACCATACGAAAAAAAAATCTTAAATATTATTAAAGAAAATCCCAGCGTTATAGATAGTCCAAGTAGTAGAGCAAAGATTGCAAAAAAACATGGCCTTACAGAAAAAACTCTTAGAAATCGAATTGCGGAACTAAGAAAAAGAGGACTAATTGATAAGCGCTCTAAGAATGCAAATCTTTCTAAAAAAAACGAGTCTTTGATTAATGCTAATGATGAAATCAATCTAAATATCCTTTGGAAGATATTATCTCAAAAGAAAAAAACTCTTATTAAATCTTCTATATTTGGAGCCGTGATAGGTTTAACCTATGCCTTAATTGCTACTGTTTATTTTGCATCAAAAATATCCCTATATCCTGCTGGTGAGTTAGGCCAAAGTGGGGGTATGTTAGGCGATTTTCAAGGTCTTGCCAAATCATTTGGCTTAGGTGGTTTTGGTAGTGCACCTACTTATAACATACCAGACATTATTAATAGTCGAAAACTAAAAAAAGACATCGTTCTTAAAGAATGGAAAAATATTAAATATCCAGAAGGAAGCAATCTAATTAAGTTCTGGGATATAGATAAACCAGCCTTTTTTTCACCATTAGCACTGATAAAAAAATTATTACCAACTGGAGAAATTACGGCAAATAAATTTGATAAAGATTTAGATGTAGCAATCCAACAATTAGATGATTTAATTGCAATAAAAGAAGAAAATTCAGGACTTATTTTTGTTACGGTCTTAATGGAAGACCCTCAACTCGCATCTGAAATAGCAAATTATATTGCCGAATATGTTAAAAGTTTCATCTCTATTGAGCAAAAAAGAGAAGCAACTAGAAATAGAGCATTCATAGAAAGACAAATGGAAGATGCAAAATTACAAAATGAAAAATCTGAAGATTTTTTAACTGAGTTTCGTAAGAAAAACCCACTTAGGTTAGACACTCCTTCAATAGAAATGACAAGAGAGAGATTAGAAAGTGCTGTAGAAGAAAACCGCGCAGTCTATATTACACTTAGACAGCAATTTGAGATTGCAAAGATTGATGAAGCAAAAGAAAGACTTCTTATCAATATTTTAGATACAGCCGAACCCGCCGTAAGAAAAACTAAGCCAAAGCGTAAAATAATCTTGCTATTAAGTTTAATTTTAGGATTGATGGCAGGTGCGTCATATGTGATGATGAATTATTCAATATCCAATCAAAAACGCCTCAACCAATAATTAAATATATAATATGAAAACAGTGTATATAGGCATGTCTGCTGACCTCATCCACCAAGGCCATCTTAATATAATTAAAGAAGGTTCAAAATTAGGAACTGTAATCATTGGACTTCTAACTGATGAAGCAATCTCTAGCTATAAACGTTTACCATTAATTGCTTTTAAAGAACGAAAAATTATCGTAGAAAATTTGAAAGGTGTTGATAAGGTTATAGCACAAAACACTTTAGATTACACCCCAAATCTAAATACCATAAAACCAGATTTTGTAGTACATGGAGATGACTGGAAAAAAGGAATCCAAAAACAGGTGCGAAATCAAGTCATAAAAACCTTAAAACAATGGGGTGGTAAGCTTATTGAACCAAAATATACACAAGGGGTATCATCTACCGATTTAATTAATGCCATAAAAAAGAAAGGCATTACACCTGGCAACCGTATGAAAACATTGAGAAGGTTAATTCATTCAAAACCTATTGTAAAAATTTTAGAAGCACATAATGGTTTAACTGGATTAATTGTTGAAAAAACAAATATTAAAATTGATGGCCAAAAATTAGAATTTGATGGAATTTGGGAAAGCAGTCTAACAGATTCAACAGCTAAGGGTAAACCAGATACCGAATTAGTTGATTTCTCATCTAGGTTTTCAACTGTTGAAGAAATATTAGAAGTCACAACAAAACCAATTATTATGGATGGAGATACTGGCGGGAAAATTGAGCATTTTAAATTTCGAGTAAAAACTTTGGAAAGGTTAGGAGTCTCCGCAATAATTATTGAAGATAAAATAGGCAATAAAAAGAATTCTCTTTTCGGTGATTCGGTGCCACAAACACAAGATACTATAGATCATTTCTGTCGAAAAATAAAAGAAGGCAAGACTTCTCAAGTCACCGAAGATTTTATGATTATAGCAAGAATTGAGAGCCTTATTTTAAAAAAAGGGATGAGTGATGCCATAAATAGAGCTCAATCATATATAAATGCTGGTGCTGATGGAATCATGATTCATAGTAAAGAAAAAGATGGTGAAGAAATTGTTGAATTTTGTAAAAATTATAAAAAAATTAAAAACCGTGCGCCTTTAGTAGTAGTACCATCAACATATTCTCATTTTACTGAGCAAGAGTTACAAGATTTAGAAATTAATGTGGTAATCTATGCTAATCATTTATTGAGGTCAGCGTATCCTGCAATGATTAAGGTTGCCGAATCTATTTTGAAAAATAATCGTGCTAAGGAAGCTTCAGATAAATACTGTATGTCAATAAAAGACATTATTACACTTATACCATAGCCGATATCAATATGGCAATTAAACCACTAGATTTTTACAAACAACTTTCTTCTAATGAAATTAAGTTTTTTTCTGGTGTCCCAGACTCACTTTTAAAAGAGTTCTGTCTATGTATTGATGATAATATCCAAGATAAAAACCATATAATTACAGCCAATGAAGGAAATGCAATTGCTTTGGCATCAGGTTATTTTCTCGCGACATCATTACTACCTCTTGTATACATGCAAAATTCTGGTTTAGGGAATGCTATCAATCCATTATTATCACTTTGCGATCGCGAAGTGTATTCTATCCCCATGTTACTATTAATTGGATGGCGAGGCGAACCAGGAACTAAGGATGAGCCACAACATATAAAACAAGGTGCAATTCAATTAGATTTACTACGTACTCTAGATATACCATATGAAATTATTTTTAAAGATGATATTAACTACAAACAGAAAATTAATAATAGCATCAAAAAAGCTAAGATAGAATCACGGCCTACTGCTATCTTGATCAAAAAAGGTACTTTCAAAAAATATAAAAAATATTTTTCAAATTCTATAAATCAGAAAATGAAAAGAGAAGATGCCTTGAAAATCATTTTAAATAATCTAAATGAAAATGATATTATAGTTTCAACAACAGGAAAAACTTCACGTGAAATATTTGAAATTCGTAAAAGCAAAAATCAAGAACATAATAAGGACTTCCTTACTGTTGGTTCAATGGGACACTGCTCATCTATTGCATTGGGAATAGCTCTAAAAAAACCAAACAGAAAAATTATTTGCATCGATGGCGATGGATCAATGCTAATGCACTTAGGTAACCTTACAACTATTACAAGTTTAAAACCAAA
The DNA here is from genome assembly GCA_002708715.1 of Fidelibacterota bacterium. GTDB lineage: Bacteria > Fidelibacterota > Marinisomatia > Marinisomatales > UBA1611. Next base: position 27,835 of record PAPB01000032.1, on the reverse strand, counting down.
TAACTTTTATCATATTTTATTAAATAATGAAGTACATGAATCAGTTGGTGGGCAGAGCACAGCTGCAAAATATCTAGATATTGCAAATTTCACTAAATCATTAGGGTTTAATCATTCCTTTAAAGTAGCAAAGAAAAAAGATTTACAAACAAGCTTATCTAATTTTTTCTTAAAAGATGGTCCAGTTTTTCTTGAGATTAAAATTACTCCTGGTTCTAGAGATGATTTAGGTAGACCTACAGTTACACCTAAAAAAAATAAATTAGATTTTATGAAATTTCTAATAGATTAAACTTCGATTACAAATTGTCTCATTATCTTAATCCTGTCCAAATTATAAAAACAGATCACTGGTTTGAACAATTAGAACAAGGTTTAAATAATCTAGGAATAAGATATCCAATTATTATTACCACCAATGGGAATAGAAACAGGTTACAATTAGAACAAAAATTTTCTTCAAATTTTATATTTAGCAATTTTGGAAATAATCCAAATTTTTCAGATTGTAATAATGGTATCAAATTTTGCGAAAATAAATCTATTGATGGAGTTATTGCAATAGGTGGAGGATCTGCTATGGATCTAGCTAAGGTGATTTTAGCATATCTAAGCTCAAATGAAACAAAAATTAAAAAATTAATTAATACCAAATTAGAATTCCCAAATAAAATACCATCTATATTTTTACCAACAACACATGGAACTGCAAGTGAAGTCACCATGTGGGGAACTATTTGGAATATCAAAGAAAAAAAGAAATATTCAATATCTCATCCTGAATTATATCCAGATATTGCAATCCTTGATGGCAACCTCACTTTAACCTTACCATTAGATATATCAATAATAACCGTCATGGATGCTTTAAGCCATAGCTTTGAAGCGATATGGAATAAAAATGCAAATAAAAATTCTACTAAGTTTGCAATTATATCTATTTGCTCAATTATTTCTAATATTGAAAAATTTAAAAACCAACCATCAAATCTTAAATTAAGAAATAAATTATTAGAAGCCTCAACTATAGCTGGGCTTGCCTTCTCCAATACAAAAACAGCAGCTGCGCATTCAATAAGTTATCCCTTAACTATAAGGTATAACATTCCTCACGGAGTTGCATCTTCATTGAGCTTATTACCTCTTTTAAAGATTAATGGCTCTTTTATAAAAAATGAATTAAATAATATTTGTAAAAACTTAGGACTATCATATGAAGAATTAAATGCATGTATTGCAAACATACCAAAGCATATTATACCATTTAAACTAAATCTTTGGGGAGTCAAAAAAAATCATATCAATAAGTTAGCTGAAGAATCATTTACAAAAGGAAGAATGGATAATAATATCGTTGACTTAAATATTAATGATGTTAGGGATATTTTGTATTCCATCTATTAATGCCGTAAAAAATACTGTGATAAAAAATAATATAAAATATTCAACGATTACAACTATCAGCAGACTTGTTTCAGGTTTTTTTTTAATTTTTATTTTAGCAAGATTTTTGTCTCTAGAAGATTTTGGGAATTTTACATATTCTCTTGTTTTAGCCAATTTATTAGTATTAATCATTGATTATGGCTACAATCTTAAGCTATCAAAAGACACTTCAAATAATATAAATAATATTAGTTTATTAACATGGAGTACATTTAAAGTAAAAATATTCCTTACCTTATTTGTTGCAATTATTTTAATAGTTCTTTTTTTATTAAACTATCCTAACAATAACTTATTTCTCTTAATATCAATACTGACTTTTTCATCTGCTTTTAATTCAATTGCAAATCATTTTCTAATTCCATATCGTAGTATTGATAAATTTGATATAGAAACAAAGTTTGCTTTTATAAATAATATAATTCTTTTTATTACTGTATTTATTACAACCTATCTTTTCAAAGATATTATTTTAATAGCATTATCATTCCTATTTGTAAAAATATTTTATTGTACTTATACAATTAAAAAATTTATCGGTGATTATGGATTTAAAAACGTCAATATAAATCTCAAATCAGAATTAAAAGGAGGCCTTCCCTACGCAATCCATATTGGGGTTGGGGCTATACTTTTAAATATTGATACAGTAATATTAAAAGAATTTGTATCTGATGCCCAAATTGGATTATACCAAGCTGGGATGAGAGCTCTTGCAGCATCTACTATTGGTCTTGGAATCTTAAACTCTGTTTTAATTCCAAAACTATCTCACTTGATAAATAATAGAAAAAAGTTAATCGCATTATCAACAAAAATCAATTTTATAAGCATATTTTTGGGTGGATTTATAGCAATTTTCATAAATATTTTTTCAAATCAGTTAATCTATATTGTCTATGGAGATAAATTTTTAGAATTATCAAAATATGTTTTTAATTTTTCAATTATAATATTTTTAAGGTACTCTACAATACTGTATGGAGCTATTCTTACTATCTCAAATTTACAAAAAGTAAGAACATACACTGTATCTATTGCCCTTATTTTTATTATAATTTCAGATTTAATCATTATTCCACTTTATAAATTAGATGGAGCATTATATATACTTATTATAGCTCATTTGATAATCTTAATTACCTATTATATATATTCATATAGAAGTTTTAAAACATCATTCCTTAATTATAATTATGCTAAATAAGATTTTTAAACTATTTATATATATTTTAAATACACCAGTATATTGGATTTCTTTCTTTATACCAAAAAATAACAATATTTGGATTTTTGGATCCTGGGAAGGTTTAAGGTATTCTGATAATTCAAAATTTTTATTTGAATACACTGAAAATAACCTGAAATCAATTCGATGTATTTGGCTAACAAAAAGTAAGGATGTATTATTAAGATTAAAAAAGGAAGGTTTTGAAGTTTATTATTCATATTCCTTTAAAGGTTATATTTACTCTGCAATTGCTGGTAGGATCATTGTTAGTTCAAATCTTCATGATGTAAACAGATTTGTAGTAAATAAATCAATAAAAATTAATCTATGGCATGCGACTAATTTAAAAAAGATAGGATTCGATGCTGATAAAACATTTTCTTACAAAAATCAAATACCACAATTCTCCATAAACTATCTAAAATATTTAATCTTTCCTTTTTTAAAAATTGATTATGATTTTGTAATTGCAAGTTCAGATGAATCAGCTAAAAAAATGATGAGTGCTTTTCAACTTAAAAGAAAAAATATCATTATTTCTGGCCTACCAAGAACGGATATCTTAAAAACTAAAAATGAAAATAGTTTTACTACAATTGCATACTTCCCAACATTTAGAGATAATAGTAATTTTAATTATTTTAAAGATTTTAATGAAAAATTATTTGATAATTATTTTAAAAAGAAAAATATAAATTTTTTTTACAAAACACATTTTGCAGATAACAATAATTGGGATTTTGAAACAAAACAAATAAAAAGAATAAAAAAAGATGATATTTATGAATTTTTAACATTTGTAGATATACTAATCACAGATTACTCAAGCGTTTACTTTGATTTCTGCTTATTAAACAGACCAATAATTTTTTCTCCTTTTGATCAAGAAAGCTATTTATCTAATGATAGGGAGTTATACTATAATTATAATGATGTTACACCAGGTCCTAAATGCCATAATTGGCAAGAAGTGATCTCTGAAATAGATTTAATCTTAAATGGAAAAGATAAATATGCAAACAAAAGACAAGTTTTAAATCAAAGATTCAATCGATACCAAGATTTTAAAAATAGTAAACGATTAGCATCTCAAATCTTATCCTTAAATAATAATTAATAATAATTTTAGATTTAAATGAAAAAAATAAACATTGGTATAATTATTCTTAATTATAACTCATCAAAAGATACCATACTTTTAGTAAAAGACATTGAAGCTCAAAACCCAATCCATACTCATAAAATAGTAATTGTCGATAACAACTCTAATGATGGATCCATTGATAAATTAAATAAAGAGTTTTCAAATAATGATTTAATAGATATTATTCAAACTGAAAATAATCTTGGATATGGCGCTGGAAATAATTATGGAATTAAATATATAAAAAATAAATATCAAATTGAATTTATCTTAGTATGTAATCCAGATGTAAAGTTTAATGTAAATATTATTCCAGATATAATAGCTACTTTTAAAATAAATAATTTAATAGCTGCTGTTTCAATCCAAATGGTTAATGAAAATAATAAAAAACAATTATCTGCTTGGAAATTACCAACCCTAACTGATGATATTATTTTATCAATTTCTATACTTAAAAAATTAATTAAGAACCCTATCGCTTATTCAAATTCATTAAAACCACAATGTGTCGATGTTCTTCAAGGAGCCTTCTTTATCATAAAATTAAAAGCATTTAATGAGATCAATGGATTTGATGAAGATATTTTTTTATATGGTGAAGAAAGAATCTTAGGTCATAAACTCAAAAAACATGGATATAAATTATATTTTTTACCCAAGTTAAAATTTACACATAAAGTCGGAGCAACAATTAATAAAAAATTTCATAATAAAAGATCAAAATATTTAATATTACAAAATAGCAGAAGACATTATCATAAAAAATATTTAAAAAAAAATTGGTTAAGTCTTCTAATATTTGACTTTTTCACTATAATAGGATATATCGAAAAACTTTTAATAGATTTCATCAAAAGAGAAAATTAGAATGCAAATTGTAAAATATTCTTTTCTTTATTCTATTTCAAAAAATAGAGTCTATAATATTCAAAATTCTTGTCAAACAATTTTAAAAGAAAATTATAGAAAATGATTCCTAGATTAAAAAATTCTTTAATTCTACTTATTTTAATTTTTGCAGGAGCTGACAGGATTAATTTAGGCGCAAATATTATTGATTCTTTTAATATTACACTTTTTATTTTTTTTTCAATAATCTTCTTTGTTTTTATATTTACTTTTTATTTGAAAAAAATAAATCTTTATTGGATTCTTAAAGACCCTTGGTTTTTTATTGCATTTTCAACCTTTCTTTTATTTGTTTTATTAAGTTGTATCTTTTCTTCAGATGTTATCATGTCATCAAAACGTTTTGTATTACTAATACTAATTATAATAACATTTGTAATCATTTTATCTTCCATTGATTCAATTAATTTAGAATCAAATATTATTTTTTCTAGCATAATTGGAACCATTTTATATTTAATATTTAATATTTTTCTTCTTATGACATGGATAAGATTTATAGAAATTGATATTCCACAAATCAATTTTGAACCAAATACATTATCTTTTTATATACCTCGACTTGGCGGTTTTTCAAGTGATGTTAATAGAGGTGGTTTTGTACTATCATTCTTCACATACATAATATGGATTTATAGAAAAAAAATTAGTTTTAGTGGATTAATTTTAACTACGAATTTTTTTATGATCTTAATAACGTTATCTAGATCAACATACTTATTTATTTTTATTCTTTTTTTGACTTATTCTATTTTAAATCAAAAACACATTTTAAATACTGCATTAATTAAATATCTCTCTATCCCAATTATTAGTATTATTATTGTTTTAATGCATCTAAATAGCATGGGTGTAATTCATCTTGAGCCTGTAATCGAAGAAAGATTTAGCACCAATACGGCATCATCGAGTATACATTTTGACTTAATAAAGAAAGGTATAAACTTAATTTTTGGAAAAATAAAGTTGTTCTTTTTAGGAGTTGGACATGGTGTGTCTTATCTATTAACCGATGGATATTACTGGAGTGGTTCTAAATATGGTAATTTTCATTCTCAGTATATATCAATTTTTATTGAGAATGGAGCCTTTGCTTTTTTGTGTTTTACATTTATAAGCTTTGTTTACCCATTATTAATAGGTATAAGAAATAAATTCTTACCATTAATTATAGCTTTGTTATTTTTTAATATCTTTTATCAATTAACTAATGAACCTACTTATTGGTTATCTATTTTATTATTTTATAAACATCAAAATTCAATTTCTTAAATTAAATATGGACATAGTAATTAATGCAAGGTTTTTAACTCAAAGGATAACAGGAGTCCAACGTTATGCAATTGAAATTTCTAAGGAACTATTAAAATTAAATAAAAATATTAGTGTCATATCTCCTAAAAATATTATACAGCATGATATCGCTAAAAAATTAAACGTAAAGTGTATTGGAAAATTAAAAGGACATCTTTGGGAACAAATTACTCTTCCAATCTATTTAAATAAAAAGAACAATCCTATTTTACTTAACTTTTGTAATACTGCTCCTTTATTTTATAAGAATAAGATCATTACCCTTCATGATATTGCATTTAAAATATATCCTGAAAATTTTTCCTTTTTATTTCAAAAATATTATAACTTTATTATTCCAAAGTTATTATTGTCAAGTAAACAAATATTCACAGTTAGCGAATTTTCAAAAAATGAAATATTGAGACACTATAATTTTGTTAAAGATGTCAAAGTTATCTATAATGCTTGTAATGAAAATTTTAAACCAAAAAAGAAAACTAATCAAAAAAAATATATATTAGCTGTTTCATCTATAACAAAGCAAAAAAATTTTCGATCTTTAATTGATGCATTCAAATTAATTGAAAATAAGAATATAAATCTTTATATCGTTGGAAAAATCAATAAAAATTTAATAGATGAGCAATTACCCACAGATATGGAAAAAAATATACAATTTTTTGAAGATATTAATGACTTTGAGCTTATCAATTTGTATTCTAATGCAGAAGCTTTAATTCATCCATCATATTATGAAGGTTTTGGTATACCTCCAATAGAAGCTATGGCCTGCGGATGTCCTACGATAGTATCAAATAAGTCATCTTTACCAGAAATATGTGGTGATGCATCATTATATATAGATCCAATAGATATTAATGATATACAAAAAAAAATTAATTTTATAATTAACGATAAAAATGCAGCAAACGATCTCATAATAAAAGGTTTTAAACAAGTAAACAAATACAGTTGGGAATATTCCGCAACTAAAATGCTAAAAATAATCAGTAATATATAATATATGAAAGTAGCAATTATACATGACTGGTTTACTTGGTATTCTAGAGCTGAAAGAGTAATTAAAAATCTTGATAAAATAATTCACCAACTTTTATGAAAGTATTTTTAGTGCATTATTGGTTAAATAGTATGCGAGGAGGAGAAAAAGTTTTAGAACAAATGATAGATCTTTTTCCTGAGGCTAAAATAATAACTAATTATTATAGTAATAAACGAATATCAAAGCCAATTCTTGATAGAATATATAAGACAAGTCTGATAAATAATCTACCATTTGTAGAAAAATTTTATAGACATTATTTACCCATATACCCACTTGCGTTAAAGAATATTAAAGTTAAATCTGCTGATGTAGTCATATCAAGTGAATCTGGTCCTGCAAAGGGTATCCAAGTACCATCACATATACCACATATATGCTATACCCATACTCCAATGAGGTATATTTGGGATATGCAAAGCGAATACTTTGGAGAAGGGATGAAAAGAAAAATTATTCAACCATTTATTAATTATTTAAGAAAATGGGATTATAATTCCGCGCAAAGAGTAGATTTTTTTGTTGCAAATTCTCATTACGTTAAAAAAAGAATTCGCAGATTTTGGGGAAGAACTTCAGAAGTTATTTATCCCCCTGTTGATACAAAAAACTTTTCAATTTCAAATACAATTGATGATTATTATTTACTTTTTGGACAAAGCACAAAATATAAAAGACACGATTTAGCGGTCAAAGCTTTTAATGAGAATAAGAAAAAACTTATAGTTATTGGTGAAGGTGAGGAATTAACTTATCTAAAATCGATCTCTAAAAATAACATATCTTTTCTTGGAAGAATAAATAATAAATTAATGAAAAAATACTTATCTAGATGCCGAGCTTTAATCTTTCCTGGGATTGAAGACTTCGGTATTATACCAGTAGAGTGTATGGCCTCTGGTAGGCCTGTAATTGCGTTCAATAAAGGCGGTGCAACTGAAACTATTATCAATAAAAAAACTGGATTATTTTTTGATAAACAATCCTCAGATAGCTTAAATCAAAAAATAAATGACTTTGAACTAATTGAACATAAATTTGATCCTCTCTATATTAAAAAACATTCTCTTAATTTTGATAAGAAAATTTTCAAACAAAAGTTTTTAAAATTTATTAACAATTCTATTGAATTTTTCATTAATAATGATTTTTCAAATAAACGATAATACTTCATGAATATAATTTTTGGTGGTTCAGGATTTATTGGACAAAATTTAATAGCAGATTTGACCTCAGAATATCATGTGTATGATATAATTAAATCTAAGAAAAACTTTCATTTTTGTGATGTAAGGAATAAAATTAATATCCCCAAAGATTTTCCAGATAATTCAATTATCTATAATTTGGCAGCATTGTGCACTATACCAAAATATGAAGAGCATGAGTATTATGAAACAAATGTTCAGGGCGCTTTAAATATTTGTGATTTTGCAAGAGATCACAATATCAATACCATTATTTTTACAAGCTCTATATCTCCTTATGGTATTCGAGAATCTTATGTAGATGAAAAAAGTTTACCAATGCCTAATAACGAATATGGAGTTTCTAAATTAATCGCAGAGCATATCCATTTAAAATGGCATGCAGAAGACCCAAAAAAAAGAAAATTGATTATTTTGAGACCAGGGATTGTATTTGGGAAAAATGAAAATGGCAATTTCACAAGATTGTATACGGCAATGAAAAAAGGCTTATTTTTTTATCCAGGAAGAGATGATACAAAAAAAGCATCCATTTACGTTAAGGATCTGGTCCAAGCTATGTTAACTATACAAAATAAATCTACTAAAAATCTCAACTTAATTAATGTTTGTTATCCAAAAGCTCATTCTATTAAAGAGATCTGCCAAACTATCGCAAAAGTTACACATGTAAAAAATCCTAAAATTATAATCCCAGGTATTATTTTAAGATTATTTAGTAAAATAATAGTATTTTTGGGAAATTTATTAAAAATAAAATTTATGGGTATACACCCAGATAGAATAAATAAGCTAATGATATCAACCAATATTTCAGGGAAGAAATTAGAAAATATATATCAAATCAAATACAGTATGAAAGAAGCAATCGAAGATTGGTTTAATGAATGTAATAAAAAGGGTTTATTTTAAGTTTTGATTATTAAAAAATTAAAAAAGTTTTCAACTTTATTTTTATTGAACGCAATTTTAGCAAATTCTAATGGGATTACATTTAGCCCATATTTATACAATTATTTTTCCTCAAATGGGAGTATTTATAATTCAACTTTATCAACTTTTTCCCTTTTAAATAAGTTTGGTTTAAAAGCTTCAAAAAATGTCGGTAGAATTGACATAATAGGAGATTTCTCTTTTTATTCTACAAAAAATATTGATGATAATTTATTATCAATGAACCCTAATCTATCTTTGGTTAATAGTAGGGGATATAATAATAGTAAAGACCTCTGGTTCCTTAATAGTGATTTTAAAATTAATTATGCAACAAAAGATTTTACTTTATATTTTGGAAAGATATCAGAGTCGTGGGGCCATGGAAACTCTTCATTATTAATTTCCGATAATACTCCAAGTTTCCCGAAATTTGGTTTTTCATGGATTTTAAATCAAAAACTCTCCTTAAATTATTTTTATGGTACCTTAGTAAGTTTATTGCCTGATTCTTCTTTTCAAAATCTTTATAGTAACAATATTGGCGAGCGAATTACCTATACCAATAGATCTATAGCCGCTCATCAATTAACATTTAAACTAAATAAAAATATTCATTTTAAAGCTTCTGAATCAGTTATTTTTAGTAGAAATACATATGATATAAACTATTTAATTCCATTTTTACCATTTTGGGCTTTACAAAGTTATAATGGAGATATTGATAACATTCAGATGCAAGGTGAATTGATATTTATAATTAATGAAAATTTTAATTTATACAATTCATTATATATAGATGAATGGAGACCAGAATGGACATTTAAGAAAAAAAATAGAAATTGGTTTGGCTATCAAATTGGATTAAAAGCTCAAAACATCTTTAATTTTCAAGACCAATTAATTATAGAGTATAATTGGACCGATCATAGAGTATATAGACATATATTTCCAGTTAACAACTCATATTCTTATGATTATCCCCTAGGATTTTGGGCGGGACCGCATGCAGAAGAATTATATTTGAAATATAAAATCAGTATTTTTTCATTCGATTTAGAATCTTATTTATCTATTGTAAAACGTGGAGAGCTGAATCAAGAAATGCTAAAAAACCAGTATAATAATATTTTCTATAACAGATATTCTGGAAAAAAAGAAAATAGGACACATATAGCACTCAACATTAATAAAAATATTTTGAATGAATTTGTGAATTTTTCTTTTGGTGTAGACTATGTAGATTGGATTAATCCTGGCTTTGACCCTGCCGCATCAGAATGGACAGGAACAGATATATCTAAATTTTCATTTAACCTTGGTCTGCATTTTATAACCGATATTATTTTTAATTAAACTACTAAAATTATTTTGATTAAGATTTTTCAGTTTATAATTCTATATATTGTATCTTTTTTTCTTAGATATTTCATAGGAATTAATAAAAAAATTCTACTTTTCAGTACTCAAGGAGGACGGACATATGAAGGCAATGCAAAATATTTGTTTATATATTTTTCTTTATATACGGATTATGAATGTATTTGGATCACAAAAAATAAAAATATAAATAATCAAATAAATAATGAAGGATTTAAGTCATTATATTTTTTCTCTTGGGAACCTTTAATTTTATCATTAAAGGCAAATTGTATTTTTATTACCCACTCTCTATCTGATGTGATGCCAGTTTTTTATAATAAAAAAAGCATTATTATTAATATTTGGCATGCTATACCAATAAAGCACATAAGTTTTTTAGATAAAAATCTTAATTATAAAGCAAGGGTTCTTGACTTTTGGAGAGATAAGAGATGTAACTTTTTCATTTCAAATTCACAAAGATTTAACGATTATTATTTAAAATCTTTCAAGATTAATAAAAAAAAATTAATAGTGGGAGGTTTACCTCGAATAGATTTTTTAAAAAACCCAATAATATTTATTAATAATCTGCAAAACCCATTTCAAAAAAATAAAACTGTCTATTTATATGCCCCTACTTTTAGAGATTATCCTTACAATAATCCATTTTATAAATCAAAATTTTTAATTACTCTAGAAAAATATCTAAATGAAAATAACGCTTTACTATACATAAAGAATCATCCATTTGACACCAGTATACCAGATTTAAATCAATACCTTAATATGCAATTTCTAGGAAATTTAATTGATATTTATGAGCTCTTACCTTTTGTAGATAAAATAATTTGTGATTATTCATCCATTATTTATGATTTCAAAATTGCATACCCTGAAAAAGATATATATTTATTTTGCCCTGATATGGAAAAATATGAAAAAAAACGCGGTTTTGTAAATTCATTTAGAGAATTTTATAACAACGAAACAGTACCCTATTTGCAAAAATTAAGAAAAGTCAATAAACAGTCTACTTTTTTTAGTAATGAAAATATTTATTCAAATAAAAACTTATCCTGCGAAACTATAATTAAGCTTATTAATAAAAATATTCAAAAATAATTATTATTATCGTAGTTAATTTAGTCTAATTATTTAAATTTCAATTTAACGTTATCTATCTATAACCTATAAACAGAGAGAAAAGTTATGTCATCAAGCTCCAATCCTACATCCGCTGCATATGCACAAGCAGTGAAAGAGTTAGGCCTAAAACAAAATATTGCTAAAGCTTTAGAAATTCCTGATCGTGAGTTAACAGTAGAAGTACCTTTTAGAAAAGATGATGGGGAGATTAAAAGTGTTATAGGTTTTAGAGTACAGCACAACAATACAAGAGGTCCATTCAAAGGTGGAATAAGGTATCACCAACATGTTGATATTGAAGAAGTACGCTCCCTTGCTACTCTAATGACCTGGAAAACTTCATTACTTGATATACCTTATGGAGGTGGTAAAGGAGGGATCGGGATTGATCCTTCAAAATATAGCAAAACAGAATTAGAGAGAATGTCTAGAAGATTTTTCAGAGCAATCGATCCAATTATTGGAATCAATGTTGATATTCCAGCACCCGATGTTAATACAAATGCTCAGGTTATGAGCTGGTTTATGGATGAATATAGTCAACTCCATGGCTATTCACCTGCAATTGTTACAGGAAAACCTTTAGAACTAGGTGGGTCAGCTGGAAGAGAAGCAGCAACTGGTAGAGGTACTGCCGTAATAACTCGCGAGACCGCTGATAAATGGAATATACCTTTAAATAATAGTAAGGTTGTTATTCAAGGATTTGGCAATGTTGGTTCCTATGCAGCAAAATTTCTACACGAATATGGATGTAAAATTATTGCTGTAAGTGATGTGTCTGGAGGTCTATATGATCCAAATGGGCTAGATATACCATCACTTTTTGATTATAACTATGAGCACAGAACAATCAATGGTTTTGATCAAGGGAAAAAGATATCCAATGATGAACTTCTTGCACTAGAATGTGACTTTTTAATTCCTGCCGCCTTAGGCAGCGCTATTAATGAAACAAATGTTGATTCTTTAAACTGTAAAGTAATTATAGAAGCTGCCAATGGTCCAGTGACAGGCCCTGCAGCAAACAAACTTTGGGATAGGAAAATAGGCATTATCCCTGACATCTTAACAAATGCAGGGGGAGTAACTGTCTCTTATTTTGAATGGGTTCAAAACCTCCAACAATTTAAGTGGACAGAAAAGGATGTAAATAAAAAGCTAGAAGAAAAAATGATACATGCATTCAATGAAGTATTTGAATTGAAAAAAAATAAACAAGTACCAATGAGAATTGCTTCATTTATGGTTGCAATTGATAGAGTTCACAAAGCATATAATCTTAGAGAAGGGTAATACCAATATTGGCAATAATTTAAAATTAATCTGAAATTTGCAAGACCCCTCTGCCGATGACACCAATTAAAACCATTGCGCCGCCTAACAATGCTGTTTCACTCATGCCCTCGCCTAAAAAAAAGAATGTCAACATTGGATTAAATAAAGGTTCAATTACAGGATAGATAATTGCATCTAACGCATTAACATATTTAATCGCCATACTAAATATTATATAAGCAAGACCCAGCTGAAAAAAACCAAGAAAAAGAATTGTTATACATGGTATGAGCTCTAATGTAACTCCACTATAATAAAACGGTAAGCAAAGAACAAAGGTTATTAGATTACCCAACAAAACACAATCAATAGGTTTTGCATTCTTTTCTTTTCTCATAAATAATATTAAACCAGCAAAACCAATTCCAGAAAAAATAGCTAAGATATTACCCGACTTTTGTTTTAATGATAGATCATCGTAGAAAAAAAAACTTAATCCACCTAAAATAACAATAATAGCTAGCCAATCAATTTTTGTTGCTTTTTCACCGAGAAAATAGAACCCAAATAAAGCGATATAAACAGGAGATGCGTATTGAATAAGAATTACATTGCCTGCAGTTGTGATCTTATTTGCTAATACAAAGCATATTACCATCAAAGAATAACATAATGCACCAGCCCATATATTGATATCAAATTTTAGACTTTTTGGTTTACTATAAAAATAGATAACTAAGGCAGCTAAGCCACTGCGTAAACCTGCTATACTAATTGGAGTCCAGGGGATTAGTTTAATGAATAATCCTCCTGTGCTCCATAGGACACCTGTAATAATCAAAAATATAATTGCCGATTTACGGCTCATATCTCATACTAAATCTTTTAAAAATGGTTTAATTATGTACCCAATAAATGCTAATAAAACAACACTAACAAAAATTGCCATTGCCGCACTACTGCTATAACCAACAAGAGTCATTCCTAATGCTGTACCAGCAGCAGGAGGATGCTCAAAATCCAAAATAACCATAAAAAGTATAGTAATCCCTATTGATAAAGCATACCAAACTGCCTTAAAAAACAAAATATCTATAAAAGGAAAAATCGCGAAACAAGATCCTATAAAAAACCCTAAAAAATGACCTCCAATGATACGTTTTGGTTCCGCCGCAATATTATTTGGCATTGCAAAAATAATAAATGCCGTAGCGCCAATACTGGCAATAATTACAGGATTTTTAGAGAGTACCAATGTTATAAAAAATACTGTTATTGCAGCATAAGAACTTTGCAAAATATAATCCTTCCAATAAGAAGGAACCTTAGGATCAATATTCATTGCAATTAAATATTGGTATTATAAAATAAAATGCCCCCTGGGTAAACAGAGGGCATTCACTTTTAATTGTAGGGTACGTAATTAAAAACCTTTAATAGTACCTGATTTTTTATATAATTGCCATACTATATGCCAACCAAGTATAACCATTACCATTGGTAGAAGCCATGAGAACTCACCAGGTATACCAAGAGCAGTAGGTACAGTGACATGATGCTCATTATGCATAGTCCATACAAGAGGAACGGACATATAGGTGTTATGTTTAGACCTCAAACCTGCCAATGCTAAAAGACTACCATCTGGCGCTTCTCCGTTTTTTATAGCAGTAATAATTTTCTGTTGTGCAGGCCAAATTCGAAACCAGACGTTAAAAGCCATATTTGTTCCAAACAAAGCACCGAGGTGAATATTAACAGCTCTGTATCCAAATCCTCCCAATTTTTGCATTGCAAAAACATAAGCTGTAATAAGTAAAAAGCTCAAAACTGTTACAGCTCTTACATTCGATGCTAATGGACTTTTGTAAATAGCGTCATAAAGAAATACAGCTACAAAAGTAAATAATAGAAGTATGTGAATAGACATATTTGCTGGTTCACCAGTTAATTCATTTGAAGTGAAGTCTTCTGGCATATGACCTCCAGCCCAATAAATCACGTAAAGTAATACAAGCCCTGTACCCCATGTCCAAGCAGCACCCATCCGAAACCAATACAAAGTCCTAGGCATAAGCTCTGGGACAACTTTCTTTTTTGTATCACCATCCATAGTAGGAGCAAAAGCTGTGTTTACAAAATTAAAAAAATATAATAGCCCGATCCACATAATCCCTGCTATTACATGTAACCATTTAAAAATTGGATGAAGTAATTGATGAAGTAATTCCATGATTATTATTTGACTCCCTTTATTATTTAATATTTTCTAGTTATTAGAATTTATCATATTTAGTTGACACTGTAAACACCTCTAGGCTTTTGGATATGGAAATAATTCTTCCATAGAAACAACCTTTCCAAATTCATCACGATACACCACGTGACTTCTATTAAATTTAGAATAAGAATCAATACCAGATGCAGCCGCAAGAGTCTGTAGCCCATTGCGAAGCGTAATGATATAATTTAATACACGCCACTGCTTTTCTTGCACTACCAATGCTTTTTGATGATCTGGATCAGTTGTAGCTACACCCACAGGACATTTATTTGTGTGACATTTTTGGGCACCGATACAACCTACAGATATCATCATTCCTCTTGCAATATTTACTAAGTCTGCACCTGCTGATAATGCGATAGCAATCTTATCTGGACTAAATAACTTTCCACTAGCAAAAATCTTTACCCTATCTCGGACTCCATATTTTCTAAGAGCATTATCACAATAAATTAACCCTGATTTAATTGGTATACCCATAGTGTCTGCCATCTCTTGGTACGTTGCACCTGATCCACCTTCACTTCCATCAACAGTAATATAGTCTGGGCCACGGCCAGTCTCTGACATATACTTAGCAAGTTCATCGGCGCTATCTGCGCCTCCCATAACAATCTTTATTCCAATTGGTTTTCCACCTTTATCTCGTAATTTATCTATAAAATCAAATAAACTAGGTAAATCATTAAATTGATTATGCCGATTTGGTGAGTCAACAGTTTTCCAAGGTTTTACACCTCGAATTGCAGCTATCTCTTCATTCACTTTACTACCTTCAACATGTCCACCTCTTATTTTTGCACCTTGAGCTAATTTGATTTCAAAACATCGTAATTGAGGATTATCAGCTTTCTCTTGAAATTTTTCCCAACTAAAAGTACCGTCTTCATTTCTTACTCCAAATATTCCAGAGCCAATCTGCATAATAACATCACCCCCACCTATCGTATGGTATGGTGCAAGTCCGCCCTCTCCTGTATGGACCCATGATCCAGTAGCTTTACCAAGGCCATAACTAATAGAACTAATAGCATTTTCACCAAGAGCTCCAAAACTCATCGCACTCATTCCTACTGGACCTCTCACTCTCCAAGGATTATTACAATTAGGACCAATTACAATCGCATCATCATCTGGTAAAGTCCAGGGAGATACTTCAACATCTTCTAAGTGCTCTTTCCTTGAGAACAAACCTTCAGTTCCAATATATCGTCGAGTTGGGATCTTAGGCTCTAATTCAATTTTCATTTCTTCTTTTTGTTTAGGGAACATTGAATTTTTTAGATATAGACCTGGCTTATCAAAATCTCTTTTTGATCCAAAAGCAATTACAGTTTTTAAATATTTACCTTGAACAACGATATTCGAAAAATCTGTTCTACTAAATGGTCTTCCTTCATCATCAGCATCAAAAAGATATTGCCTGAATTCTGGACCCAGCATCTCTAAAAAATATCGGACCCGGCCTAAAAGAGGAAAATTTCTTAATACAGAGTGTTGACTCTGCCTTTTATCATGAAAATACCAAATGATAAATAATACCGGTGGAACCGATATCATAATGAGAATCAGACTGGTAAGGATCACTAACCAATGATCTTGAAACATAGAGTACTCCTATTCTATAATTCACTTTACAATTAACATTGGGCAATTACAAGACTCCATTACATCAAGAGGCTTACTACCCAGAAAAAACTTTGTAAGAGCAGATTGGGATGAAGTTCCCATAATAATTATATGATTATCTCCTGCAATATCAACTAATGTGTTTACTAATTCACCTTCACTAAATTTTACTTTTGCGGTTACACCACTTCTTCTCATCATTTTTTCAGCACGTGATGAAGCAATACGAAACTTTTCGGAAAAATCACCATCTTTACTTATTGTTATCAAATCTACTTCTATATTAAAGGCCTGAGCAACACGCACACCAAATTTCACCACTTTAGATGTTCCTGGTGAATCATCTACTGCTAATAAAATTCTGTATTTTTGTTTTAGATTAAAATTATTTACAACAAAAATAGAACTATCTATATATTGAATTAAATCATGAGCCATACTTCGTTTTCCACTTCCACCAATAATCGTTAAATCATATTCAAACGATTGAACCTCATCTCTTAATTCTTCAATAATATCACCATTTCTTAATATTAGGCTTAGGTTTTTAACAGCAACACCTTTTAAAAAGACTTCAGACCTACCATTGCCTTTATCAACTAATAAATTTTTTGAAAAGCCAATCTCATTTAAATTCTTTTCAATATATTTTTCCCGAATTAAATAATTATAAGCCCATTCAAGAACTTCAACTCCTGGCCTATCTAGATCCCATGATTCCATTAACTCATTAGCTATGCTAACATCCTTATAACTAAACTCATTTATTTTCCCACCAACATCTAAAATGGTTGTTGATGATTTAAGAATGCTTGCAATTCGCATACCCACATCTAGTGTAGGCTCCGAATATTTTTTACTACTTATTCCTATTAATATTTTCATAATGATAATAATGGCCAATAAAAAAGTGAAATAATTAAAAGCAAAATAACTGAAATTATAAAAAGTTTCCAGCCTGCCTTAAAATAATCAGCTGAAGTAATAAGACCAGTAGAATGTATAATCATACAAGTAGGTGATGCCACAACTGTTAAATATGCAAATGCCGAAGCTATAGATGTCATAAACCCTGTAATAACAGGGTTCCCACCCATATCTAGAACAATTGGGCCAAGTACAGCAACTGTAGCAGCACTACTTAATAAATTTGTTAACAATCCAGTCACAACTACAGACACAAACCAACGTACAATCTCAACATCTTGAAAAATAATTTCTAAATACGTTAATGTTTGCCCAGCCACCCAAAGAGCAGCACCAGTTTCTTTCATTTGTATACCCAAAGATATAGCAGATCCAAATAATAAAATTACACCCCAATTTGTATTTCTATTGATTTCCTTCCAATTAATCAGGCCAAAAGATAGATAAAGAAAAACACCACTAAGAGCTACAATTCCTAAGCCAAAAATCGGACTAAAAAAAATCCATCCTAAAAAAACAAGTATAAAGATACCAATGGCCATTAGTTGATTGGCATTTAATTTACCTGTTTTGGCAACCTGAACCTTTAATTTTCTTACAGAAGAATCCATAGTTTTTTGTGAAGGTGTAAAAGTCTTCCACAAAATTAAACTGACGATAGGAATTTCTAGAATTAACATTGGGTACGTCATTTTAATCCAATCTAAATAGGATATTTCTGCCATACCAAACTCAGCTAGATAACCAATCATTATAGCATTTCTGCCTCCGCCAGAAGGAGTACCAATGGAACCAATAGCGCATCCGTATGCAATAGAGAATAATAAAACAGATGATAATTTTGTTGCTTTCCCAGTATCTAAACCTGCATTACGAATTAATGCTAAGGCAACTGGCAACATCATTGCCCCGACTGTATGTTCTCCGATAAAAGATGATAGCAAAGCAGAAATTGTTACAAAACCCATAACAATGCGCCAAGTTTTATTCCCTGTAATATTAATAACTAATAAAGCAAGCCGTTTATCTAAGCCTTGGTGTACAATAGAGACAGCTAACATTAAAGATCCCATTATAAAAAATACCGCATCACTCATAAATGAAGAGGCTACACCATCTGGGGTATCAACACCTAAAACAACTTCCATAATTAGAATTAATATAGCAACTGCAGGTAACGGGATTGTTTCACTAACAATAAGAGAAAGAGCTACTAATACTATAATTAATGTTCGATGGCCTTCTGAGGATAGTCCATCTGGAGTAGGAAAATAAAAAAAAGAAATGCTCAGCAAAAAAGAAAGAATTAACCATTTTTTGCGAGTAACCCAAAAAAGTATAGTTGTAAGAGAGCGTTCCGAAAATCCAAACATCTAGGAAGGCAATTTACCTTCTAAATACTATTCATGTGTACAATCACTTGGAATTTTTTTGCCATTTTCGAGGATTGCCCATTTCCATATAGGAACTCGTTTCTTTAATTCAATAATAAAAAACGACATCGCATCGAGGCCTTCTTTACGATGTTTTGACCATATACAAACATGGAGGCTAACCTCTCCCACGGCTACCTTTCCTATTCTATGCTTGCAATATAGATCATTTATTAAAAATCTATCCGTAGTCTCTTGAGCAATCATTTCTAGCTCTTTTTCTGCCATACCCTCGTATTGCTCATACTCAAGGTTTTTAATTTTTTTTCCATGCTCTGTTTCTCTTACTCTGCCATTAAAAATTAATTCAGCTCCTTTTTCTATCTGATCATCATAAGAAGGGAAAGGAATTATTTTAGAATTTTCAATCTGAATTATTATCATTTATCCACCTTGTACTGGTGGTATAAATGCAATTTCATCACCATCACTTAATTTCGTATTATTAAAAATATATTTTTTATTAATTGCAATGCCAAGAGTAACGTCATCTAATTTACCTTCAGCTTTTTTACGGATAATATTTTCTAGATCATCAGTTGATGTACCATCTTCTAATTCAAAAACCAATTGGTTTGAACCCAATGCATATTTAACCTGTGAAAAACATTTTAATTTTACTTTAATCATAATTCAATTATCTCTGTTATATGGTTAAGACCATCATATATTAGTAATCGACCAACTAGATTAGGTTTTAGGTCTGTAATTATTTTTAATGTTTCTAAAGCTTGAATATTTCCGATGATGGATGGTAGCATCCCTAATACGCCTGCATCATCGCATGTCTTGCCACCAGATAAATTTTTCGGAAACAAATCAGAATAACCTTTTGCTCCTTCCACATTAAAAATCCCTACCTGCCCCTCAAATCTATATAGACTTCCATATATCATGGGAATGTTCATTTCTTTAGAAAAGTAATCAATTAATTGTCTAGTGGCAATATTATCCGTTGCATCTATTATAACATCAACACCATTTAATAATTGCCTTCCATTTCTTCGTTTAAGAAATAAATCCTGTTTATCAATAATTGCATGATTAGATAATTTCTCTAGAGCCTGCTTTGCAACATCTACCTTTTTCTTCCCTAGATTTTCTAAATTGTATAAATGCTGTCTATGAAGATTTGATAAAGCGATAGTATCACCATCAATGATTTTTAAAAAACCAATGCCAGCAGTAATTAAAGATTGCGCCGCTGGACAACCAAGACCCCCCATTCCAACTATTGCAACCTTTGCTTCCATAATTTTTTTTTGACCTTTAATCCCAATTTCATTTAAAATAGTTTGGCGCGACCAACGACTTAAATCATTTTTTTTACTTAAATATTCATTCCATGCCTGTACGCCACCTAACAAACTATAAGTATTATTTAAATTATTTTCAATAATCATACCTTCTGTGATAATACCAAATTGACAAACAAGAACTTTATCTCCCTTTAGTTTATCTATAGAATCAGGGGTACCAATAGTATGCCTTAAATCAATTAATGGAAATTCTTCGATTTGATTTTTTGGTCTCATATCCAATACCGTAAAACGCTTTCCATTATCATACCATTGTTTCAATTCTTTTGGTGTAATAATCATTGGATACATTTCCATGGTAATAAATTTATTCTTATAGATTCTCCAGGTTTTAAAAACCCATCTCCAGGTTTTGCACTTAAAATACAATTAGCACCTAATGCAGAAGTAAGCATATGAGAACCTAAACGAATAGTAGGACGACAAACTAATATCCCATTTTTATACTCTGCCTGTCCAAATAAAAATCTGTGCTTTGTTTTCTCTCTAGGGAAAAGTTCATCTAATTTTCCATATAAGGGCTTTTCAATATTTTCACCCATTATATCTTTTAATACAGGCCAAACCCACTTCATAAAACCTATATATGACGAGACTGGGTTCCCTGGAAGTCCAAAAATTAATTTATTTTCTTTTGTTCCAAAAAATAGTGGCTTCCCTGGTTTTTGCGCGACCTTCCAAAAATGTTCTTTTACCCCTAGTTCAATCAAAACATCTCTAACATAATCATAGCGTCCCATCGATACACCGCCTGACGAAATAATTACATCTGATTCTTCTAAAGCTTGAGATAAAAATGACTTTAAAGATTCTTTATCGTCTTTTATAACTTCTCTCATTTTAATTTCAGCTCCAGCTTTTTCTACTAACTCTGAAAAAACATAGAGGTTAGAATTATAGATCTGCCCTTTGCCCAACTTCATGCCTGGTTCTACAAGCTCATTGCCAGTCCCAAAAATTGAGACTTTAGGTCTTTTTGATACATCTAATTCTCCATATCCAAAAGTAGCACAGGTACCTATCTCATTAGCTGTAATGCGAATCCCTTCTTTAATTAATACATCACCCTCTTTAATCTCTTCACCTTTTTTACGAATATGTTTACCAAATGATACTGAAGTCATTATGTTTACAAAATCATTATCTAAAAATCCACTCGTATCTTCTACCATCACAATTGCATCTGCACCTTTTGGTATTTCTGCACCAGTCATACATTGAGCACACTCCCCTTTACCAATAGATATATTCGATGGTAATCCAGCTGAGCTAACACCAACAATCTTTAATTTGATAGGATTCATTTTTGATGCATCTTTTAAATCTTTAGAACGCACAGCAAATCCATCCATAGCCGAATTATTAAAACGCGGAGATGGAAAAGAAGAAACAATATTTTGTCTTAATACTCTTCCAACGGATTCATTTAAAGTCACTGTCTCCTTTCTCATGTTAAAGAGATTTTGCGCGATAATAGATTTAGCTTCTTGAAATGGTATCATAGCATCCTCTGTATTAAAATTAAAATTGCCAAAATAATAACAACGCCCATTATTTTTTGAATTGTTTTACTATCATACTTTTTAGACCCAAAATAAGAACCAGAGAAACCACCAACTACTACTGCACCTACCAAAGGAAAAATAAATTTATTTTCAAAGGCTCCTAACTGAAACCTTGCAATGAACCCTGCCAAAGAATTAGCCCAAATAAACATCGCTCCTGCAGCTGAAGCTTCTTTTGTCGATCCCAATCCAAACATAATGATTAATGGAACAAGATAAATACCACCACCAATCCCAATAGCTCCGGCAACAAATCCTAGAACCGAACCCAAACAAAAAATTAAGGCCCATCTCTCTATATTGGATAATTGATACGTGATAGCCAGTCCATCAAAAATATATATTCTTACTACCACAAGAATTAAAGTCGCAGTAAGTATAATTTGAAACATAAACTCTGGCAGATTAAGTGATCCAGCTATATATGCCATAGGGATTGATGTGATTAAAAATGGTGCAACCAAATTAAAACGACCATGACCATTTCGCCAAAAATTTAACATCCCAATAAAAGTAACCACTAAATTTAGTGTAAGGGACGTAGTTGGTATTAATTGATAGTTAATGCCCATTATCGCCATAAGTGCCGTGTATGATGAACCACCACCTAGGCCAACGGATGAATAAATAAAAGATATGAACAGAAATAATATAGGCAGAACATATTCCACTTAATGTTGTTCACCCTTCATCATATGGAACGAATGAAATATAGTTGGGATTAACACACTTAATGCATCTTTTGCTGCTCCAGGACTTCCAGGTAAACAAATAATAATAGATCCTTTTACAAGCCCAGCAGTTAAGCGCGACAACATCGCCGTTTTCACCTTACCTCTTCCATAAGAATGTAATGACTGCTCAATACCTGTCAATTTTGAATCAAAAATGCCCTCTAAGGTTTCGATAGTCAGATCCCGTGGGCTTAGACCAGTTCCACCCGTTGTAAGGATGAGTTCTACACCAGAACTAATCCAATCATGAATTATTGGAACTAATTTATCAGAGCCATCTTCAAGCACCATTTGATGTTTAACACTACATCCAGAATATATGAATCCATCTGCCAATATTTTCCCAGATGTATCTTCTCTTTCACCTCTTGCAACACCATCACTCAAAGTTATGACTCCTACGTTCGGTCTGTATTCTGTAGCATGATCTGATTTCCCACCTATTTTTTCTACTAATTTAATTCCGTTAATCTCCATGGTTTTATCTACAGATTTACTCATATCATAAATTGTAATAGCAGTAATAGTGACTGCAGAGAGTGCTTCCATCTCTACACCGGTAGCTTCTTTTGTTTTTACTACAGATCGTATGCAAATACAATCAAAATCAATATCAAACTCAATATCTACAAATGATAAATTCAATTGGTGACACATAGGTATCATATCTGCTGTTTTTTTTGCAGCCTGAATCCCTGCGATCTTTGCGGTAGTCAAAACATTACCCTTAGGCAATGTATCATCTTTAATAGCTGCAATAGTTTCAGGTTTCATATAAATTTTTCCTTCAGCCTTAGCAACCCTAGCTGTAGAAAGTTTATCTGTAACATCAACCATTTTCACATTACCATTATCATCGATATGAGAAAATTTAGTCATATTTATCCTCCTATTTGTGTCATAGACTCTCTTGAATCTTCACCCTGATTTTGTGCAACCCACCCATCTTTCAACTTCTTTTGCATTGCAAAAAGAATTAAATCTTTAATTTCGACGTCTGACATCCCGGTCCGAATAGCATCCCTAATATTTGTTTCTTTTTGGCTGTATAAACAATTTAATAATTTTCCATCCGCAGTAATTCTTATGCGATTACAATCACCACATAGACTTCTGGTATAAGAAGGGATCACAGCTACTCTACCTATATAATCTTTAATGTCAAATATAAAATGTTCAGTACTGCTTCCTGTTACTGATTGTAATCCTTCGTAATGTGATTTTAAATATTTAACAATTTGATCTGATCTAAAAAATTTCCCAGTTTTCCATATTTGGTGTGAATCAAATGGCATTAACTCAATAAATCTAACTGTAATATTATTATCTTTAGTTAATTCAACAAAATCTGAAATTTCATCATCATTAAAATCTTTCATCGCAACAACATTTACCTTTATTGATTGTATCCCAGAATTAATCGCTAAATGCAAACCCTCTAAAACTTTGTCTAACCCCTCTCTTCTTGTAATTTTTTTAAATTTTGATTTATTAAGGGTATCAAGACTTATATTGATTCCGTTTAATCCTATTTCTACTAACCGATTAATATATTCAGGAAGTAAAACTCCATTGGTAGTTAAGTGAATAGAATCAATATTAGTTTTTTTGGATGTAAAATGAATTAAATCTATAAGATCTTTACGAATTAATGGCTCACCTCCAGTAAATCTTATTTTAGAGACACCTAAGTCTGCCATTATTTTAATTATTTTAAAAATCTCATTTCTACCTAAAAGTCTATCTCTAGTTTGAAATGGGACTCCCTCTTCAGGCATGCAATATATACACCGTAGGTTACAATATTCATTTACAGCAATTCTGAGATAATTAAATACTCTACCAAAACGATCAGTAATAGGGCTATCCACTTGGATATCCTTAGTGGTGATATCAGTTAAGTTTGTCATTCTAATTCCAATTCATTCTACAGTTCAGCAGAAATCGGGAGCTAATTTTAATGTTTCCATTAAAACCGTATCGGCCATCAACCTTATTAAAAATTCAACGTAGGTTTTTTGGCTAAAAGATAATTATTTAATAAAATCTATTAGAGTCTTATACTAAATGCAACTAATATAAATTTCAATTTTTTCGTTTTAGTTTAGCTGATTTTATAGCATCTACTACATTATTTATTTCACTGATTGCAAATTTAATTTCTTCGTGTGTATTAAATCTTCCTATGCTAAAACGTAAAGCAGAGTGGGCCAACTCATTATCACGGCCTATCGCTTTTATCACATGAGAAGGCTCTAAATTTGCACTGCTACATGCTGAGCCAGTTGAACAAGCAATCCCCTTCATTTTCATTATCATAGTTTCTGCATCTAACTTAGGAAAACAAATATTAAGATTATGAGACAAGCCATTCTCAATACTTCCATTTAAAATTACATCAGTATGCCTACTTTTAATTCCATCCCATAAATCATCTCTAAGTTTTCCTAAAAGCTTATATTCAGATTTCTGATTTTCTAAGCTAACCTCTATTGCTTTTGCAAAGCCTACAATTAGAGGAGCGGGTAGAGTCCCCGACCTCATCCCTCTTTCATGTCCACCGCCCTCTATTTGCATTTCTAAATTGACCTTTGGGTCCTTTTGAGAAGAGTAAAGAAATCCAATACCTTTTGGTCCATATAGTTTATGTGCTGTAGCAGCTAAAAGATCAATTTTCATATCACGAACATCTAAATCTAATTTCCCAAAAGATTGGCAAGCATCAACAAAAAATAAAATATTATTCTTTTTACAAATATTACCAATTTTTTTTATAGGCTGAATGGCTCCAATTTCATTATTAGCATGCATGATGGAGATTAAAACAGTCTCATTAGTTATAGCATCTTCAACAGACTGTGGATCAACCACACCCATTGAATCAACGGGAAGAATGGATACATTCCATCCTTTTTTCTCAATTGATTTACATGTATCTAAAACAGCGCTATGCTCAGTAGCCTGTGTAATAATATGTTGTTTTGAATTATATGTACCCGAAACTCCCTTAATTGCAAGATTAATAGCCTCTGTCGCTCCACTAGTGAATGTAATCTCTCTTGCTCTAGCTCTAATACTACGAGCTAAAATTTTTCTAGAATCCTCTACTGCCTTTTTAGATTCGAAACCATAAACATGATGTATACTGGAGGCATTACCAAACTTTTCCTTAAAAAAAGGAAGCATGGCTTTTAAAACCTCTGGATCTATTGGTGTGGTTGCCTGATTATCCAAATAGATTGGTTTATCCATTATATTAGTCAGTAATTGATTTTAATTTTTTTTGTTTACCTGATCCACCGTTTGTAAGCATCACCATTTCTGATAAAATACTTAGTGCAATATGTTCAGGAGTCTTCGCATTTAATTCCAAACCTGTTGGAGAGAAAAAACATTCTAATTCTTTTTCTGTGGCTCCATTCTTACGTAAGTATTCTAAAATGATACCAGTTTTTTTTGCACTAGCAACTACACCTACATAGGGGATGCCCTTTTTTAATGCTTCAAAACTAATTCTATCATCATTACGATGGTGCGTAGCAAGAATAAAATAATCAAGGGGGAAATCTATATCATCTATTTCAAGCGTATCTGTAATGATCATTTCTGCATCTGGATATCGATCTTTTTCTTCTTTTGAAGTTTGAACAATAACCTTAAACTTTAATATACTAGCCATTTTACATAAAATTTCAGTAAGACCACCCATCCCTCTAATTAAAAGAGTTTTATTTAACATTTGAGGTTCTACAATAACTGACATATATCCTCCACAAGGTATGCCCATTCCCATTTCGTCACTATCTAAATCTATCTCAATCGTTTTTGGCAGGCCATCAATCAATGATTCCTTCGCAGTTGCAGCCACTCGATTTTCAATGCAACCGCCGCCAATGTAGCCAATAATTCTTTTACCTTCCTCATCAAATATCGCCTTGTCACCAACCTTACCAGATGAAGATCCATGCACCTGAAAGATAGAGGCTATGGCATAAGGTATCTCATCGGTCTCCAATTGAAATATAGTTTGGAATAAATCTTTATGTCTGGACATTGTTTAGTAATTTCTTTTCAACTAAAAGATAATCATCTCTAGTGTCGCAATCAACAATGACCTCATCTGAATTGATATGGACACCAACAGCATCACCAGGATATTTTTTGAGTACTTTTTTACACCCCTTATCACCTTCTGAATCCAAAATTTCAGCAAAATATTTTTTGGGAAATATTACAGGGTTTGCTTGTCTTGCCTCGTAAATGGGATATACGATGCGGTTACCATTGTTTATCTTAAATTCATCAATTAATAGATTGATAGTATGTTCTGTGATTAGTGGCATATCGCCTAAAATAATCATGTTACCATCAACATCATCATCTAGGTTTGATAATCCAGCATAAATCGAGCTCATCATACCCTGTCTCCATTTCTTATTATAGACAATATTATCTATTCCCTTAGGTACCGTTTTTTCAATTTTCGAATTCTCATATCCTGTTACCAAAATTATTTGATCTAATTTTGATCCCAGTGTTGTTTTGCAGACTAAGTATATAATTGGTTTATTATCTATTTGAAGTAATAATTTATTTAAATCTCCCATCCTTTTTGATGCTCCAGCCGCTAATATTGTTGCGGATAATTTCATGCAAGCGCCCTAAACTTTTCTGGATGATGATGAAGGGAAGATAATAAGTCGCCTAAATCAGTCAAACAATTTAGATTATGAATAGGTAAAAAATCATCGACGTATTTCATTATTATCTGAACACCTGCTGTGATGGGCTCAAAATCTTGATAACCAAGATTGGGATTAAGCCATATTAACCGGTAGCAACTTCTATATAGTCGATCAAATTCTTGACTTAATTGTTTTGTATTACCTGTATCCCAACCATCAGTAATAACTAATACAACT
>PAPB01000031.1 GCA_002708715.1 Fidelibacterota bacterium | reverse complement strand
TTATTGGAGGGGTGGCAGAGTCTGGTTGAATGCACTGGTCTTGAAAACCAGCAAGGGTTTACGCCCTTCGGGGGTTCGAATCCCTCCCCCTCCGCACCTTAAATACGAGGTCCCTCCTTGGCAAACAGCCTTTATCATATTTTTTTTATTATCAATATCAAATTAATATTGATTATTATATTTTATAATTTCAATTTATGGGGTGAGAATATTGCTTAAAAAATTGCTTTCAGTGAGTTTATTATTTTGTTTTTTAACTACAATATTTCATTCCCATTCCCATGCTTATCATTATCATGAAACGATCGGTAAAAAGTTTATTGATCAACAAAATGATGGTAATTATTATCTTTCAAATGAATGTGATAAATGTTTAACAAAAAATAATAAATTAGAATTACTTTATACTGCTGTAGAGTCTTTTAATACTTTTCCAACATTATCAAAAAATAAATCTGAGAATTTTACAAATTACTCTATTCATTTTAATATATACAGCAGACCCCCACCATTAATCATTTCTTAATAAAATAAACCTAAAAACACCTCTCATAGAGGCTGTTTAAGCAATACAACAACTGTTTTAATAAATTTAGGACTTGTCTAATTCTTTTTGACAAAATAAAAGAATTGGTAGTGTGGGTTCCAGATATTTAAAAATAAGACTAAAATAATGGCAAATATAATTAGAATTCAAAATATCACAAAATTTTTCAATGACAATATGGCCGTAAATGATCTTTCTTTAGCAATTAATGAAGGTGAAATTTATGGATTGCTTGGACATAACGGAGCTGGTAAGTCTACTACAATAAATATATTACTTGGTTTTTTGAAGCCTGATTCAGGAACAGTAAGTATAAATGATATTGATATATCTTCGGAGTACATTAGGGCACGACAATACATTGGTTATATTTCTGAAAATGTAAGTCTATATCCTTATCTAACGGGAGTAGAGAATTTAGATTATTTTTGCAAGCTTTCAGGGAAAATTCTTAACCAAAAGAGACTTAGTGGTTTGTTAAATGAATGCGGTTTAGAAAGTGAAGTACATTATAAACGTACTGGAACTTATTCAAAAGGAATGCGACAAAAAGTAGGGATTGCTATAGCTCTTGCAAAAAATGCAAAGGTATATTTACTTGATGAGCCTGCAAGTGGATTAGATCCATTAGCAAGTAATGAGCTATCCTTATTGCTCAGAAAACTGGCCTCCCAAGGTGCAGCAATTTTAATGGCATCACACGATATTTTCAGAGTTCGAGAGACCTGTGACCGTATAGGAATTATTAAAAAAGGTGCATTAGTAAAAGAAATGCGTACCTCTGATGTCTCTACTAATGAACTAGAGAATATCTATATAGATTATATAAAAAATTAAATTCAAAGTTTTATGATTGACATAATTATTAATGAATGGAAAATATTTTTGAGGGATCGATCATTTGTATTCTCAATACTATTTTTTATGCTGAGTTTATCAATAGTTGTTTTTTTGGGAACGCTTCAAAATAATAAACAACAGCTTTATCGAAATGAGGCGCAGGAACATGTTCGCAAGCAATGGGAAAATTTAGAAGCTATGAATCCCCATAGTGCTGCTCATTATGGCTCATATGCCTTCAAGCCTATCAATATTTTGAATAGTATGGATAGTGGAATAAATGATTTAACAGGTAATGTGATCAAGTTGGAGGGGCATGTTCAAAACGAGATTGTTTATTCCGAAGCTTCTCAATCTTTATCGATTTCAAAATTTGGGAAATTAAAATCTTCATTAATTCTTCAATATATTATTCCATTATTTATTATTTTTTTAGCATATGGATCTTTGAGTGGTGAAAAGGAAACACAAAGGTTAAAACTACTAATATTTCAAGGAGCATCACTTTCTAAGCTAACCTTTGCTAAATCATTAAGCATATGGATGTTTGGACTATTATTATTGTTCATTACAGTAACTATTCAGACTATAATTAATGTAACTAATTCAGAGGTGTTAGGTAGATTGGCACTCATAACAATTTCGTATGGATTGTATTATTACATCATTTCTTCATTAGCTACATATTTTTCAGCTATACTTAAAAACAATACCTCAGCATTATCTTCTATTCTTTCAATTTGGATTATATGGACAATTTTTCTTCCAAAGATTTGGGGAAATACCGTAGAAAAAATTTATCCACTCCCAAGTAGAGAAGGTTTTAAAACTATCATGAAAGAAGATCGCTCAAAAGGAATAGATGGTCACAACCCTACTGATAAAAGAAGAGAAGATTTAAAGGATGAAATTCTAGCTGAATATGGAGTTGACAGCTTAAAAAATCTCCCAATCAATTTTGATGGTATAGTCATGCAGGAAGACGAAGAATATGGAAATCTAGTGTGGGATAAACATTTTGGGAACAATTATAATATTCTTAAAAAACAAAAATTTCTTTATCAGGTTTCAGGAATTTTTAATCCTTTTGCCTCTTTGCAAAGTGTAAGTATGGGTTTTTGTGGTACGGATATGATCCACCATCTTGATTTTTTAAGAAAATCTGAAGATTATAGAAGATATTTAATAAAAACATTAAATGATAAACATGCTTATGGTGGATCAAAAACAGGGGACTGGAGATGGACAGTGGATAACTCTTTTTTCAAGTCTGTAGATTTATTTACATATGATACCGCAAAAATAAGAGAGAAAATAAACCATTATTTGGTGGATTTATTGTCTTTGCTATGGTGGGGAGTGTTGATAACAATAATGATAAGATTTAGGACAAATAAAGATTTAGTTTTATGAAAACATTTATCCAAATATTTCGTAGCGAATTTTTACATTTACTTCGATCACCTTTCAAAGTCATAACATTATCACTTTACGTGTTTGCCATAATCTATGGTTGCCAAAATGGTCTTAACCTTTTCGAGAAACAAAATAAAGAAATAATGACTATTAAAAGTAAAAATGAAGAGTCAATTAGTAAAATGATTCTTCAATATGAGGAGATAGAGAATGGTATGCAGGAAAAACCTAGGCGAGATCCAACCTCACCTTATTGGGCAATCTGGAATACACCATCGTATGCTTTTAAGTATCCATCGCCTATGATGGTTTTCAGTCTAGGACAATCTGAGCAATACGGTTATTACAAGCGCGTGACCAATTGGAGTTCTACATTTGACAGTGATCTTGCTGAAGAAATTGCAAACCCAGAGCGTTTAGCAGTGGGCACCTTGGATTTTAATTTTGTTTTTACATATCTTTCTCCAATCTTAATAATCATATTACTCTTTAATATTGGAGGATTAGAAAAAGATCTTAGATTTGATCATCTAGTTTATTTACAAAATATTTCTAAAAAAAAGTGGTTATGTATTCGTTTTTTATTTTATCTCATTATTACGATTGCATTATTATTCGTTTTTATGTTTTACTATTCATTAGTTGCAGGTGCTTTTAAAGATTATACCTCCAATTTAATTGGTTTACTATACACAATTATCATATATCTATTATTTTGGTTTACTATCTTTTATTTTATCAATTATTACGGTAAAGGTAGTTCAGACCATGCCATGAAAATGATATCTATGTGGATAGCATTATGTATAGTTATCCCTGGCATAGTTCAGCAAGTTTCATCAATAAAGTATCCATTGAATTATATGACAGATTTCTTAGATGTAAGCAGAGAACAAAGAAATAATATTTTTGATTTATCCGCCGACTCTCTAGAAATAAAGTTGACACAGACATTTCCAAGATTAGAAAAAACATTATATGCTGCAGATACAAGCAAAGATAACAGTATAATTAATAGGAGTGTTTCTGGATTGGTAAATATTCTAAATAAAAATGTTTCTTTGAAAATTGAAAATTCAAATGAAGAAAAAAATGAATTTATAAAAAAATTTAATTTGATAAATCCAGTTACCGCATTTAATAATCAATTAAATGCTCTTACCGATACCGATTATTACGCCTATTTACAATACAGAAAACAGATACAATTTATCATTGATAAGAAAATAGGACTTATACTAGATGATACTTGGAACAAGGTTGTTGTAAATAAGTTGAAATATATTGAATACGTTAAAAATTTTAAATAATAATTATGGTGGGTACTTTTTATATCTTACGCCGCAATGATCCCAAGTTATTTCAAAGGCATATAAGTGCCCACCAATAAACTATTAAAACTATGCAAATAATAAATACTGCTTTTAAAAAACTGATTTTGAAACCCTTGAGTTTTAATTCTGATACAGTTGGTGCTTTTGCAAGTGGATTGTGTATGTTACATTGTCTTGCTACACCATTTTTTTTCTTTGCTTCAGCCTGTTCATCGAGTTGTTGTAATAATACTCCTTTGTGGTGGCAATGGATGGATTACCTTTTTTTAGGTATATCATTTTTTGCTATTCAACATATAACTGTATCATCGAAAAAAGAATGGGTAGCCCAAGGATTATGGGTAGCTTGGGGGTTATTATTATTATCGGTTATAAATATAAAACTACAGTGGCTTCAAATTCCTGCAAATTTTAAATTTATACCTGCATTTGTACTTGTGGGACTTCACGTGTATAATATGCAATTTCGTCAATGTGCAAAAGATTGTTGTTGATTTTAAAATTAGAAATTAAAAGGCTTAAAAATGAAAGAAAATGAATTTCCAATTCTCAAAATTTCAGATGTTGATTGGGATGAAGATCATGATGAGTTAGAAAAGTTACCAAGAGATTTTGAATTAGAGTGGGGTTCCAAAAATTGGAATATTGATGAGGTATCTGAATGGATAAGCCAAAAATTTGATTGGGTTTTTAATAGTATCAATATTCAGCAAGTAGGGACATGGAAGCAGGATAGTGGATGAGGAGGTTGTTGTTAAGAAGGCTGCAGTTGCGGCTAAAATTAATGATTGTTAATTAACGATAGTTACTTGTATCTTAATTGTATATGTGAGATAGGCATCATATTCTAATTCAGTATGATTGGTATAAATACTATAAGCCGAACTCCTACGTTCATGGTTTTTTTTGGAGGGATGATGGTTAGATTAAGATATGGTTAAATACTTAGCTTTGGTATTATCTATTAGTATTTTAAATGCTAGTGGATCATCTCCATATATAAGTCCTGGCATACAAATAGGGATGACCTCAAAAGCTAATTTTTTTTTGTCAGCCCAAATTACTTTTGGCTACGTCAGTTATTCTGAACCACCACCCTTTGGAGTGACTGTAGGAGTAAGAACCTATAGAATTAGACAAACAGAATGGAAGGAATATGGTTATGTTGATTTTCAAGTTTGGCCATTTGTTGGTGGCCTAGGTATTGGGAAAATGATAGATATAAAAAACAATATTCAATACACACGATTTAAAGCAGGTGTTGGGATTATTGGATATGCTACATATGATTATTGTAAAGACTTTGGAATTTTAAAGCATAATTTCGGAATCATTGGCACAATGCCTATCTATAATATTCTTGGGGGGGATTATTATCCTCTATAGTACTATTTTTGGTAATTATATTTTAAAATATTTCATCAGCCCTACTTTCGTAGGGTTTTATGTTTATAGGATGATTAGTAGATTTGCTTATGAAAAATATTTTAGCAAGAGGAGGTATTGAATTTTTAGCAGTTTTTTTAGGTATAGCATTATCTCTTTGGGTGGATGAGTATCAAAAGTCAAAAGAAAACAAAGAGCTTAATAATCAAATACTTGGAAGGTTGTATGATAACCTTAAAAGTGATTCCACAGACGGAATTTGGAATTATAAAGCACATGATAAGGTTGTAATAGGAGGGCAGAAAGTTTTGGAATGGTGTGAAAATGGACAACAAAATTTAGATTCAATAGAATTTTTTATTTCATATTTAGTAATTACAACAACATTTATAAATAACTCTGAGGAATATGCATCACTTAAATCATCAGGTAGAATGGAATTAATAAACGATGTGGAATTAGTGAAAGCTTTGCATGATTATTATACACAGGTTTCATTTGTTAAATATCTTGAAAATGTAGCATTGCAGCAAGTATATAATCAATTTCATCCCTTTATGTCTAATTATGCATCATTCTATGATGTTGATAAAAATAAAAATATATATGCAAACGAATATGGTATATTTATTCTATCCTCAAAACCTCCTAAAGATAAGCTATCATATTATGCCACAAAACTAAAATGGGAGAGTGAATACATTGCATTTAAATATCGTGAATTAGTTAAAAATGTTGCAGAAATAAGAAAGTTGATAAGGAAAGAATTGAAAAATAATTAACAACACCACATTTGTGAGGCTTTTTTAAAGATATATTAAAATTTTAATTTCATAAGCAAATTTATAATGATTAAAGTTAGTTATATTTATTCAGCATGTATTATAATCGAAACTGAAGATTTTAAAATATTGTGCGATCCATGGTTTACCGAAGGAATATATGGTGTGAAGAATACCAAATAAGTTTAATCGTGAAGCTCAAAAATTTTTGGATTTCTTTACTATTTAATATTACTAAAGCATCTAATTTTAGATACATTATAGTTAAATATACATTGATGTTATATAAAATATGATTCAACAAAACAGTGTACGTGTTAGGTTTGCCCCAAGTCCAACAGGTGAACTCCACTTAGGCGGTGCGAGAACTGCCCTATCTAATTTTTTATTTGCAAAAAATAATGGTGGTGAATTTTTGTTAAGGATAGAAGATACGGATCATGAGAGATCAAAAACAGCACACACAGATCAAATAATTAATTCTCTTAAATGGTTAGGCCTTGAGTGGGATAAGGAAATTATATTCCAGTCAAATAGATCTCATTATTACGATAAAGCTTTAACTACACTTATCCAAACTGGAAAAGCATATCGTTGTTTTGCTTCAAAGAATGAACTTGAGAAACTTAGGGTAGACACTGGATCTTTTCACTATAGCGGTATTTGGAGAGATAGAAATGAAAAAGAAATTAATCGTGAATTAAATGCAGGAACACCTTATACTGTTAGATTGAGAACTCCAAGTAGTGGTATTATTAATTTTGAGGATATGATTTATGGAAATATTAAAATATCAAACTCTGAAATAGATGATTTTATTATAGTCAGATCAGACGGAAGTCCGGTCTATAATTTTACTAATGCAATAGATGATCATAGTATGGGTATTACTCATGTTATACGTGGTGAAGATCACATATCAAACACACCCAAACAAATCCTTATATATATGGCATTGGGATGGGAAATGCCTACTTTTGCACATTTACCAATGATACTTGGTATAGATAAGAAGAGGCTGAGTAAACGCCATGGCGCGACCAGTGTGGTGGCTTATAGAGATGAAGGTTATCAACCACAGGCTTTAATTAATTATCTAGCGCTATTAGGTTGGAATCCTGGCACAGAAGAAGAGGTTATGGACTTATACCAGCTAATTTCAAAATTTGATCTTTCTAGAATGCAAAAAAAGAGCGCAATTTTTGATCCTAAAAAATTAAGTTGGATTAGCTCCCAGCATTTAGGAATGCAAGATCGTAAAGATATATTAAAATCAATAAGGAATATAGAACCTAGTTGGGGGGATGGGAAAGAGGATGATTTTTGTATTAGAGTAATTAATATTATGATACCGCGTTCCAAATCATTAACTGATATTATATCTGATTCCAATTACTTTTTTAAAGCACCGAAAAAGTTTGATTCTGATGATATTAAAAAAATATGGAAGAGTGGTACTGCCTTAATTATAAAAGAAATTGTACGACTCTATAATAATACTATCGAATGGGAAGAGGATACTCTTGAAAAAATATTCAAAGATTATATTAATAGTACTGAATTTGGATATGGACGGGTAATGAAACCAATGAGATTAGCTTTATGTGGAAGGTTATCTGGGCCATCACTTTTCGAATTAATGGATTTAATTGGGAAGTCAGATTCATTTTACAGATTAAATTATGCAATAAAAGAGTTTAGGTCATATGAGTAAAAGTAAATTATTGGAAAAAAATTTCATTCAAAAGATTATAGAGGAAGATAAAAGTTCTAATAAATGGGATGGCCGTGTTCACACTAGATTCCCGCCAGAGCCAAATGGATATTTGCATATAGGACATGCAAAGTCTATTTGTCTTAATTTTGGTATTGCCGAAAAAAATAATGGCCAATGCAATTTAAGGTTTGATGATACCAATCCGCTTAAGGAGGAGAGCGAATATGTTAAATCTATTATTGAAGATGTCAAATGGTTAGGGTTCTCTTGGTATGGTCAACCATTTTTTGCGTCAGATTATTTTGAGCAAATGTATGAATATGCAATAAAACTGATACGTAAAGGAAAAGCGTATGTATGTGACCAATCTAATGAAGAGATTAGAAACTGCAGAGGCACTTTAAAAAACCCTGGCCAAAATAGTCCTAATCGTGATCGAAGCATTAAGGATAATCTTTTATTGTTTAAACGTATGAAAGCTGGTGAATTTGACAATGGTGCAAAAACTTTGCGTGCGAAAATTGATATGTCTCATCCAAATTTAAATATGCGAGATCCTGTGATCTATCGTATTTTACATGCTGAGCATCATCGGACTGGCAATAAGTGGTGTATCTATCCTATGTATGATTGGGCTCATGGTCTAGAAGATTCTATTGAAAATATTACTCACTCGATTTGCACATTGGAATTTGAAGACCACCGTCCACTATATGATTGGTATTTAGCTGAACTTGGTGTTTACCATCCTCAACAAATTGAATTTGCACGTTTAAATATAAATTATACTGTCGTGAGTAAAAGAAAATTGAAAAAGCTAGTAGATTCGAAGATTGTTGATGGGTGGGACGATCCTAGAATGCCAACTATTTCTGGATTGCGTAGGAGAGGGTATACCCCATCATCAATTAGGGAATTTTCCAAAAATGTGGGTGTTACAAAAAGGAATTCGGTAATTGATGTTGTAAGATTGGAAAATTCTCTCAGAGAGGAATTGAATAAAACTGCCCCCAGAGTTTTATGTGTGATTGACCCAATAAAAATTATAATTACTAATCTTCCTGAAGATCATGAAGAGTTAATGCAAGCATTGAATAATCCCGAGGATCCGAATTCAGGTAAGCGTGAATTGTTATTTACTAGAGAACTTTATATAGAAAAAAGTGATTTCATGGAAGATCCTCCTCGGAAATTTTTTCGATTGGCACCAGGAAGAGAAGTTCGGTTACGCTATGCATATTTCATTACTTGTAATGATATTATTAAAAATAAAGAAGGTGAAATAAAAGAAATTCATTGTACCTATGATCCAAAATCCCGCGGCGGGAAATCACCCGACGGTAGAAAAGTTAAAGGTACTCTTCATTGGGTAAGTGCTTCTAATGTGATTAATGCACAGGTGAAGATTTATGAAAGATTATTTGATAAAGAAGAGCCTGAAAAAGAAGAAAATTTGTTTGATGCTCTGAATCCAGATTCATGTCAAATTTTTAAAGATTCTAAATTAGAGAAGAGTTTGCAAAATGCTACTAATCAAACTTATCAGTTTGAGCGTTTAGGTTATTTTAAAAAAGATAGTAAATTGAGCCATAAAGAAAAAAACATTTATATTCGCGTTGTTTCGCTCAGGGATTCTTGGGCTAAAATAAATAAGAGATAATTTGTTAAACATTTATGAATAAATTTTTGTGTTGAGAATCAAAGATTATATCTATTTTTATTTCATGAGACCATCAATCTTGATAAGTAAACTTTTGTTTCTAATGCTGTCTTTATCTATTTTAAGCGGAAGAGAGTCCTCTGCGTATGTATATGTGTTGCCTTTTGATAATATTCAAAATGATCCTGCATTAGAATGGATATCCACGGGTCTTAGTGATATGGTTCGTGAAGAGATTAAAAATATTTATGGTGTTAGATTGAAAAATAGAGATGATTTAGAGACAATAATGAATGATAGATCTCTAATGCTAAAACAGCCTAGAGGTTCACGAAACCTACTAGTTCTAGGTAAATATAATAGGCAATTGGATAAAATAAATGTTACAATACAAGTAGTGGATGTAGCTAATTGGGAGGAATTGGGGAAATCAAATATATCAGAAGTGTATAGTAAAATTCAAGTTTTAAATAAAGCAGTTGGAGAGGCTGTTATCCAAATTATTGAACCACTCCTTCCTAAACAACCAAAAAAAGAAATTTCTCCATTCCCTAAATATGCTAAATCTATAGAACCTAAAAAGAGAAATCCTATTTCTACTCAATCAGAGCGCTTGGCTTCTGGCTTAGATAAACAAATAGCAGAATTAGAAGCTTCAATGGAATATTTGTTAGGTGCAAAAGCACGTAAGAAAGATAGACCACAAAAGGATGTCCCAAGGTTTAACTCGGGAGAGTGGAGCATGGATTTTGATGTTGATAGAAAATTAGAAGAGAATCCCGAAAATGCAGGCAATACTAGGCTTTTATCCTCTGTCTTAGATCAGCTACTTACAAATCCATATGATGTCGAATTACAGAGGCCTGAGTTTGAATATCATGAAGATGATGAATTATATATGACTGTTCGTTTCCCCATAGTCTACCGTTTGAAAGATAAAATTTTAAAAGATATGCTCTCTAGTCTACCTTATACAGGTTTAGAACAAAATGGATCTCTGACGATTTTTTATTTTGATAGGACTAAGTTTAACTTTCCGCAGAAGCACGTAGATATCATTATAAATGGGTCATATCGTATTGTACCAATTCTTCGAATATTTGATTCGAATCGTAATACTCTTATAGTTGTTGCAGATACACCTGAGGAGTATTGGCATACTAGAAATAGTAATAAAGTGCTATACGTGCCGCAGCATCAATTCTCTCCTTTAATTGATTTTTCAGTTGGTGGTTGGTCCATGCAGGTCGCGTTGGAGACCGTTGATATTCAGGCTGTATATGAATTTATTTTACCTGTAAGCGAGATTGAGTCGCTAAGTAATGTGAGTTTAAAATTTGTAAATGAAAATGATTTAAAATCATTTCTTGAACCAATATTATAATGTTAAATAGAGGATATATTATGAAATACTTAATAGGGTTTATTCTATTGTCTTCCTTCAGTCTTAGTCAAAGTTTGGACTTGGTAGATATTAAACTAAAAGAGCTAAAGTCTGTTGTTGAAAATGCGTCTCGAAGTTCCCAGAGGGTTTTTGTTGAAGATTTTACAGGGCTCAACTGACCATACTGTCCATCTGCGAGTTTCGCAATATCAGAAATGTTGGATCAGTATCCAGAGACTTTAGTTAATATAGAGTGGCATAGCTCTAGTTTTACACCAGGTAATATAGATTTTGATATTCCTGAATATAGTACAAGAGCTGCAATGTATGGAGTTGGAGGTATACCGCATACCCAGTGGAATGGAGTACAGGAGACTGTAGGTGGCTACCCTAATGGAAATTGGGAGGCGATTATTGGACAGTTCCAAAGTATCTACAATAGTATGGTTGGTAATGATACTCCTTATGAAATTGACATTAATGGATATGCTTCATCACAGGTTTCTTACGATGTAACAGTATCTATGGATGCGGACATGACTAATGCAAATCAGAAGGTAGACATATTTGTAGTTGAGGATAATATCTGGTCATACTGGCAGGGTGCTGGATCATATCATAATGCGAGAAATGTTGCTAGAGATTGGTTGGCGACGGAAGATCTTGCGATTAGTATGCAAGGAGAGTCTCAAACATTTTCAGGCACATTTGATCTTAGTGAAGATTGGAATCCAGATAGTATAAAAATTATAGCAACTGTGCAAAACTATTCTACAAAGCAGATTTATCAAGTCAAGCAGGTAAATATCAATGATATGGATCCAGATATTGATGATGATGGCATTATGAATGGCGATGATAATTGTGTTGATATATATAACCCGAATCAAGAAGATATTGATAATGATCAGATAGGAGACCTTTGTGATCCGTGTAATAATTTAGTTTATGTACTTGGAAATATGAATGGTGATACAGATCTTGATGGTATGCCTCTCATTGATTTAATGGATGTATTAACACTTCTAGATTACCTTATTACAGAAGAATTTTATGAATGTCAGGGACCGATAATGAATATTAATGGAGACGCGCATGTGAATATAGTAGATGCAATTACATTGGTTCAGCTTATAATGAATTCGAACGACTAAAATAATTTGATTGGTTTAAGGAGAATTACTATTGAAAAATCGCAATTCAATATTTTTGTTTCTAATATTAACTTTTTTGTATAGTGATGATTTTAATGTTAGTTCTTCTATTAAATCAGGATATTGCAGTAGTTATGATTTCTATGATTTTTCAGAAAATTTATTAGATGTAAATCTATTTTCTAATAATGTATTTGCTTGGATGCAATATGAATATTCCAATCCTCCTGAAATTGGTTTTCCATTAAATGATGTACGTAAATTTAGAATCGAATATTCTGCAGCAGGGCTATCATTAAAGGCTGGAGATATATATGAATTTTGGGGTAGAGGTCTTTTACTCAATCAGTTTGATGATCAAGTAACTAATTTTGATAATGGGACAAGAGGTTTGTTCTTTGAATATAATAAGGGGCCCTTAATTCTAAGTCATCTGAATGGTCATTCAGATATTTGGTTGATGGGCCAGGACGCAAGGATACCAGGGTATAATAATAAACATAATATGATGGCGACTAGGATACATTATGATTGGAATAAAGTATCCTTAGGCCTCACACAATTAAAATCAAATGAAATTCATGAAAAAGCATTGAATATTAATCCTACAGCTATACTTAATCATAATTTAAGAGGCACATATTTAAGTTTTATTTCAGATAATGTAGATATGTTTTTTGAATATGTTGATAAAATTTCTGCAGAAAAAGTAGATGGTTTTGATATTAATCCAAATGACACTTTAAAAAGAGGACATGGGGTTTATGGTAATTTTAATATTTATTTAGGTAGTTGGGCGCTTTCTACAGAATACAAGAGGTATGCATTCGATGCTAGTCATACTGATTTTACTGCGGATGACTATGGTAATCGTATCAATTTCCAACAAATGCCAACAGTCGCAAAAGAGCATAATGATGCATTATTGGGTAGACTAGTCCATAATTATAATTATAATGATGAGCGGGGCATTCAGTTTGAGATTAATGGCTCAATGGGTTCACTTAGTCTGCTAGCTCAATATGCTCATTTAAGTAGAAACCATACTTGGCAAGATACTGCAAGAAATAATTGGGTGTCAAAACCAATTGATAATTATTTACCTGGAAGTGATCCATCATCATTGCCTTATGTGGAGAATTATTTTGAAACAAGTGGCTATTCTTTTAACGATCGATTATATTTTAAAATTGGGCTTGGTAATAATAAAGAAGTTCTGAAAACTAATTGGTTTTTTAACGGTGAACAAAGAGATGTTAGTTCCTATTATGTCTACGATACCACTTATAATGAATATGATTATTATGAGGATTTTCCAATTATTGATTCTTCAGAGTTTTTTGATACAACTCAATATTATCAAGTTGAGTCAAAAATGTGGCAAGAGAGTAAGGCTTTTACAATACCTATGGAATTCAATTATTCAATGAATAATGGATACACAATTGGTGTTGGGTTTCAGTATCAAGAAAGAAATTTTTACGATAGATTAAAAGGAAATTCATCAGGCTATAATACAAGTGATTCAGCATGGGTGATGGAAAATCCGTATGGTGATACTGAATATTTTGATTTAAAGACTAGTAAATTGAGGAATAGAGATTATGATGATGTGGATATGCAAATAAATCGAATCTTATATCTATCTATAAGTCATGCGCCTAAGTGGTCATTAACTATAACTCATGATTGGACTAATGCCTACGATGGTCCTATCCCTAATGATCCCTATTATAATCCTTTAGAAGCGTTACTATATGGTGATTTTCAATATTTTTTAGGTAAGCGAAATAGTGTAGCCCCCCCTGCATGGGTTCAAAATCGTTGGGTGTCAGCTGAATTTTCGTACAATATAACTCCATCGCAGAGGCTATCTGTTATGTATGGTTCTATACAAGGTGGCCTTTTCTGTAGCAATGGTATTTGTAGAGTAATTCCGCCATTTAATGATGGAATTAAGCTGTCATATAGTGCCAGTTTCTAGATTGATATTTTTTTTACAAAAAATATAAATATCTACATTACATTCTAATAAGAATTCTTCGTTTATTTTTTTAATAAAGTTAAATATTTTACAGGATACCTTATGAAAAAATTGATATTATTTTTAACTATTAGTTTTATATATGGTCAAACATACACTGAGGGAGATTATGTAGATAACTTCGGTGCTCCAATATGTTATAATGGCGAAGGAGATTGGGAATGGGAAGTTGATGGTTTTAATAAGGTTACGTGGATATCCTCATTTGCAACGTGGTGAGGACCCTGTCAATCGGAGGCTCCGATAGTTGAATCTATTTACCAGCAATATATTGATAATCCGAATGTAGAGATTGTCTCTGCCGGCATGGACTGGGGGCAACCATATAGTTGTACTAGTTGGGCGACTACGTTTGGCCAAAGTTTTCCTATTCTCGATGATGGCAATGGTTACTCAATCTATAGTTTGTTTGGTGTTGGATATGTTCCTCATAATGTTGTTATAGGTGGGGATGGTTTAGTTATCTTCTCTGAGTCTGGATTTAATCAGAATACAATGATCGCTATGATTGAAGAAGGTTTAGCTAACTTGGTGCTTGATGTTGATGAAGATGGCGTTCTTGATTCGGATGATAATTGTGTTGATATTTCTAACCCATCTCAGAATGATATAGATTTAGATGGGGCTGGAGATGCGTGTGACCCTTGCGATAATCTAAATATTTTTACATATGCAAATATAGATGGGAACATTGATACGGAAGGTAATCCGATAATTGATATATTTGACGTTATGAGGCTTGTTGATATCCTTTTAGATAATGATCAAGAAAGTTGTGGTGCTGAAATTGCTGATATGAATTCAGATGGAAACGAAAATGTGGTAGATATAATTTCTTTAGTGCAATTACTTCTAGGCGGTGGGCTTGATAACTTATCCAACTCTAATTCAGGAATATTTGAAATTGAAAATTTAGAACACTCAGATAAAGTTATTATATCTAGTGATGAAAAGATTAGTGGTATTCAATTTGAAGCAGATATTTTAGAAATCTCAGAATACGAATTAAACAATTTATTATTACCAAACGGTTGGATTTTAGATTATGCTGTAAGTGATGAAAATATTTTGGTAATTATTTTCGATATATCGGGGGAAAATTCATTAAGTGAAATTGAACTCCACTTTGATAATATATCAAAAAGTACATTCCAAAATGTAGTTGTTTCAAGTGATGAGGCTAATGAGATTAATATAAGTATAACTGAAAAAGAAAATGATGACAGGGAATTAAATTTTGTTCCAACAAAGATAGGTTTAAACTCGCTTTACCCAAATCCATTTAACCCGACCTTAAATATTGCATTTTCTACTTTAAAAGAGGGCGCTGTTGATATTTCTGTTTATAATGCTGTTGGAGAAGAAGTTAGTGTTTTGTACAAAAATGAACACCTTAACTCTGGTAGTTATACGCTTAATTGGAATGCTGTTGAGCAATCTTCTGGTGTATATTTTATAAAGATTGCAACAAGTAGCTTCTCCGAAGTTAAGAAAGCAATACTAGTTAAATAGGTAATTTATTTTCTTATTATTATAATCTTTTAAAAGTTTTAATTGTAATGTTTAAAAAAACTATATACATATATCTCTTCTTGTCAGTAATTAATGCACAAGAGAAAATTCCAGATATGCCCATTAAATTATTGGATGGTTCTAATACTAGGCTTTATGAATTTTTAAAAGATGGACCAGTAATAATTGATTTTTGGGCTACATGGTGTGCTCCTTGTAAGAAACTAATGAAGCACCTCAATAAATTCCATACACATTTTAGTGATAATGGCTTAAAGGTACTTGCAATCAGTACGGATACCCCTAGAAGTATGGGGAAAGTGAAATCATATATTAGGTCAAAAAATTATGAATTTTTTGTAGCTGTTGATCCAAACCAACAGGTAATGAAAAAATTAAAAGCTGAGCTTATGCCGACTACAATTATTGTTGATAGGGAGGGCATGGTTTTATACCGGCACCAAGGATATTATCCTGGAGATGAAAATAAAATTTTAAAACAGATTACAGATTATTATAACGCGCTAGATATTGATTACAAGCCATATCAAACTACTACTCTCTAGATTTAACTATAATTATTGAAACCCCTTTA
The DNA here is from genome assembly GCA_002708715.1 of Fidelibacterota bacterium. Lineage (GTDB taxonomy): Bacteria > Fidelibacterota > Marinisomatia > Marinisomatales > UBA1611. The sequence continues at coordinate 1,741 of PAPB01000031.1, read as the reverse complement.
TAAAATATATTATTTCTAAAAATTGATTTTTATCTTTTTAAGAATTTCAATTTTAACATAAATTTTTGTTCATAGTGTTTATGTCTAAGATAAGACTTACATATTTATTTATAATAGTAACTTGTTTTCAATATGATAAGATTTTTTGTCAGGAATCATTTTTTATTAATAATCTAATTGAAAAGGATGGTAGGCTATTTAGACCTTTTTTAAATGAGCCTGTATATGGCGATATATACAGAGACTTTTTAATAAATAATAAAAAAAGTGAAAAAGTTTTTATAGGCCATATAACAGAAAATGGTAAGCAAGGAAAGTGGACTCGTTATTGGAATAATGCTAAAAAAAAAGAAGAAGGATATTTTATTGATTCTAAGAAAGATGGTCTATGGATAGAATGGATGGAAAATGGAGAAAAATATGCAGAAATTTTTTACAGAAAAGGGTTAGTCGTACATTTAACTAATTGTATAGTCGATAATTGTCTTTAATTTTTACGATATTATATTTGATCCAAATTTTTTGATATGCGCCCGTAGCTCAACTGGATAGAGTGCCTGGCTACGGACCAGGAGGTTGAGGGTTCGAATCCTTCCGGGCGTACTGACAAGAAACTGTTTCTTGATGACAAACCCCCCTTTTTGGGGGTTTTTGTTTTTATGGTTAGCGCGGTTTATATTGGTTTGTAGGGGTTTGTTCTGATACAAAAATGTTACACCTTGATACAAAAATGTGACAGTTCAGGGAAGAGAGCGAATTTTCTCATCAATAAAATCAAAATCCTGATGGATAGATTTTATGTAATCATTTGTTATTTATTCATTAAAAATTATTTAATATTTACCTAAGCTTAATTAATGTTAATTATTACTTTAAAAATGCGTAAATATATTGTCTTACTTTTAATTACTGGAACCGTATGGGCACAAACTGATTTTGATAAATTAGTTTATAAAGATGGTAGAGCAATTTTGGGTGAATTTTCAGAGATTATCCGTACTAAAGCATATTTTAAAGCAAAGGGTAGATTCGCGGTTTACCGAGTACCTATTAATCGTATACAAACTCTAGAACTAAAAGATGGTACAATTATTATAAATGATGGAAAAATAATGGAAAATGATGGAGAAGTAATAGAGATTGGCTCCGCTGAATATTTGGATTTAACAATCGAACAGAACGCTTTCTATGATGCAAAAAAAGATGCGCAAAAATGGCTGGCTTACCCAATTTTAGCTGTATTATCATCTGGTGGTTTAGCTACTACTACTTTTTTTTTTGGTGAGGATATCTTGGGTATACCAGATGAAACAATGTTATTCACATCAATATTTGGTGGTTCTCTAGGCTTGGTTGGTTCCTATCGTCTTTTTAGTAAATTAGATAAAAGAAACCTTGAAGTCATAAGCACTGAAGATATTGAATTATATAAAAAAATGTATTCTAAAGAATTTAAAAAGAGAAAATTAAAAAATATTATCATCTCCTCTAGTTTATTAGGTCTAGCAACTGTTGTGGGAGTTCATTTTGCCTTTAGAGATTTTATGACTGATTATGATGTTTGTTTCGACCCAAGGTGTTAAAAGCCTAACATTATTTTTTTACATATTCATGGGTTTTTTTGTTTGTAGAATGGGTTAGCTATTTTTCTAATGAGATTATTACCTTTTCATTCTTTTCATGATTATCAACTTCTAAAACAGTTCCAGTAAAATCAGGAGACTCAGAAAGTTTAATAATT
>PAPB01000030.1 GCA_002708715.1 Fidelibacterota bacterium | reverse complement strand
ATGAAATCAATAAATATCTAAAAATGAATTTTACGGTTAATAACCTTCTTGATCATAAACATACAGAAATAATTGGCGGGCCTTCTCTTGGAAGAATAATAATGCTAAGGCTAGAGACTAAATTCTAGTATAAGAATAGAATTTTTTAGTCTTGTGATGAAAAAAATAAGCAGGACAAAATAAATCTAACAAGTGGGGGAACTCATTAAATTCTATTTTATTATCCTGCTTTAAATTCTTCTAATAAATTAAGTTTACAGCTTACTGGCAACAAGCAATATTTATATAAAAAAATAATAAAATGATAGATAAGATAATAGAAATTGATAAGAAGATAATGGTTTTTCTAAATAAAACCATTTCAAATTCAATCTTTGATTTTATAATGCCAATTATTACCAATCAAAATTTTCTGGTTATTTCTGGTTTGATTCTTATTGGATATTTAGCCTACTACGGTGGAAAAAGGGGAAGAATTACTATAGCAGTACTGCTAATAGCAGCTGGTTTTTCAGATGCTATATGCTTCCAAATAATTAAACCCTGGGTGGGGAGAATAAGACCATCTCATGAATTTTATGAATATATTAATTTACTTGTCTCAAAAGGAGGAAAATATAGTTTCCCATCAAATCATGCCGCGAACAGTTTTGTCTTTGCAACAGTGCTATCTTACTTTTATGACAAAAATAGAACTCTCCTCTACATTCTAGCATCATCCATTGCATTCTCAAGGGTATATGTTGGTGTACACTACCCACTGGATATTATTTTTGGATCTATAATTGGATATATAATTTCCTGGATAATTTTATCTTTATGGGTAATAATAAAAATGCGAGAACTAAAAAGAGGGAAAATGTGGGTCTGGTATGCTACCTCAAATCCACCACCAAACTAATTTGGTAAAGATTCGTCAGGCGGTTTAACACCAAAAGGTGAAAAACCCTCTTCATTTTTCGGAAGTTTAATTTCTCCGTGCTTTGACTCAAATTTATTGACATTATCGCTAAGTGCCCTTAAGAAAGTTTTTGCATGTGGAGGTGCCATAATAATTCTAGAATGCACTTTCGCCTTTGGCACTCCAGGAAGAATTCTTGTAAAGTCTAATACAAATTCAGCTGGAGAATGTGTAACAACAACAAAGTTTGCATACTCACCATTGCTAACATCAGAATCAAGCTCTATATTGATTTGATGAATATTTTTTTTTTTCTTTTCCCATTATTATTCCTCTTTAAAATCTAAGAGTTATCAAAATCTCTTTCATTAAAATCTTCCCACTCATCATTCAACCCTTCAAATTGTGAGTATTCTTTGATGTTCTCATCGGTCTTATCTTCGGGGAGAAGTTCATTCTCATATATGTTATAATGATCTTTTTTCTTTTCAAACTCACTAGGGTCACCCTCTTCCTCTTTTGTTTGATCAAGATCATCAACATCTTCACTATAGACCTCAGGATCAAAGAAGTCTAGATTATCTACAATCCCATTTGCCATTAAAAATTCAAGAAAGTCTAAAAACTTTCTATCTTTTAAATCAGCTCTACAGTGAAAACATATTAAAGATTCTCGAAGATCGATCTCTTCTAGAGTATTCTCACAAACGGGACAAATTATACCTTCTAACATTAATTTTTCCTTTTCAAATCGGCGGGTAATATAATTGGAGAAATATCTTCCATCAACTTTTATGTCAATAATTAATCATATTTTTTTATTTAAAAAATTTTCAATCATATTTTCAATCCTAATATACGCTCTATTAATTGAAAATTATTTTCTAAAAACGTATTATTATTTCGTTCTAAAGTAATAGTATAAATCTTATTTGCTATTAGCGAGTTGAATCCAATTTTTACTGGTATCTGTAAATCATAGGCTAACATTGATGTTGCTGCACAAAATCTTGTGTTTAGATCGACTAATGCATCATATTGAATTGATTTGATCTTATCAAGTAATGCCTCGGATTTAATGGTCCCAAAATAATTTAGATCATTATCCGAGAATGTGATATACTTTACATGATTGATATCAGGATAATAAGGCTTAGATAATTCATTACATACATAGCCAATGGTATATCCTGTTAATGGGTTATCAGATTTAACTAGATAATTTGCAACTTTTGCATCTTCTCTTTTTTCTGGCAAAAAAAATAAAATTGATTTTACACCTTTACCTTGTTTGCTTATTTTTATTTGAGGTGTTTTTGGTCTATCATTGAACATACTTTTCCAATAAAGGAATAATTTAAATCGTATTGGAATTTCCATTATAGAATATACTTAATAATTAAATTAAACTAATTAAAAACTCTTTTACATAGTTTACCTCACATTGGTAAAATAGAGCTGAAAGAATAGGTAAATATGAAAAAAGAAAAGCCCGGTAATTTTCCTTATAAAAGAGGACTTTATCCAGAAATGTATTCCTCAAGACTATGGACGATGAGACAATATGCTGGCTTTACTTCTGCAAAAGAATCAAATGAAAGATTCAGATATCTCCTTGATAATGGAGTCATGGGTCTATCTGTAGCATTTGACCTACCAACTCAAATAGGGTATGACTCGGACCATTCAATGGCAAAAGGTGAAGTAGGTCGTGTTGGTGTACCAATCTCAACACTAGATAACATAGAATTACTTTTTGATGATATTCCATTGGATAAAGTATCCACATCTATGACAATTAATTCAACCGCAGCAATTTTATTATCATTCTACATTGTAACAGCCGAAAAAAAGGGAGTCTCACTAAACAAACTTAGAGGCACTATTCAGAATGATATTTTAAAAGAATTTGCTGCCAGAGGCACATATATTTATCCACCAGAACCATCAATGAGACTTGTAACAAATATTTTAGAATTCTGTGATCAACATCTTCCTAAATGGAATCCAATTTCAATATCAGGATACCATATTAGAGAAGCTGGAAGTACTGTTGAACAAGAGCTTGCTTTCACTTTTGCAAATGGAATATCATACATTGAAGCTGCTATTAATAATGGTTTAGACCCGAATAGTATAGGTGAACAAATATCATTTTTTTTTAATTCTCATAATGGCTTTGTTGAAGAAATTGCAAAATTTCGTGCAGCTAGAAAAATATGGGCAACCATCATGCAAGACAGATTTGGTGTAACAAATGAGAAAGCAAAAATGTGCCGATTTCATGCTCAAACAGGTGGTTCTACACTAACTGCAGAACAAACAGATAACAATGTGGTTCGCACAACAATTCAAGCACTATCTGCAGTCTTGGGCGGAACACAGTCTTTACACACAAACAGCCGAGATGAAGCACTCTCCTTGCCAACAGATGAGTCAGTTAAACTCGCACTTAGAACACAACAAATTATTGCATATGAGACAAATATAATTAATCATCCAGATCCTTTTGGAGGAAGTTATTTGATTGAAGAATTGACAGAAGAATTAGTAACTAAAGTATTTCGAATTATTGATGAAATTGATTTAATGGGTGGTTCAATTTCTGCAATCAAAAGTGGATGGATAGAGGATGAGATTGCTAAAAGTGCTTATGAGTACCAAAAAAATATTGATAATAAAAATCAGATTGTTGTAGGGGTAAATAAATATAAAGATCATAAGTCTGAAAACATAAATACATTTGATATCGATATAAATTCTGCTAATGAACAGATAGTTTCATTAAAAATATATAAAAATAACAGAGATAATAATGTTGTAAAAACGAGGTTGAAAGAACTTAAAACTTTAGCCAAGTCAGATAATAACATTATACCAGGGCTTATAAAATGTATCCATGCTCAGTGCACTCTAGGAGAAATGTCAGATGCTCTTAGGGAAATATTTGGTACCCATGAATAGTAATCGAACTATTTAATTAAACCAGATCCCAGCGCCCTTCTTTCTTAATTTATTTCCTAAATAGATTTCTATACCCTCAGCATCTACTCTTGTTGGGATTGGATTGTATTTTTCGTAAATATCGGGTCTTAATTTAATTCCATAATATTTTGCGTATTTATTTGATTTATAACCTTCTTTGTGTTGTTCAAAACGAACAACAGGATTTTTTGATGTTTGACCAACATAGAAGCAGCCATTTCCTTTAATGTATTTTGGATTTTTTATGCGAAATTTCCTAAGGTCTGCAACCTTGGGATCAAGTTCTATAACATATACATAATATTTCAACTCTCTAGCTCTCTAAGTCATTATATTATCAATAATTAAAATAAGAAATGTTTTGTAATATTTATTAAAGATTTACTCAAAGTAAAATTTAGATAAAATATGAGCGCTAATTCACTACCTAGAAAAATAGTCAAAAAATTATTAGTTCCATTTCCTCTTCTAAGGGAATATCTACAGACACTTGCTATGGCAAAAGATATCTATACAGATCAATGGGCGATAAATAATGAACCAGAAATTTTCTGGATAAGGTCTATACTAAATGAGGGAGACATCGCTATTGATGTAGGAGCAAATTATGGTCTATACACTTATAATTTATCTAAATCTGTTGGTAGCAATGGACTTGTATATGCTTTTGAACCTGTGCCATACACTTTTGGGACACTTAAAAAAATTACAACCTTATTTAGGCTAAAAAATGTAAAGCTAATTAACAAAGGCTGCTCAGATAATAATGGAAAAATAAAATTTTCTATTCCATTACAAAAAAATGGTACAATTGCTGCTGGTCTAGCGTTTATTGATATGGATGAAAAAAAAAGGAATATTCGGCTAGGTATGGGCGAACATTCTAAAATTGTAACTATAGAATCTGAAATAATTAAACTAGATGATTTAAATTATAAAAACGTATCTTTTATTAAAGTTGATGTTGAGGGTGCAGAGCTAATGGTTTTGAAAGGTTCTCTAAATACAATAAAAAAATTTAAACCAATAATAATGATTGAAATTGAAGATAGATGGATTGAGAGTTATAATATAAAACGAGAAAATATAAATAGCTTTTTTATTGATTTAAAATATGAAATATATTGTTACTTTAATGGAAAACTAAAAAAATGTGATATAAACTTCACAAAAAGTAACAATTTTATATTTATACCAAGTAATCATAGAATAATATCATAAACTACTTTAATAAAACCATTTTTTTAGTCTCCCTAAAGTCCCCTGCTTGGATAATATATATATATATTCCTGAGGATAAAGATTGATCAAAATCATCCTTTGAATTCCAAGGTAAAGTTATAAACCCAGCACTATGCTCACCATTAATCAAAGTCCTTACTTTTTGTCCTAATAAATCGTAGATAGAAATATCCACAAATGACTTTTCAGGCAAATTATAACTAATCTGAGTAATTGAGTTGAATGGATTTGGATAGTTCTGATGTAAAAAATAATTTTCAGAAATTAAATTATTTGTGTTAACAGATAATTGATTATCTATTATCCTAAAAATAGTATCACAATAAAGGGATTCTATATTCAAAGGCCTTGAAATAGCTCCTATATTTTCCCAAGAATAGTTTTGAACCTCCTGGTATGGATTGGCCTTAATTTTTATTGGAGTATCGCCAAAATATATGCCTGTCCATGGAAAATCATTTATTTGGATAGAGTTAATGATAATAGATCCATTATAAGTATCAGGTACTTCTAGAGTTATGCTATAAGCTGATCCTAATTGAAATTTGTTTATTATATGATTTATTATATGAGCTGGCCGGTGAATAATATAATCTCTTACTTCATTTAGACCATTATCCCAAAACAAAGTATTGGCAGACCAACGTTCAGCGTGGTAGCCTATATCATCAGATACTAGAGCAACAAGAGAATCAAATACACTCAATAAATTTTCATTTGAATAGGTTGTATTCAATAAATCCGCGAAACGATTAATAAAGTATATCCTACCTTCATCATTTCTAAGGATAGCTCTAATAACTTTATTATACTCCCCCTCTCCGACTCTTGGACCTTGTAGACCAGTAGACCAGCTTAAATAATCGGTTTCGACATTTCCCCAATAAATTCCTTCTTGATAATGGTCTCTCCCTAGGCCATGATCTGTGTCCCACAATAACCATCGCCATTTGTCTTCTCCAGAAGTGGGTCGGAAAAACTTCATATTATTTACTAGCCAATCAAAATTACCCATGAAGATCTCTAATATCCAATAATCTAAAAATTCTTCATAATAAATATTATTTTTTAGAACTTCAAAATTGTCTGGAAGACTCATGTCTTCATTCTCAATAAAAATTTCCAATTCATCATAATTATCCCAATCACCTTCAATAGCATTCCTATAATCCGGATAACCCATTGCCCTTTCCAAAAGGTCAACATCATCATAACCAAATAATTCTTCAATATAGAATCTATCTTGCCTTTCTCGTAGATGATAAATACCCCAATATGAATTATTAATATATAAATGCACTGACTGGAATGATGAATATCCTCCATTTGGATACAATTGGCTATAAACATTATGTATTATACCATCTCTAAGGTGAGTTCTATTATCACTTCCATCTGATGGAAACCTATCATTACTTGCATTTCTTAAAATAAGCCGTTTGTATCTTGTATATGACCTATTAGGAAAAACCAAATAGTCAATGTGAGGACTACCATATTCACTTTTAAATTCTATCCTAAATGATCTTTGTGGTGCTTCACTGCCATGCTGCTCAATACCAGCATCTGTGTTAAACCCTAATTCACCAAATTTGTCAAAATAGGAAACATGTAAATTATATTCTTGGTCACCAATTGGTAAATTATCAGGCTCAATAGCAAGTGCAACAATTGGCAAATTATAATTTGTATTTATTAGGTAATGAAACGTTCTTACTCTGCTAGGTAATAATCCTGGCTCAAGTGCAATGACACGTAACACTGTTGATTCTGTTAAATGTATAGGCTCAGAGAATGGGTTTGAATTAGTATCAGGAATACTACCATCCATAGTATAATATACATCTATACCATTTAAATCAGTGGAATTGGAAACATAAATTCCTTCTTCATATAATCCTGGATTTGGTGTTAAAGAAATTGCGTCCGTATATTGATTATTATCATGAGGAAAGTTCAACTCTCCGGGTGAAGAATTATTCATTGTGCCCCAATCACCTATGAAATCAGGATATCGGCCATAACTAAAATCTGTTGCTAATTGATCAAAATAAACTGAATCAATTAATATTTGATTAGGGTCTGTAAGAACTATCTCTTCGCCTTCTGAATCTAGTTTAAAATTTAAATGGTTTATTCCTTGATCTATGTCATTATCCGCCCATAATAATAAAATTGAATCTGGCAGAATATAAAGAGAATCAGAAAATTGATATTTTAATGGTTCCGAATCATTGTCACTGATATACCAACCGTAAAGGTTTACTGGAGATAATGTGTTATTTGCAAGCTCAAGCCAATCATCAAATTCACCATAATTATCAGCAATTGTACTATCATTAGATGCCATAAACTCATTGATTACTATTTGAGTAAATACTGTATTAAATAAAAAAATAAAAAAAAATATTTTAGTTTTATTATAAAGCATTAACCGTATTTAATAATATTTTAACAAGAATATAAATATCTAATACACAAATTTAAGATTTACTTCAGGAACATCATTTTTTTAATTTGTCTAAAATCATCAACTTCTACCAAATAAAAATACACTCCGGTAGATACTATTTTATTCTTTTCATCGGTAGCATTCCATTTTATTGATCTTCTACCTGCATTTTGATGACCATTAATAATAGTTTTTATATAACGGCCCATCAAATCATAAATAGTAATAGATACGAAGGCATCCTCAGGCAAATAATAAAAAATTGTTGTGACAGGATTAAAAGGATTAGGGTAATTCTGATCTACTTCGATTATTGCTGGTAGCATTGTAGGATCCTTTATAATCATATTTTTGTTACTATTTACTAATCCAGGAGTTCCTCCAATATTTTGAGAAGCTGACCAATTGCTTGCAATAGTATTATCACTGATATTATTTAACTGCATAGATGGCCCAAAACTATTTGCATATCTAGGCCAAGGATAATCAATACCATATTCTACACTATCAACTATCATCATAATGGAAGAATAAATCCTAACTTGATCTCCTAGGCCAAAACCGAATTGGATATTCCCAATTGTCCGAGGATCATGATTATATAATGAATTAAACACATCTAAATTTTTCGAAATAACTAAAAAATCTTTTCCAGGTATAATTGTGGGATTAGGTAATACATAAATATGCTCATTATTATTATCTTTAACTACCCATGAAGATATGTTAACAGAATCCTTGCCTGGGTTATATAGTTCTACCCAATCCTCTGAATCATAATCTGATGATGGCTTATACATAATTTCATTAATTATCAATGGCCCATACTTAAGTATCGAGCTATCTATAATACCTAGATTACGTCCGCCTATACCCATACTTGAACCGATAGAATTATATTGAATAGTATAATTTGAATTAAAAGTTGGATCACCTATTAAATTTGTAGTGATATGATCATAGTCATCATCATTTGTAATAGAGTATGTGATGTCAATTGCATTAGATAAAGGCCCATTTAAATGATTTGTATAATTTTTCACATTGTCATCATTATCATAAGCTATTGAGTTTGTAATTTTCATTTTCCCATTAGATGGCGTAGAATAATTATCTCCAAACCTGTAACCATTTTTATTCAACATAGCTAAGGAATGGTTAATATTTAATATAGGCTCACCAAATCCTGCTTCAAATCCATTCGTACAATTCATCACAATTGTATTTGTCACTTTTACAGTATCTCTACCTGAACAAGCAATGCCCTCATTTATCCAGTCTTCAATCCAGCAATTTAAGATATCAATCCTAGCGGAATTATGATCGATAGCATCATCTTTACCTGATATAAAAAAACTATTTCTTATTTTAGAAGCATCATTTATTTGAGGATGAATATAATCAATATGAAATCCATCATTATCATCATCAGCATATATACCATCATCGTTAGGTATGTTCATAACGTAAGAATTATCAAAGGTTAAATATGTGTAATGGAATTCGCCACCATGAAATACATTAGAGATTATGCTGCTATCCACAGAAATCTGACTTGTTAGAGACCCAAAAGCTTTGCCTGGTGAAAATAAAATATATGAATTTTTCATTACAATGTTTGAATGATCTCTAGCAAATATAATTGGTTGTGTATTTGTATGCGCCCATCCTTTATTTGGATCCGAACCAGCATTAATAAAAAAACAATTGTTAATGTTTGAATTAGAATTATAAAACTCAATTCCACCCCATGGTCGATTAGTACTATCAGATTTAAAGATTATAGGATTATCAATTTCTCCAATAATATTTAATTCACCATTAACAATAATATTTGAATGCTCTGACATTGATATTTTTGAACCAGCAAGTATTGTTAAACTTGAACCTTCTTGGATATGTAAGTCACCAGCTATAAAAACAGCTGAATTCAGTCCCCATTCAATTTGGTCTATTGGCAAAATTCCAAAAAGAGTATCAGTATTAACAGATGTACCGTGCGGTAAAATAATCTGATTACTTACTTCTTCATTAATTTTTACTTTTAATTTAATTGGGTGTAAAAATTGCTGTTTATTCAATAAATAACTCCCAACTCCCTTTTTTATTATTATCGCTGAATCTAAAATTTCTTCATTAACATATAGATCGCCAATAATCGGATCATTATTCATATGAATTTTCATTTCGCTATCATAATATTTAAAAACTAAAGGATGAAAATCATCAGATTCATTAGTAGATGGAGTGATTATTCTGATTTGATTATTAATATCAATAGGAGAAAATATAGCTTCTATGTATGTTGTGTCAGACTCAAGGAATATAGATGCTTGGTTTCCTTCAACTGAAGGAATAGAATTCCATTTTTCAAATGCATATCCAGACTCTGGAATTGCCTCTATTGATATAGGTATACCCTTAAAATAAGAACCCTCCCATGGATAATCATCAGTATATATTGAATTAATTTTTATAAACCCACCTTCTGTTGCATTGAGAACTAATTCACATGTCTCATCTAATGAAAAATAATCCAATATCTGTTGTTTTACTATATCCGGACGATTAATAGCGAATGATCGCAATGTTTGAATATTGTTTTCCCAAGTAGAAGTATCTACACCCCATCTATTTGCTTCATATGTTATATCATCATCTAAAATATTTTTTAATGAATCTATTTCAACTATTAGATTCTCAGACTTAAATATCGTATTCAAAAAATCTGATATGCGATTAATATAATCAAATTTAAACTGATCATTTTTTAATAATTGAAAAGCAAAAGTATTTGGTTTTTCGTATCCTGTAGTGTCATTTATAAAATTAAACCCATTCCAATTTGAGTTTGTAAATGAACGATCCATATCCCATATGGTCCACTTCCATTTAGCTGAAGAAGTTTTTTCTCTATATGCACTTACACCCCATCCCCAACTTCTATATTCTGCGCAAATAATCAGAGCCTGTAGATTCAAAAAATTTTCCATGTCTATTCTATTTAATACTTCTTGATAATTATCCCTATTAGAAAAATCCGTTTCTCTTATAAAAGAGTTAAGCGCTAACCACTCATCAACATCACCAAATTTTACTTCAATATTATCTTTTAAATATCTTATCAAGTCAAAATCAAAATATCCTGTATGATCAGAAATAAAATGCTCGTTTATACTTTCACGAAGGTTATAAATGCCCCAGTATTGATCATTTATAATTAGGTTGCAAAATTTACTTCTAGATGTAAGCATCCCTAGGTTTTTCCAGATCTCAGAAACTAAGGGGTCACGGATTAATGTACCTGTAGGCATTTGTATATCATCATCATACCCAGATCTAAGAACAATATTTTTAAAAGATGTTGGACCATTCGTACCAAACAATGGATATATAAGCCTTTCTTGTTCATACGCGTTTTTATAAAATAGACGGAATGATTTCTTAGGCCTGGCCCTTGATGACCTACCTTGAATACGAATTCCTGAAGACGTGTGGAACAATGGTAAATTAATTGTGAAATATTGATTGTTACATCTTCTTTCCCAATTAACACCCTCTTCTAAATAATTTGTATATATACCAAAAGAGTCATCCCAAAGATTGATTGGATCGGTCATAATAGATAAAATTGGCAGAGAGTACGATTCGTTCATTAGATATATAAAACTATTGCCAAAGCTTGGAACATGATTATCTCTGAATGCTCTAGCATTAACTATAGTTGTATTGGAAATAATGAATTGATCTTCATATAAATCAGCATATGGTGTGGGATAATTACCATTAAGAGTGTAGTAAATCAATTCCTGTGGGTTATTATTAATAATTGATACTATACTAGGTTCATAAATATAACCACCTTCTGGATATATAATCGGCATATCAATAATTCCTTCGAAACCAGAACCATTTTCAGACCCTATTGTTGGAGAGGTGAAATATACCCATATATTATTATCTGCTACGTTTCTTCCAAATGATATGTTGGATAATTGTTTGTCATAATCTTTTTGATCAATGATAGTACTGCCATCTAAACCAGTAAGTATCACAGATTCACCATCTTTATTTAAACTAAATGGTAGATGATTAGACCCTTGGCTCGGCTCACCATCTGCCCAAAGGACTATATACTCTTTAGGCAATACTAAAAAAAGTGAATCATCTATAGGAAAATTCCACTTTGTTAGATAATTAGGATCATCAGATAAATAATATCCAGCTAAATCAATTATCTCGTCTGTCGAGTTATATAACTCAATTAAATCATCGTAGTCTCCATAATCATCATTTGCATAGCTAAGATTACTAGATAAAATCTCATTAATTAAAATCTGTGCTTGAAGATAACAAGAAAAAAAATGAAATATAAAAATGTAGTATAGATATCGATTCAATAAACTGCACCATCTGTTTCAATTAGATTTATTTTAGTAATAAATGGATTATTAATAACAAATATTTTTTTCAAATTAAAAATAACCCAGCGGAAAAAATTTGATACACTTTTTATATACCTTATAAATATATTTTCATTTAATAAAAAAATGATGACCAAAACTTACATCTCTGTTTAGTATATATTTACTTCTTAAAATTGAATCACAACCTAAACAATATTAAACCAATAAATATTAACCATTTTATTTTTATTTATCTTAACCTAATATCCGACTGACGTTTTGATATCTAACAATAAAAAAAAGGGAAATCATGAAAAGTTATAAATTAAAAATAAATTTTCTTCTGATTTGTGTACTGATGTTCTCATGTGCTTCAAATCCTTGGGAAAGACTGAATATGGCGCAATCTATTGCTGTAGTTTCTATTAATCATGGCATGAAATTGGAACCATACTCAATGGATGATAAAGGAAATCCTTATCGAGATGATGAAGCAGGTAAACAACAAGTTGGGCTAAGTGAAATGGCAGCTTTGGGTAAAGGATTTTTACAAAAGGGCGGTCTAAAAAAAGGATTCGAAGCTGCGAAGGATGCGGTCGGTGACAGGGCTAAAAGAGGACAAAATACTATGGCAAATCTAAAAGCACACGCTGACAAAATTCATGGGTTAACTTTACAAGCTGTTAGTGGAGCTGGCTATGATTCTAGACAATGGGATGATGTAGAAGACTGGTTTGATCTTAAAAAGATGGGTAAAAAAACAAAAAAACTTTGTCAAAAAACAAATGCCAATATAGTTATGGCTGTTGATGGTCATATTGGAGTTGTAAAAGAAACGAAAAAGATGAAAGGCTTGGGTGGACTTATAAACCTAGATATTGGTGCAACAACTGGTGCAGCAGATTATACTCTTATAGCACGTTATAATATGTTTGTAGCAGATGAAGAGGGATATATTGGAAAAAGACATTTTAGGATTAATTCAGGAATAACAAAGCAATCTGATAAAGGATTGCCAGAGTTTACTGCTGAGGACTTCCAAGTGATCTATAATAAACTTTCAAAGAAAATGAAGTCCTTATTAAAAGAAAGTAAAATGATGGGTTAATTACCTAAAAAGTATGTATTAGGTTAAATAAGATATTTTAAAATTTAATAAATAATAAAATATCTATTAATTACCGGACTTATCATAAAAAGTCTTTAATAAAAAACCCCACTTATTAGTGGGGTTTTTTTATATTTATAATTAGTTAAGTTTATCGATAAAATATTATAATAGAATTAATTGAATAAATGAAAAATCATAAATATAAAATAAATTTAATGTTGCTTTCTGTACTGTTATTCTCTTGTGCATCAAATCCATGGGAAAGACTTGATACAGCACAATCCATTGCTGTGGTTGCTGTTTATACTGATAGTTTAATAGTTGCTTACAAAAAAAATGACAAGGGTAAAAATGTAATTGACCCTGACGGCCATAAAGGTCAAGTTGGTTTAAGTGAAATGGCAGCTTTAGGCAAAGGTTTATTCCAAAAAGGTGGCCTAACAAAAGGGATGGAAGCTGCAAAGAATGTAGTTGTTGATAGAGTCTCAAGAGGGACTGCATTAAAAAACAACCTTAAAACTTTTAGTGAAAAAGTTCATGATGTAGTTCTATACGCTGTTAAAAATAGTGGTTTTGAAAATAGACGATTTTCAAATATAGATGACGATTGGATTAGTTTAGTTAAACTGAAAAGAAAATCAAAAAAACTTTGTAAAATAGCAAATTCAAATATTGTAATGACTGTTAATGGTCATGTTGGAGTAGTAAAAGTAACTAAAAAACTTCAAGGTTTCGGTGGACTGATAAACCTAGATATCGGTGCAGCAACTGGGCAAGCAGATTATACACTTATAGCCAAATACACCATGAGAGTAGCGGACAAAAAAGGAAATATTGGTTATAAAAATTTTAAAATTGATACAGGAATCACAAAATCCTCTGATAAGGGAATACCAGAATTTACCTTAGAAGACTTTAAAATAATTGAAGATAAACTTTCATTTAAAATGAAATCTTTTTTGAAAGAAAGAAAACTAATGAGTTGAATTTTAGTATAATCCATATCAGTCAAGGAAAACAACAACTTGATTGGGTTTTTACTTTAACTTAATTTCATTTTTTGAATTAAAGATAATCTTCATATAAAGCACCGAATCTTTATATGATATAAACTACTGGGAAGTGTTTCAATTTTTAAAAATTTAGGTACTTTAAAACTGTTTTTTAAATAAAGGTAAATAATAGGATATCAATATGGCTACTTTGATTTTGCGGGATACATACCGAGCAATGATGGAGGAAATGGAATCTCTTGATAAAAAAAAGAGAGAAACTTCATTAAAAATTAGAGAGGCAGCTAGTCATGGAGACCTTAAAGAAAATGGTGAGTACCATGCTGCTAGAGAGGAACAAAGTTTAATTGTATATAAGAAACAATTAATGCAGTCTCATTCTCCATTCCAAATTATAGAAAGTGGTGAAATTGAAACAGATACGGTAGGATTTGGAAATAAAGTTACAATCCAAGAAGAAGGAAAAGATGAACCTGAAGACTATTACCTATTAGGCCCTATCGAATTTGATTTGGATCTTTATCCCCTAGTGGTGACTTACCATTCCCCTTTTGGACAAGCCCTAGTAGGGAAAAAGGTTGGTGAGCATTTTACACTTGATATTCGAGGTGAAGAAACGAAGTTCACTATTACTGCAATTGAAAAGATATCTATTTAGTGATTTAGTATATACTTTTATATTTTAAATATCAAATAACAACCTCATTCCAATTTCCATCGATGAAAAGTGTAAGGCCATTTGATTGAAGATTAACAAACATAGTATTATCTATTGGAGAAAAACACACTCCTGCAAATTCTGACTTGGAATAACTATTTTGTGCTATAAGATATGGTTTTCCTTTGGATGTTAAACCCCATAAACGATTTATATCCGAGTTATCTTCACAAACAATTAAATCTCCCCAAGGAGCTATAGTAATATTATCAGGCATATTTAGAGAGGTTTTATCTTGAACTTCATACCATAATTCAATTGATAATTCATTTAATGATGTTGGAGTAATTTTCCATATCTGCCCTTTTTTTAAATATCCACCACTTGTACAACATATAAAAATAGATTTATTATTACTAATAATCCCCTCTGGTCTAGCGAAAGGCATTGCTCCTTTCATCATTCCTTCATTCCTAACAGTATCATATTCAGGATCAAAATCTTCAATTTTAACCCAATCTGCAGAATATTTTTTGTTTATTTCAACTGATGAGCGACCCCAATTTCTTCCATCTTTTAGATCTTTTATCCTTAAGGCAAATAATTCACCTTCATTTAAATTATTTTTTGTTTTTGGTATGAATTTATATATTAGCCCATCACTCCTATCTTCAGTTAAGTATGCATTATTATAACTATCAAATGCAACCGCTTCATGGTTGAATCTTCCCATTGCTTTTAAAGGATTAGGTATATCTAAGGCTTTATAACTTGGATTTACTTCAAAAACATAGCCATGAGAAATGTGATTTTTTCTTTTTTTATTTATTTTTTCTTCACAAGACAGCCAAGTATTCCATGGAGAAATACCACCAGCACAATTTTGATGAGTTCCGCTAAGACTTAGGTATTCTTTTTGTACATTTTTAGATTTTTTATCTAGAACTATATTAGTAGTCCCTCCAATTGCATTTTTGTCATAGTGTTTATTACCTAACTTCTTAATCTGAGAATTAGGATTTTTAAATGGTCCTTTTTCTATACCATGTTCAGGTACTATTTCATGATTTCGTACCAAAACAATTTTATCATCGACTAAAAAAGATCCCATACCATCTGCAAGTCCTGGTACTTTAAATCCATCGGACATCATTAAACCTTCTTTTGAAATTATTCGGTAATTAAGAGCAGGATGTATATCAATAATGTTTTTTGAATCTTTTTTCAATTTTTGATTTAGTTTAAAATTGCTTGAATCTCTTGAAAAAGACCCTATTAAATTTCCAATTTCAAAAAAAGGAAATAAGGCACTTAAAGAAAGAAAAGTTCTACGGTTCATTTTCTAATCCGAATATTTTTGAATTCATTATTTAGTTATTATATTGTCTGAATAAATTTAGATCAATATGGCTAAGGAAAAGGACAAGTTTAAGTTTCTATCTAATATAACGCGCAGAGATTTTATCGCTGGTTCATTGATAGGCGCTGGTTCAGCATTGCTATATGCAAAAGCACCATGGAGTTTGTCTAAATCTAGTATTAAAAAAAAACCCATAGGTATCTTTAACGATCCTTGGACAGGATTTGGAGGGGTTGGTGACTACGGTGTGTCTAATGGCAATGTAGCTTCTACCCGTGATGCTGCTCATCTTATCCGAGATGTGAATATGGAGGAACTCACCAAAACTGCCAAAAATACGGGTGAAGAATATGACATGGTCATTATAGGTGGAGGCTTTTCTGGTATAGGTGCTGCATATGAATTTAACAAGGCATATGGTGATACAAAAAAATGTCTTATCCTTGAAAATCATCCAGTATTTGGAGGTGAAGCAAAACAAAATGAATTTGATGTTGATGGTTACAGAATATTTGCCCCTCAAGGATCTAATGATTTTGGTTTGCCAAATGAAAATGATGACAGCCTTATTGCGGAGATTTATAAAAAGGCTGGTCTACCATTTAAGTTAAAGTTTGTTGAT
>PAPB01000029.1 GCA_002708715.1 Fidelibacterota bacterium | reverse complement strand
CTGAAATAATTACTTGGTAGCGGGAGAAAAATAATTTGAAATACTTTTCAACATGTTTTGTAATCACATTGACTCTAATTGCATTTATTGTACATTCCTGTGAAAGGGGTGATCATTCGAAAAAACCAAATTTTATTATTATTTTTGTAGACGATTTAGGATTCGGAGATCTTGGTTCCTACGGTCATCCTACTATCAAAACACCTAACCTCGACCGGATGGCAAAAGAGGGGATGAGGTTTACTCAATTCTATGTTGGATCTTCCATCTGTACACCCAGTCGAGCTGCGCTTTTAACAGGGAAATTGCCAATACAAACTGGTATGTACGGGAAACGAAGTGTTTTGTTTCCAGATAACGCAGGTGGTTTAGATCCAAGTGAGATAACGATTGCTACGGCTTTAAAAAAAGAAAATTATAATACCTCCTGCATAGGCAAATGGCATTTAGGTCATCTAAAAAAGTATATGCCACTCAATCATGGGTTTGATTCCTTTTATGGGATTCCATACTCAAATGATATGAGGCCAGAAAGTGAATGGGATTATGCCAGAAAGAATTTTCCTCCATTACCTTTTTTAGATGATTATGATACGGTTGGAGTAAGTTTAGATCAGGGCGACTTTATTGAAATGTTTACAAAGAGATCAATTGATTTTATACATCAGAATAAAGCTAATCCATTTTTCCTCTATTTAGCACACACTGCGCCTCATACACCACTAGTTATTACTGATGCAAATAAGGACTTAAGTTTGAGGGGAGCATATGGTGATGTTGTTGAAGAATTGGATAGAAGTGTAGGTGACATTCTAAATACGTTGGAAGAATTAAATATTGCAAAAAACACTTTTGTGATTTTTACAAGTGATAATGGTCCCTGGGAATGGGCCAATATCGATGGCGGCTCTTCTGGATTACTAAAAGGGAATAAAGGCAGTGTATATGAAGGAGGATATAGAGTTCCTGCTATAGCTTGGATGCCAGGAAGGATTCCTGAAGTAACATCAACATCTTTAGTTTCCACACTCGATTTATTTCCTACCTTTTTATCTTTAGCAGGCGGAGAGTATGACAAAAAATCTTTGGATGGATTTAATGTAAGTAAAACTTTTTTTGAGAATAGTTCTATTCGGACGGATATTCATTATTACAGACAAGACACCTTAATAGCTCTTAGACATAAACAATGGAAAATGTATTTAAGAGATCCAAACCCATGGGATGATGGCGCCACTCAAAAAGATATGCCTTTTTTGTATAATATTGAGCATGATCCATCAGAAGAGTATAATATCGCGAAAGGCAACAAGAATATTATCAATATATTGCAGAAGTTATCTTTAGATCATATTCAATCCGTTTCTAGGACTCCATCAAAATATGATGATATTCTATCTCTTTACCAATCAGCATACAATGAATACAATAAAAAATAGTTTTATACTATTATCATTACTAATCATTGCATGCTCGGATGAAAAAAAAATATAGAAAAAAGACCAAACATTGTTTGGTTAGTAGCAGATGATTTATGTCTAAGTACCGCACTATTTGGAGATTCAATAATCAGTACGCTTAACAAATGGACTTAATTGAAAGCTAGTAAAATTTCTGTGGTACACTGTGGTACAAACCGTTCATTTACATGCATTTTTGTGCATATTAGGTTAAAATAGCGTAAAACAAAAAACCCCATAGAATCATGGGGTTTCTCATCAAGAAAATAGCAGTAGCGGAGGAGGGACTCGAACCCCCGACACGTGGATTATGATTCCACTGCTCTAACCAGCTGAGCTACTCCGCCAAATATAGTTTTTCTCGTCGTGAAAATGGCTGTAAACCTAGTATTCACAATATCCTAATTTATTGCTAAATATGCACAAAAAAGCATAAAAAAGCACGGTATTTGCAACAGTTTGAGTATCATAATGTTTAGTTCAATAAAGCTAATAATAGCATTAAGTAGTAGTTCTTTTTCTTTTCAATTTTTGGAAAATGTGATGAATGTCACAAAATAATATTTACTTTCAGTAAGGTTATTTCTTTATAAAATCTATGTAGATTACTTTTTATTATATATTTAATTTATAAAAATAACATCATAATTTCTCTGCAATGTATAATTATTAAAAGGGTTAGAAATGTATAATTCAATAGACAGCTTTATGGAGTATGTTCAGTCTAAGAATCCAGGAGAACATGAGTTTCATCAAGCCGTACATGAGGTTGTTGATTCACTTTGGGATTTTTTACAGCAAAATCAACATTATATTCATAGTAAAATTATGGAACGTATGATTGAACCTGAACGGGTTATACAATTTAGAGTCCCATGGGTAAATGACCGAGGGGAAATTGAAATTAATAGGGGGTATAGAGTAGAATTTAATTCTGCAATTGGTCCATATAAAGGTGGTTTGCGTTTTCATCCATCTGTAAATCTATCAATTTTAAAATTTCTTGGCTTTGAACAAGTTTTTAAAAATAGCCTTACAACTTTGCCTATGGGCGGTGGAAAAGGCGGATCAAACTTTGATCCAAAAGGTAAAACAGATAATGAAGTAATGAGTTTTTGTCAAAGTTTCATGACAGAACTATGTCGTCATATTGGTCCTAATACAGATGTTCCAGCAGGGGATATTGGTGTTGGAGGACGAGAAATAGGTTTTATGTTTGGTCAATATAAAAAAATTAGAAATGAGTTTACAGGTGTATTAACAGGTAAGGGACTTAATTGGGGTGGATCATTAATACGACCTGAAGCAACTGGATATGGTTGTGTGTATTTTGCTCAAGAGATGTTGAAAACAGTAGGAGATGATTTTGAAGATAAAAATGTAATAATCTCTGGTTCTGGTAATGTTGCCCAATATGCAACACAAAAGGTGAATCAACTTGGAGGTAAAGTTATTGCATTATCAGATTCATCTGGTACTATTTACGATACTAATGGTATTGATAATGAAAAGCTTGAATGGATTATTAATTTAAAAAATAATAAAAGAGGAAGAATAAAAGAATATTCTGAGGAATTTAAAGTAGAATATTTTGAAGGGAAAAGACCATGGAGTATTCCTTGTGATATTGCTCTCCCATGTGCTACTCAAAATGAGATTAATATTGAGTCTGCAAAAGACTTGATTAATAATAAATGCAGAGTGATTTCGGAAGGTGCAAATATGCCATCAGACCCAGATGCTATTAATTTGTTTGTAAACAATAAAATACTTTTTGGTCCTGGAAAAGCAGCTAATGCTGGAGGTGTTGCAACAAGTGGACTTGAGATGAGCCAAAATAGTATGCGAATACATTGGTCAAGAGAAGAAGTTGATAAAAAACTTAACGATATAATGAAAAATATTCATAATGCGTGTGTCGAATATGGCACAGAAGATGGTTCTGTTAATTATGTTAAAGGTGCAAACATAGCTGGATTTTTAAAAGTTGCTGATGCTATGCTTGAGCAGGGCGTGGTATAGGTTTAATATTTTGTGACCTTAAATTCCGCTAGATTCTTCTTCATTCATAGTCTCAGTTTTATTATTTATTGGAAAATCTATTGAACCTTGACCATTTGATCCATTTACAATAACACTAAAAGGATTTTTAAATTTATACCATTTAAGATATTTACCAGATTTATAAATTTCGAACCTTTTTAAATATTCAATATCTAAAATATCTTTTTTCTGCTTTGGATTAACAGTGAAGTAAGCAATGTGCATATTGGTAATATTCTGAAAAAAATGGCTTCCAAATGAAGGGTCAATCGAAAGTTCAGGAAGTCCTATCTCAATAATAGTTTTAGCTTGAGAAATTTCTCTCCATTGGACTGGAATGCCTAACCATTTATCTGAAGTCCCCCAGCGGCCTGGACCTGCTAAAATATATTGATGATTTTTTTTAAACTTATTATTAAATATTGAAATTTCTTTTGCAATTTCAGTGGTTTTATTGATGTCGAATAATTCAGGTCTAATTATAATTAAATCTTTTAAGTGATCAATTTTCCCATCACCTAAAGTTACTGTACTACTGCAAAAAATTTTACTTTCATCAGAAGCTTTTTTTTCTGGTTGTTTATGTAGTCCTGTTAATACCATGGGCTTAATTTGCAATAGGCAAAATTCTGGTTTTTGATCAGCATTGATATTTACAGCAAATTCAATTTCAATCGGACATCCTAATGCTTTTTTACCCGTGGATAACATTTTTTTTGCTAATTCTGCAAAAGGCATATGTTTCCATTTTAATATAGGGGCAAATGATATAATTCGTATGCCTTTATAATTTAAAGAATCTTTAATTGTATTATCTTCTTTGGAAATAACACTCCCCATCCATTTTAAAGTGTCGTCAATTTCAGCCTCTTTTAATGAGTAAGTATTGAGTTCATGTTTATTTTTGCGATCCTTTTTAATTAAGGACATTCCATAGAATGTATTTTGACTGTTTTGTAAGGCAGATTTTATTGAATAGAATTGAGGAAGTATTTTAGGATATTTTGGAGAAATTCTTAAACTTTTTTCTCCGTCTGCAATTGTTTTTCCAAAGCCAAGTGCTAAGTAAGCAACACCCTCATTCCTTTTCATATAAGAAATTGGGTAATAATTAATACTTTGAAGAACACCGCTAAATGTAGGGTAAAATCTTTTGCTCTTATATGATATTCCTACTATTTCTTGAATTATAACAGCCATTTTTTCTTCTTCGATGCGATGTGCAGTACCTTTAAGCAAAGTTCTAGCTTCTCCTTTAAACGTAGATGCATAAACTCTTTTAATCGCATTAATTAATTTATTTAATCTATTTTTATCTGATCGTGAGTTATTAGCCAACATATATGTTTCGTAAGTTCCTGCGAGTGGCTGATATTGTGAATCCTCTAGTAGACTAGAAGAGCGTACTGCAATTGGATATTTATTTTCTTTGATAAAAGATTCAAGCTTTAAAATCAGATCAATTGATAATCGAGATTTAAGAAATCTTTTTTCAAGTAAAATATCATCTATATCAGAAAGAGCAAATTCCCATAATTCATTGTCTTTCATAAAACGATCAAATTCATCAGTGCCTATAACGGCACATTTAGGTACACGTATAGTAATATTTTTAAATTGATCTTTAATATTTGAATTATTAATCATAGATATCGCAAATCCAAGACCTCTTGCTTTACCTCCTAACGAGCCACCAGAAAGTCTGAAAAAATTAGATTTTTCTCTATTGAATCGGGAAGATGTGTAGTTTAGTATATTTTCTATTTCCTCTTCTTTTTCAATTTTTAAATAATCAAGGATATATTTTCTGATTGATTCACCATTATCAAAATCATCTACGGATATTGATCTTATCAAACTAGCCAATTTGAATTCTGCTCTGGCAGCTAGCCAGTTTGAAAAGTGATGACTCTTTGCATGGTAGAGTATTGATTCTTCAGGTATTTCAATAATTCCTTTGATGAACTCATCTATAGTAGAAGCTTCTTTTACTATGTTTTTATTAGGTAACCGAAATATAAAATTTCCAAATCCAAAATTATAATTCATGAAATTTCGTAAATCTTTTAGAAGAGTTGGAGATCTTTTATGTAAAAATTCTGTATTTAAATTTTTTGCGATTAGTTTATTATCAATTTGGACAGATTGTAATAGTATAGGTATTGATTGATCTATATTTTGTACCCATTTTGCAAAATTAATACCTGCATCTGCAACTTTTTCACCATGTTTTAAGAATTCTACATCTGAGATAATACCGAGTGTGTTGTTTTTATATTTTTTAAAAAATTTTTGAGCTGTTTCATAATTTTGCGTTAATAATACTTTGGGTCTTGCTCGCAAAAGCATTAATCTTCTCGACTGCCTTAACCCTCTATTAATTAAGTTTTTTGTTTGATACATAATCTCTTTATATATAAGAGGAAGCAGCACAGAATACATTCTTGGTGAATCTTCAATAACCAAAATACAACGAATATCTCTTTCTAAAATATCTTGTTTTGCGTTTTTTCGATCTTCTATATATTTAATAATTGCTGGAAATACGCTAGCATCTCCTGACCATATAAATGTTCTATTAATTGAGCTTGAAGATATTTTATCAGGTAATTGTTTAAGCTCTGTTTCGTCAAAAACTAATAAAACGACTGGTTTTTTTGGATATTCTTTTTTAATGGATTTCCCTAATGATATTGGATCTTTATCTTCGATCCTAAGCATTACTATTACAAGGTCAAATTTCTTTTTTGTCATAATGTTTAAAGCTTTTTGGCCTGTAGATACCCTTGTTACTCTTGGAGCGTAATTAAAATTCATACCTATATATTCAGTAAGAATTTGTTCGGTAAGGTGTCCATCTTCTTCAAGTATAAAAGCATCATAAGGACTGGCGACTAATAATATCTCATGTATTCTATGAGGCATGAGATCTTGAAAATCTATCTCTTTATTATTTTGTAAAAAAAAATCTGCCATTTTAAACTTTCATAATGATGATTGTTAATTTAGATTTTGATAAAGAACCTTACTATATACACTTTGTCCTTGTAATTTCATCACTTAGTATTGATAATTAAATTTATTTTTGTAAGACTTCGTAATATTATCCTACCAAAATATATTTTAAAAAAATTATGATTAGAACAATAAAAGCATTTGATATTAGAGGTAGGAATGTCCTCCTGCGTGTTGATTATAATGTACCTATGGAGAATGGAGTAGTAAGGAATAATTTTCGTATAAGATCTTCCTTGTCAACTATCCAAAGTTGTTTAGAAGGAGGAGCTTCAATTGTTATTATGTCACATATGGGAAGGCCAAAAAATAAAGATGATATAAAATATAGTTTGGTCTCTGTTGGTGAAGAATTAGCTCGGCTTTTGGAAATGCCTATTAAATTTTCGGAAGATTGTATTTCGCAAGATGCAATTGATACTTCATTAGGTCTGAAAGCTGGAGAGATTCACTTATTAGAGAATTTAAGGTTTCACAAAGGTGAAGTGAATAATGATAAAGAATTTTCTAGGCAGTTATCTAGACATGGACATATTTATATAAATGATGCTTTTGGAACAGCACATAGATCTCATGCTTCCAACGTAGGTGTAGCAGAATATTTTAAACATTCAGGAATTGGTTGGTTGATGGATAAGGAAATCAATTTTTTGCAAAATCAGATGAATAAACCAAATAGACCTTTAACCTTAATTCTTGGTGGTGCTAAAATTAATTCAAAAATAAAACTTATAGAAAATTTTCTTAATAAAGCAGATAATATTATCATAGGTGGAGGAATGTCATTTACCTTTATGAAAGCTATGGGTAAAAATATTGGTGGGTCGTTATTTGAAAAATCTATGGTGCCTATTGCATTAGATCTAATAAATAAAGCTAGAATGAAAGGTGTAAAATTAATTTTTCCATGTGATCTTATATGCTCAAAATCTATCGATGATCGTTCATCAAATGAATTATATACAATAGATGATTTACCGAAAGACTTGATGGGATTAGATATCGGACCTAAAACAATTGAATTATTTCATTCTATTATTCTTCCATCTGAGACTATTTTATGGAATGGACCTATGGGTGTATTTGAAATAGAACAATATGCAAAAGGAACTAGAAAATTAGGACAAATTCTTGCTGATCGTGCGTCGAGTAATACTAAAGTTATTGTTGGTGGAGGTGATACTGCTACAGCATTAGAATTGTTTGATTTGAGTAAATTTATGACTCATGTTTCTACAGGAGGAGGGGCATCGCTACAATTATTGAGTGGAGAGTCACTTATAGCTATACAATCATTGGAGATATAAAATGAAAAAACAACCTATAATAGCTGGTAATTGGAAAATGAATAAAAATCCTTCAGAAGGAAAGCTTTTTATAGATGATGTTCAAAAAAACATTTCTGAAATAAATAATTTATCTATTATTTTTTTCCCACCTTCAACTGGTCTTTATAATGTACAATTAAAAAGTCCATGTTATTTGGGTGCTCAAAATTGTCATTGGGAAAAATCAGGTGCATATACTGGTGAAATTTCAATAGATATGTTAAAAGATTGTGATGTTAGCTATACGATTGTAGGTCATTCGGAAAGAAGGCAAATATTTAAGGAATCCGATCAATGGGTAAATAAAAAAATTAGAACTTTATTAGCCAATAATATTAAGCCAATATTATGTATTGGTGAGACATTACAAGAACGTGATGCTATGCAAACTGAAAATGTATTGGAAAAACAATTGTATAAAGGATTTGCAGGCCTAAAATCTTTAGAAAACTGTATAATAGCGTATGAGCCTATTTGGGCAATAGGCACTGGAAAAACTGCTAATAAAGACCAAATAAAAATGGCTCACGGATATATAAAGACTGTTTTGAAAAAAATATACCCAGATTCATTTAATTGTCATATACTTTATGGTGGATCAGTAAATTCTAAAAATGCAAAAGAATTAATTCAAATAAAAGGAGTAGACGGTTTTTTAATTGGCGGAGCAAGTTTAGATATAAAATCATTTGTTTCAATAATTAAAATCGTTTCAAATATTTAGAGGTAAAAATTATGACAGGTTTATTAATTGTAATTCATGCGATAGTTAGTTTATTGCTAATAACAGTAGTACTTATGCAGGCAAGCCAAGGTGGAGGCCTATCTGGTACATTTGGTGGAAATGCTGCAAGCTCTGTACTTGGAGGTCAAAATGCAGGCAATGTTCTAAGTCGAATTACTACTTGGCTTGCTACATTATTCCTCACTTTAGCAGTTTTAATAAGCTTTTTGACAAGCCAATCCAATGAAGGAAGCTCATCTTTAGTTAAAAATGCTGCTGATAGCCGTATTGAAGTTGCACCGTCTGAAGTTGAACAATTAGATAATGATGCCGTTCTTCAATTAGGAGATGAATAGTTAAATATTTTGCCGAAGTGGTGGAACTGGTAGACACGCTGTCTTGAGGGGGCAGTGGGAGAAATCCCGTGCCGGTTCGATTCCGGCCTTCGGTACTATAGGCTATATGATGGTAAAAAAAATTGTAATAATTACTTGGCTCTTTAGCATCTCTATAATTTTAGGGCAAGATATAACTATATTTTTTTTAAAAGATGGTTCTATTCTGCAAGGTAAAATTGTTAATGAAAATCAACATCGTATATTTTTAAAAACAGATCAAGGGACAATTAAAATCATTCCTTCAGATATTCTTGGAAGAGAAGACACAGCAGCAAAAGGAGATTTAACTTTTTTTTCAGATCGTCTTGAACAATTACAAAGTAATGTAGCATATATTACTGGAAAAGTCCAACATATGAATGATTCCATTAGGTATTCGATTAAGCATTTAAATGATCTTGTCATTAGTATTGAAGCTATCCAAAATGAATTTGAGATTGAATTATTAAGAGTTCAATCTAAGTCTCGCCAACATAATCAAAGTATAGAATATCATAAGGATGATTTAATAAATAATCGTGTGCAAATTGCAGAAAACAGACAACAGCTTGGTACTATTAATGATACATTAAATGTATTAAATAAAGATTTTGTTTTAGTTAAAGAAAAATCAAAAATTAATGCGGATCAGTCTTATTTATTATCAGGTAGTCTATCAACTATAAAGAAAGATATTCAATCCATTAAAATGAGTCATGAGAACAATAAAAATCAGATTGATATGATGGCTGGCGCTTTGGCAAACAATATACAGGAAGTAATTAGAGTTCAGGGAAAGTTTAGTGATGTTGAGAAGGGATTAAATGATAACTTAAATTCCATTAATGATCTTAACCGTTCTTTAATTATACAAAAAGAAGATCTTATAATCACTCTAAACTCTAAGTTTAATTCTTTAAATGATGAATTAGTTAATGTGAGATTGAATTTTGAACAAATGAATAAAAAATTTGAAGGATTGAATGAGGAAAGTGCTAACGAAAGACGTGAAATGGAAGAAAAAATTGGAAATCTAAAAAATCAATTAGATATTATTAATGAGAAATTCATATCATTAAACAGAGATTTTAAATTAAATGAAGAAAAAATAAATCTTATTGATGATAATGTGACTTCCATAAATAAAAAGTTAATTAAAGTTGATAGTGTTATAAAAGGATTAGATGAGAGGTTATTAAAATCTGAAACAAAAATAACAGATCTGTCAGTTCCAAAGGATTCAAACTAAACTGCTATTCATTATGTAATTATTATTAATATCAGCTAGTTTAAAGTAATATCTTTTTTACCACAATTAGCATTAAAGAGTATAGAATGTCATTTAACAAAATTTATTTTATTATTTCTATTATATTAAATATTGCATTTTCGCAAAACTCTGAGACCTTTTTTGAAAATGGGGAATCCTTTTTAGCTTCTGGGGATTTGATTTCAGCAGAAGAATCCTTTAACAGTGCATTGAAAGTGGATCCATCGTTTGCACCAGCCTTACAAGGACTTTCAAAATTATATCTTTATAAGGGTGATCTAAATAAAGCTAATGAATATTCTATTCAAGCTGTTCAAAAAGATGAAGAATTCAGATCTTGGTCGAGCCAGATTAGTAAAATTACTGAGAAAATTCAAAATGGAAATCGTAATGTGAGAAAAGGCTTATATGAAGAAGCAATAAAAGAATATGAAATGATTCTAAGTGATCATCCTTATTTCCCCGATGCTGAGTTTTATAAAGGTTTGACTAGATTTAAACAAAAAGATATCGAAAGAGCAGCGCAACATTTTAAAAATGCTCTAATAATTTATCCAGAACATAAAAAAGCACGTAAAGGTTTGGATAATGTTACAAAACAGTTTTTAAATGCTGGTAATAAAGCATATAAAAGAGGTGATATAGTTAAATCAATCAATTATTATGAAAAAGCACTTGAGTATGACCCAGAATTTTACCTAGCGTATTTTCAACTTGGTGTTCTTCAAAAAAAACAAGGTCAATCTAAAAAAGCAATAGAGTCTTTAAATAAAGTTTTAGAAATTAATCCTGATCACGATAAAACTTGGTTCACATTAGGTACGGCATATGAGTCTGATGGGAATAATGAAGAGGCAATTAATCATTATTCTAAAGCGATCGAGATTAACCCTGGATATGCAAAAGCATATGGTAACATTGGTAAGCTCTACACTGATTTAGGCAATTATGCTATGGCAGAGGATATACTGAAAACTGTTACTCAAATTGATACTGAATATGCAGATGGTTTTATGAGATTAGGTATTTTATACTTAGAACAAGAAAAATTTTTAGAAGCCAGTCAAAATTTAGAATTAGCAATATCTCTAGATATAAAAGATTATTATAAATATTTTAATTTAGCTTCTGCTTATAATAATTTAAAAGAATGGGATAAAGCTGTTATAGCTTCTCAAGCATGTGTTGATCTTAAAAGAAGATTTGGTGGAGGTTGGTTAGAGTTAGGTCTTGCTGAATTGGGTAGAAAAAATAAGACACGTGCAAAAAAACATTTTGAGGAAGCAAGGAAAGATAGAGATTGGCGTAAAATGGCAGAAAGGAAAATCGATGAAATTAATAACCCAGCTAAATACGAAAAATAAAATATGTCTAATGCCATAATCAAAGGCGTTGTATTTGATTTAGATAATACGCTTCTTGATTTTATGCAAATGAAAGAATTTGCAGTGAAAGCAGCTATAAAAGGTATGATTGAAGCTGGTCTCCAAGTTAATGAAGAAATTTCATATAGTGAAATTATTTCAATATATGAAAAATTTGGTTGGGAGAATCAACAAGTATTTGATGTCTTCATTGAAAAGCAGATAGGTTACGTTGAACATAAATTTCTTGCAGCAGGAATTGTAGCATATAGAAGAGCTAGAGAGGCAAATTTAATGGCCTATCCCAATGTTCATAAAACATTAATGGTTTTAGCAAAAATGGGAATAAAACTTGCAGTTGTTTCTGATGCACCAAGTCGAGAAGCATGGTTAAGACTTTATTATTTAAATTTATATCATTATTTTGATGTGGTAATTACATTTGATGATAGTGGAGAAAGAAAGCCTTCGCCCAAGCCATTTAAATTATGTTTGGATTCCTTAAAAATTAAACCAGAAGAGGCTGTTATGGTTGGTGATTGGCCTGAAAGAGATGTAGTTGGAGCAAAACAAATTGGAATGAAGACTGCTTTCGCACGATATGGCGATACATTTGGAACAATTAACTCTGATGCTGATTGGGATCTAATAGATATATTTCAATTAGTTATGATTATTAATGATTTTAATGGACATATCTGATATTTTTATTGGAACAGATATTGTAGATGTATCAAGGGTAAAACTTTCTTTAGAAAAGCAAGGTAAAAGGTTTCGGGATCGTATTTTTTCTAATGCTGAACAAAATTATTGTGATGAAAAGCCATTACCTGAAATTCATTTTTCAGGTAAATTTGCTGCAAAAGAATCAATTATTAAAGCTATTAAATCTTCTGGTTATAAAAAGGTGATTCCATTTAACAAAATTGAAATCATAAATTCAGAATTTGGTGCTCCGAATGTATTGTTAGATATAGATTTGCTTGGTGATTGTAAAGTTTCCATTTCTCATACAAATACTCATGCTATAGCCATGGCTATTTTTATATCAGCTTGAAGCTATTAACTACTGATCAGGCTAAACAATTAGATCATGTTGCTATTAATAAGCATTTAATTCCTGGAGAATCTCTAATGGGAAATGCTGGTATAGCAATAGCAAAACAGGCTTTGTTAATGATCCAGAATATTTCCAAACCAACAATTCTTATTGTTTGTGGCAAAGGTAATAATGGTGGAGATGGCTTTGCTACGGCCATCGAATTATTTAAAAATAATTATTCTATTCATATTCATTCAATACCTTTAGAACCCAATATTAATGGTGATGCATTGGTCTATTTCAAAGAATGTATGAAATATGAAATACCGATTACATTTGGGTATGAAATACCTGTAATAGATTCACCAAGTTTAATTATTGATGGAATTTTAGGTATTGGTTTTAAAGGATCTTTAAGCGATGAATTAAAACAATGGGTGTATTATGTCAATCAATTAAAGTCTAAAGTTTTAGCTATAGACATTCCATCTGGACTTAATGGAAATTCAGGGTTACCTGATCCAATTGCAATTAATGCTGATATAACAGTAACACTTGGGGCAATCAAACTAGGTATGCTTTTAAGAAATGGTCCTAAATATTGTGGTAAAATTATATTAGATCATATAGGTTTTCCTAAATTAGCAAAAATAAAATTTGAAGGTATGGATTGGAATACAATTTCAGAAAATATGGTAAAACAAGTTTTAAAAAAGCCAAAATTAGATGCAAATAAATACTCATCTGGTAAAGTATTAATAATTTCTGGATCAAAAGGCATGACTGGTGCTGCAATATTAGCTACATATGGTGCACTCAGATCCGGTGCTGGCTTGACTTTAACCACAGCACCATCCTCTCTAAATTTAATTTATGAAAGCAATATAATTGAGGGACTTATATTATCACTAGAAGATAATAATAAAGGATATTTAAATGATGCTCATTTTGATTTAATTATGGAAAATGTTAAATGGGCAGATTCAATTTTAATTGGTCCAGGTTTGGGCCGGAACAAATCAACTATTAAATTAATTAAAAATTTAGTAAGCAGTATTGATAAACCTATGATATTGGACGCTGATGGATTATTTCCTTATATTGATAGTTTGAGTGATTTAAATCAAAAAAAAACTCCTATAATTATTACTCCTCATTTTGGTGAGTTTTCATATTTAACTGGAAATGATAATCATAGAATCATTACAAAATTTTCAGAGGTAATAAAAAGCAGCATTGAAAATTTCAATCATACTATTCTTTTAAAGCAAATACCTGTATGTACAATTAATAAGAATGAAGTTGTAGTAAATACTACTGGTAACCCTGGAATGGCAACTGCTGGGACTGGAGATGTATTAGCTGGTATTATAGCAGGTTTGGTAGCTCAGGGTATTAATACTTTTACTGCCGCAATGTTAGGTGCATTCATTCATGGTAAGGCATCAGATGAATTATTATCCTCAAAAGGATTTAGAGGACAGATTGCATCAGATATTTTAGAAAAAATTCCTTTAGTAATGAGTGAATATGAAAAATTATAAACTACATTTTTATCTTTATTTAATTTTAATTATCCTTGGGTCGAGCATCCCAGGAAGATCAGTTCCTAACCTTTTTCTTTTTAGTTGGGATAAATTATTGCATGTAGCTGAATATTTTATTTTTGGTGTACTTGGATACAGGGCATTCCAGTTTGAATATAAAAATATTAGATATTTTTTACCAATTTTAGGCATTATTTTTGGATGCATAGATGAGATTTGGCAATCCTTTATACCTGGAAGATATCCTAGCTATTATGATGTTATCGCAGATGGCATTGGTGTAACTTTTGGAGTCATTTCATTTATTTTTTTTAAACGATATACTAAATGATAAAAAATTTACATATCAAGAATTATGCCATTATCAATGAGCTAAATATAGATTTTAAATCTGGATTGACTGTGATTACTGGTGAAACAGGTTCAGGTAAATCTATTTTATTAGAATCTTTAGCAGTATCACTGGGTGCAAAAGTCAATAAAGAAATGGTCAAAAGTAAGGAAAAACGAGCAGTTATTAATGTGAGCTTTTCTGATCGAGATATTAGTAGAATCATATCCAATCAAGGTAGGTCGAAGTCATATCAAAACGATGAGCCTATTTCGTTAAATGAATTGAAGAAAGAAAATAATACTTTAATTGACTTTCATGGCCAACATGATCAGCAATTGATTTTAAATAATAAAAGTCATATAGATTATTTAGATCAATATTGTCAACATCAGAAAGATGTCGATAAGTTAATATCAATACATAACGAAATTATAGAATTAAGGAATACACTTGATAGTCTGAAAATAGAAAGTAAAGATAAAAATGATCGTTTAAGTCTATTAGAATTTCAAGCAAATGAAATTGATTTAGTTAACCCTTCTTCGAATGAAGAACAAGTAATACAACAAAAATATAGCAAATTAAGTAATGTAAAAAAAATCAAAGAAATTTTACAAAATAGTAAATATTCTCTCTATGATTGTGATCCAAGTATTGAACAACAAATAATTCAAATACAAAAAAAATTAATCGGTATAATTGATTATGATACAAATGTAAGTAAAATTTCTGAATTATTAAAAGAAGTAATGATTCAATTAGATGAAGCAAATTCTGAATTAGTATTACAAATAGAGGATTTAGATTTTGATAATGAAGAAATGATTATAATAGCTGATCGTATTAATGCGTTTGATATATTAAAACGAAAATACGGTGGAACAATTGAATCAGTACTAGATTATAGAAAAAAGATACAGAGTGAAATTCTATCTTTGAAAACCTTTGATAAATCAGAAAATATTCTAAAGTCTAATATTAAAACAAAAGAAGATGCATATTCAAAAATAGCAATTAAGATTCATAAAAATCGTAAAGTGAAATCAAAAGAATTATCAATGTCTATTGAAAAAAAAATGTCAGATTTAAACATGCCAAACTCAAAATTTGATATTAAAATTGATTTATTAGAAAATAAAGATGGTTTTGTCAAAATAAATAATAAATTTTACAAGGAGCATAATAAAGGAATTGATAATGTGCAATTTTTTCTTTCTACAAATTCTGGAGAGCCAGTAAAACCATTATCTTTTATAGCTTCTGGTGGTGAAATTTCACGAATTATGTTATCAATAAAGACAGTATTTCAAGATCTAGATCCTGTAGAAACGCTTGTATTTGATGAGATTGATACTGGGATATCAGGTGTCGCCGCAAAAAAAGTATCAAACCATTTATTGGAATTATCAAAATCCAAGCAAGTGATATGTATTACTCATCTTTCGCAAATAGTAAATCAAGCTAATAATCATTTACATGTTTCAAAATATTCGGAAGGTGGTAATACATTTGTCAATGTAAAATATTTGAATAAAAATGAAAGATCAAAAATAATATATTCCTTATTTCATGGAGAACAGGTGGCTGTTACATAATGGATAAAATAATTATTGAAGGCGATAAAGAACTATCTGGCGAAGTTAATATTAGCGGTGCTAAAAATGCTGTATTACCTATTATGACAGCTGCATTAATCGCTGACGGTAAGAGTACTATTAGTAATGTACCAAATCTAAGAGATACTAGAACTATGATCCAATTATTGGAAATAATAGGAGCGAAATGTTCATTTAATGATAATGTGTTAATAGTCGATTCATCATCAGTCAATAATCCTGAAGCTCCTTATGATTTAGTAAAAACAATGCGTGCATCGTTTTATGTTTTAGGCCCTCTTCTAGCAAGATTTGGTTATGTGAAAGTATCTTTGCCAGGTGGATGTGCATGGGGCCCACGTCCAGTGGATTATCATTTAAAAGGATTAGAAAAATTGGGAGCTAAAATTTCTTTAAAAAGCGGATATATTCTTGCTGAAGCAGATTATTTAAAAGGTGCAAAAATTAATTTTGAATATCCTTCTGTAGGTGCTACAGGTAATATTGTTATGGCCGCAGTATTAGCAAGAGGAACTACAATTATAAATAATGCTGCTAAAGAACCTGAGATTGTCCAACTTTGTGAATTTTTGGTTAAAATGGGAGCTTCAATAAATGGTATAGGGAGTACCAAAATTATAATTGAAGGCGTTAAGTCTCTAGCTTCAGCAGATATAGAAATAATACCTGATAGAATTGAAGCAGGTACATTTTTAATGGCAGGAGCTTTATTAGGAAATATCAAATTGAAAAAAGTTAATCCCATTCATCTTGATTCTGTAATTTTGAAATTACAGGAGGCTGGTTGTAAAATTGATATTGAACAAAATTCTATCTCTATATTTCCTGCAGATCCATTAATTTCCATTGATATGACTACAGATGTATACCCTGGTTTTGCTACAGATCTACAGGCTCAATTAGTAGCGCTAATGACTTTAGGTAATAAATCATCTATAATAACTGATACTGTTTATCATGATAGATTTAGCCATGTACCAGAATTAAATAGGTTTGGCGCTAATATTAAAGTTCAAAAGAATACCGTCTTTGTACGAGGTTGTAATGAGCTTAGAGGTGCACCAGTGATGTCAACAGATATTCGTGCAAGTGCATCATTGATTATTGCTGCTCTTGCTGCAAAAGGAGAGTCTGCGATAAGTCGCGTTTATCATATTGATAGAGGATATGAAAAAATTGAAGAAAAATTTAGATATCTGGGTGCAGAAATCCATAGAACCAACTCTGAAACATAATTTTCTATTTTTGTTAGAAAAGAAGTAACTTCTTAAATGTTAACTATTTATTATTAAAAAATGAAAGTTATTATAATTGGTGGAGGAGAGGTTGGTTTTCATGTAGCAAAGGCTTTAAGTGAAGAAGATTATGATATCACCGTTATTGATATTGATCCTGTCAAGTGCAAGCGGGCCTCAGAAAATTTAGATGTAATCGTTGTTGAAGGCAATGGGGCAAGTCCCAATACTTTGAATGATGCTAAAGTTGGTGAGGCTGATTATGTCTTATGTTTAACAAGAGTAGATGAAGTAAATTTAATTGCATCACAACAATCCCATAAACTTGGGGCAAATAAAATTATAGCTCGTTTGAGGAATCAGCAATATACCGCCCAAGAATCAATTATACGGCCCGAAAGATTTGGTGTAGATATTGTGATCCATCCTGAAAAAGCTGCATGCGAAGAAATCACAAGACTTGTAAAACATCCCTATGCAGTTCAGGTTATGGATTTTGAATCAGGAAGACTTACTATGCTTGGGTTAAAAATTGATTCGGATTGTGAAAATATATATGATATTCCTCTTGGGCAAATAGCGAAAAGCAATCATCATTTTCGCTTTGGTGTGGTTGCAATATTAAGAGGACAGGAAACAATTGTTCCAACCGCAGAATTTATTTTTCAAAATGGTGATACTGCATATTTCGTTATCAAAACAGAAGACATACCCAATTTGATGGATCTCCTATGTAAAGAGCTCACTGAAACTCACAGAGTGATGATCCTTGGTGGGGGAAAAATTGGAAGGACTCTAGCAAAAGAATTACCTGACGAATCTATTAATGTAAGACTTGTTGAGTACAATCGGTTAAAGGCAGGACAGATTTCACATAATATTGATGAATCAATGATAATCTACGGGGATGGAACAGATATTGAATTTCTTAAATCAGAAAATATTCAAGATGTTGATAGTTATGTAGCAGTCACTGAAAATGAAAAGACAAATTTAGTAGCAGGTCTTTTGGCAAAGCACTTAGGAGCGAAACAAAGTATTATACATTTATCAACAACTGAATACATCCCCTCTGTTCAAGAAATAGGGGCAGGTGCAGTAATAAGCAAAAATTTATCGACTGTGAATGCAATTCTGCGAGAGATACATACAGAATTGTCTGAAAAACCTATTATGACCTTTGATGAAATAGATGTTGATGTAATTGAATTTCTACCTGAACCAGAAAGTCCAGTTACCCAAAGGCCTTTAAAAGAAATTAATTTCCCTAAGGATGCAATTGTTGGTATGATTAATCATCATGGGAAGATACGTATAGCACATGGGACTTCAGTTCTAAGTGAGGATGATATCGCGTTAGTATTTGCTAAACCAAAAGCCATAGGAAAGCTAAAGAAACTTTTCTCAGCATGAGAGTGAAACCTCTTCTTAATATTATTGGTGCGCTTCTTACCATTTTAGGTTTTTCAATGATAGTCCCATTAGCGATATCATGGGGATATGGAGAATATGATTTAAACGGATTTTTATATTCTTCAAGCTTTTGCATATTACTAGGTTTGCCGTTATGGTATTTTACTAGATATAAGCAAAGTTTAACAAATAGAGATGGTTTTGCAATTGTTACATTTTCATGGATTACTACTGCAATTGTAGGAGCTTTGCCTTTTTATTTTTCTGGATCGATTCCTAATATTACTGACGCATTTTTTGAATCCATGTCGGGTGTGACCACTACTGGGGCAACTATTTTAGGCAATCGAATAACTATGCCGCATCTAACATATGGTATAGAAAGCTTACCTAAAGGTATCCTTTTTTGGAGAAGTTTTTTACAGTGGATAGGTGGAATGGGGATTATTGTCTTCTATATTGCTATTTTACCACTTTTGGGTGTTGGTGGAGTACAACTGTTCAAAGCAGAAGCTCCTGGGCCAGTTTCTGATAAAATTAAACCTCGTGTAAGAGAAACTGCAAAATTTCTTTGGATTGTTTATGTGGGTATAACACTTATTCAAATTATTGTATTAAGATTAGCTGGTATGGAAACCTTTGATTCAATTTGCCATGCGTTTGCAACTATGCCAACAGGTGGTTTTTCTACAAAAAATGCAAGTATTGCATATTTTGATAGTTCCCTCATTCATTACATAATCATTTTTTTTATGTTTATTGCTGGAATAAACTTTTCTTTACACTTTCGATTAATAAATGGTGATTTCAAAGCATACATAAAAGACGCAGAATTCCGGGTTTACTTGTTTATTATAGTTTTTATTACAACAATAATTTTTCTATCGCTATCTTTTCAAAATAATGTATTTTCATCACAGGGGTTAAGAGAATCATTATTTAATACTGTGGCTATTCTAACTAGCACTGGATTTGTATTAGGTGACTATGAGGTTTGGCCAATATTCGTACAGTTGCTATTACTGACCTTAATGTTTATCGGTGGTATGGGAGGCTCTACCACAGGCGGTATGAAAGTTATTCGTATTTTGTTGTTAGTTAAATATGCTGTCTTAGAGACTCGACGCATGTTACACTCTCGAGCATTGATACCTGTGAAAATAGGTAGACAAACGATAAATGAAGATGTAGTAAGAAACACGTTAGGTTTTTTTCTATTTTTCATGTCTGCTTTTATTCTTTCTACTATACTGCTATCAACAATGGGACTAGATCTGGAAACTTCCATTGGTGCTGCGGCATCCGCAATGGGGAATATT
>PAPB01000028.1 GCA_002708715.1 Fidelibacterota bacterium | reverse complement strand
TTCCTTGTTCAAATTTCTTAATACATAGTTTTGTCATTTATATCTCCACACACATAACTTATTATAATCATCGTTTTAGTGTCGATGTATTTATAATACATTCTTCGTACAACAAATCTAATACTTTGCATTTAGACAATACAGGGATTTATATATATGGGTAAGTCTATGTATGAGTTTAAGCTGATACGTCCAGTATAATGTCTTTCTGTCCTTTTAATAATCCAAGGGGCAAAAGGATAAGTTTCTACACACACATTCGTGGGGTTTTTTGTTTGTGGGATGATGGGTCTATTGTAAATGACTAACTTTAGTACGTTAAACCATACATATGCATCACATCAATAATAAGCCTAAAAAGGTCTTAATGCTATTTTCCCCGAAAATAAAACCACCCAAACATACAGACTGCATATAACAAGGTATAGAAAAGGGCAGAATTGAAGGTCAGGCTATTTTCTAAATATTCCCATATCACTAAACCTACAATGAGGAGTTCAATAAAGATTATTTGTTTTTGAGGTTTATTCATTCTATTGGATTTTAATAAATTTTTATAGAGCAATGGTTAGATTTCTTGGATTTACTTTATGTCACATAATTGTAACATTTTATAAAGATATGCTCCATATCTGTTACAGAATAAATGATAACCGTCTAGTATCATCGGGCTCATAACCCGAAGGTCGGAGGTTCGAATCCTTCCGGGCGTATTGATGAGAAACATAGTTTCTTGATGACAAACCCCCTTAAATGAAGGGTTGTATTTTATGGGCCTATTTGTAAATCTTATTTAGGTTGAATTTTATTAAATATCACAAAAAACTATTATTATATTAATAAATTAAGTTTTATTTTAAATTTGACAGCGACCTAGACATATACTTATATTTCGTTGAGCCTATGTGCTCGCGAGGTAAGATAAAATAGTTATTAGCATAAAACCACGGGAGTGGTATACCAAATGCGGAGTTAAACATGTTGGAAAGAATACATTTTTCAATCCTTCTTAAATTTGGTCAGTTCCTATTATGGGTACTGATGGCATTTATAATAATAGACCCATCGAATGCTCTTATGGCGCAGGATGATGTTGAAGAATATTGGGGTGATGACGAGTATGAAGATGATGATGAATATGAAGATGAATATTTAGATGACGATGAATATGAAGATGATGATGAATATGAAGATGAATACGAAGATGAGGATGAATATGAAGAAGAAGAAGAAGAAGAAGAAGAAAGAAGGCAAAATCGAAATAATCGTAATAATCAAAGAATTGAAGATGCTGCAGAGAGGCTCGGATATACTGTTGATTTAACTATAGGTTCACCACGATTTGTTAATCCAATGCTTATGTTTTGGAATTCTACATTTGAGCTTCGAGCAAGCGTGGAATTTCCAGTCTTAATGCAAGTATTGGGTGCAAGATTTAGATTTGGGGCTGAGGTCGGAAATTTTAAATTCACAAATGCAAATTATCAGGAGATAAATGGTAGCCCAGTCCCTTTAGATGCTACCTTTAGCGGAATAACGGTTATGGGTATGATGAGTTTTCCCGCTGGACCAGGTAAAATTAAAATTGGTGCTGGAATGGTTGGGTCTTCTTTTGGATATACCATGGAATCATCATATGGAGTTAGAATTGGTTCTATGGAAGTAAGAGGTGGTATACGCTCCACTGAGGCAGTTTCTGCTAAGACAGCAGATTCAGTTGAGTTAGGTCGTGTTGGTTGGATGGATGGTCAAATTGTGCTGGGGATCAACCTTTAATAGGTATTAAAAGAATAAATTAATAGTGCTTATGAGCAATAAAAGCCACATATTATCTTTTCTTTTTATTTATCTGGTGGGGATTTCATTATTAAAATCTCAAACTATTGAGTTTACTCCAGGTAATGAAGGCACTTCTTATTTAAAGTATAATATTGCGATGAGTACGGCTAGTACTGCCGCAGGTGTTGGTGGGTTTACTGCATCTTGTACCGCAGGGTGTAATGATGATAATACTTATAGGATTAGAGTTTCATTTGATGGTGGTACAAATTGGTATTCTAGTTTTTCATCAATGACAGCAACCACTGGAGGAGCCACTAGTAATGGTAGGTTTTTTTCAGATGGTGGTTTAGCTCAAATTTCTGTTAGTCATGAGGTACTAGCAGGATTGTCAGCATGGCCAGGTGATGATAATGCTCAAGGTATTAAGTTGCAGGTTTATGAAAGTGAAACAAGTACCTACTATCCGACCAGTCCAGTATCATGGACCTTGGATCTTACAAGGCCTACTATTAGCTCAGCGACAATTGCGTCTGATAATAGTACAAATACAGCTTTCGCGACTACTGATGATGTGGTAACAATAGGTATTACTGCTTCTGAAGATTTAATCAATGCTGGTTCTTATGTATTTACAGGAAATATGGCAGGGCTTTCTTTCAACACGCGATCAGGTTCAGATGCGACTCAGTGGGAGTTTTATAATACAGTTTCTACCCATGCAGAGCAAGTGGTTACCTATTCAATCGTCTATTATGATGCAAATTATAATGTTGGCGCGTCTAATTTAACCACCACAACAGATGGATCTACTGTCACCGTTGATAAATCGAGTCCTGAGTTAACGGTTACCATAGCATCAAACAATGACGTTAGCTCTCTTGCTAAACATGGTGATATTGTCACGGTTTCTATTGCTTCTAATGAAACTCTGAATGGCGCTCCTACAGTTCAAATTTCAAGTAATACTAGTCCAACGGTTAATCCATCTACTGCTTCAACAAATTATACTGCTACTCATACTTTAAACCAAGCAAGTGATCCGCAAACTGCGGTGACTTTTTCTATATCAAATGTTTTAGACCGTGCAGGAAACACCGTTAGTGCTATCACCAATACTTCTGATGCGAGTTCTGTTACATTTGATTATACTGCGCCACTGCTCGATGCTGTAGCAAGTAGCTCAAATAATTCATTAACCTCTGAACGTGCAAAAGCTGATGATGTTGTAACGGTTTCATTTACTACTAGGGAAGCAGTTCAAACGCCTGTTGTGTTAATAGCAGGAGAGTCAGCAGTAGAAGCTAATGCGAATGGCGATAAAGTTACATGGGTAGCAACAAAAACTATGGATGCAGAAGACTCCGATGGCGAAATTGATTTTACTATAAATTTTACGGACCTTGCTGGTAATACTGGTACTGAAGTAACTAAAACTGGTATAACATCAGGTAGTGCAGTTATCTTTGATAATACACCACCAACTCTTGCGTCTCTTACAGTTTCTTCAAGCAATAGCACAAATAGTAATTATGGAATTGAGGATGATATTATTTCGCTAACTATAATTGCGCAGGAAGATCTGCAGGGAGATGCTAGTAAAAATCCTTACGGTATAACAGCTGCCACTATAGCTGGTAGAAGTGTAGATGGTAATGGTAATGAAATAATTAGTAAAGTGGATGCCAGAAATTGGAGTGCGCAGGTGCAGTTGAATGGTAGTGAAGCAAGTGCCCCAGTATCTTATAGTTTTACTATGACAGATTTAACAGGTAATCAGACAGCAATTGATGAAAATGTAAGTTCTGTAACCATAGACAATGACATTCCTGCATTAAATTCAGTGAGTATTGCGTCAGTGAGTACGGATAATGATGATTATGCAAAGTCAGGAGATGTGATTAAAGTATCTTTTACTTCAAATGAAAACTTATCCTCTTCAAATCCTCCAACAGGTACTATAGCACTAACTAGCTCTTCTGTTTCTATGACTTCAGGAGATGCTGATAATAGAACTATATTTGAATCAACGCTAACAACTAGTAATAGTACCACTGAAGGGAATGTCGCCTTTACCTTAGATATTGAAGATTATGCTGGTAATTCTGCTACTGTAGCTGCGACTACTGATGGTTCGAGTGTTATTTTTGATAGGACCACTCCTTTGATGTCTTATGTGAGAATGAGTTCAAGTGGTAGCGATACAAATTATGCAAAAGTGGGTGATTTAGTTACTTTATCCATGAAGGCAACAGATAAGTTAAAGACAGCGCCAACTGTTACCGTTTTTTCAAATGCTGCAACTGTATCAGGTGGAAACACAGATTCAATTTGGACTGCTGTATACACCATGCCTGCGGGTTTAGCTGATGGTGCTACGCCATTTACATTAGATTTTACAGATATGGCTGGTAACAATGGTGCGCAAATTACTTCAACTGCTAATGATGCTGGTAGTCATGTTATCTATGATGAAGTTGTACCTACTCTTAGTACAGCAAGTATCTCATCGAATAATAGCAATGGAGCGACGATTGCAAAAGTAGGAGATATTATTACTTTGAATATTGTTTCCGAGGAGCCTATCCAAACACCAAGTATTGAAATTGCTGGTCGGAGTGGATCTGGGGCTGCTTCTCTTTCTAACAGTACCTCTGGTTTATCTGTTTATACATCTACATACACCATGCTTGATGGTGATACTGAAGGTGCTGTGACTTTTTCTATAGATTTCTCAGATTTGGCTAGTAATGCTGGTACTCAGGTAACAGCTTTAATTAATGATGCTGATGGCTCTGGAATTACTTTTGATAAAACTCCTCCTTATTTTAATGAGACTACCGCACAAGGAGCTGGCGCTATTACAATAAGTTCTAATAATTCAGATAATACTGTTGCCGTTCTTGGTGATGTGGTTACTTTAAGCCTTACTTCTACTGAAGCGATAAAAGCTGGTTCAGATCCGACAGTAACTATTAATGGCAATAATGCAACGGTTACCAGAAATAGCACCACAACTTTTACAGCAACATACACGATGTCATCAACAGATGGCTCAAGTAATATTGATGCAATCCCATTTGTTATTAGTGATTATGAAGATGTTGCAGGTAATGCTGGTGCAACTGTTAATAATTCTACTACTGATGGAACCTCTATTAAATATGATCCAATCCGTCCAACATTGAGCAACATTGTTATGGTCTCTGATAATTCTAATTCTGCATATGCGAAACAAGGTGATGAAATACAATTAACATTTGAATCATCTGAGACAATAAATACTCCAACTATTACGATGCTAGGCTCTGCAGATGGCGTTACTGTTGCCGCAAATGGGACTAATGCCTGGAAGGCGACTAGAACCATAATTGGTGGGGATGCTGAG
Source organism: Fidelibacterota bacterium (assembly GCA_002708715.1). Lineage (GTDB taxonomy): Bacteria > Fidelibacterota > Marinisomatia > Marinisomatales > UBA1611. Next base: position 117,422 of record PAPB01000028.1, on the reverse strand, counting down.
ACTGGAGTCGCATTTACAGTAAGTTTTAGTGACCCAGCTGGGAATACAGGTAGTAATGGAAGTGGAGGAGCTGTTGTTACTGCAACTTCAAGCGGCTCTGTAGTAATGGTAGATAGAACTGGGCCAACTATTACTACAGTTGATATTGCTACGGATAATGATTTACCTCAATATGCAGTTCCAGCAGATATAGTTACTCTTACTATAATTGCAAATGAAGCGATTCAGACTCCAACTGTAACAATAATGCAAAATTCTGCACCTACTGTAGAAGACGTTGATGGTTTTGATAATAAAAAATGGACTGCTACTCATACGGCTGGAAATGCTGAAACAGTAGGAACGGTTCCTTTTAGTATTGATGCTTTAGATCTTGCAGGTAATGCTAATACTGCTGGTCAAATTACGTCAATTGATGGTCTAAATGATTCAGATGGTAGCAATGTTACTTATGATAATACTGCGCCTACACTTTCAAATATTACATTTACATCAAATAATACAATTAATTCTGCTTATGCAAAAAATAATGATATCGTAACCGTTGAATTTGAAGCAGATGAACAGCTTTTAGAAAGTACTGTAAGCGTTATTATAAATGCTGCAGGAACCGCTGATGTGGCTACTGTAAATAAATCATCTGATTGGGATGGTGTTACAGAAGGATGGAGGGCTGCTTTTGTTGTTCCTTCAACCTATCAAGCTAATCTTGGTTATGGAAATATTATTCCTTACCAGATTGATTATAAAGATATTTTTACGGTTCCTGGGACCCAGATCACCCAAGGTGTGACTGGCAATGTTATTTATGATGGAGATCCTCCTGACTTAGATGCCTTAACGATATCTTCAGATAATGATAATTCAAGTGTTTTAGCAACTGTTGGTGATGTTATTACTGTTTCATTTACTGGAGATGAGCCACTTGCTATTACCACTGACCCTTCTGTTGTGGTTCCTGTGTTGACAATTGGTGGGAATGTTGTTACTACTGTTGCTGAGCCTGGAACAAATGATTTGCAATGGACAGGATCATATACAATGACAAATTTAGATACTGAAGGTGAATTAGCTCTTGTCCTTGACTATAAAGATTATGCAGGTAATTCTGGTCCCACTAAGACAAATTCTGATCTTACATCAGGTTCTGCAATTACATTTGATAAAACGGCACCAACTTTAACTGCAGTTTCTATTCTAAGTAATAATAAATATGACACCTCAAAGGCTAAGGTTGGTGATCAGATAACGATAAGTTTTACTGGGAGCCATCCTTTGAGGACAAGTCCTGTTGTTGTGATAAATCCAGCATCTGATAATATAACTGCGACTGTTACTCAGGGAGATGATAACACCCTGTGGAGTGCAACATATACTTTATTAGAGGCAGATACAGAAGGTGATATATCGTTTACTATTGATTATCAAGATTTGGCTACAAATGCAGGGACTCAGGTAACTGATGTTACTGATGGAAGCGCAGTTGCATTTGATAAAACTGCAACAAATATTTCAGCACTTACTATCGCTTTAGATGGTGCATCTGATACAGGTACTTCGTCTTCAGACAGATTAACAAACGATACAACGCCAACATTTACCGTAACAGGTTTAACAGCAGCAACCGCGATTTCTGATACTTTAATTTTATTTGTTGATGGAGCGCGTGTAGATAGTGTGGAGGTTACAGGTAATACTGCGAGTCTTACGTCAACTGCCATTGCGCATTCAATTAATACTTATACGATTACGATAAAAAGTAGAGACCTTGCAGGTAATGTTTCTGCCATGTCTGCGTCTTCTGTGGCGACTCCTGATAATTCTATAGAAATCAGGATGGATACACAAGCACCAGCAGTAGGAGACGCCTTTGATCTAATCCCTGATCATGATACAGGTGTTTTAGATACTGATAATATTACATCTGTAACTAAGCCAACAATGATGGTCGCTGGTCTAGCTCCTGGGGAACGAAATTTGATTGCTATTTATTATGATGCGGTTGCACTTGATGTAACTGATGCATTTTTAGCGAATCATCGTATGGCAACGGCAATCACTGATAGTGTAAAATTAACTACGGCCATGGCTGAGGATGTATATAGTTTTTCATATGTGGTAATCGATAGCGCTGGAAATGAATCCAATATGAGTGTTTCAACTGATGTTACAATAGATCTAACTGCTCCCTCTGTTCCTTCTGCACCAGATCTTTTAGATGATGGTGGTAGCGATGGAGATGACGAGTATGACACTGGTACTTCTAACACAGATAATGTTACAAATTTAGAGACGGTAGAGTTCCAAGTCAGTGGCCTTAGTACTAATGATGATAAAATATTTATTATTGATACAAAAGGAACCGTTTCTACTGCAGATGATGATACATCAGCAAGCGCTGATATAGATGCATCAGTTGTTAATCTCACTATTAATTCTCTTGCTACAACATCATATGCAGCTATGGTTTCAGACTTAGCAGGTAATGCTTCAATTTTATCTGATCTTATAGATATTACATTTGATAATACTCCCACTGATATTGATGGTAATAAAGTGAATGAGGATGATGATTATGATGATGCTGGTGAGTTTCCTCCAGTATTAGTTGATCTCATTGGGACTTCAGATACAGGGTTGGATACAACTGATAATATTACTAATCTTGTTAGGCCTACTTTCAGAGTAAAAAACTTGGTTACAAGTAGTGCGCTAACAGATTCCATTTTTTTATATGCAACTGTGGCTGGTAATAATGATAATCTTGTTGCTAAAGGTGTAGTGAATGGCAATTCAGAAGATTTAGTCATCAATGATGTCAATGAATTAGGTGAAAATAATTACCAGATTAAGCTTAGAACAAAAGATTATGCTGGTAATTTCTCTGATTATACAACAGAATTTACTATTACTGTTGATACATCGTCTTTTGTGATTGCAGAGCCACCAGACTTAATTATTGAAGATGACTCAGGAGTATCAAGATCAGATAATATCACAAATGTACGTAACCCAAGACTGAATTTTAAATCTCTTGATGTATCTGCTGACTCTTTGGAGCTTTATATTACCACTTCATCAGGTGCAACATCATTTTCTGTTGGTGGTCGTAAGGATCAAAATAGATTCAGTGATTCGTTGCAGGTTCCTACAAATTTAACAGCTGGTGTTTACTCTTTTGCATATAAAGTGATTGATCTTGCAGGTAATGAATCTGCATTGAGTAACGGGCTAAGTGTTACGGTTGATTATACATCACCAAATGATCCTTCAGATTTAGATTTGGCTGCCGCAGATGATAAAGGTCCCTCAGATAGTGATAATCTTACAAACGCTTCCTCAATGTCAATTACTTCAAGTGGACTTGTTACAGGTGAGTATGGTTTTCTTTATCTATGGAATGATGCTAATAGTGATAATGTTATAGATGTTGGTGAAGGAACAAAAATTGATTCAGCATTATTAGTCGCAGATGATGGAGGTATTGCAACTTTCACGATTTCTAATTCTGTTGATGATACTTTAGACTATTATGTGACTGCTCAGGATGTTGCTGGTAACACTTCATCGATTGTGGATGCTCCTAGATTACAAGTCCAAGTAGACCTTACTCCACCATCCGTTTCTGATTTAGCTATCGTGTTAGATCCTGGATCTGATACAGGTATATCTGGTGACAATGCTGGTTTTAACACAGCTCCAACTTTTACGGTTACTGATACAATAGCCAATTTAACACCAACGGATTCTGTAATCTTGTACTACGCTTTAACATCAAGTAGTCAAAACCCGGGGATTGGTCTAAATGGTGCACCAAAACGCTTTGCTGCTTTGCCGATAGATGCTGCATCAGAGTCTTTGACGGGTGTCGCTGATGCGGTTTTTGATGAAAACGGAGGAGGTGTTGATGATGGTACGTATGCTATAACTGCAAAATTAAGAGATTATGCTGGAAATCTCTCCTCAGCTTCATCAGGTATAGTCTATCGCCTTGATACCACAGCACCGCAAACATATCCAGATCCAAGCGGATCTTTTACTGCTCCAGATTTGTTAGATGATGATGATAAGGGTTATAGTAACACTGATAATATTACTAATATTCAAAACCCACGTTTTGTTATAAGTGATTTGCATTTTCTAAAAAAGGATAAGGTTATTGTCTATGCTAAAAAGGGTTTTACAACTTCAGTAGTCGACTCTGGAAATGTTCCTGAGAATCAAACTACTCTTACTATAGCTGTTCCATGGGTTGATGATGGGAATGGAATTGTTGATGACGGTGAGGGTGCGCTTGATGAAGGCTTGTGGACTATAACATACACTGTTACTGATTCAGCTGGAAATGTAACTGAAGCGAGTCCAGAATTAAGTATGGAAATTGATGCAACTGCTCCAACTGCTTTAGGTACGCCAGATCTTATAGCAGAATACGATACTGGTGAGTCAGACTCTGATGGTTTGATAAATCTTCCAATAATAAGAATTGATCAAACGGATACTATTCCAGGATTTAAATGGGTATTATATTCTGTTATTGATGATGGAGATGGTGTATATAATGAAAGCCTTGATACTCTTTTTGTAGAAGAGGATTCACAGCTGTTTCCAGGCGGTTCAGGCCCAGATGGTTTAGATTCTGACAATGATGGTTCTCCAGATGGCGCTAGGTCTGTTTCAGTGGATCTTGCTGTTTCAGATACCACACACCATTTCTTTGCTGTTCATGAAGATATTGCTGGTAATCAATCTGCTAATAGTAATGCGCTGACTATTAGTGTTGATTCTACTCCTCCAAATTGTAGTATTACATATGATGATCCGGATAATGATGGAACCCCTGATAATTTGGTTAAGTATGCAGATGGATCAGTGCAGGCGACGCTTACATTTGATAAATCAATGGATGACCAAGATAGTCCTCCAAGAATTGTATTGAACTATCCTGATTTGTTATGGACGCCTGATACTGTACTTATCAATAAAGTGGGTAATTCTGATACAGATTGGAATTATTCTATTCCACTTAACCAGTCTGGAATGGACACCTTGAATGGTCTTCTAAATATAGAAGTATTAGCAGCTGATAGGTATGGAAATCCTGTATCAACTGTTACAGGTAATGCTGAAATTAGAATTGATAATTTAGCTCCCGTTTTTTCAAATATAGTTCCTGGGAGTGGTTCATATAATAATGCGGATTCACTTGCTTCTTTTTCTTGGACTTTAGATGAGCCAAATGCAATAACAACCATTGTCGAAGCTTCGGTTACTTTTAATAATTTAGATGATAATACTAGCTACTCAACTTCTTTAGATCCTGCAGATTTAGTAGAAGGTGATAGATTTCCAACTCCTTTACCAGGTTGGACTTCTGATCCTTATTTTATACCACATACAGAAGGACTGTATGAAGTTATTTTTTCTAGTCTTGATTCTGCTGGTAATGTAGGTAGTGATACGTTACTTAACTTCACTTATGATACACTACGTCCTTCTGCGCAAGTCTCATTTTCTAGGTTGCATGCTAGTAATGATACTACTGTGACTGTTTATGCGGTTTTTAGTGAGGATATGCTTTCAGATTCTGCTTCAGGACAAAGGCCGATATTTAACGCGCAATATTATCCTTATGCAGGCAATACAGTCTCAGGTGAAATGCAACTCCATAATATCCCAGAAGAATATATAGAGGCTAATGGTGTTGAAGGTTGGCAGTCTCCAGAAGACTATACTGATTATAATGGTAATGGTGTATATGATGCCACAGGCGATCTTTTCACCTTTAGATACACTTTTGTTGTAGATGGACAGGATAATGAGACTGGGCTCCTTGATAGTATAAACATAACAAATGCTAAAGATTTAGCTGATAATACAGTAAATACAATAGTTGTTGATTCTCTGCTTTTAGTTAATAATCAGGTTGGGCAAGTTCAGTTTTCATATGAAAATATTACAAATCCAAGTTTAACAAATGTTGGTATTGCAGGGGATACGGTGAAAGTTACTGCTACATCTAATGAAGCATTAGTATCTGATCCATCCCCAACAATTAATATGTATTATAATACAGCGAGTGGTGTTGCTTTAGGTGACTCTTCTTTAGGAGTTAATTTGTCAGAACCAAATGCAGATAATGGTATCACATGGGTATATCAGATTGTATTAGCAAGTGGATTAGATAATGATGGTCAGGTTCTTTTTGAGTTCAATGGAAAAGATTTAGCTAATAATGTTTTAACAGAAAATCAGATAATAAATAATCAATTATTTGTTGTTGATAATCTACCTCCAACCTATTATGAGACTGATAGTGTAAGTGTTATTGGTGGAAATGTTGTTAAGGGATGGGTAACAGGAAATACAACAGGGATAGGAGTAACAGTACCTATCGAAAATGCAGCGAATGAGGCTGCGCCTCCAACGGATACTACATTGCAAAATGGGCTTATTGAGATACAATTTTATAATACAAACAGAGGTCTTGGATGGGTAACGATTGGTGAAAATGATACGCTTGATGAATATGGTGGGCTCCAAACATTTACTAGGTCTATAGAAGATTTATATGCTGTAATGGACACTAACTTAACAGCTAGTACTGGTCTGCAGCCTGGTGACTTATTGGCAGTCCGGGTAAAAGTACACGATAAGCATGCTAATGTAACGGCATTTGGTACAAGTAGTGATAGTCTAAGATTTGACCCTTCAGGTCCAGTTCCTGGTCAAATAGTTAGTGGGGTTTTTGGAATAACTAGCGATGCATCTACTGATACCATTTATTCAAATGATCTTGTTGAGATTGCTTGGACACCATTTATTGAATCTGATCCTCAAGAATCTGGGTTAAAAGAATATCAACTCACTATATTAAAAAGAGATTCAACGACCGCTGGGCAACTTGTTGTATTTGAAGATACTTTGTTAACAGACCCCCCAGATACATCTTTTTCACATGAATTATTTTTAACACATGGAACTAGATATGTAGCTCAAATTGTTGGTATTGATACAGCAGGTAATTATTCAACGGTTCTTTCTTCTGATACCCTTTTAAGATTAAATACAGCTCCTTTAATTACACAAATTTCATCAGTAACACAATATCCAGAGGATACTCTTTGGGTTGATAGTGTAGAAATTGTTGATCCAGATTTGAGTGTAATGCAAGGTGATAGTCATATTTTTTCTATTTCGACTGATATAAGTACTGACCCTATAGAATCTGGTGAGTCAAGAGGCGGTGCTGCAAATTATGTTTTACTTCCATATCAAGCAGTACGCCAAGATGATTTTTATACTGGGTGTGAGATTACAGTTACTATTAGTGGACAGGATCAAATACGAAAAATTATAGAATATGAAGGTGCCACAAGAAGAGCTATAGTCTCAGATGCTTCTTCTCCAGAACTAGAGTTTAGCCCTCCGCCCGCGGATAATGATTTGTTTTCCATTAAGTTATCAACACCAGAGATTGATTCTTTAACAGGGGTCATGAGTTGGATACCTAGGCAGTCAAATGCAGATCATGGTCCATTTAATGTGACAGTATCGGTAACTGATAATTATAATTTTAATCATTCTGATGTTTTTCAGTTTACTGTTCCGCAAAAAAATGACCCGCCCGAAGGATTTCTTCGAGATTCTTTATCTTTAGGAACAGGTATTGCTGAGTGGCAAGAAGATTCTTCATATACATTAATCTTAAGTGATTATTTTGTTGATGTTGATAATGATATCACAGATCCTAATGGTGGTACTGTTGGAGAAAATGAAAATGACTGGAATCAAGCGGGAGGTTTGGACTGGGTTGTCATTATTAGGGACACTGCTGAACTAGATGAAGACTTTCCATTAGGGACTGTTGTGGCTGGGCCTGGTGCTTCAAATGAATTTGTTGCAAAAGTATCAAGGCAATATTTAGGGTTTGATCCAAATAAGAATTTTACTTCTAAAAATTTTACTAGAGAAAGAACTCAACAAATTAATAGAGTGAGTAATAATCCTCTTATTAGTTTACAATGGAGTTACGGCTCTTCTCAAAATAGTGAGACTCTTGATCAAACTATTGTAACCTTTGTTAGTGATTCAAATTACTATGGTTCTGCTCATGAAATTGTGTTTATTGGTAAAGATCAAGGTGACTCACTTGTACGTGATTCACTGATTGCAAATATATTGCCTAAAAATGATCCACCTATATTCCATACAGAATTGCCAGATACATTTCTATATGAAAATGACTCACTGTGGTTGAAGTTTGGGCCTTTTATAAATGATGTTGATAATGAAGAATTGACGTTCACAGTATCTGCTATAACAAATGAAGATAAGGTGTCTATTACTCCAAGCGAGAGTGTCTCATCATCGGTGGAAGACTCTATTTTATTTAAACCTAGTCTTCTATGGTCAAATCAAGCAGAAATACAGGTGATTGTTGATGATGGACAAGCTGCTGACACGTCATTATTTATTCTTGATGTTGAGCGCGTACTAAGACCCCATTTTTCTGTTTCTGTTACACAGAATAATGCATTTAATAAATACTTTCAAATATTTGTTATAGATACAGTTTCAAAGGCTACTTTTGTTTCTATGGATGTTGCTAACTCAAATAGGAATCTTGATACTATTGCAGATTTTACTTATTCAGCAAATGTTTATATGGAAGCATCAGGAAATTATCCAATTGATGTTTCATCTATAGCAGCTGTAGGTGACACTACAATTCGAGAATATTTTTCACTTGCAGCAGGCCGTTCAGCATTTAGGTGGACAGGAAGAAGTTATGATGGAAAATTTTCTGTTGCTGGTGATCCTGGTGCTGTTACTTATGATCAATCATTATTAATTATTGATTCAACTTTATTTGAACCAAGTTTTCATGATAGAGCTTCTTATGTTTTGGGAAATGAAGATTTTCATTTTAATCAACCTATTGAAGTAAGACTCGCTGATGATAGAGATAATGTGGCTATCTATAGAAGAAAGAATGGTGCAATTTGGGAAGAATTGCCATCTATAAATAAAGATGGAGAAATATTTACCTTATCTGAAAAGGCGGGTTATTTTAAATTGGGTCGCAAAACAATTATTGTACCTGAACAAACAAATATTCATCAAAACTATCCAAACCCATTTAATCCTAGGACTACTATAATATATGATATTGGACTTTTAGATGGATTAAAACAAAATGTATCTATCAGAGTATATAATTTATTAGGGCAGCATGTAACAACACTAATTGAAAATAAAGATCAGATAGGTCAGTTTACAATTCAGTGGGATGGCACTAATAAATTTGGAGAGCAAATGTCGTCAGGTGTTTATTTTATTCAATTAGCAACAAAGACAGGAATCATTAAAAACAAAAAAATGATGTTACTAAAATGATAAATAAAATTTTTATTAAAATATTCATTTTATTCACTATAGTGATATTCTTCAACAGCTGTAGACAGCAGTATGAACCTACTGATTCTGATTTTTCACAGTTTGGGTGGAGATATTATGAAGATGGGGATTATCTTGGTGCTAGGGATTGGTTTCAGGAAGCATTAAAGGAAGATTCAACTTTTGGTGATGCATATAATGGAGCTGGTTGGAGTTTGGGGCATTTAGGCCAAGCAGATTCTGCTAGATTTTATTTTAGTTCATGGCTAAGTATAGCTAATGAAGAAACTGATTATTTATTTGATTATTATGCAGGCCTAGCTTTTGCATATAATGCTTTAGGTAATGATGAGCAGGCACTTGAATATGCAAGAGATCAATTTTTTGGTAATCAGGATGTTGTGAGTGGTGATATATGGTGTTTTTGTCATAGACAAGATATTAATCAAATTGATGTACGGCTAATCCAGGCAGTATCTGAATTTAGATTAGGTGAATTTGATAAATGTCTTATTACTATCAATGCTTTGTATACTGATTTAACTAAATATTTATCAAAGGCTGATGATGCAAGTCAAATTACTGGTGATTATTTAGACTTAGATGGAAGTAACTCTTTTTCTTTGAATGATAAACTGTATAATGGTGAATGGTTAGATTTAAACTCTGATGGCATTTTATCTCCAGGTGAAGAACGATATTTTGATGTATATCCTTTAAATTATGATGGCCAAACAGTTATGGGTAGAAACTATTTGGCAAATCATCTTGCTCTTTTAACATCGCATGCATCAAGCCAAAACGGCAAAAATAAGTTAAGTTGTAATGATGAGCGTTGTAATTAATAAGTTTATAAAATAAGCAATTCTCTTAAATATATTTTTCCTAATAAGTCTGATGAAAATTGGATGATGAAGGCTATCAGACTCGCGGAAATTGCTTTTTCTCAAAATGAGATACCAGTAGGAGCTGTTATTGTTAAAAATAATAGCATTATAGGTCAAGGATATAATCAAAAAGAACTTTTAAAAGATCCTACAGCGCACGCTGAGATTATAGCTATTACTTCAGCGGCTTCTACTGAAGGAGATTGGCGTTTAAATGATTGTACACTTTATGTAACAAAGGAGCCTTGTCCAATGTGCGCTGGTGCAATTATAAATGCAAGAATTTCAAGACTTATATTTGGTGCTTATGATGATAAAAAAGGTTGCTGTGGCTCGTTATATCAATTATGTGGTGATAAGCGTTTAGAGAGTATCACAACGGTAAGAGGTGGCGTAGAAGAAGAGACTTGTTCTTTATTATTGAAAGAATTTTTTAAAAAGCATAGGGCTTAATGTTATTTTTGATATTAAATAAGACCCATTGTATCGAATAATTATGTCCAATCCTTTTTCCGTCCCATTCCTTAGGTAATATTATATAATTACCATTGTGTAGTATAACATCTTGTGGATCTTTATCTAAATGTTTAAATGCTCCGTCTTGCTTATATTGTGTTCTCCATTGATTATAATTAATAGAGTTATTGAAAATATAATTACTTTTTCCATTTAGAATGCATTTTTTAGATTTCCTATTTATTTCTTTTAATGGAGACGCTATAGCATGGATAGTAATTGGAAAATTTTTTTCCCAATTTTCAGCAAAATGTGATACTATAAAACCACCTAGGCTGTGGCCAATGATCCACAAAGAATCGAGGTGAGTTTTTTGTTCAATAAGATTATTTATTGAGTTGGATAACATGGCAACAGATTTTTCAGGACAATCAAACCATCTATATCTTAGCCACCATATAGGACGACCTAAATCGGCTGTTTGATGAATTGCTTTATTCCATTCATATCCTTTTGTTTCCCAAGTTGACGGATAGTATCCATGGACTAAAATAATTCCAAAACTTGAATCTATAATACTATAGCCTTCTAACTTGTGTAAACCAGGATCGCGATTAATAAGATAACCATTATATTGTGATTCATTTGTATTAACTTTTTTTAGAATTAGATTTTCTTGCTTTGATGTTGTGCATGAAAGTATTAGGCATTTTCCAAAAAAAATAATCTTCCACATAGAGTTAAACCTATATTTATCCTAAGTAACGATTAGGATATAAAAAAATTATTTGTTTTGAATAACAAATGAATCAGCTTTAAATATATTTTTATTAATTTTACCATTGACTTGAGCAACACGTATTGCATTGCAAAAACCGTTTTTTGCATGTGAATCACCATGGTCATCAATGTCTGTACCTTTTACGTCATAGGCAATATCATTAATTTGAATTGCGAGGCTGCAACCTCTTTTATTTTTCATCCCAAAATTGCACATTCCACATGAGGCTAAGACAAGACCATTTACAGCACCTTTTTCACCAATCTTTGTTACAAAATTTCCTGATGGGGTCATTACTTTTTGATTTGAAACATTGCATGAACCACATCCACCATAAGTAAGGCTAACACTTAAGAGTAAAATAAACAGGCTATAAAATAAATTTTTCATAAAATTTCCTCATATTTTTATAATTGATATTGGTAATAATTCTTAAAACTATTCTTCTTCATTTTCATTAGATTTTATATTATACATAACTGTTACAAAAACAGTGTTTTCTCTAAGATGCTGAGATTGGGATGTAGTTAGTATCTCTATATTATTATTATCATCTAACCAGGATTGTATTGTAGCCTCCATCTCTTGGCTTAATGGTTTGAGACCAGTTTTTACTATTTCAAAAACTTTCACTTTCATTTTATTAATTTCCTTTACTCTTAGTATTTTTATTTTTTTCAATATACTAAAAATTAAATAACAAATTTAACATTAATTAAATTCTAATTTTTATTACTATAAGTTAACTTAATTTCATTAGAAAAAATTAGAGAGAGAAATAATAAAATACTCTAATTAATACTGAATTTTGTTTTATCCTTTAATATAAAATAATTCTCAAACTTTTTATCTATTTTAAATCTTTTTAATCCATCTTTATATATGGGGTAATCATTCTCATTTATTATTATATAATCATAAGATCTTTTCGATAATAAGTTATCTAATGCATGGATATTGATTTTGTCATTCCAATCAAATATTAATCTAGCATGAATATCATTCATTTCACCAAAAAGATAATGTAAAAATATTCGTTCATTCTTGGATGGGTTATTAAAGTATCCTATGTGAGAACCGCTATTGAATATTTTTGATAGCTTAGATAAAGTATGCGATTTTATAGTGTGGTTTATTTCTTTATATCGAAAGATTGGTGATCTCTTATCATATATTATATTTACAGTAGCATACCAAATTGATATAACACATGTAAATAGTAAAATAAATTTCCCAATTTGATCAAAAAGTGTATTTTTGTATAAGTAGATATAAATAATCAATGTAGCTAATAAAATTGATAAAATAAGTCTATAAATACCTCCGTATAGCAAAATTGAAAATATTAGAAATATTAAAAAGGTAATAAGAATATATTTTACTTTTTTTTCCTTAACTAATATAGCTAAAACATGCATTCCATAAATAAAGGATGCATATGTAAATGGTAACCAAAGTCTGGGAGTGTATATTGGAGAGAGTAAGTATGATGACATAGAAATAAATAAAAATATTAGACCAATTAGAAATAATGGATAAGTTGGAAATGATAGAGATCTAAACCTCTTTAAAAATAGTCCAAAAAATGAAAATGGAATTATTAAAAAATTAAGAGGCCACCCATCTGACCTTAAGTTTGTAAGGCTCCAAGGTCGTTCTAGAATATTATGTGGTAAAATTTGCATTAGATTAATTTGAAAATTTGTAATTGAGATACTATTTGTTTTATTTATTCCTAATGGTACTGGTGATTGATAATAATTATAGTTTAATATGTATTTACCAGAGCCTAGACATAGAGCAATGATTAGGGGGATTATTATATTAAACCATGTCAATTTATTTTTTAAATGTAAGATATAACAATAAAATGAAAAATATAGAGGCATAATTATTATGCCTTGGACTCTTGCCCCCAATAGAGCTCCACAAAAAATACCAAACGAAATTAATTCTAGGATTGATATTCTTTGTGAGTTTTGAATTTTTATACCAAAATAAATAACACCTGAGAAAAAAAATAGTGTTATTAAATCAAGATTGATATTTGCAGATAAAGATAATATGGTTGGGCTAAAAGCAATACATAAAATGCCAAAGAATGATAATGTTCTATTTATTTTTAATTCAGAAAAAATAGAATATGAAAGAATAATTAACCCTGCCCATGATATAATTTGTGGAATTTCTATAAGATCAGGATTTTGTAAATGAGTTGAAAAAAACATATTCCATATAATCCCATTTAAAGGTCTGAAACCAGAAGCCCAGAAATTCACTGGAAAATGATAAAAATTTCCTTCTTGAAAATATGTCATTTGTTGCAATAAATGCATAGTTAAACCATCAACGCCTAATACAGGTAATATTTTTATCCTGACTAAAGTTAGACAAATCCATAATATAATTATTGATGAAGGAATGATAGACCCTATTTCTAACTTTTTAATATTACTTAATTCAATATCATACCATTTGTTTTTTTTAATTATAAAATAAAAGAACGGAATCATAGCAAATACATTTAATATTTGCCAATATGAAACAAAAAGAGAATTAAATAAATGTAATGCCCAGGCACTTATAATTATATAAGCAATAAAGAAGCCAAATATAATTGGAATTTTTTCAAATGGTTTGTTTGAAAAAAGAATCAAAAATAAAATGGCTAATAAATATATTATTACTATCAAAATATTTACGCTAATTAGAAAATTTTATAGAAATAATCCAATAAAGATTTATTAAAAATTAAATTTGAGCATACATTGTGGTTAAGTTAATAATTTTTATTTTGTTATTTGTAAAATTTATTTTAGAATGATTAATATGTAATATAGTTATGAATATTTTTATACGATTACGATTATTTTTGCGGTACTATTTGAAAGAATATCATAAAATAAATCAAGTATCTGTAGTACCTATTAACCAAGTAAATAATTTGATGAAAAATCAAAATATAAGTCTAGCTATTAATATTCATAGTTTCTCTGAGATGACAATTGATTTTGTGAAATTTTGGATAGACAAAATAAATAAAATGAAAATACAGTATTTATTTATTGTGCCAAATTCTGGTGAAGAATATAAAGGTGATTTAATATCATTTGATAAAATTGATTTTAAGCCATTAATAGAAAGTTATGGTTATAATCTTATTGTTAAACGTGATAAATACTTGAATCCTCACATTCAAAAATATGGGTTGAATCCAACAATGTATTATTTATTTAACAAACCAAATTTTATCAAGGGATAAGAGTATACATATCATTAGGTTATATATTTGCTTTGAAATATTTTTAATTTTATTTTTTAATTTTTGATGAAAGGTGAAGATAGGGGATTCGAACCTCTAATAACCAAAGGGCATATTGCATTTAGAGAGCAACGGGCACATTGTCTCTTCTACATGAAAAAAGATAAACTACACCTTTTAGCATTTTGTTTTATAAACATTTATATAATTCTATAGAACTTTATAATTTATCAATTTCACGATTTTATCACGTTTCTATGTTGAGATTATGTTGTTTTTAGTTCTTAGTATAAACTAGTTTCCCAAATAAATTAAAATATCACACACATCATCTTGTAAAATGTATTCAACATTATGTATATTTGATCAATAAGGTTAATTGGAGAATCAAAAATGAGTGAAAATACTATTTGGAAAGGTAACCCATCTCAATGGTCAAATTTTATATCCTTTCTAGTTTGTGGAATTTTAGCTCCATTCACATTGGGTTTAAGTCTCATTGTAGCAGCTTATAGGTATTTAATAGTTCGCACTTGGCAATTTGAAATAACAAATGAGAGAATTATAGAATCTAAGGGTATTTTAAGTAAAAATACTGATGAATGTGAACTTTATAGGATAAAGGACATAAAGTTATCCCAACCGTTTTGGCTACGACTTGTAGGATTATCTAATTTAATACTTTCAAGTTCTGATAGATCTCATCCAACTATATCAGTGCCAGCAATAGGAAATGGCAATGAATTGCGAGAACAAATAAGAACAGCAGTTGAGCAAAGACGTGACAAGAAGGGTGTAAAGGAAGTAGACTACGAATAAATTAGGTTAAGAATCTTTATTTCTTTACCAAAAATAGAGAATATCTTTACTTCTAAAATTTTAGAATTTATAAGAAGCATCCACTACATTCTCGTCAAGTTATAGCTTGTCCCGTACCTAAGCTGATTAGAAAGAATACCTTTTATTTACAAGTGGAGAGAGGGATTCAAACCTTTGGTACCCATAAGGCACACTGCATTTCGAGTGAAGCGCATTCAACCAGACTCTGCCATCTGTCCAAATATTGTATTAAATTTGATTAAGGGAAATTATTATTTCAATGACTGAAACACAACGAGAAGAGCTTAAAGAATACTTAGAAACTATCCTTGAACTTTATACTGAAGATGAGTATGAAGAATTTGTTGAAGATATAGTATATCATTATTGTGAAAGAAAATTTGGTAGCAAGAAAGAAGAATCAATTAAAACCTTCTATGAAATTTTAGAAGAGATTAGTTAAATCATGAAAAGAAAACACTATGAATAAAAAAAAACCAGTTTTCAAAATTTTATTATGTAATTTTATTTTTTTATCATATGTCTTTGCATCTCAGGACTCAGAATTAACATTATTTGAAAAACTTATTGGTGTACTAGTATCAGGTGCCCTCATATTTTCTCTTATTAAAGGCTATCTTACAGTAAATAAGATTTGGAAAAGAAGAAAAAACGAGGAAGTTGCAAATAGTATTTCTATCGTTGCGGCAATGTTAGGCTTTGCAGTTGGTTTTCCATTTTTATTAAACAGTTTATTAATTACTAATGATTATTTTTCAGCTGCAAAGAGTGTTGTTGCTCTAGTATTGGCAACTGTTTTTACATTGATAGGTACAGGCTATTTTGTAGATAAGAATCGTGGTATTGGTATTATAACGTTAATAGGAAAGGCGCTCAAACTTGAGGGCAAGGAGTCAGGTGAACTCATTACTGATATGCTTCGACCTAAGGGTGCGAATAAAATAATAGAGATCCTGAAAAAATTAGCTGCAATTGATGATGATATTGCCAAGGAAGAGATTGACCTAATTAATCAATTTTCAGGAAAATGGGGTATTGATATACCTGAATTAAAACCAGGCAAACCAGAAGAGATTACTAATCTTGTTGAGTTAAAAGGGCTTGTCCAGTCTTATTTGGATGAAGGACCTGATACAGATGTGGCTGAAGGGTTGGTAGATTTAATAAATCTTATGGCAGAGGCTGATGATGAGGTAACCGATGAAGAGGCAATGGCTGTTGCCGAGTTTACTGGTATGATAGCACACTATGTTAGTTCTGAAAAAGGCGGTAATATTGAGATGTATGAGGTAAATATTGTACCGCAAGGTGAAGAACAGATGGATGCAGTACGTGAGCTATTACCTGAATTGAATATTGTACAAGATAGAGGCGGAAAAGTTTTTAAGGTAGGACGCTATTTTTCAGAGGATTATGCAGAGGCTGTATGTAAAAAATATATAGATCTCGGTTTATATTCTGGCACAACTAAAGTGTCAGTTGTGCCTCATAAATAATAGATTAAATAATATTCTTTTCAAATAAATAAAAGGTAAAACAATTTTTTAGAGTTCTTTTAGATCTTTAAGTAGTTGTTGAAGCATGTCTTTAGCATCGCCAAAGACCATTATAGAATTATCAAAGCCAAATAATTCATTCTGAATACCAGCAAATCCTGTGTTCATCGTACGTTTGTTAATAATTACAGTACGAGATTTATCTACATCCAAGATAGGCATACCATATATTGGTGAAGAAGTATCATGTCTAGCAGCAGGATTGACTACATCATTCGCTCCAAGAACAAGTGCAACATCACAATCTTCAAACTCGGGATTTACTTCTTCAAGATCTTTCAGTTGATCATAGGGTATATTCGCTTCTGCTAAAAGTACATTCATATGACCAGGCATACGACCTGCAACGGGGTGGATAGCGTAAAGTACGGTTTTCCCTTTTTTTTCTAAAAATTCAGCAACTTCGCGCACTGCATGTTGAGCTTGGGCAACAGCTAGCCCATAACCAGGAACTACAATAACTTTTTCTGCTGCATCAAATATCATTGCAGCTTCTTCAGTAGAATAACTTTTGATTGATATTTGCTTTTCTGTTCCTGATCCAGATGATTCTTGCTCAAGGCCGACAGCGCCAAAGATCACGTTAGCTAAAGACCTATTCATACCTTTACACATAATATTGGTAAGGATAAGTCCAGAGGCTCCAACTAAAGCACCAGAAATAATTAATCCATTATTCATTAGAACAAAACCAGTAGCTGCTGCTGCGATCCCAGAATAGGAATTTAATAAAGAAATAACGACTGGCATGTCTGCACCACCAATTGGTATAGTAAGTGTAACTCCTAATATTGCAGATATTGCAAGTACAACAAAAAAGAAGTTCATTTCACCAGATGTTTCAACTACAAAAAAGCCTGCGACCAATAGAGCTATTGCGAGGATGGCATTTAAAACTTGTTGGCCAGGAAATACTATAGGCTGACCACTAATAAATCCTTGGAGTTTGCCAAATGCAATAAAGCTACCAGTGAGAGTAAGTGTCCCAATAAAGATAGATATGATGATAGTCGACATTGTGAATGTAGTGATTGTGCTTGAATTTAAAAATTCTGCTGCGGCTACTAATGCAGAGGCTCCTCCACCAAATCCATTAAAAATAGCTACCATCTGCGGCATTTGTGTCATTTCTACCTTAATGGCGAATGTTGCACCAATAATTGCACCAATAATCATACCAATGATTATTAGTTTAAAATCAATTTGTCCATAAGAAATTAGAGTTGCTACAATTGCGATTAGCATACCGAATGCCGCAATAAAATTCCCATCTCTAGCAGTCTTTGGGTGACTTAATTTTTTTATACCAAGTATAAAAAGCACAGAAGCTAAAACATATGCGATGCTGGAAAAATTGATCATAATGCTATTTTCGTTTGAACATTTTTAACATTCTATCTGTTACCATAAAACCCCCGATAACATTGATAGTTGCGAAAATTACTGCTATTAATCCGAGATAAGATCCAACTTCTCCACTAATCTTTGTAGAAATAATTGCACCTACAATTGCTATCCCTGATATAGCATTTGAGCCACTCATTAAAGGGGTATGTAAAGTAGGAGGAACTTTAGTTATTATTTCAAATCCTACAAAAATAGCTAATATAAATACAGTTAGGATATTAATGTCCATATCTATAACTCTTTATCAATTAATTCTTTTGTTGGTTTATGGGTTATATTTCCATTATGGGTGTAGATGGCGCCAGATATAATCTCGTCTTCCATATTTATATTTAGTTTTCCATCTTTTACCATATATGTAAGAAATGCTGCAACATTTTTAGCATATAATTCACTAGCGTGTACTGGCATTGATCCAGGAAGATTGGAGGTGCCATCAATAGTGATTTGTTGATGTTCAATAATTTTATCTTTTTTAGTTAATTCACAATTTCCACCATTCTCAGATGCTAAATCCATTATCACAGAACCAGGTTTCATAGATTCTACCATAGATTTTGGAATTAGCAATGGAGCTGGTTTACCTGGAATTAGTGCGGTGGTGATAACGACATTTGATTTGCTAATATGTTCATGTATTAGTTCTTGTTGTTTCTTTTTATAATCTTCTGAAGTTTCTTTCGCATAACCACCTTGTCCAACACCTTCTTCTGAATTTGATTCTACTTCAATAAACTTTGCGCCCAATGACTCTACTTGTTCTTTTACTATTGGTCGGACATCAAATGCCTCTACCTGGGCACCTAACCTTTTGGCTGTTGCTATAGCCTGTAGTCCTGCAACACCAGCACCTAGTACGAGAACCTTAGCAGGCCGAATAGTACCAGCAGCAGTCATAAGTAGTGGCATGTAGACACCCAGACGACTTGCTGCTATTAGGACGGCTTTATATCCTGCAATATTAGCCTGAGATGAAAGCGCATCCATTTTTTGGGCCAGAGTGGTCCTTGGAATAAGATGCATGGAAAATGCTGTAATTGATCCATTAGATAGTAATTTTACCGTCTCTAGTTCACGTGTTGTTTGGCACAAAGATATGAGGGTTGAATTTTGCTTTAGTATTGCTATCTCTTTAGGCGATGGTGATAGCACTTTTAGAGTTATATCTGCATTTGACAGTATTTCATTTGAATTATTTATAATATTTGCACCAGCATTTTGGTAGTCATTATCTGAGATGAATGATTTGAGTCCAGCACCAGACTCAATATATACTTCAAGACCAGATTTAATAATATCTTTAACTGAATTGGGTGTGACCGCAACACGTGGCTCTAGTTTGTCTAATTCTTTGGGTACTGCTATATACATAAACGTTAATATTAAATAATACTTAGATTAAAGCTGCAGAAATTAATATAGTAAATGTTCAACTTCATCCATAATTATTGTTTTTATTTATTTAATTTTGGCATGTGAAAAATACAGATTAATGATGAAAAAGATTTTATTTACATTTGTTTTACTTTTTTCCTTTATATATTCAGAAACAATATTTGTACCTAATGATTACGCAAATATCCAAGCTGCAATTAATGGTTCGAGTAATGGAGACTCTATTTTTGTATCACCAGGTGTTTATTTTGAAAATATAAATTTTAATGGTAAGGATATTGTTTTATCTTCCAATTATATTTTAGATAACGATTCGCTTCTTATTGGCGTTACCATAATAGATGCCCAAGGAGAAGGTAGTGTAGTTACTTTTAATTCTGGTGAGGACAGTAATTCAATTTTGCAGGGTTTTACAATACAAAATGGTACTGGTAATAATGAAGACCCAGATAATAATGGATCTTTCTATACTTACGGAGGCGGTGTATATTGTGAAAATAGCGATCCATTAATTAAAGATTGTATAATACAGAATAATACGGCTAATGCTGGAGGCGGTGCTGGTATTTTTTGTTTTGAATCTTCACCAGAATTCTATGGTTGTTCTATACTAGAGAATGAAACGGACGACGTTGGTGGTGGATTATATGCTAGAGATGGTTCTAGTCCAATTTTTTATGATTGTATCTTTTTCGAGAATACGGCTGAATTTGGCGGTGGATGTTATTTAAAAAGTTCATCAAGTCCGACCATGGAATATGTTACATTCTCGCAGAATTCAGCAAATAATTCAGGTGGAGCTATAGGACTAAAAGATGATGCCGATTTATTGGCTTCACATTTATTTGTGACTGATAATATTGCCGAAGGCCTTGGTGGTGGATTCTATATTAATAATGCTGACCCATCGCTTTCTTATGTATTAGTTGCAGATAATATCGCGAGTTCTGGTGCTGGATTATACATAAGAAATAATTCAGAGATTGATTTGACGAATTTTACTGCATCCAATAACAATGCAGGATTATATGGAAACGGTATCTATATGAGAGACGAGTCTACGGTCAATCTATTAAACTCTATTTTGTGGGGCAATGGGTCGAGCCAGGTATATTTTAGATCAGAAGGTGAAGAAGTAGAGCTCAATGTTAGTTATTCTATTATTGAAAATAATGAAGATGGTGTAGATATCAATGATAATGGAGATTTGAATTGGTTAGAAGGTAATTTAGATAGTGAGCCATATTTTTGTTCAAGCTCAGTTGGTAATTATTATGTCAGAGAAAATTCACCATGTGTAGATGGGGGATTAGATGGCGCCCAGGTTGGTTGCTTTGCAATTGGTTGTGGTCCTATTAACTTAGGTCCAGTATGGTATGTAGATCAAAATGGAGATAATGCAAGTGATGGAAGTCTTGAGACGCCCTTTGAAACTATTGAAAAAGCAGTAAGCGTAGCAATCGATGGTGATACAATTCGCTTAAATCCGGGCGTTTACACTGAACTAATTGAATTTGATGGTAAGCAAATTGTCTTAGAGTCAAGAGCGTTTGAGCTAGATAGCACGGAATTAATCTTGGAAACATATTTTGGTCCTGGACCATTAGGTGGGACGTGCTTTTCTTTAGATGGTAATGATGATAATAATGTTATAGTAAGAGGAATTTCATTTAGAGGAGGCTCAGATCCTTTTGGAGGTGGAATAGTAATCTCTAATTGTTCTCCAATCCTTGAAAGTGTTATCGTAGAGGATAATACAGCAGAAATTGGAGGAGGAATTTATTTGTCTAATTCTGATGCAATCCTAAAAAATATTCAAATCCGAAATAATGGAGGTAATTTAGGCGGAGGTATTTATATCACTGGCGGTTCTCCATTTTTAGATGAGGTATTGATCCATGATAACATTGCTTACTGGGGTGGAGGCATTTACATCGAGAGTTCGAATCCAACAATTTCAGGAAGTGTTATTCGGACGAATGATGCGTTTATTGAGGGCGCAGGTATATATCAAAATGGTGGAACGGGTTCTGTAAGTTGGACTTCTTTTGAAAATAACAATGGATATGATTATGGAGGAGGCGTTGTTGCTTATCAGGCTAATATAGACTTCTCAAATACTACATTTTCTGGTAATATTGCTGGATTTGGTTCGGCTTTATCGCTTCATAGTTCTGTTATTTCTATAAGCAACTCTATCATTTGGGGTAATCAGGGTACGCTTTTTTATTCCCCAGGAGCAAGCGGTCTTACTTCCTTAGAAATAGGTTATTCAGATATAGAAGGTGGTGAGTATCTTCTTAATAGTTTGGATAATATTTTATTTACAAATGTTGGTGGTATTATAGATGTAAATCCACAATTTTGTGATCCAATCAATGGTCTTTTTAATCTTCAAGAAGAATCCACGTGCCTTACAGCATCTGAATCATCATCAGTTATTGGAGCATATAATTCTTTATGTGATGCTCTAGAGATTGATTATTTAATTCTAAATGATTTTATGTTAATGCAAAATTATCCAAATCCTTTTAATCCAGTGACCAAAATAGCGTATTCCTTAAAACAAGCTGGCCATTATTCTTTGGAAATTTTCAATCTTCAAGGGAAATTGATAAAAACACTTGTGAATGAATTTGGTTACCCTGGAAATTACTCAATTATATGGAGTGCAGAAGATGATTCTGGGCAAAAAGTTGCCAGTGGTATATATATATATACTTTAAAAAGTGATGGAATTGTGAAAAGTAATCAAATGTTATTATTGAAATAGTGAGTTGAGGCACAGCCTTCTTATTGCCTATTACTTTTCGATCATCTCGATTGTATATTCCAATAAGCTATTCGTAAAAAATGACTAAAAATACAATCGCAAAATCATTAACATCATTTTATATCTTATCTTGTCTTATTAACGGGCAGTCTCAGCCTGATTTTCTTGGATATTGGACGGGGCAAGAAGATTTAGAGTCTGAATCTCTAACTTATGAAAATCGTAATATTTCATTAGATATTAACGAGGGTGGTGTTAGAGAAGGATTTTATGTTTTTTCTTCATCATGTGATCTATTATACAATAGCAATTTAAACTGGGCATATCACTATTTTGGCTTTGATAAGGAAAATAATACAATAATTTTTCTTAGAAGGTTCGTTACACCAGTGGGGATTCTTGGATATGAAGAATTAACGTATGATATTCTTGAATGGTCTGATAACTATTTTTTGGCAGCATATTCAACTGAAAATCGAGAAACTTCACATCATATGCGTTTAGATATCCAATTATTAGATTTATTTGATTTGATTCCTACAAAAATTAATCTGAGTCAAAACCATCCAAATCCATTTAATCCAAATACTAATTTTGAGGTTTCTGTAGATAATAACGTAAACGGGGAATTAATTATCTATGATCAAATGGGAAGTGAGGTCATAATCCTGCACAATGGGATATTAAATCGTGGTGTAAATCATTTTTCATGGAATGGTAGTAATGCTTTTGGGCAAAAAGTCGCTTCTGGAACGTATCTATATTGTCTTAAAATAAATGATATGCTCATTAAGTCTCAAAAAATGATTTACATTAAATAACCATACCTATTAATATCGTAAAGTGTTTTAATTTTGTCTATGACATACTTAAGATATTATACAGTTCTATTAATAATCCAGTCTTATATATTTGGGACTTGGTTCAGTGATATTCCATTAACACTAACTCAACCCAATGGTCAAGTTATTGAATGCTTTGTAACTGGGGATCAGTTCTCAAGAAGGATTCATGATGATTCTGGATTTACAATAATCATGGATCAGAAAGATGGATATTATTATTATGCAGATAATGATTTAAAGGGTGGATTAATTCCTACCAATCTACAAGTTGGACGAGGAGACCCAACTAGTCTTGGTTTGGAACCAGGGTATGCAATTAGTGCTGAGCTATATCAAAAAAAGAAAGACTTTTATGCTCAACATCCTAATCCACAAAATGGATATAGAGATGCACCGTCTTCGGGCACTATTTCGCAGATTAATGTATTCATTCGTTTTGCTGATGATCCTGAATTTCCTCAACCAAGATCATATTATGACGCTGTATTCCAGACAGATCAGGATGAGCCATCCTTGCGACATTATTTTTGGGAAGTCTCATACAATAGCTTATGGGTAGATACTTATCATTTTCCTGGTACATTTGGTGCAAATAATACTGCTTACGTTGATCCATTTAATAGGAGCTATTATCAACCTTATTCGGGTGCGAACCCAGATGGATATCAAAATGATAATGAGAGAACCCAGAGAGAGCATAGTTTGCTTGCAAATGCAATAAACTCCATTGCTCCAAGTGTTTCACCTCTTCTAGATATAGATGCAGATTCAGATGGATTTGTAGATGCTGTCTCTTTTGTCATTTATGGTGGTACTGGTGATTGGGCTGATCTGCTCTGGCCACATAGATGGTCTCTTTATTCTCAAGAGGTTTTTATCAATGGTGCAAGAGTATATGACTATCTTTTCATGCTTGGAGGTTCTTCATATTTTAATGTCGGAGTATTGTGTCATGAATTTGGACATGTACTTGGAGCTCCCGATTATTATCATTATAGTGGGGGAGGCGCACCTACGCCTGTTGGTGGCTGGGATCTTATGGCTTCTAATGGTAACCCTCCACAATTTCCTAGTGCTTTTACGAAATGGAAGTATTTTGATTGGGTGGAGCCAATAGATATTGTCCAGGGCGGTACATACACTCTTAATCCATTAAGTATGGAAGATAGCGTGGCGTATAAAGTCGCTTCTCCATATTCTGAATCAGAGTATTTCATTTTTGAGTACAGAAAGCAAGAAGGGATGTATGATTCAAATGCACAAGGTTCACGATCTGGGCTTCTTGCTTATCGAGTTAATCCAGAGGCAGGTAATGGTAATGCGCAAGGTCCGCCAGATGAGTTTTATGTTTATAGGCCAGGAGGCGATTTAAATAATAATGGAAATTTAAATAATGCACCATATAGCTCAGATTATGGGCATACTGAGCTAAATAACAATACAGATCCGGTGCCTTTTCTTTACAATAATGGTAATGGTGGTGATGGGGGATTAAATCTGTATGATGTTACATCTTCAGAGGAAACCATTTCATTTACTGTGTCATTTGGAGTACCAGAGATGCAAATTTCTCCTAATTCACTTTCATTTAACCTAGAGTCAGGAGGATATGAGACCCAGTCTATAATGGTTTCTAATATTGGTGAAATAGGGACAGTCTTAAATTTTAATGCAATCGTGTCTGGTGCTGACTCTTATACGAATCCCCAAGGAGGGCCAGATGGTGGTGGTTATTTTTGGACAACATCTAATGCTGAGCCAGATATGAATTATGAATGGATAGATCTTGAGAATATCGGTACTATTCTAACGTTTCAAAACAATGATAGTTTTGCATCAGAGGTGGTCTCATTGCCATTTGAATTTCCGTTTTTTGAAGAAAACTATATGTCCTTAAATGTAAATGCTAATGGCTGGATAGGTTGGGAAAGTTTAAATGAAACTGTTTGGCAAAACGGATCTATTCCATCTCCATCAATGCCTAGGCCTGCTATATTTGGTTTTTTTGATGATTTGAATCCAGAAAATCAAAATGCTAGTGCATCGGCATCTGGAAATGTATATTATCATGTAAATGATGATCGTGCTGTTATTTGGTTTAATGATGTTGCCAGGTGGTCAGGTGAGGCGGGTTCAGGTGTCTATGATTTTCAATTTGTATTGTACCCAAGTGGTAGATTTAAATGTAATTATAGGCAGATGGATGGCGCCATAGACCAGGCAACAGTTGGATGGCAAGATGACATAGGTGCTCAAGGCACTGAACTGGTTACAATTGGAGATACTTTTGTATCTAATAATTTTAGTTGGGAGGCCAAAACTGTATCAGGTGAAACTGTACCGTGGCTTACTTTATCATCTGAAAATGGTGTGGCTTCAGGTTCATTAGAAGGTGGTGAATCTATGCAGATATATGCTCAAGTTATTGCAACGGATTTAGAAGAAGGGATCTATTCGGCTGGTGTGAGTATAGTATCGCCTGAAGTCTACCCGCAAGGAGTGCAAATAAGCCTCTCAGTTAGCGGTCAAAATTCTATCCCAGTATTACCTTTTATTGATATATCAGGGTCTGAGAATGGCATAGTATATTTACCTGAAGAAGTAGATCCTGCATTTAGTTCTATAGCAGCGAGGTATACTCATATTGCAACGCCAAATGGAGATGTTATACCATTCCTAATTCAAGATATGTTTACTGATGAGCAAGTTCTCCATGCTAGACAAGTTTTAGATTCTTATCTCACTAGCGTGCCAGATAGTGACTGGGGATCTGATAAAGAACAGATAGCTAATGCTATTGGATTTACAAATGCTATTTTGTTTCTCTTGAATGATGAGAGTCAATACGAGAACCCAGATTTGATAGAATTATTAGATCTTGGTATTAAAGGCCAGGATTTACTTTCAACAGAAGTTTTTCCTGAGGGTACAGATACGTATATGAATAGTTCCAGTCGTGATGCGACTTATGAAGAAGTATTGCATTTTGTACATGGGTATGGAATACAAATTGCTTTGCCTGCAATGCAAAATGCTATTGAAAATGCAATGAGCGGTGCAATTGAAAATAATTATTATGTTCCTCTTTGGGATCTTCCTCAGGAAGATTATGACGAGGAGTACCTTGCAATGGGTCTTGAAAGTTATTTTGGGTTGTGGGCGCATAATCCATCAGGAAATGGCTATTGTGGAGATAATGAATATTCTTTTATTAATCGCACTGAAATGCTTGCAGGGGATCCAGCCTTATTTAACATTATCTCTGGTTTTTTTGGTGATGCGTGGGAATATACTCCTATTTTACCTTCTGATTTTAATACACTCTTTGTGATTAATAGAGATGAGATGTTGGACTATTCGAATCGTTCTCAATACCTGCGCAATGTGATTTTATCTGGATCAGAATCGGCCTCTATTTATGGTAATAATTATATTAATCATTTATATGGAAATAATGGAGCAAACTCTTTTAAGGGACTAATGGGTGACGATACAATTTATGGAGGTGGAGGAATTGACAGGGCGATATACATTGGTGATATAGATGATTATATAGTTATTCCTCCTGATTATACTAATGATTCAACTTACCAAATTAGGGATATTGTAGCTGATAGAGATGGTGTCGATGATCTGTTTGATATTGAAGAGCTTGAGTTTAATGGTGTTGTTTATCAAATATCTGAGCTCTTAGGTACAGATCCTTTACTTATGCCAACAGAATTTGAGTTATACTCTCCGTATCCAAATCCTTTTAATCCAAAAACTATTATTACTTTTGATATCCCGAGAAGTTCAGATGTGTACCTAAGAGTATTTGATGTAAATGGTTCCCTTGTTACAAGTCTAAATAGTTCTAAATTAAGCGCTGGAAAATATCAGGTTGAATGGAGTGGAAAGGACGATAATGGTAAAATAGTATCAACTGGAGTTTACTTTGTCCAATTGGCCAGTGCATCCTATAGAAATATGAAAAAAGTTTTGTTTGTTAAATAATACGTAAAAATATGTGAGTGACATCACACTTTATTACGTTTTTTTTATGTCTTAACGAATACTTTTATACCTTTGCATTTTATAATACTAATTGTTTTTTTAATAAATAAGGAGATATTCTAATATGAATCTCAAACGGAAGACTCAGTCTGGATTTACTATGATTGAGATAATGGTTGTAGTTGTTATTGTCGCTATTCTTGCTGTGATAGCTCTACCTACTTATTTGGATTATGTAAAAAGTTCTTATGCTTCAGAAGCTCGAACTGTAATGTCTAATATTAATAATGCATCTAAAATGTATTATCAAACTCGAGGAGACTGGCCTTCAGAGATTGACGAGCTAGAAAGAGCGGGGCAGCTTGATGTTAGTAGATCAACAAAATTAAAATGGTCATTTGATCTTCAGCTAAGTGACCAGGGTGGTAGAATCACTGCTACAAGTACTGAAGAAATGTCAGGAGGTGCGGGACACCAGGTTGTATACGATGCTGACCTTGGTAAGTTTACAGGGTACGGATCACCTGAAGGTGAATAAGGTATATGGATTTAAATAAGTTATTATCTTATTCTGTTGATAGCGGTGCTTCGGACTTGCACCTTAGTGTTGGATCGATTCCTATGGTGAGAATAAATGGCACGATGCAGCCTCTTAATATGGACCCTCTAAAGCAGGAGGATATAGAGTCAATCTTGCCTCAAATTCTTGATGAGGATCAACTTCAAACTTTTGAAAAAAATAAGGAGATTGATTTTTCGGCTAGTCTTCAGGGGAAGGGTCGCTTTCGTGTAAATTTTTTTAATCAGATAAAGGGTATGGCGGGGGTATTTAGAACTATCCCTGAGGTTGTAAAAGATTTTGATGATCTCGGGATTCCACCTGTTTTAAAGTCTCTTGCACTTATAGACCGTGGTCTTGTTTTACTCACTGGGCCAACAGGATCTGGTAAGAGCACTACGCTTGCTGCGATGGTTGACCATATTAATACGCAGAGAAAATGTCATATCATTACTATTGAAGATCCTGTAGAGTATTACCATGAGACTAAAGAGAGTTTAATCAACCAGCGAGAGCTTGGTGCGAATACACATAGCTTTGCTAATGCGATGAGATCTGCATTGAGAGAAGATCCGGATGTAATTTTGGTTGGCGAGATGCGAGATTTAGAGACTATTTCTCTTGCTCTCACTGCAGCGGAAACGGGGCACCTTGTATTGTCTACTTTGCATACTTCTAGTGCGGTTAAGACGATAGATCGTATTATAGATATTTTTCCTACTGGTCAAAAAGGTCAAATACGGTCTATGCTTTCTGAAAGTTTGGAAGCGGTTATTGCTCAAAAATTATTAAAGACTAAGGATGGAAAAGGTAGAACACCTGCGTGTGAGGTTATGATAGCGAATACTGCAATAAGAAATCTTATTCGTGAAGATCGGATATATCAGATTCCATCTATTATACAGTCTGGTGGTGTTGATGGAATGCAATCTTTGGATCAGGATTTACAGAGGCTTGTTTCTAAAGGTGAGATTGAAAGAAAAATGGCCAAAGGTATTGCTGATAATCCAAAATTATTTGCTCAAAATGTTTTATGACAAATTTTAAAAAATCAACTTCTGGAATAGGTTTTATTGAGGTAATGACGGCTACTGTAGTTATCTCTATAGCTTGTGTTGGTTTAATGATGGGGGTTGTGCATGCAAGAAGTGAGCTTCACTCATTAGAAATGAAAGAGCGTGCCACTGAAGAGCTTTTAAATTATATGGAATATTGGAAAGGAAGAATCGCTGATGGTAATCTATCTCCTACTGAGCGTGCTGGTGACCCTGATGGTGAAGAGATATATCTTATTGGTGGTTTAAACCAAAAACAATCTGTTAAAGCTAAAAGATATTATAAATTAAGAAGATTAAATGGATTTAATGATTTTGGTTCTACAGATTTCACTAGGTATGAACTGGAGTGCTGGATGAGATGGGGGGATCGTTTTATGTCTCCATCAAGCAGGTACGCAAATGATTTACTTCATGAAAGAAGAGTCTCTACTATTATGACGGTTTTTGAGTTATAGTGAAAAATTTGTTTAAAAAGACTTCTCCAGGGATGACTATGTTAGAGCTTGCGGCTGCGATTGTAGTAGTGAGTATCATAGCTATAGGGATGACTACTGGAGCTCAGGCAGTGATGTTACACTATCAGTCTGATACTGTGCGGCAAGATTTACGCCAGTATGGAAATAATATCATGAGAGAAATCACTAGGGAGCTAAATTTAGCTCAAAAGGTAGAGATAGATGGACAGAATGGATTTGCAAGGATTAAGCTTTATAAATATTTTACTGATATTTCCCCTAAACTTACTATCTCATGCCAACAAAGAACTGGGATTGAATTCAATAATAATGTACCTTTAAACGGTGTACTTAATTTTCCTAGTCAGGGAGTCTTTAGGGGTCCTAATACTAGAACGGTATATATTGATGACTTTATTGCAGAATTCGATATTGATGGTGGTCCAGGACTCTCATTATTTAAAAACTCTTTTATAAAGCTGACGTTAATTCTTGCTATGGATTCAGATGTGATGGATGAGACTCTCCAGGCTACTAATGAGGAGCATATTTTTTATAGAAAAATCTTTTTAGGGACTCCTTATATCCAAAATAAAATGACTAATGCTATGGGTGGTAACGATAATGCGTAAATTAGTTAACCGAGGAAGCGCAGCCCCATTAGCCTTATTGTTTACTCTTGTAAGTATGTCATTTACAGTTGCTTACTTAAAAAATTCATTTAGCCAGTCTGCTATGGAAAAATATAGATATACTGAGTGGAAGGCTCTCTATGCTGCCGAGGCAGGTTTAAATGATGTGGGTATTGTTGTTTTACCGTATATTACTTCAGATACTCTTTTACTTTCTAATGGTGTAATGTATGGTAAAGATGAAAAAGATCAACCAATTGGCATGTACAAAGATATTGCCTGCTCTACGCAGTTAATACCGAATACTACGAGGAAAGAGTACAAAGCCTACTCTACAGGTGTAGCAGAATATATTACCACTAGCGGTACACCTGTTTCCATTGAGAGAAGGGTGTTTACTTCGATGGTTCCTCAGGGTTTTGAGGAGTTTATGTATTTTACTCATGAAGAGTTGCCTATTGGTCCAGGTAATACGGGAACTGTTAATTTTGGTTCAGGTGATCAACTAGAAGGTAAGGTTCATACAAATGGCGCAATGAGCTTTAGTAATTATGGTTGTCCAGAATTTAGCGGCGAGGTGAATATTACCTTTGAGGCAATTGAGCAATATGGAAATGCAATTAACTGGGGTGGATGCAGTGATAATATATTTGAGGATGATGATGGTAATACCATTTTAGATACCGTTTATCAAATTATTTTTCCACCAGATAATTCTGCTGAAACTGCGAGGCAGAACGCTACTAAAACGTTTACCGCGGATGATAAAATATTTCGGTCTGGTAAAAAAGATACCATGCTTATGACAGAAATCAATTTTGTCGATGGTGGGTATTGGGCAACTCAGTGGTGGTATAATATACCTCCAGTTGGTACTCCGCCAGCTGAGTATGAGTTTACGTGGGTGGACCCTGTAAGTTATGGTGAAACTTCATTGGCGTTGGATGAGTTTAATGCTGCTAGATTTGCAATTTCTGGAGCTTTCGAGGCAGGAGTCGGATATGACGCAATTTGGCTCGTTGTTTCTGGTGTAGATTTGAATGGAGTACCAGTAAACCCTGATTTATTTGAAACGGGTGATGATGTATCTATTGTGAATGCTTCTGGAACAGTTGTGTCTGGCTTTGAGGTCGCAAATGCAATACCATTTGGGGATAACGTTGCAATTTCTATTCCTGCTGGAGGATTGTTTACTGCAAATCCTCCTGATGGTCCTCCTCCTGCGTTTGGTTTTACAGCCGGAGAGATTGTAACGGTTACTAATTTAGACGCTCCTACAGGTCTAGATGAAGATTTTGAGTGGAATACATTCCACTATTATCATGATCATCTGGATAATGGTGTAGCCTTCTGCGAGGCAGGAAGGATACAGCATTTTGATTTTGATTATTGGGTTGCTGGTGGACCTTCTTGTGATATTTTTAATTGTCCTGATGAAATTTATAATAGTGAATATGTTTACATGAACAGGACTTTTTTTGCAAGAGGTAATTCTCCTCAGGTTATTTACATAAAGGGTGGCCAGGTTCTTGTTCGAGGTATCGTGGATGGGCAGTATACTATTGTCACGGATGACTATACAGAATATAGACGTCATGATGATAATGATATTGTTGATCGTGTCTGGGGTAATATTTGGCTAATCGATGATGTTGTATTTAATGATTCATATGGAAATGGAGAGGTTATTCATCCTCAAGATGGTGGCACGGATAATGTGCTAGGTTTGATTGCGGGCGGTAATGTTATAATTGCTAACACGAGACCAAATGGTGCTCGTGGAGGTCAGTATGGATCTAGTATCAAGATTAATGCGGCAATACTTGCAATGAATGGTGGCTTTATTTCTCATTATTGGCAAAACACTTTACAGGCGTATCATGACTGGAACGATGGTCTTGGTTATGGAATTATTGCTGATGGAAGAGGAGGCCATAGAAATTATTACCGACCAGATGGAGGTAATGGGATCTATACTGGTAATGATGACATAAGAGGATATGTTAATCTTTGGGGATCTGTTGTGCAATTTAGAAGAGGATATATGAAAAGGAACTATCCAGGACCTTATAATGTGTCTCCAGGTGTTGGTTATGATAAAAATTATAATTATGACTGGAATTTAAAATTAAAACCACCACCATATTTTCCAGATCTTCAGAATACTAATAACACGGTAATTCTTAAAATGGCCTCCTATGGTGAGGCAAACACAATTAATGAAGAAGAGTAATAAAAATATATGTATTTAGGACTAGATATTGGTAGGCAGTATGTGAAAATGGTAACTGCAGAAAAAACAAAAGATGGATACAAGGTAATTGATGCGGGGTCACGGTTAGTGCCTGATGCTAATACTGCTTTTGATCCTGAAAAGATTGACCGGTCCCATTGGGTCATGGCTGTTAGAGAATTA
Organism: Fidelibacterota bacterium; assembly: GCA_002708715.1. GTDB lineage: Bacteria > Fidelibacterota > Marinisomatia > Marinisomatales > UBA1611. The sequence goes on along the minus strand of PAPB01000028.1, from coordinate 84,705 downwards.
TTTAAACAACAGGGCTTTAATCCTAAAAAAGCAAAATCTCTCATAACTGGTATTGGAGGTTCTTCTGCGAGTATTAAGCAAATAACAACGATGGAGATGCCATCGGACGAGCTTGAATCCGCCATGACTTTTGAAGCACGAAAACATATACCTATGGATGGTACCGATGCTGTAATTGACTATCAGATTTTAGGCTCAAATAAACAAGAAGTTGATAAAATTGACGTTGGACTTGTTGCATGTACAAAAGGTGTGCTAACTGCTCATATGGATCTCTTAAAAGAGTGTGGTCTTAAGGCTGGTGTCGTAGATGTTAATCCAATTGCAATGAGTAATGCTTTCTCTTTTGTAAAAGATATACCAGAAGATGGTTTAGTTGTTATGCTAGATATTGGCGCTGTATCATCAGGGTTGGTGGTATATGGAAAAGGACAACAATTTTTTACAAGAGACTTGCCTATTGGCGGTCATCATTTTGTTAAAGAACTATCAGATAAGAAAGATATTGGGTATATCGAGGCGCAAGATTTGTTATTTAAAGAGGGCCTTGCGGCAATGGTGAGCAAAGGTTCTGGTGAGCCATCTGTTGATGGTGCTGTTGGTATTGCTGAGCGAACTGTTTATGATAATCTAGTAGAAGACATGAGGCGCTCTCTTAGATTTTATGCTAAGCAGACTGGTCAGAGTTTTTTTCTTAAGATATTTTTAACTGGAGGTGGTGCATCTACACCTGGCTTATCGGCTTTCGTAAACGAGAAACTTAATATTGACTGTGCAGTTTTTAATCCTTTTGAAAATATTGAAGGAAAAGATAGTATATCTGTTTCCAACTCAAGTCAGTTTACTACTGCGCTTGGGCTTGGTATCAGGGGAGGGATGATCAATGAGTAAGCAGTACATTGTTATTAATCTTAATAAAGCTGAAAGTGCTGAAACTCGTATGGAACGTGTTAAGGAAAGAGGAAGGTGGATTGTATTTGGTATCCTTTTCGCGTTGTTAGTTGGTGCAAACGCTAGAGTATTGATGATTAGCTTGGGTTACAACTCTATTATAGATAAAAAAAAGAAAGAAATTTCTAGATTAAAAGAAGAAATAAATAAGCTCCAGTCTCAAGGAAAAAATCTATCAAAATATGATATACTTTCTTTTGCAGATTTAGAACAGGATCGATTTTTATGGGCCCAAAATATGGAAAAAATGGGTAAGGTTACGCCAGATGATATAGCTATCACGGGTCTTCGATATAAAAGAGAAAAACTCCTTATTTATGGCATTGCTCTTACTTTTGAAGATCGAAAAGATTTTGAAATTATTGATGAATATGTGCAGACGTTGCGTAATAACAAAGAATTTTCGAAAAATTTTAGTCGAATTAAGTATGTTGGGCATAATAAGGTTAATGTTAGAGGACAGGATATTATCAGGTTTGAGATTGAGGCTAAATCTAAAAAAAATAAACGGAAATCTTTTTCTTAGGGACTGATATGGCAGAAAAAAGAAATATTATCTTATTTGCTGGTTTTATACTGTTAACGTTATCATACTGGTTGAGTGCTTCCTTTCTTATAGCCGAAAAGCCATTTGAAATTAAGGTGCTTGAAGAAGAGCAGCAGGAGCTAAATGAAAATCTAATTAGTGCACAAATACTTGCAAGTCAGCTTGATAGAGTATTTACCCTTTTTCAAGAGAATCTAGCTCTTTCTAAGGCGGATTCTCTTGCTGATGATGCTAGCCTACCTTTTTTAAACAATTTAACTGATATGTTGGAAGAATTAGATATAAAGCTTTTAGGAATAAAGCCTAAACCTAGGATGGATAAAATTACCTATCTCAAGGCACCATATATTATTACCCTAGAGTGCACATTTGATCAGTTTGGAAAATTTTTAGCTGAAATTGAACGTTCGCCTCGATTAATAACAGTTGATGAGTTTGAGGTGAAAAATGGTATTGAGAGGATTAAGGCAAATACAGAAGAGGAGAGGCTTATATTTCAAGAATTTGTTGTAAACCTTTCTACGATCACACTTGTTAAGTCAAAGTCAAAGGTAGTTTCATGAGCGAAAGATCAGTAACCATATGGAATCTTGTAGTAGGGTTTAGTATTGTATCTATTATTGCGATGAGTTTTAAATTATTTCCAATGAATAAAAAATTCAATCGATTAAAAGATAGGTCTGCGGATCTTCAGTTTGGAACGGATAAAGAATTAGAAAATATAATATCTTATTTAGAGGGTAGGCTTGAAGAACGTAGTGATTTTCAATTTATCATTGAGAATACTCCGATGCTATTAACTAATGTTCTTGGCCTTGCTGATGGTAGTGGAAGGAAAGCTAGAAGAAATAGAAATGCCGTTAGAGTTGCTCTTGTATATCAGCGAGATGATCATTTTCAGGCTCAGATAGATTATAGAGGGAAAGCATTTACTGTTTCAGTTGGTGATACATTGACAAATATTGGAACAATTGATTTAATTGATGGTACGCAGGTTATTATTAAAAACTCTGGTGGTTTGAAGTCGTATCCTGCTCCTGGATATGAACCCTCTACATAAAGAATTAAAAAAATATTATTAAGGAAATATTAAATATGAAATTTTTGAAAATATTGATTGGATCTATGCTATTATTTATATCGATTGATCTGGCAATGTCGCAAACTGAATCTGGCTCAGATGGAGATGAAAAGACTTTAATTACTATTCATGCAGAGGATGCATTTTTGCCAAGTATTTTATCGATACTTGCAAAAGAGAGTGGATATAATATTGTTACAGACCCCAATGTAAATAAGCAAGACAAGGTATCTATTCATTTAGATGAAGTTCCCATTGAGCAAGCAATTAACCTTGTAGTAAGAGCTGTTGGTCTTAGCTATGAGGTTGTGGGAAATTCATTTCTTGTTGCAGATCCAAAAAAATTAAAGGAAGAAGTTGGAGTTACTTCTTACGTGATTACTTTGAAATATGCTACGGCTGAGGATGTGAAAAATCTACTTCAGGATATATCAGATCAGGTGCAGGTTGATATCCCTGGAAATAAATTGCTTGTTAATGCTTCACCAAAAAAGATAGCTGAGATCATTCAGGTAGTCGAGAGCATTGATGTCCCAGCTATCCAGATAATGTTGGAAACGAGACTTATTGAAGTTGCGGCAGATATTGAAGAGCAGTTGGGACTAGACTGGTCCAAAATAGCAAGTTACAAAACGATTCTCGCGGAAAATGGTGTTCCTCTAGAAGATGGTGGGGGATCAGTAGTCCCAGATGATCAGACTATAGGGCAGGTGCCAGCGACAATGGGTTTTAATCGTCTCAGTGGTTTATTTGAAAAAGATAAAACAGGAATTTTACCTAAGTATTTTAGTAGGCAGTTAACCGCTTTTGACTTAACTCTTGATTTACTTATGAGGAACAACAAGGCTGAGGTGCTTGCAGATTCTAGACTAACTACCATTAATGGTAGAGAGGCCAATATAAAGCTGGTTGATATTGTACCATATATTCTCAGTTCTGGTGGTGTTGGTGGACAGGTACAGGTGCAAAAAGAAGAGGTTGGAATAAAATTAAATGTACTTCCCACTGTTAATACGGATGGATATATAACAGTTAAGGTGGAACCAGAGGTCTCAACTATTTTTGAATTTATAGGCCCAGATGCTAATATACCGAGAGTTAAGAGTAGAATGTCATCTACTACTATAAGAGTTAAAGATGGCGAATCAATTATTATTGGGGGGCTTTTGAGTAATGATAAAAAAGAAACCTCTTATAAATTCCCTTTATTGCATAAACTGCCCTATGTTGGTGAAAAACTTTTTACATCCAATGGGGTAATAGAAAGAAAGACAGATTTAATCATACAAATTACACCTAAAATTATAAAGGATGAATACACTGGGATTGCAAAATCAAGTGCCATAAAAACCTATGAAGATTATGTTATAAAAGATGCCTACGATTCAAATGGTAGAGCAACTAAATCTACGGGATCTATGGGATCCGCAGAACCAGTCGAACCTGGTACAATAGAATCCGAGGATGGAGGACAATAAACATGAAAAAAATACATTTAATCACTTTTTTTATATTCGCTTTATATGGATTTTTTGGATTATCTTGCGATGATCGAGTTCCCACAGGATCAACTGCCGCAGTTGAATCTGGTACATTAGAGTTATCATACGTCTTTATTCATGGAGAAACTTCAAATCCAACTATTGTTGGAGAGGTCCTTTCTGACCCTAGTGCAAAATCATCTATCATGGTTATTGCTCGTTTGTTAGATTCTGAAGGTAATGGCGTTAATAGTAAGTCATTACAGTTTTCCAGTGATGTTGCAGGTAGCTTTGACACCTCTGATCCTTCTACAAAATACGTTCCTAACTTCAAGGAATATGGTTTCCCGAATAAAGGAGGCAATGGTTATGCTTATGCGAGGTTTACACCTGCTGATGGGATAGACAAGATTGTAACTGCAGCCAGTTCAGGAGCAATTATCACTGTAAAATACACAACAGATATTATCGATAATGTCGAATTTTCAATTTTTAACAGTAAAGATCTTGTTTGGCCATACACTATGAATATTACTGCTGAATCTCAGATTGGACTTGGAGAGAGCAGCGCTTTTGAAGTTTTGCTTCAGAATAAATATGGAGATGAACTTTCAGGAGTTCGATTGATAATAGAATCAGAAAACGGGAGTATCGCTTGTGGTGATACATGTTACACAGATGCTACGGGAAGGGTCAATACAACATTTGAGTCTTATGGGTTTAGTGAAAATGTCGGACCAGGGAATGTAAATACTTCCTTCTATCATCCATCTATTACTGATACTGTCACTGTTGCTAAGCAAATTGTTATAGGAACGGAGAGCGCAGTTGGGTCTTGTGCTTATATTGAAATTCCATCTTCTAATCCAAGTGAAATTGTAGTAAAAGATGGTGGTGGAATTGAATCAACAGATATAAAAGCAGAAATTTATGATAGCAATGGAAATCTTTTGACAACTCCAGTAACAGTTAATTTTAGATTAGAGCCAGTACTAGCAGGGTGTTATTTGAATTCTCCAGATGTAAATAATGTTAATGTAGAGTCTGTTAATGGTGTTGCAACTGTTTCATTGAATAGTGGTACAGAGCCAGGACCTGTAAGAATCATTGCGACCGCGAATACTGCAGAGACCTCTATTTGTGATAGCTCAAATACTGAACTTGAGAGTGTAACTGTTCCAGTAATTATTGCTTCTGGAGCGCCGTATCATATCGAAGCTGAGTACGACCCTAATAGCACAGAAGCTATTGGTGGTGGTTTTTATCAGACAGAGTGTGCTGCAATAGTCTATGATAGATGGTATAATCCAGTTGAAGATTCTACATATGTATACTGGAATATAAATCCGCTTCCCCCAGACACTCTAATCGATGCCTTTGTTGAGGGAGTTAGTTATACAAATAATGAGGGAATTTTGAGTGGAACAGCTACTTCAGGAGTTGCACGATCTAATATTGTTTACTCCACAGATGCAATCGGAGATATTGGTCAGGTTCGAGCATTAACTTTTGGAACGAATGGTGATTCTATAGCATCTTATATTAATGAAGGTCAAGGTGATGCTACCTTGTTTTTTCTTCCAGGGCAGGTTTCACTTTTGGCAAACGCAACTTACTGGGATTTCAGCCTGAATGGAAATCCAGCATTGATACAGGTCAGTGCTCTTGTGATAGATTTTTATGGTAACCCCGTTGTAGATGCGCCTGTTGCTTTTAGTGGAACAGGGGTAAATAACTGGTTTGAATTTGGGTATGAGGCATATGTAGATGAGGGAGTGCTTGGAGCAGGTGCGGCTGACGGTTGCTTCTCATGGCGAGATTATGGAGCTGACGATGATCCAGAAACATTGGATATGGGAACATTCAATGAAAAGCATGATTCTTTTGATATAGATGGTGATGGATTAATTGATACCGCAGAAGTATCTGAACCATTTGATGATTTTGGCCAAGATGGTGTTGATGGTACATTTGATGAAGGTGAAGGTAATGGCTATTGGGATGGTTATTCTATGATTAACTGTGAAGCAGTCGTAAGAACAGATGCAGATGGATATGCGAGAATAATAGTTGAATTTGATCAGGCGCTTTGTACGTTGGCAAATGTTGACGATACTACAAATCCATCAACGTGTACATATGATGACTTTACTGCATCGCTATCAGCGACTCTATTAATACCTGAAATAACAACAAGCGATCCGCTAGATATACTGCTTGTAAGATCTCCTGCAGCATGTCCTTGATAAATTAACCAAGAAATTAGGAATACAATATGAGTGCAAACTTTAATCCTCAATTTGCAAAATTGGGCGAAATTCTAATCCACAATGGTAAAGCTACCGAGAGTGGAGTTAATGAGGCTCTTGCGGAACAAAAAGTCACCAATGAAAAGATTGGAATGACCCTGATAGAGATGGGTTTTATTGAAGAAGATGATTTTACTTCTGCATACGCTGAGCAATTGGGGTATAGGAAAGCAGATAATTTCATTCTCTTAGAGACTGATTCTACGGTAGCGAGTCTTATTCCTGAAGATTTTGCTAGGGAGAATCGAGTCCTAGCGGTACAAAAAAGCGATACGACTATCACTGTTGCTATGGAAGACCCAGAAGATGTTGTGGCGGTTGATTCCGTTAAGCGACTTACTAACCTTAATCCTGATATTTTAGTGGCTGGACCAGATCTTTTAGAAAAGGCATTAGATAAGGTATATGGTGAAATTCAAAAAACAGCAGAAGTTGCCGAGACTATTGATAGTATAACTGTTGTTTCAGGAGATGAAGGCTCCCAGGAAGAGGTTGATCTTTCGCCTGATAAAGCGTCTGATGAGGATGCCCCAATTGTCAAACTTGTCAATCTTATTTTTATGGAATCAATAAAAGAAAGAGCAACGGATATTCATATTGAGCCCATGGAAAAACAGGTATATATCCGCATCCGAATTGATGGCGTTCTTCAAACAATTATGACCCCACCGGTTTCTTCACTTAGTGGCCTTGTTACAAGAATTAAAATTTTATCTAACTTGAATATAGCTGAAAAGCGACTGCCTCAAGATGGTCGTTTTTCTATTAAAGCACCAGGGAAAGATATAGATATCAGGGTTTCAATTTTACCTACTGTTTATGGTGAAAAGGTTGTAATGAGACTATTAGATAAGACTGGTTTTGATTTTAATTTAACTTCGCTAGGATTTCCTAAACAAAATCTAGGGAAGTTTAAAAAAGTAATTAAACAACCATATGGTATGGTTGTTGTTTCTGGCCCAACAGGTTCAGGTAAATCAACATCTCTCTATGCGGCATTAAAAGAAATTAAGAGCGAAAGCACAAATATTACTACCGTTGAAGACCCCGTAGAGTATCAGCTTGATGGTGTAAATCAGGTCCAGGTATTTGAAGATATTGGATTAACATTTGGATCAACATTAAGATCAATCCTCCGACAAGATCCAGATGTGCTATTGATTGGTGAGATAAGAGATGGTGAGACAGCTGATATTGCTGTGAAGTTTGCATTAACTGGTCATTTAGTTTTTTCTACAGTGCACGCTAATGATGCACCTGGTACAATAACGAGATTACTTGATATCGGGATTGCTCCATTTCTTGTAGGGTCCTGTTTAAATTTGGTTATGGCTCAAAGATTAGTGCGAAGAATTTGCGAAAAATGTAAAAAAGAGTATACACCTACGAATGAAGAATTGGCTTTAGTCGGTCTAGACCCAAAAAATTTAACTGGACCTCTTTATAAAGGTGAAGGTTGTGGTGAATGTAGAAATACTGGTTACAAGGGAAGATTGGCTATTTTTGAAATGATTCCTATGGCTCGCGATCTTAGAAAATTAGTTTTTGACAATGCCAATGAAGATGAAATTAGGCAGGCATCTCTTAAAAATGGCATGACAACTCTTCGCGAAGCGGGACTTGCCCGCGTAATGGATGGTACGACATCGATTGAAGAAGTACTTAGGTCAACGGTGGAAGAGCTATAAGTGGCCATATTTAATTATTTAACTAAAGATAGCGAAGGAAATCGTAAGGAAGGTGAAATAAGAGCTGATTCACTTGACGGTGCGATACAAAAACTGTCCGCAAATGGACAGATGGTTATATCACTAAAGGAGACAGATGACACTTTTGATTTTCTCGGACCTTTTCTTGATGAAATACAATTATCTATTGAAAAGGCAAAAAATAGAATCCCATTATCTAATATAGTTTTTTTCACTAGACAGTTAGCGACAATGTTTTCTGCTGGGCTTACCCTAGAAAGAGCTATACAGAGTCTTGGTGCGGAAGAAAAGCATCGCAAGTTTAAACGAGTTTTAACCAGTGTAAGTGAAAATATTAGAAAAGGTTTAAACCTCTCAGAGTCGTTAGCTAGGCATCCAGGTGTTTTTAATACTCTATTTATAGCTATGGTAAAAGCAGGAGAGGTAAGCGGTAACCTTAATGAAATACTAGAGCAGCTATCATCATATTTAGAAAACTTAGATGATACTCGTCGCAAAGTCAAATCAGCAATGAACTACCCTATATTCATGATCTTATTTTTAATTGGAATGCTTATGGTGATGTTACTTGTGATTATCCCGAAATTCTCTCAGGTTTATTCTCAATTGGGTGCTGGACTTCCTGCCGCAACAAGGCAGATGATTGATTTAAGTAACTGGTTTGGTGCGAATGTAGGTTTTCTATCTTTTGTGATTTTTCTTACTTTTTCAACTATCTGGCTTATCTCTAAAACGCAAAGAGGTGGTTTTACGCTAGATACAATTAAACTAAAAATACCAGTCTTTGGCTCGTTAATTGAGCAGTCTATATTAAATAAGTTTTGTAAAACTTTTGGTATTCTTATTGGCGCAGGTGTTCCAGTATTGGAAACGACAGCCTTACTTAGAAAGGTGGTGGATAATAGGGTATACGCCAAGGCTATAGATGATGCGTCGGATTTGATTAGGGATGGATATAATATTTCGACTGCTCTTCGTAGAACAGAAGTATTCCCCTCAATCTTACTTCAATTAGCATCTACAGGTGAGGATACGGGTGAGCTTGATGATCTTTTAGATAGAGCTGCTGATTATTATCAAAAACAAGTAGATGCTCTTGTTGAAAGGATGACTACTTTGATTGAGCCACTTTTAATTTTATTAGTGGGTGGTATAATAGCCTTAATGGTCGTATTGACATATTTACCTGTATTCCATTTAGGGTCTGCGCTTCAATCAGGGCTCTAATATGGAATATGTATTGTCAATCATTATTGGATTTTTATGTGGCTTTCTATTGAAATTCAGTATTAACTGGCTTGATATCGAAGGATATAAGATCCATTATAATAATTTTTTATTAGAAATAATTTGTCCCTTACCTTGGCTATGGTCATTTTTAAATTTACCATTATTTGAAGCAGTAATATTTTCACTCGTTGTTATGATTCTGATTGGGATAGCTTTTGTTGATTATAACACAATGCAAATTCCTCTTGTTTATATACTGTTTGGCTTTGTGATTTTAACTGCTGCAATTTTTAAAAAAAGCATTTATATATCATCTGCTCTGTGGGGTATATTTGTGGGCGCTATTATACCATTAATGATCATGGGTCTTTTATGGTTGATCACAAAGCGACAGGGCATGGGATATGGTGATATTCAAATGGGTATAATTCTTGGGGCTTGGTTAGGGCCTATGAGAATGGCTATTACTTTATTTTTAGCTTCGGTATTGAGTTTATTGGTGTGGATAGTCGTTTCTTTAGTAAAAGGATTTGATAAGGATAGGGCAATGCCAATGGCTCCGTTTTTATCTGTTGCAGGTACGGGTATATATGTAGGTAGTTTTTACTACCCAGAATTGTTTCATCTATTGATTATTTGATAAGAGAGAGTAATGAAAAATATAAAAAAACAGTTTTTGGCTTTACTAGTTTTCACTATAGCTTTTTCTGCTGAGGGTATTGCACCAGAAAAGTTTAATGGATTTAATATAACAAGTATTGAAAAACAGATACGTTATAATAATCCTGGTTATGAACTCAAGCAGATTGTAAATGATGGCATATCGTATACAAAACCTGAGATGAATGATGCCGGTTCAATATCTGAACCAGGACAACCTTATTTACCTACGGTATCTACTTTTTATGCTGTAGAACCAGGTAAAGCATTCTCTGCGCAGGTGACGATTGAACAAACCCAAATATATGATAATGTGGATATTTTACCTTTTAATAGTTGGGATAATGAGCCTGTTGGAGATGGTGCTGAGGGTGAAGTTTACAGTCAGGATGCATTATTTCCAGAAAATATTGCTACTGTTTCTGAACCAATAATTTTTAGAGACATAACAATGGTTCAGGTATCTATTACTCCATTTCAGTATAATCCTGTTACGAAAATTTTAACAGTTATTGAAGATTTAGAGATTGAATTAATTGAAAATGGAATTGCAGAAATGCCTTTTGTTCCTGAAAAGCGTTCAAGAGCTTTTGAGTCCCTTTATGAGTCATTAATTATTAATTACAATAGTCTCAATAGAGATAATCTAGAATACCAAAGACCAGCGATTCTATATGTATTGCCAAACAATATTGGAAATCTTTTTGGAACAGTTGAGCAGCTAATGGACTGGAAAAAAAGAGTCGGGTATGATGTGCAGTATGTTTCATCATCAAATATTGTAAACAATAGAAATAATCTTAAGAATTACATTGATGATGCTTATGAAAATTGGGATAATCCTCCTGTTCATGTTACCATTGTTGGCGATGCAGATGGGAGCTATGATATTCCTACTTGGTCAGAGTCATATAGTGGCTATAATGGTGAAGGTGATCACCCTTACACCACCCTTGAAGGTAGCGACCCATATCCAGAAGTTTTTATAGGTAGGATATCTTTCTCTACAAGCAGTCATCTTAATACTATCATAAGTAAAACTCTGAATTACGAGTCAAATCCATATATGAATGAAAATTGGTTTCAACGTGCCTGCTTAGTAGGGGATCCAAATACATCTGGTGTCTCATGCGTTATTACAAATGAACATATCAATGAAATATTGGATCTTTCAGGTTTTGAAGAAGTAAATACAGTATACGGTGGTTCTTTTGCAAGCCAGATGGTTTCAGGTATTAATGATGGAGTTGGATTCTTTAATTATAGAGGATATTACGGTGTAAGTGGTTTTGGTGGCAGTGATGTGAACAGTACTTCCAATGGTTTTATGCTGCCTGTAGCGACTGTAATTACATGTGGCACAGGTTCTTTCGCTTCAGGAAGTGAATCGCTTATTGAATCTTTTATTAGAGCTGGTACCTCTTCTAACCCAAAAGGTTCGGTTGTGTGTATTGGTACTGCTACTCTAGGAACTCATACAATGTTTAATAATATTGTTGATATGGGGTTCTACTATGGAACATTTATCGAAGGATTAGAGACACCTGGTGCAGCCTTGATGTATGGAAAGATGATGCTCTATAATACTTATTCATCTAATCCTAATAATTATTGTGACATTTTCACTCATTGGAACAATCTTATGGGTGAGTCGTCATTGCAGATGTGGACTGATTATCCAGAAATGACAACTGTAACGCATTCTTACGCAGTCTCAAAAGGAACAAATTATATTGATATCACAGTTGATAAAGACAATGGCCCTGTAGAAAATGCTTGGGTTACAATACTGATGGGTGATGAAATTTTTGAATCTAAACATACGAATAGCCAAGGATTTGCTCGGGTTCCGATTACATCTTCTCAAACAGGTGAGGTGTTAGTAACTGTGACCAAGAAAAATCATTATCCTTACCAGAGCTCATTCCAGATTTATGACCCAGGTGTCTCTGTTAATCTTGCACAGTCACCATACACTATTGATGATGATAATTCGGGAAGTTCAAATGGTAATGGTAATATGATTGCTAACAGTGGTGAAACTCTTGAAATTTATATTAGTGCAAATAATTATGGATCAGAGGATGCTAATAATGTTATCGCAAATTTATCATCAGTTAGTAGTTATGTTAATATAGATGCCGAAAGTTCAACGATAGAATTTGGAAATATCACTGCAGGACAAACACTTGGAGGAAGTACACCATTTGTTGTATATCTAATGGATGGTATCCCAGATGAGTCTGATCTTGGGTTGCAGGTAGATTTCACTGATGATGTAGGTAACACATTTAGTGGTTACCTTGATATTAAAGTTTCAGGTAATAATTTAAGTGCTTATGATGTAGATGTTATTGGTTCTGCTAGTGATGTCCTAACACCAGGAGAGTCATCTTATGTAAAAATAGGGTTGAAAAATGATGGTGAAACAAATGCCCTATCTGTTTCTGCAACAATAACATGTGCATCTCCATTTGTTGAAATAATAGATAACACTGGTACATGGTCTTCTGTTACTTCTGGAGGAACATCTTTTAATGGGAATGATTATTTTGAGGTGAGCACACTTGAGGAAACTTTACCTGGAACTGTGGCACATCTCATAGTAAATATTGAAACAGCGGATGGATACTCATCAAATTCTATAGTACCTATACAGATAGGAACTCCAACTGTATTTGATCCAGTTGGTCCAGATGATTATGGTTATTATATTTATGATAATGAGGATATCAATTATGTGCTAGCGCCAACATATAATTGGATAGAAATTGATGATAGAGAAGGAGGACCTGGAACGTATTTAAATTCTCTAACGGACAGTGGTAATAATCAGGATGATGTAGAAACGATAAATTTACCTTTCACATTTAGATTTTATGGCCAAGACTATGACCAAATAAGTATTTGTTCAAATGGTTGGATAGCAATGGGTCAAACTAGTATGGAATCATTCCGTAATTATCAAATACCTGGTGTTGGAGGACCTTCACCGATGATTGCAGTTTTTTGGGATGACCTAAAGACCTCCAATGGTGGTAGAGTGTATACTTGGTTTGATCAAATAGAGAAAAAGTTTTATGTTGAATGGTCTGGTGTTAGAACATATCAAAATAATTCATTGGAAACATTTCAAGCGGTTCTTTATGATCCTAGCTATTACATTACTCCAACTGGGGATGGTGAAATTTTATTACAATATAAAGATTTTAATAATACTTCATATGGATCATACAGCTGGGATCAGATACATGGAAACTATTGTAGTGTTGGTATAGAAGATCATACAATGACCAGAGGTCTTCAATATACCTTTGATAATGAATATCACCCTGCAGCTATGGAATTGGGTGATGAAAGAGCTATTTTAATTACTACTCGTGGTAGCGATATTCGTCTTGAAGGTGATCTTAATCATGATGAGGTTGTTGATATTTACGATCTTATGTTGTTAGTAGATTATAATTTGGGCTATGATGGCCAGGTCAATCCTTTTTTTGGGGATATTAATGGTGACGGCATGGTAAATGTTATGGACCTTATATCCTTGATTCAGATGATCATGGGATATGTGCAATAACTAGAAAAGTCTATCAAGTGTAATGACAATTATGCCCCTTATTGTTTTGGGTTCCTTAGTCTTTGCATTATGTATAGCAGGTATCCTCGAATATCAATTCCATTTAAAATCATTATCTTCGATTCCTCTACGTATTCATGTTAATGGTACAAGAGGTAAGTCTAGTGTTACCCGCCTAGTTGCTGCAGGTTTGAGAGAAGGTGGTTTACGAACTTTTGCTAAGACAACTGGTACTGCCCCAAGGGTTATTGATTCAGAAGGTAAAGATCGTATTATTCATCGTTTGCGTTTGCCATCCATAGGAGAGCAGGTTCGTTTATTGAGTTATTTTGCATCACAAAAACCTGATGCTGTCGTTATAGAATGTATGGCTGTTCAGCCTCAGTATCAGTGGATTGCAGAACATCAAATGGTAAAGTCTCATATAGGTGTGATCACAAATGTTAGGCCTGATCACTTAGATGAGATGGGGCCAACAGAGGACGATGTAGCTCGTTCTCTTTGTAATACAGTACCTATTGATAGTGTTCTGATAACGGGGGAAGATCAAAAACCTGAAATTTTAAAAGAAATTGCAGATGATAATGGTTCTTTATTTATTAAATCAGATGAATCTACTATTAAACAAGTAGAGTTAGATCGATTCCATTACATGGAGCATCCATCAAATATTGCTGTTGCACTTGATGTTTGCCATCAGGCAGGGGTAAACCGCGTCACTGCTCTTAAAGGAATGTATAAAGTCCAACCAGATGTGGGTGCATTAATTGCGTGGACACTTAATCTAAATAATAAGAAACTTCAATTTATAAATGGTATGGCTGCAAATGATCCTGTCTCAACTTTACAAATATGGAAATTTATTATGGATCGATATGTTAATAGTGACGGCACCTGTATTTTTTTTAACTCTAGAGATGATAGGCCTTCAAGGACTATGCAGATGATTGAATTAACTTTGCAGGAAATTAAACCAGATTATTTTTTTATAAGAGGTGATAAAGTCAAAAAAACTGTTGATAGTTTTATAAACCATTCTCCAAAAACTAATATTGAAATTATTGGATTAGAAAATCCAATTGAAGAGGTAATATCAAAATTTAGAAATCTACCGCATAATACGTTGATTTATGCTATCGGAAATCAAGTAGGCGCGGGCCAAGAAATTTTAAAAAAAGTTTCAGAGTATAAGTATAATGGATGAAGTCACTATAGGTCTCGGTATTATTTTAAGTCTTTTGTTATCTGAGACACTGGGTGTTACAGCAGGAGGAATTATTGTTCCAGGCTATATATCATTATATTTGCATCAACCACTTCAAATTATTATAACATTTGTTGTTGCAATAATAGTGTGGGCAATAATACAAATATTAGGGAAAAAAGTATTTTTATATGGGAAAAGACGAATTGTTTTAGCTTTGATCTTAGGTTTCTTTTTCGGTTTTTTATCTAGAAATTTTATTTTTATACCATCAGAAATAGGTTCTGTAGCTGTTATTGGTAATATTATACCAGGGTTAATAGCAAATTGGATGGATAGACAGGGTGTTATAAGAACTCTTTCAGTGGTAATCCTTACGGCTGTGATAGTAAAACTTGCAATTATTTTACTTTTTGGTGGGGTTTTATTTGAACAATTATAAAAAACAGCCATTTATTCCAGCGATTCAAAAAACATCAACTCTTGTTTGGTTATCAATTTTAGCGCTTTTATGCTTTATAATTACAATTAATTATAAAGTTATAGAAAAATCTAACTCTTATGACCAAAAAATCATTGCTGCAAATTTGATGAATGATGCTATGCAAATACTTAAAAATCAAAGAATGGAAAAAGGTGTTTTCGTTGACATTGAAAATGATCCTAATGAAACTGGTTTAGTGGGTAGTCCTTTTAGTTTGATAACAACTGATGAAGGAGATTTAGACTCAAAATTAACAACTTTAGATCCAAACTTTTCTGCAGTCATTGTTGACCTTATGGTCCAAATCAACCTTAAGTCCAATGATACTGTTGCGGTATTAATGACGGGTTCAATGCCTGGAGCTAATCTTGCCGTTTTGTCTGCATGCCAAGCAATGGGTATTACACCAGTTATCATTTCGAGCCTGGGCGCTTCACAGTGGGGGGCAAACCATACTGACTTTACTTGGTTAGATATGGAATATACATTAGTAGATAATGGACTTTATATTTCAAAAAGTATAGCTGCTTCTATTGGTGGTCGAAATGATATGGGAAGGTTACTTTCTCCTGCTGGTAGGAAAATTATCACTGATAATATATCTTCTTATGGTATTCCTCTTATTAAAAATAAAAAATTAGCTGAAAATATAAGTACAAGGCTGAATATATTTTCATCCTATTTGCCAATTGAAAATTATAAAGCGGTTATAAATGTGGGTGGTGGAGTTGCAAGTTTAGGAACGAGTTTTAATTCAAAATTATTACCTCCAGGTATTGTGAATAGGTCCGACCTAATGAATATTAGTAGGCCAGGAGGTATTGAAGGAGTGTTCTCTAAATTCATAAATTCAGGTGTGCATGGTTTACATATTTTAAATATTAAACCGCTTACGGAACAGTTTAAAATACCATTTGCTCCAATCCCTATTCCAGAGATAGGTGATGGGAGTTTATATAAAAAAGAACATTACAGTCTATTAGTGGCTTCCATTTGTATGTTGATTGTATCGGGAAGTGTATTGATTGTGGGTGTTAAAAGTAAAAAAAATATTAAACAACATTTAATTCAACATGAACCAGACAGTCTACTCTAAATTTTTTATATTATTTTTATTTTTTTTAGTTTTTCCTATTGAGGCAAAACTATTAAAACCATCGCAAAATGGTGAAAAAAAAGAAATATTAATTATTAATGGGAAAAGGAGGCTATACTATCCTCTTGAAAAAAGTGGTATCCATTATTCCGTAGAAGGGCCTACGCGATTAGAATTTATTTCAAGGTATCCAGTATTAAAGAAAAAAGGCAAAAGCCACTCTTTTAGATATCGAATTATTATTGATGATAAAGATACAATAACTGTTAATCATCGATATAAAATACAGAAGTCAATAAAATCAGTCCAACATCCAAAACATAAGTATACTTACTCAGGTAACTATTTTATTAATCTTAGCCAGGGTACTCATAAAATAGAACTTATTAAAGAGAATAAATCAAAATACCCTGTTTTACTTAGAGTTTTGGCTAAAGAATTTGGTGTTGTGAATAAGAAAAAGAAAATCCTACAGCCCATGGTTCACCAGAACGCTATTGAATTAAAGATTGAAGATGAGAAAGTATCCTATTTTGAATGCACATCTCAATATCCCTTAAAAATTGAAGCTAAAGGGAAAAAGACTCTTCGGATTATGAGTAGACTTCAATTTTCGGATATGATGGGTCAAGAAGAATCATATCGAATAAAAGTAAAGGAAAAAAATAAAATTATTGGAACTTACTATTTTAGTACAGAAAGATCATCTGACGCGCAAATTTTAAAAAGGATGGATATGGTGCCTGGAAAATGGCGAACCTGTGAAATAAAGGTGCCAAAGGGTAAGCATCATTATTCTATTGAAATTCCTGATAAGGATAAAGCGATACTTACACGTTTTATACTTTACTAATGAAATCAATACAATCTACACTTTATTTTATTGCAAGTTTTTCATTGCTAATTGCAAGAACACCTTGGGACTATACTATAAGTTTAGCAAGTGGGTATGATAGCAATGTTATGCGTTTTTCAGTAGAAGAAATTGATAATGCTTCTCAAACACCAGATATTTTAGGTAGGTCAACCCATTTTGATAGTTTTATATCAAAATTTGGTTTTTCATCAAAAAAAGATCTGTGGATCTCTAAAAATAGAAATCTTTCAATGAATACAAAATTTTCACTATCAAGTTATGTTAATGCACAAGACAAGAGATATTGGTCCTCAGGACTTGATCTGATTTATAAATGGGGTTCCTATAAAAATATAAAATTCTCATTGCGTCATTTAGATAAATTTTATTTGAGACATTATGTGAATAAGGATATTAGTACTAACAGATTAGAGGCATGTTATTTTTCAGATAGGGATCAAATTATCACTGTAACTCAGCGTATAACAAAATATTCTTGGATAAATATTGGAGCTGGATATTTGCAAAGATATTACGAAAAACCATTTACCGAATTTGATCTAGATATTATAAATTTAAGGGCCAAATTGAACTATAAGCTAAAGAGAATAGGAACACTAGCATTACAGGTTAACCAAGGAAGAGCGTTGAGCGAATCACATATTGGACCTATACGACCAAGTAGTTTTGATAGGTCATATAACACCAGAGAAGTCTTTTTACCATTTAAGTTTAAATATAATGGACCTTTTCTTAGTTCATTTGGCTTCTCATATAGAGCTGAAAAAAGAACCTATGATGCAGAGGACCCTAATGATGTTTTACATGCTGGTCGTAGCCATATTGATAGAAAATATGATTTGTGGATTAGAAAAAGCATAGGTGAAGATATTTCAATTAAAATTTCAAGTCGCTACAGATCTAGGGTTACAGACTCTGCTTTTCAGTGGGTAAGTAATTTAAAAAGTTTTAACCAGATTCAGTACTGGGTTAATATAGAATGGGATTTGATGTATGACAAATATTAAGAAATCAGTTTTAATATTAATTTTAATATTGCAAAGTTGTATGGAGCCAAATACTGAAGACCTTTGGTCTGTTTCAATTGAAACTATAATGCAGACTGAAGGATTTGCGAGATCCATAACAGTTGAGGGAAGTAGTGCTTTTGTTGCTGCTGGTCAATCTGGCGTTCAGGTATGGGATCTTCCTGGTCATTCTTTACTCTATGATTACAAAGGATATGAGGAACTTGGGACGTTTTTAGAATTTGAAGATCTTGCGTTGGTAGGTCGCGATGCTATTAATGATCTATTATTTGTATCAGAATCGAATCAGGATGTCAAAATATTTCACTTTGATGGTGGTGATAGTCTTATATATCGCAATACAATAATGAGTGCTCGCACAAAAGATTTTATATCATATCCATCTGGCTCAGGTCAATTTGTAATGTACTCTGCGGATAATGATGATGGCCTAAAATGGAGTATATATGAGCCCGTTGATGTATTTGACCAAATAAATTGGAATCCTGTATATCCTCCTATTGAAGATGCTGAGTTATATACACCTGGAAAACCACTAGGTATAGATTCAGATGGCCAATCTAAAATTGTAATGGCTGTAGATCAATTAGGTGTGGAGCTCTATACAATTGATTCACTTGGTGCTAATCCAGAATTTGTAGGTCGTGTAGACACTGAAGGTAATGCGGAAAAAGTAACTTTATCTACATCTGGAGTTTTTGTTGCTTGTGATAATGCTGGTGCTACTTATATTCCGTTTGAAAGCTTTTCAACATCCAAAATATCCTTCTCTTTTGCTCAGGATTTCACTGTAGATCACATAGCCACTAATAGTAATATTGCGGTCCTGTCATTGGGGTCAAAAGGTATCGCATTATATGATATCTCTAACCCCGAAAGTCCCATTGAAAGAGGTGTGTTTCCTATTGGTTATTCTTATATGTCTGCTTTTTGGGAAGGCAAATTATTGGTATGTTCAAGAGAAGGTTTGCAACTAATAACTATAACACAATAAAAGATAATTATAAAATTTTATAAAGGATAACAATGAATAAGAAATTGTTTATTACTTTGTGCTTTTTAGTACAAATTTATGCTTCTGGTTTTAATGATCAGGATGGAGCACCTATAAGACAAGGTGTTCATATTGAATGGTACAGGACTACTGCCCCAGGAAACGAAGGTGAAGCGATATTTGTCTGGTCAGATACTCGCTATGGAATGAGAAATATATTTGCTCATAAAATCAATCAAGACGGTGACTTGTTATGGGGCGATTCAGGAGCGATTATTACTAATCTACCAGGAAGGCAAGAGGACCCAGTTGCGATAACAGATGGAGTTGGTGGTGCCTTTATTGCTTGGGTTGATTACAGATTTGATGCTCAGGGTGATATCTTTCTACAGCATGTAAATACTAATGGTGAAATATTACTTGATTCGAATGGAGTCGCTTTAGCTGAGGTTGTAGGAAAGCAGATAACTATTAATATGTGTACTGATAGTCTAGGGGGTGTGTTTATCACTTGGCAGGATAAACGAGGCGGGGTTGATGATGATATTTATGGCACCCATGTATCTGCAAATCATGAAGTTTTAGCTCAAGGAGTAGGTGTCCCCATTGTTGTTGAGGGAGGCAACCAAAATGCAAAGACTATAGAATATGCTGGAAATAATGAAGCCTTTATTGCCTGGGCTGATTTTCGTCAGGGTGCCAATGCAGATATATATGGTCAACGCTTAGACGTCAATATGTTAGGATTGTTTGAAGAAAATGGGCTACCTATTGCAGCTAGCGATGAACAGGAGTTAAAACCAAGAGCCACTTTTGTAAATAATAATGTTTCATTTATTGCTTGGAAAAGAGGTGATGAAAATTCTAAGGTTTTATATCAACTAATTAATCAGGATGGTTTAGTCTTCCCCGATCCTAAACCTATTTCCACTAATAATGCTTTGCAGACTGCACCACGGGTAAAGAGAAATAGCATGGGAGAGGTATTTGTTAATTGGAAAGATCTCAGAGATGATCCAATTGATGGAGATCAATATTTTCAAAAAATTAATACAGATGGAGATCAGCAGTGGGGTGATGGAATCCGCCTAGATCCTGTTGAAGATGTTGATTTCAGTGCAAGGTTTTCTGCTAGCAGTCAAGGAGGTGTAAGTGTAATCTGGGAAAGAGGTACTTTTCCTGATGTGGATATCCTCTTTCAAAATATTAATTCTGATGGTAGTTATAGTTTAACTGAACCAATACACATTTCAGATAATACTGGTTATCAATTTTCGCCAATATTAAGTGGTAATAACCAAAGTGGGCTCTATGCAATATATGCGGACCAAGGATCAGGAAGCATAGACCTTATGGTTCAGAAATTAAGTGCAGATTTTAGTACAGTTTGGAGCGAGACTGGGTTAGTAACTATGGATGGTTTAGATGGTGATGTGAATTACTCCCATACATATCGCATAGATGATCAAGAACTTCTACATGTTTGGGAAGATAATCGTGCATCAAAAACAATATATAGCAATAGGCTCACTGATCTATCGGCATTATATCCTAATGGTGCACAAATTACATTTGGTGATAATTCTTCTTCGGAAACTGATTTTTCTACTCCAGTTATTTTGGATGCTTCAAGTGGTCTATATACTGCAACATTTGATGGATCATCTTCTCCAAAATTTATTCGGATTAATAGAGTGCTTGATGATCTAACTAATGCCTGGGATCCATCAGGTATCGCTCTTTCTGCAGTTTTTGATATGCGTAGTGCGATGCTATTTGAGACTCCAGATGGTATTGGTTGTTTTTGGTCGGAGAGTAGAGGATTTAATTATGATATTTATTATCAAAAGCTAGATCTAAATGGAAATTTTACATTAGACAATGATGGTATTGAATTAGTTGGATCAAACGCCGATGATTATATAATGGCTGTGGTTCCAACTCCTGATGGCAATTTTATGATATTCTGGATGGAAGATGCATGGCCAGCATCTTCTTTAAAATTTACAAAAATTGATGCTGAAGGAAATATCGAAATTGGTTGGAATCCAAATGGAAACAGTCTTAGTAATAGCTCTTTTGATTCTAGAAATTTAAAAGTAAAGCCTGTTACTGATGATAGTGGTATTTTAGCAGTATGGTCACAAGATGGTAATTTTTCAGATATCTATGCCCAAATGTTGAATTGGGATGGTGAAAATCTATGGACAGATGGGGGTGTACCTATTTCTGAAGCCGATAATGATCAGGTTAATTTTTCTTTTGAATTAAATGGAAATAAAACACATGCATTTATTGCCTGGGAGGATTATCGTAATGGGGTAGATTTTGAAATATTTGGTGATGTTTTAGATCTAGGGTCAGGTTCTTTGAGCGATCAAAGTATTCAATTCTCAAGTGATACTACTAACCAATACAACCCTAAACTTGCCCTAGTGCAGGATAGTGAGTTTTTGATAGTCTGGGAGGATGAGAGAGGGTATTATAATTCTGACCCACTTTTAATTAACGGTGTTGATTTGTATGGTAGTGGTTATATTATTGGACAAGGAATGACAACTGACGTTAATGGGATATCTATTTGTATTGCTTATCATAAGCAGCAAAGTGTGAATATTACTAAGCATTCTGGAGAAGAATATTTTCTTGATTGGATCGATTATAGAAGCTCAGGTAAAGAAGATTTGGCAAACTATTATGGTAAAACATTAATGAAAGCCACTCTTTTATCATCTAGGCCATCTTGCACCAACTGTGAAGTACCTAATCAATTTAATTTAAACGCTGCCTATCCTAATCCATTTAATGGTCAGATATATTTTGATTTTGATGCACCTGTAAAACAATCCATTACATTTAGCATATATGATTTATCAGGAAGGAAAATATATGATAGATTGATTTTACCTAGCTTCGGCGGAAAACAGAGAATCTTTTGGAACGGGACTAATCAAAAAGGGGAACCAATATCAAGCGGAATTTATCTTTATAAATTTTACACAAAGCATAATATTGCACAAGGTAAGATTACTTACTTAAAGTAGAGAATGAAGTTTATTTTCAGTATATTATTTCTTTCATTTCTTGTTGGGCAGTCTCTGGATGAGCGTTACCATTCTGTAGATGAAATATATAGTCTTTTAGATTCTTTAAATCAAATTGAAGAGATTGACGACTGGTTTCACTTAGATACCATTGGTGTATCCACTCAAGAAAATATACCAATTCTTGCTGTGAGAATTTCAGACAATGCAGATATTAAAGAGGATGAGCCTAGGGTGCTTTTTATAGGCCAAGTACACGCCGAGGAGATACTGGGTGTTGAGATTATTATTGATTTAATAAATGATTTACTATTTCCAGATCCTAGTATTCTATCTCACATGAATATTTTAAAACAATATCTAGATATTTGGTTAATACCTACTGCTAATCCTGAAGGACTCAATGTTGTCCATGATGGATTAGATTTAAGTTACAGAAAAAATAAAAGAGACTTATCTCCCAGCGGTCCTTTCCCAAATAATGAATTCGATTATGATCCTTCTATTGGTAATGATATAGATGGAGTTGATTTAAATAGAAATTTTAGTTTTAATTGGGCATTCGGAGATACTTTTCTTGAGCCAGATAATTCAGACTACGCCTCTCATTATGACTATTATAAAGGTGAAGAACCTTTCTCTGAGGGTGAAGCACAGGCAATTAGGGATCTTGCTTTAGAGAACGATTTTGTATTTTCTATTGTATGGCATAGCTCACGATCAGGTAACCTATCAGAAAAAGTATTTACCTCATGGAAGTGGGAGGAGGTCAAAGAATCTCCAGATTTAGGAGTTATGAAATCTATTGCAGATCATTTTGCAGGCAATATTAGTACAGAAGATGGTACTAGCACTTATTTATCGGTTTTTAGTGGTTCTCGAAACGGGAAATTACATGATTGGTTTTATAGAGAAACTGGATGTATGCAATACCTTGTGGAATGTGGCACCTCAAATCTTCAGCCAGATAGTGCACTTATCGAAGATACTATAGATAGAAATAAACCTGCTATGATTTACCTGATGGATAGGGCTATTGGTTATTACGCAGATGCTGCTCAGGTCACAGGTAGAGTTTTTGATGCAAATACTAATCAACCAATAGAAGGTGTTATTGTTGAGGTTTTAGAAAATACTGGTTCTATTCTAAAACCTAGGGTAACCAATGAATTTGGGCGCTTTAGGCGTATTTTAGAAGTAGGTACTTATAACTTTTCATTTAGAGCAGACGGTTATTACGAACAGAGTATTTCGCTTGTAGCAAATAACAGTGGTATCACAGAGCATAATATTTATTTGAATCCTGTGCAAAATTATCAGGTTAATATCAGATTGGTTCATGAAGATTTATCAAGCCATACAGTAAGTGGAGTTTTATCAAATGAATTTAGAGAAGAGCAGATTGAAATTTCCTCTGGAGATAATTATTTTGATTTAGCAGAGGGTGAATACCATTTTGAATTTGCAATGAGCGGTGATTATATCCCTTGGGAGAAAACAATCTTTATTAATGCAAATAAAGAGATGAATGTTTATTATGGATCTAATATACCTATTTTATTAAATAATGAATTGATAATTGAAAACAGTATTGGTCCCTGGTGTGTAGAAAATAATAATATTTTAAAATCCCAAGACAATATTTACTATTCCAATAGTGATTCTTCCAATGGGTTACAATGGATTGAGTCTGATATTATAGATGTAAGTGGGAGTAATCGTTTGGTTTTATCTGTATCTCATAGATATGAGACGGAGTGGGACTATGACTCGATAAAAATTGCTATTACAGATGTCGATGATAACATTCTAGTCTCTAAACTTTGGACTGGACATAATTGGAGCATTTTTGAAGATGATTTTTTAAGTGCTGAGAATGATAGTTTATTTTCAAATGTGAAAATACGCTTAGAATTTTTAAAAGATGAGACAGTAAACTATAGAGGTTGGGAAATAGAATCATTAAAACTTTATTCTGTTTTTGATAATTATTTAGGTGTCCAAAAAGTTCAGAGTATGAATTTTCCTAAGATACCTTTAAAAATTAATTCCTTATTTCCCAATCCATCTTACGGGAAATTTGAGTTTGGTCTTACAAATTTTTCTGGTGGGAACGTTTATATAAAAGTTTATAATTTACTAGGTCAAAGTGTCCTTTCAAGAGATTATTTTAACCTCAAATCAGGTAAGCATAATATCCATTTAGATCTGAATAAGGTAAATGGATTACTACTAAGCTCAGGTGTTTATTTTATTCAAGTGGAAACATTAAAAGAACAGGCTATTAAAAAATGTATTATTTTAAAAAACTAGTTATAATTGTCATAGGCGTAACTATTTTGCTCGGAGGAGAATTATCATTTCGAGGGAATTCAAAAGAACAAATAGTAGCGCAAAAGATACCTCTATCTTTTGTTAATATGGTTATGAGTGAATATGACATTTTAGCTTCACAAATCAATCCTCAAAGAGGAAGCTATTTGATTATAGCTCCAGATGGAGTTACTCCATATTTAGATGAGTTTATTTCCTTCAAAAAATCTCAAGGTTTTGATACATATGTTAGGTCAATTTCAGAAGCAGGAGGGTCTGCTGCTGAAATAAAAAATACTATAGAAGATATTTTATCTATGGATGCTATGCTTGAATATGTATTACTTATTGGAGATGTAGATGGTTTTGCTGAGTTCCCTTCTTTCTATTATGGACCAGAGAATGATGTTACAGATCAACAATACACTCATATTTTAGGCGAGGATGTTATTCCTGATGTATTTATAGGAAGATTATCTATTGATTCACTTTCAGATTTGGCTGTAATAATGTCAAAAACAATACAATATGTAAGAGATCCTCTTGCTTTTAATCAAAATTGGTTAGATAGAGGTCTCATTGTAGCGGGAAATTATGCTAATACCTACCCTATACCCATTACTCCTAAGTGGACATCTTATTGGCTGAGGGATGAATTATTAGAATATGGTTTTAATGAAATAGACACTGTTTTCTATCCTCCAATACAACAGGGAGCACCTTACATTAAGTCAATCATAGATGAGGGAGTTGGTATCGTTAATTATCGAGGTTGGGGTGATGCAAATGGTTGGCACTATCCTGAATTTCATGTAGATGATGTAAATAATTTAAATAATGGTTGGTTGACCCCTGTGTTTTTCAGTTATGTTTGTAATTCGAATGATTTTGCAAATAATGTTGATCCTTGTCTTGCCGAAGCTGTAATAAGAGGTGGTACACCTACAGTTCCTAAAGGAGGTGTCGCTTTTATAGGTCCATCTGATTTACATACCAGTACTAAATATAATAATGTAATTAATGCTTATATGTATGATGCAATGCTTAATCATGGTGTTGTTGAACTTGGTCCTGCCATGCAGGCTGGTCAGTCTGGCTTAGTAAAGGAATTTCCTGCCCAAAATGGTCCAGGTGAAGCACAAGAATTTTATGCTAATGTATATAATATTTTAGGTGATCCATCATTGCAAGTGTATTTAGACACTCCTCGCGAATTTATTTTTAATATCCAGCCACTCTATAATTCAGAGGGATTTCTTGAGATAATGGTATCTTCATCAGATAATCAATCAGTTGATAGGACTGTAATTAGTGTGATGAGTGATGGTGATTTACTTGCTAAAGGTATTACAGATCATAACGGACGGTTTCTTACTACATTAAACGTTGATGGTTTGGCAAGCCTTGACATTTATGCAAATAAAGGTGGATTTATACAAGGGCACTCCGTAGTCGCAATTGAAAATAATAATAGTACTATTATTATAGATGATATTAATTATTCCACTGAAAATGGAAATGTGAAGCCAGTACTCTCTGAGGTGATTAGCATGACCATAAGTCTTAAAAACACTACTGATACTCCAACGGAACCGATACAAAGTGAGCTATCATTTATTGGTAGTGTAGAGCCTAATTTATTTTCTCTAGATATTCCATCAATCTCTGGAAACTCATCTGTTTTATTACCAACCGTGAACTTTATTTGTTTTAGTACTGATGTCGGAGGAAGTGTCGTTGCCAGACTTCAAAATCCTGATGGCAGTATTTTGTTCAATTTTGCAATAGAAGTTGAAAAACCAGTATTTGGAATAGACTTTGTAAATTCTGGTCTACCAGGATCAGAATTAAGTCCAAACCTTGTAGTGACCAATTATACTGATGGAGCTTATGAAGGTGTGGGGGTTCAGCTATCAGCTTTATCTGAAGGCGCTACTGTAAATTTAAATGGGGCATCAGATTTACTGTCAAACTTTCCACCTTTTATTTCAACAAATCATGAAACCAATTATAATGTATTTTTAGATAATATAGCCTATGGAAGCGATGTGACTTTTCGTGTAGAGTTTATAAAAAATGAAAATTCGTTTTTTATTCAAAATGTGCCTCTTCATATTGAACCACCAACTGCAAATTATCCTTTGGCTCCTGATGATTATGGTTATTGGGCATACGATAATACAGATATTGGTTTTGATGCTACACCAGTGTTTGATTGGGTTGAGTTAGATCCAAATTATGGTGGAAGTAATGGGGTACATTATCAATTAGACGATGATGATCATGTTGATCTTGAAATGCCTTTCCCATTTCAATACCATGGGATTACATATGAGAACATAACAATTAATTCAAATGGTTGGGCCTCATTTGTTCCATGTGACATTGATTATTTTTGGAATATGTCTATCCCGATGTATATGGGACCAAAAGCTTTATTAGCTCCATTTTCAGATGATCTTGAAACTATTGACACTGATGGTGATGGCAACATTGATAAGTGGATAAACGTTTATTCATGGTATGATCAATCGAATGGAAGATTTGTTATAGAATGGTCAAGAGCTCTTAATGGTTATGATGAAATGACGGAAGAAACTTTTGAAATTATTTTCCATGATCAGAGTTCTATTCCTACTGAAACTGGTGACGGGGTGATTGATTTTCAATATCTACATATTGATGATGTAGATGTGACTAAAAATTACTCTACAGTTGGAATAGAAGCGCCTGATAAGGATTATGGTCTACAATATGTTTTCAATAATGTTTATTCACCTGGAGCAGCACCTTTAGAAGATGGCCGAGTAATTCGATTTACAACTCAATCGCCAGATAATTATGTTGGACCATTGGGTATCGATGAAAGAATTACTTCAGAGCAATTTAGGTTAGGTCTTCCTTATCCTAATCCATTCAACCCTACGACGAGTTTTGATTTAATGGTTGAAAATACTGCAGATGTAACTATTACCATTATAGATATTTTAGGAAGACAGGTTGCAAATATTTATCAAGGAGTACTTGTTAATGGTCATTATAATTTTTCATGGAATGGAAAGAATAACTTAGGAATGACTTTAGGGTCAGGTACATATTTTACGGTAGTCAAAGTTGATAAAAAAATAGGAATCCAAAAAATATTAATGCTTAAGTGATGACTAATATAAAAATATATACAACATCATGGTGTGGCCCTTGTAAAATGGCTAAAAGGCTATTAGATGATAAAGGCTTAAAATTTGAGGAAATTGATATAGAAAAAATAGATTGGTCTAGAGATGATCTTTTTCAAAAAACAGGCGGCAGAACAGTACCTCAAATTGTAATAGAAGGAAAAACAATTGGTGGTTTTGATGATCTCTTAAAAATGGAACGAGAAGGAAAATTATAGGATTGATAAAACAATTTTTAATTAATTTTAGGATTTTTACGTTAGTAGGAATCCTATTTTTTTTTATGAACTGTTTGGGGAAAACAAAACCATTTAAGTTTAATGATATCCAATCTCTAGATGTCCGAATATTAGATACCAAAGAGTGGCGTCTTAAAGTAAAAAAAGAAATGAAAGATTTAAACAAAATCATGCGGCCTCAATTAAAATATTATTTAAAAAAAGATTTTCGTATTTATGAGAAACTTGATTCTCCTTATGAGTCAATAAAATTAAGTGTGAGTAATATTGATAGTCTTTATAAAGATATATATTCATTGGTAAGAAGAATGAAAAAAACAGGGTCTGATAGTCTAGATGATGTGCCGAAGGATACTACTGTCAGTTATAGATTTTTAATTCAGTCTAAAAGGGAAAGCATTAAAGATCAACAAGGTGACTATTATAAAAATATTAAGAAACTTAAAAAAGCATTTAAGTCTACTAAACAAATCTTGATGTATATTGAGGATGAGTGTAAACCACTCAAACAATCAATCTATGAATTACAATATAGAAGAAAACTTGAAAAAGAAAACATAGATCGTTTTAATGAAAAACTAAATCACGCTCTATTTATTGAACCTGGATCATTATATTCAAATAGGATAATAGAAGTTTCGAAAACTTTCGAGTCCTACAGAGTAAAGTTAGAATCCTTTGAGAAATTTTTATTAAATATAGAGAGTATCGCAAGTAAGGAGTTGGGAGGAACTGTAGTGTTAATCCCTAAAAAGCAAATGCCTCCCCAATTTGTCAAGCGTTATAAAAATGGTAAGAAAGAATATATGGAGATCCTTAAAGAAATTAGAAAAGTGTCTGAATCAATATAATCACCTATTATTCTTCTTTTAGGTAAATTATCTTATAGATCATATTTTTTTTCAATCCTTCAGCTTTTACAATATATAACCCGTTTGCAACTCTTGCGCCATTATTATTTTGGCCATCCCATATTAATCTAGTAAATCCTGGTTCTGTATATTGTTTTGTTGTATTCCAAACCGTTTTTCCTAAAATATTATAAATAGTAGTAGATATAGTCTGTGAATTAATTATTTGCATATCAATTGTAATTGGTTTGCCAAAAGATGGATTAGGATATGGATGATATAAAGTAAAATCCTCAGAGTAGCCATCATTTAGGTTTAATATGTAATCCCAGTTATTTCCATTATAATCTAATGCTGAAATAATAATTGAGATCCAATCAATATCTATATCTGTATCAATATTGATTGTATTACCGGATCTTACAGACCATACTTCTTGATTAATATATTTAACAATCGATATCATGGATAACTTTTCATCATAGGGAGACATCTCTATATTGATGGGACTAGAAGAATAGATGCTATAGTATTTGCTTTCATAAAGATCAAGGCCTTGGTATCCCTCTGTTTTACTAATGCCTTCCTGAAAGAAAATATCTTCACTTAAAGGATAACTCCCTACAGATAAATATCCATCTGCTTCATCATAGGAATAAATGCCTGCATTAGAATTCATTATTCTATTTGCTATTCTCATTCTTAGATATGCGTCTTCAAAAGATGATCCATGATTAACCAATGCAGCATTAATAGCATCGATGCTTTTATCATGAATCGGGCTTGCCATTTCTTGTGATTGCTCCCAACATGATTTTATTGTTCCAGGTCCCCCTAAGTGTTCATCAATATATTGGAAATAAATAAATGATCCGTACATGTGACTACTTTCATCATCAATTGCTTTATTAGTATTAGAAAACCACGATGGTATATAACGATATAGATCATTAATATCATTATAAAGCTCATCCTCGCTCCATACTGCAGTTGCTTCCATGAACCATATTCTTTCATAACAATTATAGCTAAATTGTATCGCATGAAAAAATTCATGGACTGCCGTGACTTGTATATTCTCAAGTTCGGTATGATCACTGAATTGTGAGCCAGTATAGTTATTACGCATTTTTATAAAGCTTGCACATGCAGAGTTTGCAACGTTAGTATTCTTTGTGTATGTGATCCCAAAATAGTAAGAAGGAAGTCTCTCAATATAGATCTCATAAAGATTATGATTTACATTAGGATCTACTACTGGAGGGTTATACCCTAATGAATCAATAAAGAAGGAGTATACAGTCTCATAAACTTGAGCCATATTATATACATAATTCATATCCTCTACAGCACTATCTCCTTGTGTAGTAAAATAAATTCTAAAATGTTCAGTATCATAAAATTCATCTAGATTATTTGGTTCTGCGGAAACGATATGCAAATCTTCAATTTTTAATCCCAATTGTTTTAATTTGCTTGGATTATATATATCTATATTATCTGAACCATTTCTTACCAGGTTAGTGATGTGTGGAGTAGCATGTATACGTTCGGTAGCATTTAATAATAAACTATATGATTGCTTAGTAGAGATATATTTTTCATAGCTAGATGCCTCTAAGAGCCCAAAAAGAAGAAAGCTAATTATCAAGTTCATCAAATTTCTTTTTATATTTTAAACGCAAATATAGTCCCATACATATAAACGCTATGGCCCAAAATATTGAAAAAAATAGCATGTAACTCATTAAAAATCCTTTAAAATTTTATCCAATAAAAATGTTGTGACAAGAATAGTAAGTCCTGAAATTGTTTTTTGATTAGTAGAATTACTTTCATTTTCTACTATTCCAGAAATGATTAGGCCAGTTCCAGTTATATTTAGCCATGTTCGAATCCCATAAGGTATACCTTTATTTCTCCTTATTTTATTGTTCATATTCTCAGACTTCATTTGTGCAAAATATGTGGTTGAGTAATGTAGTGAGGCAACAATAGTGCTTTTTTTATCAGAGAAGCTAAAATCAAAATTTTCAATTGGTTCTTTAACTTTTAAACCAATTTGAAGAGATTCTTTTGTTTCGATTATTTGGAAATCAATGATATCATTATCAATCTCTTTTTCTAGTTTTTTTGTCTGATGTAATTTGCCTTCATAAAGAGTAATGTAGAACCAACCTGAATTTGCTTGCCATGCGGATATATTGTTTTCGTTTGGAAGTGAATCGGTTTTAAGCGAAACAATAATTCCATTGGATTTAGAAACAATTTGAATAGAATTTAAATGGTATCCTTTAGAGTATCCTGCGGTACAGCAGATAAGCAAAAGGTTAAAGATTAACTTATATAGCATCTATTAATTATTTTTTTGTCACAAACACTTACTACTATTAGATAGTTTAAAAATTGAATACCTAATTTTATTGAATATAAGAAAATTATGATATGCTTAATTACCCTTTGTCCAGTTTAAAGACGAACCCTAATTTTATGAAACCTAATATGTAAATAAATGATATTTAAATCCATAATAATCAGTATCTTTTTTGCTGTAAACATTTTACTACCCCAATCAGACGATATAGATATAGATATAGATTCCCAGAATAAATCACTACAAGGTGCATTTGGTGCTGTTACGATTGATGGGAAAATTTGGAATCAAATTGCACTTAGGCCCGTTCTACCTTTTGGCAAGTTAGCAGTTGCATTTGACATGGTGCTCTATATTGACCAGGATGGTAATATATATGATGATGGATGGGATTTTTCGTCAGGTGAAAAAGTAAAAAATACACTTATTGATAAAATATACTATATAAGATATGGAAATCGTTGGGATAACAACTATTTTAGGATTGGCGCATTAGATAATGTATCTATGGGCTATGGTATTCTATTAAATAACTATAGCAATACTCTTCTATACCCTCAGGTTAGAAAAGTAGGTATGGAGTTCAAGACTAATGCATTTGGAACTAATATTCATGCTTTTACAAATGATTTTAAAGAAAACTTTGGTCTTACTGGTTTGAGAGTTTCGGCACCTGTTCCCTATGGTTTTAATCTAGGTATATCTTGGGTAGGTGATAGGAATCAATACTTAGGTCTTCGTGATAAGGATGGAGATGGCATTCCTGATCTTGTTGATGATTTCCCTGAAGATAAATTGTATTGGTTAGATACCGATGGTGATGGTTTAGCTGATAATATGGATAATGAGTGGGATGTTGATGGTGATGGGATCACGGATACACTTGATGGTAATATCCCAGGATGGGATATGGATACTATAATAGTCTTAGATGATTCTATTGTGACCAAAGTTGATCCAATTAATATAAATAAGACAACTGAGTCTTTTCATGCATTTGCACTCGATGCTGGGATTCCGATACTAAAAGAGGGCCCTGTAACAATACATTTTTATGCTCAATATGCAGCGCTACTGGGTAAAACTAAAAATCCTGATGGGCAAATCGAAGATGCAGGGTATGGTTTAATCCCCCTTGGATTGGGTGCTGGGTTTGGTCCAGCAAAGTTTAATTTTGAATTTCGAATGGTTCCAAAAGGTAAATTTGAATTTGGTTATTTTGATCGATCCTATGAAATAGAGAGAGCAACTTTTCAGAGTATATCAGGAAACCAAGGAATAATAATCACAAAATCTAAAAAGTTAGGTGTCTATGGTAAGCAGAATGGATTTTTCTCTTCACTTAGCCTAGATTTAGGTAAGCTGTTTGATGCTGGAATGACTTTCCAGAGTTTAAATGGTGAGATGTATGATAAACAGAATGGTTTTCAAAAATCTTCTAATCAAAGTTTTACTTCAGTTTTAAAATTAAAAAAATCAATAAGCAAAATTGAAAAAGCGACATGGTTTTATCAACAAAGAAATGTCCCAAATCCTTTTGATTTTGAATATTCCGAGTCTACTATCACTGGCTATAATATTGGCCTTAATTTGGGGAATGGAATGGTATTGAACTATGTATTTAGAAGGACATTCAAAGATCTCAACGGTGACGGTAAAGTGGATGGTGAAGGTGAAATGATTAATATGACTAGTATTGAAACCAGTTTCTCGTTCTAATGAAAACTTCAAAAGAAATTCGTAATTCTTTTTTAGAATTTTTTAAAGAAAAAGATCACAGTTTTATACGCAGTTCGCCAGTCGTCCCAATTGATGACCCGACTCTCCTCTTTACAAATGCGGGTATGAATCAGTTTAAGCCAATCTTTTTAGATCAAATACAGCCCGAGCATTTACGATCAGTAAATAGTCAAAAATGTATTCGCGTATCTGGTAAACATAATGATCTAGAGGAGGTGGGTGTTGATACTTTTCATCATACATTTTTTGAAATGCTTGGTAATTGGTCTTTTGGTGATTATTATAAAAAAGAAGCGATTGAATGGGCATGGGAACTTTTTACTAATAATTGGGGATTAGATAGAGACCGTCTTTGGGCCACAGTTTATAAAGATGATGATGAAGCTTTTCAGTTATGGACAGAGGTTACAGATATTAAACCTGAGCGTGTAATCCGTTGTGGAAAAAAAGATAATTTTTGGGAAATGGGTGAGACTGGACCATGTGGACCTTGTTCAGAAATCCACTATTATATAGGCAATAGTCCAGAGTCGCAAAATGCCTCTGGTGTGAATTCTTCTGATGAATACTGGGAACTTTGGAACTTAGTTTTTATACAGAATAATCGACTTGAAGATGGATCACTTGTAGAATTACCCTCAAAGCATGTGGATACAGGAGCGGGTTTAGAAAGGATTGCTGCTGTGTTGCAAGATAAAACGAGTAACTATGATACGGATCTCTTCCAACCAATTATTTATGCAATTCAAGAATGGGCAAATTCATCATACGATCGCGACCCTATTCCTCATCGTGTTATTGCCGATCATATTAGAATGTTATGTTTTTCTATAGCAGATGGAGCACTACCATCTAATGATGGCAGAGGATATGTTCTGAGAAGAATTTTACGAAGAGCCGCAAGATTTGGGAAAAGCCTAGGCTTTGAAGAGCCATTTATGTTTAAGTTGGTTCCAGTAGTCGGTGAAATAATGGGAGAGATCTTTCCCGAGGTTATCGATAAGCAAACTCATATTGAAAATGTCATTAGGTCAGAAGAAGAATCTTTTAACCATACATTGGATCGAGGTTTAAATCATTTTAAGAAAATTATTTCTGGAATAAAAGGATCAGAAATCAGTGGTGAAGATGCCTTTAAATTATATGATACGTATGGGTTTCCTCTTGATTTGACTCAACTTATGGCAAAAGAAAATAATCTTGTCGTTAATGAAAAAATTTTTAATGAATCTATGCGAAGGCAAAAGGAAAAAGCAAAGGCGTCAGGTAAGTTTAAAGTATCCACAGATGAATTGAATTGGCTAGATGTCTCCGATGGATATGATTCACAGTTTATTGGTTATGATAGTGTAAATAGCGAATCGAAAATTATAAGATATGCTGTAGGATCTGAAAAAAAAGTTTATGTGATTTTGGATCAGACTCCGTTTTATGCTGAATCAGGTGGCCAGATAGGTGATACAGGCTCTATTATTGGGAATGATGTAACTCTTGAAGTACTAGATGTAAAAAAAGAAAATGAATCCATAATTCATATTTGTACTGGTAAAATAAATGTAGGCAATGCTGCAGTTCATTGTAAGGTTGATGTAGCCCGAAGAGACTCTATTAAGAGGAACCATACAGCTACACATCTGATGCATAAGGCTCTAAAAATTATTCTAGGGGAACATGTTAATCAGGCTGGATCCCTAGTGCATCCTGATTATCTTAGGTTTGATTTAACTCACTTTGAAAAAATTACAGAGGATCAAATAAAGGAAATTGAAAGATTAGTTAATAATCAGATTATTTCTAATGTTGAATTAGATGTATCCATTCAAAAATTTGATGAGGCAAAAGGCCAAGGTGCTGAAGCGCTGTTTGGTGAAAAATATGGGGACACGGTACGTGTTGTAAAAGTAAGTGATTATTCAATGGAACTATGTGGGGGAACTCATGTGGTACGAACTGGTGATATAGGACTTTTTAAAATTATAGAGGAGTCATCATTGTCATCAGGGGTAAGAAGGATTGTTGCTTTAACTGGTGATTCAGCTTTAAGGGAAGTTCAAGATAATGCTCTGATTTTAAATGGTCTTCAAAGGCAATTTAATGTTTCCACTTTAGAGATTATTGATAGAGTAAATAATTTAATTAATGAAAAGAAAGAATTAGAAAAAAAACTAAAAAATAGATCACGTCCTAATTTAGACTCTGAAATTCTAAGTAATTTAGAACGTATTGAAGACAATATATACGTTGTAAAGGAAGTAGCTGTTGACAGTATGGATGAACTTAAATCAATTGGAGATCAGGTTTTTAATAGAATTGCAAGTGGTATTGTCGCTCTTTTTTCAAAAGGAAAAGAGAAACCCATGGCATTGGTTATAGTAACTAAACAACTTAATAAAAGTGGTATACTTGCGGGTGAGTTAGCAAAGAAAATTGGTGTATTTATGGAAGGTGGAGGAGGAGGAAAACCCCATATGGCAACAGCTGGGGGAAAAAACAATGATTTACTAGTCAAAGCGATGGGAAAGACAAAGAATATGATTATGAATATTTTAAAGGAAATATAGATGCAATATAAACAAATAGGTGAAGATTATTTTATTTATGTTGAAAAAAATGAGAAAGTGATGGATACAATTACAAAATTTTGTAATTCTCAAGGTATTAAGAATGGAAAGATCTCTGGCATAGGAGCTGTAAAACAGACTGAAATAGGTGCATATGATATTGTTGCAAAGACCTATATAAAAAAAGAGTTTTTAGGAGTACTTGAGTTGGTAAGTTTTGAAGGTAATGTCACATTAAAAGATGACAAATCTTTTGTGCATGCTCATGTGGTTTTATCTAATCATGAAATGAAAACCTTAGGTGGACATTTGTTTGAGACTACGGTAGCAGCTGTAGGTGAATTTTTTTTAAGAAAATTTGATGGAGATGGTTACCGTGAATTAAATGAGGAAGTTGGATTACCTTGTATCTGTCTCGATAATAGATTCTGAAAATAATGAAAAAAGTAGTTCATACTCCTAACGCACCAAAAGCCGTTGGAACATATAACCAGGCAATTGAAATTAATAATTTTATTTTCACTAGTGGCCAAGTAGGACTTGATCCAGTGAATGGTACTTTAGTAGAAGGAGGCATGGAATCTGAAATTAAACAGGTCTTGAAAAATATTGATTTAATTTTATGCGATGCAGGATTAAGTAAGAGTAATATAATAAAATTAACAGTATTTTTAATTAACCTGGATCAATTTTCAATTGTGAATGATGTTTTTAAAGAATTTTTTGGCAGTGTGACATTTCCTGCACGATCAACTGTAGAAGTATCCAAGTTGCCTCTCGGAGCATTGGTTGAAATTGAGTGTATTGCGTCCAGATAAGTATATAATATTTCTTAAAATAGGAGTATATATTTTATTGTTGAATATTGCAGTTGCAAATGATGATAAAACGAATCAACAAAAAGATCCTAAAAAAGCATTTTACTTTTCTTTAATTCCAGGTATGGGGCAGGCTTATAATGGTAAATGGTTGAAATCAGCAATGATAATCGCAATAGAAGCTTCTGCTATATCTGCATGGTCTAATAATTTAGAAAGTTATAATAATTATGATAGTAGCTTGCCACTTAATCGAAACAGATATCTAGAAAAAAGGAATAAATATGCTTGGTGGATAGGCATCATATATGTTTATTCTATGATTGATGCTGTGGTGGATGCACATTTGAATTCCTTTGACACGCTGATGAATAGTTCTTTAGATAAGGAAAATAATGAGGGAGGAGTATATGAAAAATAGAGAGCAATGGGGCTCTAAAATTGGATTTATTCTAGCCGCATCGGGATCGGCAGTTGGTTTAGGGAATATTTGGAAATATCCGCATATGGCTGGTGAAAATGGAGGGGCTGCTTTTACAGTGGTTTACCTTTTATGTATTTTATTAGTCGGTTTACCAATTGTAATAGCTGAATTTGTAATAGGACGTAAAACTCAATTAAGTCCTGTCGGTGCATTTAAAACTTTAGCTCCAAATACAAATTGGAAATTTGTGGGTGTTTTAGGTGTATGCGCTGCATTTGTTATCCTCTCTTTCTATGGTGTTGTTGGTGGTTGGACACTTAGATATGCAATGCTTTCTTTATCAGGCGGTTTTATGGATTTTTCAGGAAATCCAGAATTGGCTGGTCAGCAATTTAAATCTTTTATTTCAAATCCCATCAATCCTGTATTTTGGCAAATCGCTTTTATGGCCCTAACAATTATGGTGATTATTAAAGGTGTTAAAGGTGGTATTGAAAAATGGGCTAAAATTATGATGCCAGCTATTTTATTTATTCTGGTATTATTAATGGTTAGAGGTTTAACACTTCCCAATGGGTCTATGGCGTTAGAGTTTTTATTTAAACCAAAATTTGGAGATTTAAATGCATCAAGTGTTGTTTTAGCATTAGGACACGCATTTTTTACATTAAGTCTAGGAATGGGGACAATGATTACCTATGGTAGCTACCTAAAAAGAGATCAAAATCTTTTATCTTCTGCTTTATGGGTTATTCTTTTAGATACTCTTATTGCAATAATGGCAGGAGTGGCAATCTTTGCCACGGTATTTGCATTGGGTGCTAATCCAGATTCAGGTCCAGGGTTAATTTTTGTCGCACTACCAACAATGTTCCCTCAAATAGCGGGTGGAATATTATGGGGATCTTTATTTTTTTTCTTGTTGTTTATGGCAGCACTTACATCGGCTATATCAATATTAGAAGTTATTACTGCATATTTTATAGATGAGAAAGAATGGAGTCGAGAAAAAGCGACTGTTATTTTTGGATCAATTGTGACTTTGGTGGGAATTTTTTGTTCAATGTCAATGGGTGGTTTTAATGATTTTAATACAATTTTCAATATTTCCTTTTTTGACTTTTTAGATTATCTATCATCTAAGTATATGTTGCCAATTGGTGGTATGCTCACAGCTTTATTTATATTATTAAAATGGGGAGTTAATGATTTTATAAAAGAATTGATTACTGGTATGAAAAATAAAAATCTTGAACCAAATCTTGTGAAGGCTCTTTTTATCATTTCAGCATTAGTTGTTGGTTTTATTATAACAAATGAAGTGATTGCAATTTTAACAGGAAATCCAATCATTGGATAGTTTATGATTATCGCTCGTTTATTTCCTAAAAAATCAAACTATTTTAATCGATTAAATTCTTTGTTTGTTGATCTAGGTAAGAAAATGGACTCTATGGGATTGCTTAGATTATTTTCTTTATGGACTCTAGTCGTCGCGGGTACTGTTGTTGGGATAGATATAAACGAACGATTTGTTTACTGGTCATGGCAAGGTTGGGCTATTGGCTTAATGAAAATTATAATTATTTCAATATTATATTTATTTATATTAAAACCAAATAATTTATGGGAAGTTGGATCAAAAATTCTTAGTAATAGAGAAATTTTAATTCATACAATTGTATCATACCTACTACTTATTTTTGGAAACATTGGGGTAAGTGGGTTATTACCAAATTTTATTGGTTTGATTCCTTATTCATTAGCATTTTTATCTGGACTTTTAGTTTTTCAATTTCCATTAATTTTAGATGAAAACAAAGGTGAGTGGAATCATTTTGATTGGAATAATAAAATCGAATATTTTTCCTTTTCTTTATTATTGATGCTTTTTTCTGTGGTGTTAGGTATCTATTTGGATGATCCTATTATAAGTACAGCCGGTTCAGTTTCAGTACCATTTCCATTAATTACATTAGTTTGGCCTAATCACGTTCGACATTTACAAAGAGCCAGATTTTTTCCTTTATTTTCTTTTGCAATGTTTTTATGTGTTCGTGTGCCTTGGTTTTTAATCCCACTATGCAGTTTATTTTTTATTATTAGGACAATAAATTATTTTCGATATGGCATTGTATTTCCATCTTTTGGTGTAGACTTTTTAGAAGAATAAATATGTATGATGCGATAATTGTCGGGGCTGGTCCTGCTGGCTCTACAGCTGCTCTTTATGCAGACAAATATAATTTAAATTGTATTCTTCTTGATAAAGCTATATTCCCTAGAGATAAAATTTGTGGGGATGCATTATCTGGTAAAAGTGTTCGTATTATGGAAGAGCTAAATTTAATTAGTGAAGTCGAAAAGTTAAACGGTTCTGAGATAAATAGAATTACATTTGGTGGACCCAACCATAGTCAATTTGATGTTCATCTTAAGGGTAATAAAAATAACAATCATATTACTAAAGGTTTTGTGATCCCTAGAGAAATTTTTGATAATTATTTATTTAATAAAGCCAAAAGCGTTACGGATACACTTGAGGGCTTTAAGGTTAAAGATTTAATCTATGAAAAAAACAAACTTATCGGTATTTGTGGAGTCGATAATGAAGGAATTGAAAAGATAATTGAGGCTCCAATTATCTTAGGATGTGATGGTGCAAATTCTGTTATCGCAAGAAAGTCAAAAACTTATAAGAGGGACATGGATAATACGGCAGTTGCGATAAGGTGTTATTATGAAGGTATAACTGGACTTTCAAATCAGATTGAACTTCACTATATAAGCGAAGTTAAACCTGGATACTTTTGGTTATTCCCTGCTGGAAATAACAAAGCAAATATTGGTATCGGTTTAAGCAAGAATGATGCAAAAAAAGAAGACAGAACTTTAAGAAATATTTTAAATGAAGTAACTCTATCAAAATATTTCAAAGAGAGATTCTCAAATGCAAAACCATTAGAAAATCCAAAAGGATGGAACCTGCCAATGGGAAGTGTTCATAGAAAAAATCATGGAGATGGTTATATGTTGCTTGGAGATTCTGCTGGATTAATTGATCCCTTTACAGGGGAAGGTATTGGTAATGCTATGGTCTCCGCAAAATATGCTATATCTGTTGTACGAAAAGCAAAGCAATCAGGAGACTATTCTGAGAATATGCTGAAAATGTATGACCTGCTACTATGGGATGAGATAGGAAAAGAGTTGCGAACCAGTACAAAATTACAATCTTTATCTAGATCTAGTTTTTTATTGAACTTTGTTATTAATAGAGCATCTAGAAATAAAGAGGTTCAGGAAATAATATCAGGTATGCTATCTAATGAAATTCCAAAAGATGAACTCTCTAGCCCTCTTTTTTATTTTAAAATCCTTTTTTCATAGCAGTCGACTAATTGAATACTCAAAAATTACTTCAATCTTTAGACCTGTCATCTTTTACTGCATTTGATTTTGAAACAACAGGATTAGACCCTATAAATGATAGAATTATAGAGATCGCTGCTATTCGGTTTGAAAATGGTGAAATAGTAGATCGTTTTGTAAGCTTAGTAAATCCTGGACGCAATATTCCAGCTATTATATCAGATATTACAGGTATATCTAACATAATGGTAAGTAAGGCTCCTAATGAAGAAAAAATAATTGATGAGTTTTTAAATTTTTTAGATGATATACCTCTTGTTGCTCATAATATTCATTTTGATGAAAAATTTCTTTCTCAACTTTGTTTACGTCATGGAAAAAAAGAAAAGAATTTTATTAAGTATGATACCCTTCAACTTGCGAGGAGTCTCTTGTTTGATCAGCCAGTTTTTAATTTAAGTGCTTTATCAGACTATTATGGTTTATCTTCTGAGGGTGCGCATAGAGCTGAGAATGATACGGAAAATACAGGCCAAATTTTTTTAGAATTAATAAATGAAATTGCTGGATATCCATTAGAATTGATATCAAAAGTAAATTCCCTTATTCAAGGCACAGACATACCAAACATTCAGCTTTATGTTAATTTAGCAAATACATTAATAAAACAAGGCGATTTAAAAAAAGGAATGATTGAACAAAAAAACATTCCACAATGCCAGACTAATATATACAGCCACAATGGTAAAAGGGATATCCAATCACTTTCTGCAGATGATGTTTTTGGTGAAAGTGGAACTCTATCCAATGTACATCCAAATTTTGAAAGTAGGCCAAATCAAAAAGAGTATGCTCAACTAGTTAACGATATATTATCAGAAAATGGTAAAATTGGTGTATTGGAGGCTGGTACTGGTCTAGGTAAAACAATGGCATATCTTTTTGGTGCAATTAAAGAGAGTGGAAATGTAGAAGAAAATGGCCCTGTTATTATCGCGTGCAATACAAAACATTTGCAAGATCAATTATTTCATAAAGATTTACCTTTGCTCTCTACTGCTTTAGATGTCCCTATAAAAGCAGTGATGCTAAAAGGTAGAAAAAATTATATCTGTAAGACTCGGTTCAATTGGCTTATATCTGATGCAAAAACTCTAGATCATATTGACCTTGAGGCTTTAATTCCAATCGTATTTTGGTTATTTTGGACTAAAACTGGAGATATTGCGGAGTGCTCGGGTTTTTTAAACACAAGGAGAAATTGGCTTAAATCTGCAATATCTAGTGATACTGGGTTTTGTACTAGTGAAATTTGCAATCGGCATAGAGGATGCTATTATGGAAATCTTAAAAAAAATATTTTTCAGGCACACATTATTGTTGCAAATCACTCGCTGCTAATGACAAATGTATCTCAGGAAGGTCTTTTACCTTCCTATTCTTCGGTGATTGTTGATGAGGCCCATAATTTAGTTAAAGCGGCGTATGATCAGTTTAAAGTTGAATGGAATGAGCAGCAAGTCACCTATCAATTACAAACTTTGGATCCATCTCATCCTAGATCTAATCGTTGGAACAATATATTAAATAATATATCTGAAATAAATAGCGATGTTAAAAACAGTAGAGAAGAATTAAAGGCTGCTGTTCAAAATGCATCGCAATATTTAAAAAGTTTTATGACGGATCTTGTTGATGATAACCAGCATAGATATTCTCCTACCAAAGCATATCAAGACAAGCCAATACTTGGGAATATTGATAAAATATATGCTTCTACTAAACTAAGCTTAGATTCATTGAAAAAAAGTTTTGAAATAATTTTTTCTATTTTGGATAAAATGAAAAAGATGATACTTGAAATGGATCCAAAAAGATCTGACTATACAGTATTGCATAATATTATAGAACAAGGTTTAGAGACGTCCACTGTTTTATTGAATACAATAGTTCATTTAACTGAAAACCAAAATTCTGAGTGGGTTTATTGGATGGAAGGAGAATATAGAAGCCGAGGTAGTGAGAATCAAATACTACAAATATCATTGCATGCTTCTTTGGTAGATGTCTCAGATACTTTACATACTTCTTTTTTTAATCAATTAGAAAATTGCATTCTAACTTCTGCAACATTAAAGGTACAAAACTCATTTAGTTATTTTCTTGGAAGAATTGGGCTTGGAGATTATGGCAATGTCTTGACAAAAGATTTTTTAAGTCCTTTCTTCTATAATGAACAAGTAAGCTATTATCAATATGGAGGAGCTCGTGAAATATCAAACGATTCAAAAGCGATTTCCGAATTAGTATATTATTTACATAAGACATTTAATAAAAGGAT
Source organism: Fidelibacterota bacterium (assembly GCA_002708715.1). Classification (GTDB taxonomy): domain Bacteria; phylum Fidelibacterota; class Marinisomatia; order Marinisomatales; family UBA1611. The sequence goes on along the minus strand of PAPB01000028.1, from coordinate 42,221 downwards.
AATGGTCCTATTTACATCAATTAAAGCTTTAAGTGATACAGCTAAAGAATTAAGAGCGAAAAAAGATGGAAGGGATTTGCCTCTTTTTGCTCAAACAAGAGGAGCTTCAAAACCAGCAATTATAAAAGGTATGCATCAAAATCCAAACGGAATATTATTTGGTACAAATAGTTTTTGGGAGGGAGTGGATTTGCCTGGGGACTTATTAGAAATTTTAGTTTTGGTTAAGTTGCCTTTTGATGTCCCAAGTGAACCTTTAATCAAATCATACTCGGAATATGTTAATAAAATGGGTGGAAATAGCTTTATGGAGTACAGTCTTCCTGAAGCTGCAATTCGGTTTAGACAAGGTTTTGGAAGGCTTATAAGAACGAGCTATGATGCAGGAAAATTTTTATGTTTAGATAATCGTATAGTTGTAAAAAGATATGGTGAAATTTTCAGTCAATCATTGCCAGTAGAAATGCATACTTTTTCAGAATTTTATTCAATTAAATAACAATTTTCTATCATTGGAATCAATAGATAAGACTCTATAAATTAGTTGATGGAAACCCTACTTGTTTCAAATAAAAATCGTACCTACAAAGATTTTTATCCTTTTTACAAAGGTCCTGTAAAAGTTTTACTTTCTAGTAAATCAGAAAAGAGAATTATAAAATCTCATAATCATTTAATAAATGCCCTCAAAAAAGGTAAATCCATTTACGGAGTTAATACTGGATTTGGTAATCTTAGCCATATCACAATTGATTCTCCTCATATAGCAAAACTTCAAATGAATTTAGTCAGGAGTCACGCATCTGGCACTGGTGCGCCAATGAGTTTAGGTCTTGTTCGTACAATACTTTTTTTGAAATTACTTACTTTTTCTAAAGGATATAGTGGTGTCAGTATAGAATTAGCTAAAAAAATTATACAATTTTTAAATAAAGATATTTTACCTGTTATTCCTGAAAAAGGGTCAGTTGGTGCAAGTGGTGATTTAGCACCATTAGGACATTTGGCTCTAGCACTAATAGGCGAAGGTGAAGTTTTTTGTAAAGGTGAAAGAATTAAAACAACGGCAGCATTAAGTAAAGTAAGAATTAGACCCTTGTCACTGAAGCCAAAGGAAGGTATCAGTCTAATTAATGGTACTCAAGTATCTACCGCGATTGCAATTAATAATTTAATTAATGGTGAGCGGTTATTAAAAGTTGCAGATATTGCTGGCGCAATCTCTGTAGAAAATAGTTTTTCAAGTAGAAAAGTTTTTCAAAAAAAAATTCATACTCTTAAACTGCATTTAGGACAAAGATCTAGTGCGAATAATGTATATAGATTATTAAATAACAGTGGAGTAGTAAAATCGCATAACAATTGTGGGAAAGTACAAGATCCTTATAGCTTTCGTTGTATACCTCATATTCATGGAGCTTGTAGAGATATATTTGCAAATTCTGCAAAAATAATTAACAATGAGATAAATAGTATTAGCGATAATCCTTTAATTTTTGATAATAATAACATTGTCAGTTCTGGACATTTTCATGCTGAACATGTAGCATTGGCTTTAGACTCACTTGCAATCTCTTTTTCAGAACTTGGTGCAATATCAGAAAGAAGAATTCATTATTTCATGAAGGGTATTAAAGATAAAATACCTCCCTTTGTAACAAAAACTCCAGGCATAGAATCTGGGTATATGATTGCGCATGTTACCGCTTCTGCTCTTGCATCTGAAAATAAAACTTTATCTCATCCTGCGAGTATAGATTCAATGCCAACGTCTGGTGGACAAGAAGATATAGTAAGTATGGCGCCTTGGGCAGGATATAAGCTGATGGGTATACAAAAAAATATTGATAAAATATTATCAATAGAATTGATTGTAGCAGGTGCAGCTTATTATATTTGTTCTTCAGATTTAGATGCAGGTCATGGGACTAAACCTATATTGAAAGCATTAAATAAATATTGTTCTTTTCAAAGTGGAGATCGATCGTTGTATAATGAAATTAATAGCGTCACTAAATTTGTTCGATCTGGAACAATATTAGATATTATCTCTGAAGTTTTAACGTTGGAGTAAAAGTGAAAAATAGACCACCATTTAAGCAGTCTTTTACATTTGATGATGTTTTATTAGTGCCTCAAAAATCAAATGTGCTCCCTCGTGATGTTAGTTTGAAAACAAAACTAACAAAAAATATTGATTTAAATATACCCATATTAAGTGCTGCTATGGATACAGTCACCGAGAGTGATATGGCAATAGCTCTTGCAAGGACAGGAGGTTTAGGTGTTATCCATAAAAATTTAGATATTGAAGACCAAGTTAATATGGTTGATAAGGTTAAAAGATCAGAGAGTGGTATGATTCAAAATCCTATTACTGTAAATCAAAATGCTACGATAGCTGAAGCAAAAAAGATTATGTCTGAGTATAGAATAAGTGGTCTACCAGTTGTTGAGAATGAAATGCTAAAAGGCATTATTACTAATAGAGATATTAGGTTTGAGACAAATGAAATGTTAAATGTGTCAGAGCGTATGACTTGTGATAATCTTGTGACAGTCCCAGTAGGAACATCATTAAATAAAGCAAAAGAAATATTACAAAAGCATAGAATTGAAAAATTATTGGTTGTTGATGATAATCATAATCTTACAGGACTTATAACAGTAAAAGATATTCAAAAAAATGAAGATTATCCTAATGCTTGCAAGGATAATAATGGTAGGCTTAGGGTTGGTGCTGCGATTGGTGTATCTGAAGACTCTTATGAGCGTGCTGCTGAATTATTAAGGGTAGATGTAGATGTTGTTGTGATAGATACAGCGCATGGGCATTCAAAAGGGGTATTAAAATCAATTGAATTATTAAAATCAGATTTTCCTCAGTTATCGATAATTGCTGGAAATGTAGCAACTGGTGAAGGTACTAAGGCCTTAATTGATGCAGGAGTAGACTGCGTTAAAATAGGAATTGGCGCAGGCGCTAGTTGTACGACACGAGTAATAGCAGGTGTAGGTGTTCCTCAATTAACTGCTATTATTGATTCTGTTGACGTAGCTAGGAATGAAGATATACCAGTTATTGCTGATGGTGGATTACGTTATAGTGGTGATTTGGCTAAGGCTTTAGCCGCTGGTGCAAATTCAGTTATGCTTGGTAGCCTTTTAGCTGGCATGGATGAGAGTCCAGGAGAGACAATACTCTATGAAGGGCGTCAGTATAAATCATATAGAGGTATGGGTTCAATGGGTGCAATGAAAAAGGGCAGTGGTGATCGATATTTTCAAGAAGGGGCGGATGCCAATAAATTAGTACCAGAAGGTATCGAAGGAATGGTACCATATAGAGGGCCCGTTCGTAATACCATTCATCAGTTGATTGGAGGAATAAGATCTTCTATGGGCTATTGTGGTTGTGAAAATATTATTGAATTTGGAAATAAGTCTGTATTTACTCAAATTACTACAGCGGGGATAAAAGAGAACCATCCCCATGAGGTTAGGATTGTAAAAGAAGCACCTAACTATCAGGTATCTGATAGTTAAATATTATTCTAATCTAAAGAATTCATATGACGGGTAATCTGAGCTTTTCTTCGAGCACCCGTTTTGCTATGAATTAAATTTTTACTTACAGCTTTATCAATTATACTAACTGTAGTTCTGTAGATTTTTTCAGCATCAGATTTTGAGCTAGATTCTAAGACTTTTTTAATATGTGTGCGCAATCTAGAAAGACTATCTACGTTTCTAGCACGTCTCTTTTTATCTTGTCTTTCTCTTTTTAGTTGTTGAGGATGTCTATCCATTAAAAGTTTTCCTTTGTATTAAAGCTGGCAATATTACACTTGTAATAATTCCCCTGTCAATGATCCTTTTTACTTTTATAATCAAATTACTATGAATTTATATATGATTCAGTGTAATATATAATTAGTTTAATAATTCGTTAAAAAATTTGATTATATATATATGATTGGTATCTTTAGAACATGAACAAGACAGAACTATTAAAAGCTGTATCACTTTTTTGGGATTTAAAGGATGAAGAGTTAGGGTATATTGCCGATAAAATGATCTCTAAAAAGTTTGAGAATGGTAATTTAATATTTTTAGAAGAATCTGAAGGCGAAAATTTATTTTTTGTAGTTGAAGGAAGTGTTAAAATTACAAGATTAAGTAAGGATGGAAGAGAAGTTATCCTCGCAATGTTAAATGCTGGAGATTTTTTTGGAGAAATGTCCTTGCTTGATGGTGAGGCTAGATCTGCAAATGTAATTGCTTTAGAAAAAACTGAGGTTCTTATACTTAATCGTCATGACTTTTTAGAAGTATTGCATAATTATCCTCAGATTGCTATTCAGCTATTGAAAGAAATGACATCCAGATTGAGAAAAAGTGATAGACAAATAGTAAGTCTTTCACTTAGTGATGCAGAAAAAAGGATCGCCCTATGCATTATACGTTTTGCAGATGAACAGGGAATGATTAGGAATGGCAAGGTAACTGTACCTAAAGTACCAATACAACAAGATATTGCAAATATGGCAGGCACATCACGAGAAACAGTATCTAGAGCTATGGGGCTACTAGCAGAAGAAAAATATATTGAACGTCATGGTAGAGAACTAATAATCTTAGATTATAAAAATTTTATTAAGGAGTTTGATTCATAGATGCCTCAGAGTCTTATCCATGGTATTTTAGATAATAACCATGGATCGATTTCAAGAGCTATAACGCTTATTGAAAATCACCAAACTCCTCCTGAACCATTTTTAAGTGAGGTACATGCAAATGCTTCCAATGCTATACGTATTGGTATTACCGGACCACCAGGTGCAGGAAAAAGTACTTTAACAAATGCTTTAATTGAGACTTATTTAGCAAATAATAAAACTGTAGGAGTCGTGGCTGTAGATCCTACAAGTCCATTTACTGGTGGTGCATTACTTGGCGATAGAGTAAGGATGAATCAATATTCTTGGGATGATCGTGTGTTCCTCCGTAGTGTGGGTAATCATTGTAATTTGGGTGGGCTTTCCAATAAGGCTCAAGAAATTGGAGATGTGTTAGCCGCGAGTGGTAAGGATATTATTTTTTATGAGACTGTTGGTGTAGGACAAGGCGAGCATGATATTATGAATGTAGCTGATATTTGTATTGTTATTCTCGTACCAGAGTCAGGAGACGAAATACAACTTATGAAAGCAGGCCTATTGGAAATTGCAGATTTATTTGTAATTAATAAATCAGATAGAAATGGCGCAAATCGAATTGCTACGATTCTAAAAAATATTTTACATACTGTAAAAAAAGCAGATAATGTTGAGCCGCCAGTTTTTAACACTATTGCAACAAAAAAGGATGGTGTGATAGAACTTTTTGTAGGGATTCAAAACTTATTAAAATCCATGAGCATTAATGGTAGTTTAGAATATCGTCGTCTTCACAGATACAAAGAAAGGGTACTAAGCCTTATAAGGCTTAACTTAGAAAATTCTTTTTGGAACACTGATAAAATTAATCAACTTAATCAAGCTACAAAATCATTAGATAAGATTGTATTGCCACCCCATCTAATGGCAAAACAACTTCTGGAAAAGCAATAAGATTGTTAAAAAAAAATAATCAAGATATGGGTTTTTTAGACCATCTAGAGGAACTCAGATGGAGGCTGGTAAGGTCTCTCATAGCGATTGCAATAGGATCGATTATTTCATTTAGTAATATTGATATAATCTTAAATATTTTATTGAACCCAACAAAAATAACCACCCATCCTATTAAACTTCAGGTGTTAACAGTTCAAGGTATGTTTTTAATTAAATGGTTTATTTCTTTTATTTCAGGATTTATTATTTCATTACCTTATCTAATCTATCAAACATGGAAGTTTATTGCTCCTGGGCTTTTAGCTAATGAAAAAAGATTTGTTTTTCCAGTAGTATTCTTTGGATTTACATCTTTTGTTGGGGGAGTACTTTTTGGATATTTTGTTATTGTCCCCTATTCTTTGGAATTTTTTAGTGGCATTGGCAATCCCGATGTTCAAAATAATTTTTCAATACAATATTATTTTAGTTTTTTAACTTGGTTGTTATTAGGAGCTGGTATCATTTTTCAGCTTCCTGTGATATCACTTATTTTATCTTCTATTGGTATTCTAACACCAGCTTTCATGAGACATTATAGACGACATTCAATTATAGCAATATTAGTAGTCTCTTCATTTATAACTCCTCCTGATCCAGTATCTATGTTGATTATGTCTTTTCCATTAGCTTTACTTTATGAAGCAAGTATTGGTGTTTCATGGATTGTAAATAGAAAAAGAACGTAATTGAATTGAATAACTATTAAAAAGTAGTTTTAAAAATGATAAATAAACGAAAAGATTATCTACAAGAGATAATGTCTCCAATAATGGATGATCTAAGTACTTTTGAAATAGAGTATGACAGAGCAATCAAGTCAGACGTTCGTTTGATAAACTCTATTGCAAAATATATGATTCGAAATAGAGGTAAAAATATTAGACCATCTCTTACAATTCTTTCTGCAAGGCTATGTGGTGAACCTACAATTAATACATATAGAGCGGCAGCTATGATGGAATTATTACATGTAGCTACTTTAATTCATGATGACGTTGTTGATGAAGCAACCTTGAGAAGAGGAATGCCTTCATTAAATTTTGTGTGGAAAAACAAATTATCTGTTTTAATGGGAGATTTTTTATTGAGTAAAGCTTTAATTAATATGATACGATTGAAAGATTTTGAAGCCTTAGAGAGGATCTCAATAACTGCTGAAAAATTGAGCGCTGGTGAAATTCTACAAATTGAAAAAAGTATTACAAGATCGATGGATGAGGATACTTATTTTGATATGATTAGTCAAAAGACTGCTTCTCTTATTGCTACAAGTTGTGAATTAGGTGCAATTACCACAACAAAAAATAATATTGATATAAAATCAACTTATAATTTTGGATATAATCTGGGCATTGCATTTCAAATTAAAGATGATTTATTTGATATAGTTGGAAGTGAAAACGATACAGGTAAAAATGGTAATAATGATGTAAAAAGTAATATGATTACGTTACCTATAATATATGCCGAAGCAAACATGTCTAGAAGTGAGAAACGTCAATTAAATAAACTATTAAGTATAAAAAGAAAGAATAAGAAAAATTTATCAGACATTCTTGGTCTGGTAACGGATGCTGGAGGTATAGAATATTCTATAAAAAAAATGAATGAATATTCTGAACTAGCTAAAGATGCAATATCACATTATCCAGATTCAATAATAAAAGATTCATTAATAAAAATTATCACTTTTAATGTTTCACGAGTTAAATAGTTCTAATGAAATTTGATCAAAAAGTCTTAGTTGTCAGATTTAGTTCAATTGGTGATATTGTACAATCAACCTCTCCTCTTAAAACAATACGTAATGCATATCCAGATGCCCAAATTACATTTTTAACCCTCGATGATTATGCTCCTATTTTAGAATTACATCCTGATATTGACTTTTTATTATCAATTAAAAGAAAAAAAACTCTAAAAGAGATATGGGATTTATGTGAATATATAGAGAAAAAAGAATATAGTTTTATTTTTGATTTACATAATTCTATTCGATCTAATATTTTATTATTAAGAAGTAAAGGGACTAATTATAAAATAAAAAAACCCCGCATAAATAGATTTTTATTATTTTTTTTTCATTTTAATAGATTTAATTCTTCTTTCTCTTCATTAAAAATGTTTCATGAACATATCGGTGCAATTTGGAAAGTTGGAGATAAGATACCACCAACTTCTCTTTTTGTAAGTCAACATGAAAAAGCTATGGCAAAAAGTATGCTTATATCAAAAGGTGTTTTTGACCAATTCATTGCGGTAGTGCCTGGTGCTGCCTGGAAGCAGAAGCAATGGTCTGTTAGTAATTATATTGAGACATTAAATCAAATAGATTTACCATGTGTACTTATTGGTTCAAAAACAGATAAAATTTGTGAAGATATTTCATTAGAAGTAGACAAATCAATAAATCTTATTGGCAAAACAGATTTAAGGCTTGCGTTAGCTATTCTTTCTAATGCTGAATATATTATTGGAAGTGATACTGGACTTTTACATGCAGCCGAAGCATTGGGTAAAAGCGTGTCAATGATCTTAGGCCCAACATCAAGGCAAACTGGTGCTGGAGTTCATTTAGATAATTCAATTGAAATTGAAAAAGATATTTGGTGTAGGCCGTGTTCTCAAAATGGGAAATTTCCTTGCTATAGGAAAACGCAACTATGTATGGATTTAATTAAACCATCAGATGTAATAGAAAGTATATTGAAAGCAGAATTATAATGAGAATATTTTGGTATTTATTATATAACGGCCTTTTTTACCCATCACTTTTTCTTATATGCTCTTTTCTTGCAATATTTCAAAATAAGTTAAGACAAGGAATGATTGGGAGGTTTAATTCCATTAATATTTTAAAAGAATATTTTAAAGTTCATAATACAGATAGAAAGGTTTACTGGTACCATGCTGCAAGTTTAGGTGAATTTTATCAAATAAAACCTATTATTGAAGGGTGTAAAGAAAGGAAGAAGCAATATATTAATATACTAAGTTTCTCTTCACCCTCAGGTATGGATAATGCAGCTAGTGATGCTATTAATTTAAAATTTTATTTACCTTTTGATTTTCCTTGGATTATTCGAAGAGCATTAAAATATGTGCAACCTAAAAAAATAATTTTTGCTTCATATGATTTATGGCCCAATCTTTTATGGATGTCTAAATCTAAAAATATTGATTTAAGTATTGTTGCCGCAAAGGCTAAAGAAAATTCTATAAAAAATATTCCAATAGTTAAAAATTTTTTTCGATCACTGTATAGATCATTTAATAGTATATATACGATTACTGAAAAAGATAAGGTATTATATACAGATATTCTTGGTGATGTGGTCATCCCTAATGTTTTAGCCTTAGGTAACCCAAGATATGATACGGTATATAAAACATCTAAAAATTTTATTCCTGAAGATCGTAAGATATTATCAGATAGAGATAAATATATTATTATTGGAAGCTCTCATTTTGAAGATGATCAACAAATAATACCAGGTTTAGTTAATCTACTCAAAAAAGTACCAGACCTTAAAATTTTGCATGCTCCTCATGAGCCTAACCAAAAAAATATTGCAAGAATTCAATCTAAGTATTTGAGTTTAGGATATGAATCAACTGTATTTGCAGATTTGATTGATATCACTTCCTCAAATAAAAATATTATTATTGTTAGTAAAATAGGATTATTGTCAAGTCTGTATTGGTACGGTCAGGTTGCCTATATTGGAGGTGGATTTTCAACAGGTATACATAATATTATGGAGCCTGCTATTGCTGGATTACCAGTAATATTTGGTCCAAGGTATGAAGATTTTGATGAGGCAAAACAAATGCTTGAATTAGGAGGCGGATTCTGCGTATACAATAGTATAAAATTTGAAACTACACTCATGGAATTATTTAATAATAAAGTTTTATTTGAGAATTCAAGTTCTGCTTCAAGTGAAGTTATTTTAAAAAATATAGGTTCAACTGAAAAAATTATTGATGCATTAATAGCTGATTAATATGGCAAAGCAAAAAATCAAATTAAAAGATAGAATAATAAATGATCCGACCCGAGTTTTAACTTTGGCAAATTTTATAAGTTTATTTAGAGCATTCTTAACAATCCCAATTATTTATTCGATGGCTTATCCATTATGGAATTGGACTACAGGTATTTTCATATTAATTGCTATTCTTTCAGATGCTTTAGATGGCTATTTTGCTAGGCGAGCTAAGGCTGTAACACATTTTGGAAAGTGGCTTGATCCTGCTGCTGATTTTATTGTTATTATTTCGATACTTGTCTATCTGGTAGGTACAAATCAGTTCCCTATATGGTTTTTCTCCTTTTATTTGTTAAGGCATGTAATCATAGCTGGGTTTGCTATCTATTGCATTAATTATGGATATATGATTTTGCATGCTAATTGGTGGGGTAAGTGGGCGACAGGAATTAGTACATTAGGAATATTCCTTCATATATTTGATTTTAGTGCTCTCCCATGGTTAAAAATGACCTCGATATATGTTGCTACATTATTGCTTATAATTAGTATGGCTCAATATCTAAAACAATTTATTATTGCAATTCGTTCTCATCATGATTAAAAGTATTTTTAGCGCACTTAACAGATCAAGAACGAATTTTTTACAAATTTTTAATTTTTTATCTAAAAAAGATAATATTTCTCAAGATGAATTGGACACTATTGAAGAACTTTTGATAGAAACTGATATTGGTTATGATATAGCTGAAAATATTATAGATATAATTCAATCCAAAATTTATGATAAAACAGATATGGGTGAAGCTATCCGATCTTCTTTATTAAAAATGTTACCCGAGAATTCTGAATTAGATTTAAATAATGAAAAAACTGTATTATTAGTTGTTGGAGTTAATGGTAGTGGGAAAACTACAACTTCGGCGAAGCTTGCTTATTATTATAAAAAATTAGGCTATAAAATTACATTGGTTGCTGCAGATACCTATCGCGCAGCTGCTGTGGATCAGATCAAAATATGGAGTGAACGAGTTGGATGTAAGCTTGTTTGTAATGAAGAGACATCTGAACCAGCATCTGTTGTATTTAATGGTTTGGAGTCTGCTATCGCGCATGAAAGTGATTTAGTTATTATTGATACAGCTGGAAGATTACATACTAGTTCTAATTTGATGAGAGAATTAGATAAAATTAATAGAGTGATTACTAATAGGTTTTCCGTTTTTTCAAAAATTTCACTTATTACTATAGATGCGAGTCTTGGACAAAATTCTCTTGTGCAGGCAAAAGAATTCAATGAATATATAGATATTAATGGAGCTATTATTACAAAATTAGATGGAACTGCTAAGGGAGGGATTGTTTTCCCTCTATATGATGATTTACGTATTCCAGTTAATTTTATTGGAACTGGAGAAACTATTGAAGACTTAGCTGTTTTTAATTCAATTCAATATATTGATAATTTGTTAACAAATAATTAACTGTGAAAAATAGAATAATAAATAAAAAGCAAGTAAATATTATTAGTCTGGGCTGTGCAAAAAACCTTGTAGACTCGGAGATCTTATTAGGTGGTCTCAAACAAACTAATATCGATATTGCAAAATACCCAGAGGATGCAGAGACTATCATTGTTAATACTTGTGGATTTCTTGATATTGCTCGGGAGGAATCTGTAAATACTATTTTAGAGGCAGCTGAATTAAAAAAAACTGGGAATCTAAAAGAATTGGTTGTTATGGGATGTTTATCAGAGAGGTATCCAAACCAAATAAAAGAAGAAATTCCTGAAATAGATCAAATTTTTGGTAGCAATGATCACCAGCAGATCGTCTCATTCTTAACAGGAAAAGAATTTTCAAGAGATGATCCGTTATTTTTTCGATCGTTAATGACTCCTAAGCATTACGCTTACTTAAAAATTGCAGAAGGATGTGATAATGGTTGTACTTTTTGTAGTATCCCACTAATGAGAGGTCTTCAAAAAAGTCGTACTATCCCAGCAATTATGCAAGAGGCAGAGCAACTAGCAAAAAATGGAACAAAAGAACTACTCGTCATTGCTCAGGATAGCACCTCATATGGGTGGGATCTAGATACGAAGGTATATCTCAGTGATTTAATAAAAGAATTAAATACGATAAAGGATATTGAATGGATAAGAATCCACTATGCACATCCCGCTCATCTCTCTCAGAGAATAATTGATTCAATAGCTGAGTGTGATAAAGTTTGTCATTACATTGATATGCCTATCCAGCACGCAGCGGATGATATACTTAAGTCTATGAAAAGAGGACTCGGACGAGATGGTATTCGTAATCGTATTTCAAGGTTGAGAGAGGCAGTTCCAGATATAGCACTGAGAACCACTCTCATTGTTGGTTATCCAGGTGAGACAGACGATCACTTCGAATCTGTTCGAAACTTTATTGAAGAAGTAAGGTTTGATCGTTTAGGTATCTTTACATATTCCGAAGAGGAAGGAACAGAAGCTGCAAATCTAAAGGATGATGTAGATCGTAAAACAAAAGATCAAAGAAAGAATCTACTCCAGGATATTCAGCAAGATATTAGTCTGGAAAAGAATGAGTCTTTTATTGGTAAAGTTTTAAAGGTTATTATTGATAAAGGCAGCGAAAATATAAGCGTAGGAAGGACTGAATTTGATTCGCCAGAGATTGATAATATTGTCCATGTCAAGGGTAAGGCTGATGTTGGAACCTTTGCTAATGTGAAAATACAGGACGCAAATGAATATGAATTGATTGGTAAAATAGTATAATCTTAATTGCATGATCAGTAAAAAAGATTCAATAAGAATAAAGCAGATATCCTCTAGTCTTTATGAAATAAGTAGGCGAGTCAAAATTCTTCGTCATTTAGTATGGCCAGACAATGTTCGTTTTAAATTTTTTAGAACCAAGTCTGAAAAGCTTCCTAAAGTAGAATATTTAAAATTTGACTCAGGAGATATACTAAATAAATTAACAAGTATTGAAAGTGTATTTGGTGATACTCCATATGATCACTGGTTACGATCCAAAGCAAATGATATTAGGTCAAGCGTTGACCTATTAAATTCCTGTGGAACAAAAGAGTTCTTTCAAAATTCTGAAAAAATATATGGTTCTCCAAGCGGTTTTTTAAGAGATGGTAAAACATCCACGATTGATCTTGCAAGACAATTTGAATCATTAATTGATTCGTATTTTGAACGTTTCTCTAAGTCATTACGTAGTAAGACTATTACTATTGCTGATGTTAAAAAAGAAATTGAATCAAGAATAACTCCTGTGTTTGGATCCCAAAGTCCAGAGGTGCTGATCAAAGACAATTTATCAGCTAAGGCCACTGCCAGTTCAAAAAGAATCCGATTAAGGAAAGGTGCAACCTTTACAAGTAAGGATGTGGAGCAATTGGTAAATCATGAGGCATTTACTCATGTTGCAACCACTTTAAATGGACGCCTTCAAAAAGATTTAAAAATTCTTGGTGCTAAATATGGTTCAATCACTAAAACTCAAGAGGGTCTTGCAGTATTTTCTGAATTTATAACGGGCTGTATTGATGTAAATCGAATGTATAGAATCTCAGATAGAGTTATAGCAATCCAAATGGCTATAGATGGTGCAGATTTTATTGAGGTATATCGTTTTTTCTTAAAAAGGGCTGGTAAGAAGACTCAGGCCTTTGAGGATGCGAGAAGGGTGTTTAGAGGAGGGGTATTAAGCGGAGGAGCTCCTTTTACAAAGGATATTGTGTATTTGGATGGTTTGGTAAGGGTTCATAATTTTTTTAGATCAGCTATTTTAAGAGGAAATAAAGATGCGATTGAGGTGTTATTTTCTGGCAAGGTTGATCTTGATGATATACCTATACTTCTTCGGATGAGAGAAGATGGATTTTTACAGAAACCAAAGTTTTTACCTAATTGGGTGACTGATATGAATTATTTAGTTAGCTATTTTGTATTTTCTAATTTTGTTGGGAAAATGGATTACGACAGTGTTGATGACTACTATGATTCACTGTTACCGTAATTAATTTTATTTTTTTTTATTATGATGAATATTTTTTAATATTTGTGATGCGCGCTATTAAAAATTATACCATTATCATTTTATGTTTGAATCTTCTATGCCCATTAATTTTGCTTGGCGATTCTAATTTTAAAAATAATAGTCCAGTAAAGAAAATAATTAGGGCAAATAGAGATTACCAAAATGAGAATAAAAAGGGGATAAGTCTTCTAGAGATACCTTATCTAGGCCTAACAGGATACGTTTCATATAAGATTATGGAAACCGGCTATGTTGTTTTAGGCAGAGACGTGGCATTATTGGGTCTTAGTAGATTTGTATATAAAAATTTTGTAAAACATAGAATCGTAAAATTATTCGATAATAATCTAGATAAAATAGATGTGTATATTATGTATTATCCAATGGGATCCGATCAATTAAGCTCTAAGATTTTTGCTGGTGAAATGGGTAAGATGGTGATGTCTATAGAAAATATATCAAATAAAAAGATAAAAAATATCAAACCTATACTAGAGCTTAAGAGTATTGCATCAAGAGGAGTGGAGCCTGAATTAAAAATAGATAATAAAAAAACTAAGGGAGGGAAAAGGTCCCTCAAAGGTTCATATAGTTTAGGACCAAAAGAGAGCATGGAATTAGTTTTCTATCTAACTATTCCTGGAATCTATGACGCAAAAAATCTATCGTTTAATGGAGGCATTAATTCAAATACTGAAAGTTTTAATTACAGACTTCAAGAAAGTCTTGATCCTCCAAGCTTAAATTTAGTAATAAATGACTTTATTGATGATGATGGAAATGGAAGCCTTGATGCTTATGAATCGGCTCGTATTACAGGGGATGTTGAAAATCAAGGAGATGGAGTTGGTAGAGGTGTAAAGGTTGAACTTACTAAAACACCAAAAACTATTGCAATTTTAGATAATATTACATCGTTAGGTGATATTTTACCAGGTAGAAGAGAAAATTTTACATTTTTACTGAAAGGTAAAAAGAACACTATAAATCAAAATGAGGAATTAGTTTTTTATGTTTCTGATATCAAAGGGAATGACGCCAGACCTATTTCTTCTCTTATTCCAACCAAAAAATTTCTTCCGCCTAAATTGGAAATAACAAATTGGTCAATTAATGATGGGAATATTGGTTTGGCAGATGGTAATGGTAATAACCTAATCGAGAACGGAGAATCTGTTGAAATCTTATTTGAATTGAAAAATATTGGTGAAGGTCCAGCATATGGAGTTAGTACAGATGTGACAGTTGCAGGATTAGGAGTACTACCTATTAATGGTAGTGAATTTATAGGTGCAATTGGCCCATCGGCTATGAAATCTATTCCAATTGGGTTTAGGGTACCAGTTACCTACAAAAAAGAATCATTTAAATTTTCTGTAACTATAACAGATGAGAGAAAAATAATAAACTTTGTAAAACCAATTACAGTTGATTGTGCATACAGGACTCCTAAGCTCTCATTTGATTATGTTATTCATGATGGGACAACAGCAGGGTCTCGTGGCAATCAAAATGGTTTAATAGAACAAGGAGAAAAAATAGAACTAGAAATTTTAGCAAGGAATGATGGTGATCTTGATGCGGAAGATGTTACTCTTAATCTTGATGCTAAACATAATGGAATTGAAATTAAATCTTTATCAAGATACAGTGGTATGCAGGAATTAACTATAGGGAAAATACCAGCACGACAGATTGCTCGCAAACAGATGATACCCATTGATGTAAGGTGGAACGCTGATGTTGGTCCTTTTGATCTAAAAGTTTTGTTGGGTATGGCAAATTTTTCTGGTATAAGACAGACAATACCATTAGAGATATATAAAGCCGCAGCAACCCAAGTTGCCATGGGTGTTTCCTCTTCTTCGGGCTTTGGCACAAATGTTACTTCTGATGACGAGTGGATAAATGTAGATATCGCTCCTAATACTAATAATAAATTAAAAAATGGTTTTGCGGTTGTTATTGGAAACAGAAATTATGAAAATCGAGATATTCCCCAAGTAGACTACGCTGACAGAGACAGTAGAGTTTTTAAATCTTATCTTACCAAAACTATTGGAATCCCAACTAGTAATATTATTGAACTTACCGATGCGAAACTATCAGACTTTAATCGCATATTTGGAACCCGAGAAAATAAAGAAGGTCAGTTATTTAAACAGGTAAAACGAATCGGTGACAATGCAAAAGTATATGTTTTCTATTCAGGTCATGGTGCGCCAGATCTCAATACAAATGAGGCATACATTGTACCAGCAGGAGCGAGTATGGGTAATATAGAGTTTGAGGGATACCCCTTGGAAGTACTTATCGAAAATCTTGGTAGTCTACCTGTAAAATCAAATCAGGTTACGCTGGTTATGGATGCATGTTTTAGCGGTAAATCAGAGAGTGGAATGCTGTACAAAAAAATTAGCCCTGCACTGCTCAAGGTTAAGGCCCCATCCATGTCAGGATTGAATGTTTTCTCTTCATCAAGAAATGACCAGGTAAGCTCCTGGTATCCAAAGGCAAGACATGGGGTCTTTACCTATTATGTACTTGCAGGTCTTCAAGGACAGGCCGATCAAAATCAAGATAAAAAGATTACCAATGGTGAGATGGAGGTGTATCTTTCTGATAAAGTATCGTCTAAGGTAAATGAACTAAGTAATTTTACCAGGGAGCAAAATCCTACGTTCTCTGGGGATAAAGCTGGAGTCATTTTAAAATATTAAATAGGGGTTATATGAAATTTAAACGCAACAATTCATTATATCTTTTCATGCTGCTTGTAATTACGCTACATGTAAATTCGTGTGATGTATTATTTAATACAGAACTTGAATTATTATTTCCAGTGGGAGGTGAGGCTTTTAACGAAAGAGAAAGTATTCAAATTAGATGGGAAAACATTAATGAGGATGTGCATATTTTTTATTTTTGCAGTGATTTTGATGCGGAAAATAATACACCATACCAATTAAATAGTAGTTATGGGACAGATGAGTCTAATTATTCTTGGAATCTCCCAAGTATTCGGGGTAGACGAGGAGATTTAGATTCCTGTAAAATATATTTAAGAACATATAATAGTGATAGTTATGATGTAGAGCAAGAAGACTCCTCTGGTTTTTTTTCTATTATAGCAGATAGTTCCTATCTCCAGATTATTAGTCCAAATGGGGGGGAAATATGGGATGAATTATCTACCCAAAATATAAGATTTAAGAAAAGCGGGCATCCTGCAGATGAATATGATAATCTAGCAGTACAATACAGCCTAGATAATGGAAATTCTTATACGACAATATATTCATATGTATATAGTGATTCCATCTATTCATGGGAAATTCCAGAGGTCTATGTGGATAACCCTTTTGTAAAAATAAGAATCTGGCAATCAGTAGGTTTTTACGATTATATTGATGAATCTGATCAACCTTTTACAATTAGTGCAGGTAATAGCCAAAGTAATATAATTAACATACTTGAGCCAAACGGAGGTGAAGAGTGGCATGAGCTGACGGAATTTGATATATTATGGAATACCGAGGGTGACATTGGGGGTAATGAAGTCTATATTGGTTACTCGCATGATGGAGGAGCTAATTGGACCGATGTTGTTGGAACTTCAAACAACACTACTAATCCACCTTATTATAATTGGGACCAGACAGATAACGATGGTATTTATAGTTGGACTGTTCCAAACTATATTGATACTTCGTTTGTAGGGGTAATTGGCATATGGAGTGTAGCAAATACAGATGTTTACAAAATTAGTGATGCTTATTTCACTATGGAAACAGATTCAAATTTTTATCGGATTATACAACCAAATGGAGGTGAGACTTTTCAAAAAGGAACCAAACGCATGATTTTATGGGAATCAGGAGGGGATGCAAATGATGTTAAGATCCTTTACTCTCTTTTTGGTGGTGATAGTTGGTATGAAATAGAAAATCCAACATGGGGTGATATAGATAATGATGGTTACTTTCAATGGGACGTTCCGTCTGTCCAAGGTACAAATGATGTTTGTAAAATTAGAATTCAAAGTGTGACTAGGGATGACTGGTTCGATGAGTCTGACGCTACTTTTACAATTGCAGACACAGTAATATTTGATTATGATATGGGATTTGAAACAGGAGAAAGTTTAGTAGATTGGAATTTTGGTGTTAATTGCACTGTTGATAGTTTGGATGCATATGGTGGTGCTAAATCTGCTGTGTGGGATGGTGAAGGGTCCCTTTCAAAAACTGTTACAGTCAACTCTGGTGTGCTAAGATTTTTTGCTAAAACAGATAGTGATTATTACTTTAGATTTCTCATTGATGATCAAGATATGGCTGAACATATGAATCCTTATAGTGAAGAATGGCAATTGGTTGAAGTGCCCGTTGACGCAGGTACCTACAGTTTTCAATGGTATTGGTGGTATTCCGGGTCGTCACGGTATCTACGGGTTGATAATATTTCATTTCCATAGGGAGTCAGTAATAAGACTATAATAAGTTTAGCTTTATCTAATGCAAATTTTTAAAAAATATCCATTCTATGTATTATTTACATCTACTCTATTTTTTTCAGGGTGCCCTGAGATTCTAGATATATTTCCTCCAGAGGTTGAGATACTTTCACCCACTAATAATGAAGAAATTGGTCAAGTATTTACGTTGATTCTTAGTGCCAGTGATAATGATCAAATTAAAGATATTGATGTTATTGTATATCAAAGTGATTCCTCACTAGTTTCATTAAAAATGACAGAAGAACCATGGTCGGCCAATTTTTCCATGCAGACTATTGGTGAACACAGAATTGAGGTGATTGTTACTGATTTGGTAGGAAATTTTAAAAAAATTGAATTAGATATATATATAAAGCAATATTTTGGTGGTGATGGTGAGATAAATGTTAATTCTCCGACATTTGGTGATTCTTGGGTAGCTGGCTCTACGCATAATATTTCATGGGGTAGTACTAATGTATCTGGCAATATCGGAATTGAGTTGTATAAAGATGACATTTATTATAACAGGATTTCCAATTCTAGTGCAAATGATGGCTCTTATTCTTGGAATATCCCAATTGATATTCCGTCTGGAGATAATTATCAAGTTGCTGTGTATTCTCTAAATGACTTAAGCCTTGGGGATTTTAGTGAGTATTTTTCAATAAGTTCTAGTAGTGTAAATTCTATCACAGTTAGTTCTCCTGATGGTGGTGAGTCTTGGGTTCTTGGTTCTACACAGGATATTACCTGGAGCAGCACTAATGTATCTGGCTATATTGGTATTCAATTATACTCAGGGGATAGTTACGTGAATTCCATTTCTAGTTCCAGTGCCAATGATGGTGTTTTTTCTTGGAATATTCCATCAACCCTAACACTAGGAGATGATTACAGAGTTCGCATATATTCTACATCTGACTCAGATATTCAAGACTACAGCAATAGCTATTTCTCAATAACTTCTAGTCAGGGTGGTGATCCTCCAAATGATAATTGTAATATACCGCATAGTACTACGGGGACAACATTCACTTACGTAAACCCAGAACAAAACATTTATAATTTCGGTGATACATATACAGCGGGTTTATACTCTAGTTTATATTCAGTTGGTCAGCAAGGGGGAGCTGTTTTACGATTAAATGGGAATACGGTATATGATTTTGGGTCTTGGCTTGTATTTAATTCTGACGGTTCTTATGATTTTACGCTTCCTGCCCAATCAAGTGAGATCGTACCATCGAACTGTTATACAATGGTAATTATTGGATATAACCTGCAGGATGAGTATGTGTCTGAACCTTTTACAATATACTAATAGTTTCTTTTTATGAATTTATCATATTAGGTTGGATGTTTTTCCATGTTGAATAAGAACATTTTATTTTTTTGTGTTTTGTTCTACTTTGGTTGTACCAATAAAATGGTCGCACCAAAACCAGATAAAAACAAAATCAAGGCTGAAAAAGCATTTAAAGAATTCGAGAATTCGGAAAGTAGTTTCGGTATTGAAAATAATTTGGGTACTTCGAAGTATTTAATAGAGGATATTGATAAACAATCAAAGGAAAGATATAATACTGGTACGCTAGGGTGGATCTCTATAAAAAAAGATAAATATTTTAATTCAAATACTTCTTTTAAAGATGCTAAGATGGATCTAATTACAGAAATGAGGAATGATGCAATCAGTAAAAAAGTTGGTACAACAGTAGAAATAACTCAACTAATGAGCGATGTAATAAGTGAAGTGGGAAATGAGGAATTTTCGAAAACTGCATGGTCTGGATTTTTTAAAAGTACTGTATCGGGAATAATAACCAATGAAAAGGAAATTGATTCAAAAATTGACACTAAAAACGATGAAGTCTATCAATACTTTTTGCATTATGATTTTTATGTAGAGCCAGTAACGGGAAAGCGTGATGTGGAATATTTAGTTGATGCAAAATTAAAAAAAAATATGCTCAATGAGGGTGATGAACTTGAAATATTTGTTACTCCAACAAAAGATTCTTATGTATATATATTTAATCTAATGGCTGACAATAATTCAATATTAATGTTTCCTAATGATTATATGACTGATAATAAAATTCAAGCTAGGGAGACACTGATAATACCTGATCCATCTATAAAACAATATATATCATTTATTGTGGGATCACTCCCAGGACGTCCAATAACTTCAGAGAGCGTATATGTCATTTGTACTAAAAAAGATATTCCGCTTCCTGAACAGATTCCACGTATTGGTGAAGAAATAATACCATTTTCTAAGGATGATAATAATTTTTTGTCCTTACAGAGATGGTTAAATAGTATACCCATGGATGAGCGGATTGAATCACTGAACATGTACCATATATCAAAGTAATTTATAAATATAGTAATTTGAAAATTAATTCTTCGAATAATTGTTTATTCCAATCCTAAATTGTAATATAGTTATTAGAAGTATTAAAATTTTTTCAATTTTTAAAAAATAAAATAGACTAAAAGGATGACTCATGTTTAAATATCAAAATATTTTATTTCCTGTTATACTCATCTTTATGGCAGGTTGTTCAGGTACAAAACCTGTTTCAAAAAAAGATATGCCTGACTGGTACCTTAATCCACCAAAATTTGAAGATCGTTTTGTAGGCGTGGGAGAAGCTAAAAAGCAAAGTCTCAGTCTTGCAAAAAAAGTAGCTACCAATAGAGCGATGGCAGAGATTTCTTCACAAGTAGAGTCTAAAGTTACACAGACAGTAAAAGACTTTATGTCAGAGTCTGGTATAGGAGAAGATGCAGAGGCTCTTGAATATACAGAGACAGTTACAAAAACAACCTCTCAGAATGTGTTGAAAGGAATTGTTGTTGATAGAACTGATGTAATGAATGGTACTACTTATGTGATGGTAACCTACGATGCGAGTGCTGCAGCGCAAGAAGCAAAGAAAGCAACTAGAGACGCAGCTAAAAGAGAAACGGCTCTTTACAATGAATTTAAGGCAAGAAATGCATTTGATGCGATGGATCGTGAATTTGAGAATATGGATACCTCATCATCAAATTGAGTTAACCAAATTATCAATTACCTCTATCATTTTATTAAATTCATTATGATCAAATAATCTGGTTAGAAAAACAATTTTCCCTTGTTGATCAATAACAATATTCCTGGTAACTCCAGAGTTTTTATCAGCAAATAATCCAAAAATATTAGCTCCAGGATCAAGAGCAAGAGGGTATGTAGTACCCATATCTTTTTGAAACTTAATTACTGTCTCCAGAGGTTCATCCCTATCTATCCCAATTAGTTTGACTCCTTTATCTTTGAATGCTTGCCAGACATCTTTCTCAAGGTGTGGCATCTCTTTTCTACACACCGAACACCAGCTAGCGGTGAATTGTAGAACCACTACCTGGCCTTTTAACTGTGATAGAGTGACTCTTTCACCTGTTGTATATTCCATGGTGAAATCTGGAGCATCGTCACCTATGCCTACTATATATCCACGCTCATCAGCGCCTCTTTTTTTAACCATATCAATAAATGGTTTACTGCTCTTTCTGAGAGTACGTTTTTGGGTATTGAAGTCTACTTCGTAGAGGCCAAATTTCATTTTATAGCCTTCTGCCCATTCAAAATTATCCATCAGGGTCCAGTAGAAATATCCTCTGATATCGAGCCTATCTTTGAGTGCCATATTTAGTGCATAGAGGTAGCGTTTGATAAATAGTGTCCGAATACTATCTCCATGATCTGCAACACCATTTTCAGTAACATATATAGGCTTTTCAAGGGTACTTATTGTGTGGAGCGCTTTATAAAATCCTTCAGGGTATAAAGCGTAGTCCATATCCGTTTGGATATCTTTTTCACGTTTTTCAAATAAAAAAGGTTCTGCAAGACTGGCTTGGCCTATCACATGCATCCTTGAGTAATAGTTGAGTCCAATAAAATCAAGTGCTCCTACCGCATCAGGATTTATCATTTCTTTATGTACCATCCCTGGCAGGGAAAAAGTAGAATGACCTGTCTTGAGAAAGTCTATAGATGAATTAGTAAAAACATTATTTAAAACATTGCTAAATATCCAGTCAAGAATGTGCCACCTTCTGAGTGGATCAAATTGAAATATATTTTTCACAAGACCAATCTGGGCTTTGCTTCCTCCTTTCAATTCTTTTAGATGTTTATAGACTTTTGTATGCGCATTGAGAAGATTCTCCAGAACTGTAGCAGCCAATACTGGATCTTTTTTTCCTGGAGGAAATATCCCGTTAAAATACCCCTGAGAGACAAATACGGATGGCTCATTGATGGTACACCAGATAGGAACTAGGTCTTGGAGATTATTAAATGCATATTCAGAGTATTTTATAAAATATTTTATATTTTCTTGTTTTTCAAATGCGCCAAGTTCTTCAAACCATATAGGATGAGTAAAGTGGTGGAGGGTAACTACTGGGGTAATGTTATTTTTCAGAAGAGAGTCACATAGGTCTCGATAGTGGTTAATGGCATCTAGGTTAAAGACTCCTCTTTCAGGCTCAATCCTCGACCATTCAATAGAAAATCGATAGTGGTTAACACCTAATTCATTCATTAGTTTGATATCATCAGGGTACCTTTTCCAATGATCAGCGGCTATGGATGATTTGTCTCCATTATGAATCCGTGGAAGGTTGTCTTCATCTACTTCATTCTCCCATTGATACCAATTGTTGTTTGTATTGTTTCCCTCAACCTGATGGGCCGCAGTCGCGGTTCCCCATGCAAATGATTTAGGAAAGTGGATGTCTTGTGTGTCAATTCTATCCCAGTCCCATTCAGTCTCTGGATATGAAAAGTTAAAATAGATGACAGGGGCTACCCATAGCACAAAAAATGCAGACAGAATTATTAAAAATAACCGAATTTTAATCAGTTTTAAACCCTTTTGATCTCATCCATTCATCATTCGGAAATTTGGTCATATAGTTTCTTATCCCATCTGGAAGAATAACAAGACATTTTTGATTACGATCAAGTTTTTCTGCTGATTGTAGAGCGGCTGCCATTGCGCTTCCGCATGATCCACCGCATAATAGTCCTTCTTCTTTGATAAGGCGTCTGGCTAGGAGAAATGATTCTTCATCTTCAGTTTTTACGTATTTATCAACTAGGTTATTGTCTAAGACATCTGGAAAAAAATCATATCCAATGCCCTCTACAAGATAAGGTTTAACTTTATTACCTCCGCCAAGAATGGACCCAACAGGGTCTGCTCCTACAATGATGATATTTGGTATCGCTTCTTTTAGGCGTTTTGCGACACCTGTTATTGTGCCTCCTGTTCCAACACCCATTACGACCATGTGCAAATCTGAGCCAAATTCATCAAGGATCTCTTGTGCTGTTCCATGGTAATGTGCATCAGGATTGGATTGGTTTCCATATTGATCGAGTATATGAGAATCTTTAATTTCACTCTGTAGTTTTTTTGCAACTCCAATGTGACTTTCAGGGTCATCAAATGCTGCCTCAGTAGGTGTCCTTACTATTTTAGCTCCAAGAGCCTCAAGAGCAATTTGTTTTTCTTGACTCATTTTTTCAGGCATAGTAATAATACAGCGATAGCCTTTTACTGCAGCAGCCAGTGCGATACCTTGTCCAGTATTTCCAGAGGTTGGCTCAATGAGTGTGTCACCAGGTTTAATTCTTCCTTCTGTTTCTGCATCTTCTACCATTTTCCAGCCAATACGATCTTTTATGGATCCACCTGGATTAAAAAATTCGCATTTTGCATATAACTCACATGGTAGTTTTGAGCCAATTTTATTTAATTTTACTACAGGTGTATTGCCTATGGTTGATAAAATATTATTATGAATCATTTAAATAGCCTTAAAAAGTTCTCTTTTAGATTAAAATGCTTTCGATAAATTAGGGGATGTATATCAATCTTAACATGGAAAACATCTGTGATAAATAAATCAAAAAAACTTGCAGGACCATTTTTAATTGACTTGAAAAATAAGTTTCGTGAAATAGCTGGGGATGATCAGTTAATAGATCGAGAAGAGTTTCAAAATGGTCTTGAATTGTCCAACAAGGATATCTCTGATAGATTGTTTGATATTTTTGATAAAGATGGCAGTGGATCTATTGATTATAATGAGTTTATGGGCACTATTGAATCTGTAATCTATGGAGATGAAAAAGAAAAAATTCGTTTTGCTTTTGAACTTCATGATCTTGATAATAGTGGCTATATAGATAGGGAAGAGCTAAAAATATTGATTAAGCAAAGCTTTATTGAGAATAGCTTAGACTTTGATGAGTTTCAACTAGATTTACTTGTCGAGGATTTTTTTAAAAGGGCTGATCTGGATCATAGCGACACAATAGATTTTGATGAGTTTTTAAATGTTGCACATGATTATCCAGATTTTATTGAAGGTTTTGCGGTTAACCCTGTGAATTGGCTTATTCCTGATAGATACGAAGATGCACTTTTAAAAGCTAATACATCTAGTTCGAAAAAAAATAAACCAAAAAAAAGTATACAAGTTCAAGATATAAGTGTATTTAAGTGGCTTTTAATTCCAAGATTTATTTTTTTTTATAATGTTTTAATGAATAGAAAAAAGAATCGGAAGAACGTTAAACTAGAATCTGTTAGTTTGCTTCCTTCAAAAGTTCTAGAATTATCAGTATCAGTATCAGATAATTTTCATTATAAACCTGGTGATTATGTATATATAAATTGTAAAGAGATTTCTTCGACTGAGTGGTATCCTTTTAATATTATTCAAAGGAATAGTGAGGGACATTTGGTTTTGCATGTAAAATCAAATGATAGGTGGTCCAAAGAACTGTATGATAAGACTCTTAGAGTTATCGAAAAAGACGCCGCTCTTGATTGGATGATTAGGCTAGATGGACCCTATGGCGAATCGAGTGAATCAATAATAGATACTGAGCATGCTGTTTTAGTAGGAGCTGGCCATGGAATCTCACGCATAGCTCCAATACTTCAGGATATTGCTTTACGTTTAAATAATGATTCCAATAAAATTTTACTTAAAAGAATAGACCTTCATTGGATTATTGAGGATCACGTATATTTTGAATGGTTTACTAAACTTCTACAAGATATAAATGATGATTCTGATATGTTTAATTATCATATATATTTTGTGGATAAATCCCCAGATTCTTTTAATGAGAAACTTATGTATATAGCAACTAATGCGGTTGATAAAAGTACAAAGGTATCTCTAATTGATAATCTTTGGGATATTACTAATTTTGGTCTGCCCAACTGGAGTGATAAGCTTACAGAGTCTCGAAAAAAATTTTCTGATTTGAATTGCAGCGTATTCTATAGTGGTCCTCGTAAGTACTATAATGCGCTTAAAAATTCTTGTAGAGAATTAAAAATACCTATTAAGAAAAATAGCTTTTAAGTATTTATAGATTTATTTTCAAATCTTTGTAGTTTAAGAGGTGGGGGCATAAGCCCCCACCTTACTTTCTTAGTTTATTTTGATTTCTTTTTCTTTTGGAAGAATATCTTCATGTTTTTCAATTTCAATTATCAATACTCCATTTTTAAAGTTTGCTTTAATTTTATCTTCATCTATTGATTCAGGAAGGTTGAAAGATCTATGAAATTTCCCAGTTGATCTTTCGCGATAGTGGTAATAATCATCACTGTTATTTACATCTTCTTGCCGTTCACCTGAAATAGTTAATAATCTATCTTTGATGTTTATTTTTATATCTTTTTTTGTAAGTCCCGTAATATCAGATTTTATTATAAAAACCTTATCCGTTTCTTTTATATCAACTGGTGGTGCCCATTCTTGTATGTTTTGCGATGGGAAGTTCCAATCGGTGTTAAATATTGTTTTAACCATTGAATCTAATTCATTGTATGAGTTTTGTTTCCATTTTACTAACGTCATTTTTGACTCCTTTATTTGTTTATTTGATTTTCAATTTTATGTCTCAAAATCAATGCCATATTTAATTGTATGTAATTATGATTATTTTATATGCAAATTTGGCATATAAAATTTTATATTTATTTTTAATACGTCAAATAGTCATATTATGGTATAATTATTTTATTTTTATATTCTTTTTTAGTAAAGATTTTTATTATGTGAGAATTAATAGAAATAATTTTTTTTCATATTGGTTAGGTTTATTTTCCGTTATCGTTTTATTGTTTTATTTTTAGGTTAAATACAGAGAAAAATCATGAAATTAAATATTAATCTTCAAGAATTATTAGGTGCAATAGATGTTCCAGCAGATTGGGTTGGGATGCGGGAGGTATATGAAGCTCACACTCCTCGAATGATTAGAGATGGTGTTCCTGTAGCTAATGGAAGATATGCCACCCATGGTGTGATGGTCGAAGTGTTAGTTGATGGTCAGTTTGGATACTATGGTACACCGAATATGACTAATGAAGGTATAGCAGATGCTGCCGTAAGAGCCTATAGACAAGCAAAAATGGCTTCAAAATATTCTGTCTTTTCTTTTGATTTAAAAGCTCGTCCACCTTTTAAAGGTGAATACCATTCTCCATATTCTAAAGATAGAGAATCCCTTTCAGCTGGAAGTTTGAATCAATTATTGCTGAGTGCTTATAATAATCTTAAGGTATCTGATAAAATTGTCAGTGCATCTTCTTTATGTCAGATTATAGAAACTAGTTCTCGGTTTATTAGTTCCAATGGGAGTGATATCAATCAAGAGTTTTTAATGCTAGAATTTGACCTTAGTGCTACTGCTGCTGATGGCTCTAATCAGCAAACACGAACGTTTGGTGGAATGAGAGGGACGTGTCGCCAAATGGGCGTTGAGTTTTTTGATAAATATGAGATCCTTTCCAATGCTAATCGTATTGGTGAACAGGCACTAGAGCTCCTTACTGCAGTTGAGTGTCCCTCTGGTGAAATGGATGTTGTCATCGCACCAGATCAAATGATGTTACAAATTCATGAGAGTATAGGGCACGCGTTGGAGGTTGATCGAATTCTCGGAGATGAGAGAAATTATGCAGGATGGAGTTTTGTTAAATTAGATGATTTTGGAAAATTAAAATATGGATCTGATTTAATGAATATTACCTTTGATCCCACATTAGAGTCAGAATTTGCTTCATATGCATTTGATGATGGAGGATTGAAAGCAAGTAAAGAATATTTAATTAAAGAAGGTACGCTTTTAAGAGGCCTTGGAGGCCAAGAGAGTCAGATCCGATCAGGATTAGACGGTGTGGCTAATTTTCGCTCTAGTGGATGGAACCGAGCTCCAATAGATCGTATGGCAAATATTAACTTGGAGCCAGGTATGTCTTCATTTGATGATTTAATAGGTTCTGTTGAAAATGGTATCTATATGGAAAGTAATAAATCCTGGTCAATAGATGACTACAGAAATAAATTTCAGTTTGGATGTGAATACGGAAGATTAATTGAGAATGGTAGATTAACTCAGGTAGTTAAAAATCCTAATTATAGAGGAATCTCTATACCATTTTGGAATAGTTTAAAGGGCGTTGGTAATGCAGATACATTTGGTATATATGGTACGCCAAATTGTGGCAAAGGGGAGCCGAATCAGGTTATTAGAGTTGGGCATGCTTCTCCAGCATGCTTATTTGGAAATATCCAAGTATTTGGAGGTGTATAATGGAAATGATATTTAACAGTTTAAGTGAAGCTCTTTTCTCCTGTATTGATGACCATGAGCATCTTGTCATCTCTTTTGATGGGGAAAATAGTCAGTTTATTCGATTTAACAATGCATCTATTCGTCAAACAGGTTTAGTGGATGATGCAGCAATTGAACTTAAATATATTGCTAATGGAAGAACCTGCAATGGAGCATTTACGGTTTCTGGAAATCAGTCAGTCGATCTTGAAAGAGGAAAAAGTGAAATAGCACGTATGAGGCTTGAAGCAAAAGAAATACCAGAAGATCCGTTTCTTGTATTACCGCAAAATTCTGGTTCAAGTCATGAAATTAAATCCGTGAATGGATTGCCATTTAAAGATGCAGTTGATGCTTTGATACCTGTTATGCAAGGAATGGACTTTGTAGGTATTTGGGTGAATGGTAAAATGTTTAGGGGTAATGCCAATAGTCTTGGACAAAAACATTGGTTTGAAACAGAATCACATTGCCTAGATTATTCACTCGTTACACCATCACACCAGATGGTTAAGGGTTGCTATGCAGGTAATAATTGGAATCAGAATGAATATGAAAAATATGTAGAAAATAGTAAAAATAAATTAGCAATAATGGAGCGTAAACCTGTTAAAATTGATACAGGTGAATACAAAACATGGTTCGAAGCTGCAGCTGTTGCTGATTTTTTGGGCATGTTCTCTTGGAATGGTATTAGTGAGGCTAGTCTTAGACAGGGATGTAGTGGTTTTGGACGTATGCGCCATGAAGATGTTCGCTTGTCTCCTAAATTTTCAATAGCAGAAGATTTTTCACCAGGGTTTTGTCCTAAATTCAATTCTGAGGGAGAAGTATCACAAGATTCACTATTATTGATTAAAAAGGGTGAATTAGAAAATACATTGGTTAGCTCTCGTTCAGCTAAAGAATATAATTTGAATTCCAATTACGCTGAATCTGGTGAATACCTGCGATCTCCTAAAATGGCTTCTGGAAGTTTAAATCATGATAATGTTTTAAAACAATTAGATAAGGGCCTGTATCTTTCAAATATACATTATTTAAATTGGAGTGATAATCCAGGTGGACGTATCACTGGTTTAACACGCTACGCATGTTTTTGGGTAGAGCAAGGTGAGATTGTAGCACCAATTGAGACCATGAGGTTTGATGATTCTTTTTATAGGTTTTTTGGGGATCAATTGGTTGAAGTTGAAGATAAATTAACAGTGATTCCTGAAACCAGTACTTATGGTAAGAGATCTTTGGGGGCAACAACTTGTCCTGGTATACTTGTTAACTCTTTTGCATTAACTTTGTGATAAGCTTTTGGAAATATCTGGTATAATCTTTTTTTTTATAGGCTTTGTTGTTGGTGGTGCAATTATATGGATCCTACGTCAAAACGAATTAGACTCAATGAAAAAAGGAGAGCAATATTTAAAACAAGCTTTTAATGATATATCTAACGAAGCTCTTCTTACAAATCAAAAAAAATTTATTGAATTAGCGGAAGATAAATTTTCATCAGTATTGGGTAAAAATGATGAAAACCTAGATAAAAAGAAAGAATTGATTGATTCAGCGTTAAAACAGATGAACAGTGATTTGAAAAATTTGTCTGAAAATACTGTAGCTCTAAAATCACAGATGGAAGAATCTAGAAAGAGAGTCGGAGAACTATCAGATACAACGAGTCAGTTACGTCAGATTTTATCTAGTTCGCAGGCTCGTGGACAGTGGGGTGAGCGCATGGTTGAGGACATTCTAAATTTTATTGGACTATCTGAAGGAATAAATTATGACAAACAAACTCAGGCGGGTAAAGATAGACCTGATTTTACATTTTTCTTGCCAGATGATAAAACATTAAACATGGATGTTAAATTTCCATTAAATCACTATGAAAAATATTTATCATCTGATACTGATAAAGAAAAAGAAACGGAGAAAAAAGCATTTTTAAAAGATGTCAGAAATAGAATAAAAGAAGTATCGAAAAGATCGTATATTGATCCAGGTGGAGGAACAGTTGATTATGTGTTATTATTTATTCCAAATGAGAGTATATACTCATTTTTAAATCAAGAAGATGTATCTTTAATTGACTTTTCCCTTGAGCAAAAAATTATTCTTTGCTCGCCAATAACATTGTATGCTGTGTTATCATTGATACGACAGGCCATATCTAATTTTTCGATGGAGAAAAAAGCAGGGAAAATGCAAGAACATGTTGGGATATTTAAGCAGCAATGGAATGAATATTTATTACAAATGAAAAAATTTCAAGGTACGTTAGATACTTTAAATAATCATTTCGATAAATTAATTTCTACAAGACGCAATCAATTAGAAAAGCCAATGGGAAAAATTTTAGAATTACAATTAGGTCAGAAAGAAGAGAATATGGAAATAGATAGATGAAGTATTTAGTTCAATTAAGTATTGTAATGATGTTTTTAATACATGGTTGCGTAAAGCCGCCAGAGTATAGCGATGGATTGCTTGAAAACATTCCAGCAGTTATTAATGAATCTGATTATTTCTCATTATCTATTCTAGGCGATAATTATACAGATAACAAAGAATGGGGTTTGTTATTTTCAACGAATCCTGCGAATTTATTACTTACAACGGTTATTGTTAAAGATGTAAATATTGCAGCATCTGATTCAAATTTTTTATATTTGATTAATGATCTGGGTGATACGGTATTTAATGCTATTATTCTAAATGATTTTATCTTTACTAGTTTAGATTCACTTAATGTTATTGGTAATCCCAAAAAGGTAATTTTTGATGGAAAAAAATTTACTGGAAGATTAGAATATCAAATGATAATTAATAATTAATATCTATTTCTTTTCATTCTCTTTCATTATGTGCAAATTTACTTTTTAATTGTATTTAATATTTTGAGTTATTATTTTAAGATTTCACACTTTTTATTGTTTATAATTTGCTTTGCTGATGCAGATCATATTGATGGATTATTATTTAATTCAATATATGATGTTTCAAAAGAATATAAGGAAGTAACGTCATTAAAGATTCCTTCAGATAATGTTATTTCTTTTAAAAATAATATTAGGTTAGAATTTGACATATTTTTATGGAAAAAAAATCCATTTGGCTTTATTGTTAGTGCTGGTAATGATACTGACCCCCATGTATTTGTTTTATCATATTCAGATTATAAAAGTAAAGACACAAGCTATATAGAACTTACTTATAAGGATCGGCCTTCAATTATTTCAATTCCAGTATTGGATAAAGATCAAGGCTGGAGAAAATGGAAAAAAGTAGTCTTATATTTTGAAATAGAAAATCAAAGAATTGGTCTTTCATTTGATGATCAAAATATTATATGGTATAAAGAAAAAACACCAATACCTAATAAAATGCAATTTCATTTTGGAGGAACTTCGTTTGTTGTTGAGCCTCCACGAATGGCGATAAAAAAAATAATATTTAATCGTGATAATAATGAAACTATTTCATGGCCATTAGATGAAAATAACGGAGCAATTGTACATTCTAATTATGATAATGGTAATTCTTGGGATGGAAGTGTTACGAATGGGACGTGGATTAAGGAATTACACACTCGTTGGAATAAAATTCACACCCAAAGGATTTATAAAAATAAGTTTAAATTTATAGGTAATGATATTGAAAATAATTATGTTATTTACCTATTAGGTGATTCATTATATCATTATGATATAAATAAAAAAGAAATATCAGAAGTATTTCCATTCTCCTATTTACCCAATGATAATTATTTGTATCATTATAATCCCATAACAAAAAAAGTGTTTGCAATGCATGGTGGTGGAGGCAGCCGAATATCATCCTACAATAAAAAAACTAATTCTTGGGATAATTTTATGGATAATTTTGAATCAGATGGTCTGTATTATACAAGTAATATTCTGCACAACTATCAAAATGGAGATACATATTCACTTGGTGGCTATGGATGGTATGAGCAAAAAAACATTTTACAAAAATATAATGATCAAAGTTTTAAGTGGGATAAAACAAAATATAAAATTAAAAATGGTGAAAACTTTTTTCCTAGATGTAAGTCAAGTTTAGTATTTGATCAAGAAACTGGTAATTATTACTTATATGGTGGTCAAGGCAATGAAAGTGGTAAGCAACAGCAAGGATTTAGAAGACTCAATGATTTATGGCTTATTGATATTAATAATTTAGAGTTTAATCAACTATGGATAGATAGCACTCAAATTGTTGAAGATTATAAATCAAATTTTCAAAAAATTGCACTGTCTTCTAAACATAAAACTATTTTTAAAATTTTAAGTGATAACAGGGATAATGAGAATCTAAATCTTTATGTTAATAATACCACTAAAATGGCTGTTTCTTCATTTGAATCGCGAAATTTTGAATATTTTGATGTTCAGCTATCTTCAAATATAAATGAAATGAATAATGTAAATATAGTTCACTTTGAAAGTTTGGACTTTAGAGATGAGTTATTAATAGTCGTTTTAAATAAAAAAGAAGATAAAGATTATTTAGAATTTTACACCATACATCTCCCCATAATTAGATTAACTAATTACGAAAAGAATTATGCTCGATTTATTATCATCGCAATAATATTGTTAGCTGTTTGTGGATTTTTCTTTAATAAAAATCAAAATTATGTGGAAGAATCTCCACATCCTATTGATTTGATAAATAATAAGAAAACGCAACATATAGATATTTCTCAATATATACTAGATAAAGGTATTACAATATCTTTATTAAATGGTTTTAAAATATGGAAAAATGGGAATCTACTAGATTCTAAAGAATGGAAATCTGCTAAAGCCAGAGAATTATTTATTTATATTGTAATAAATGGAATAAATGGAGTCTCAATTAATAAAATCCATGATTTATTTTGGCCAAATGTAAACTTAGAAAGTGCTAGAAATAGTAGGGCTGTTGCAATAAGTCGTATTCGTAAAATTATAGCACCATATGAATATTTATTAATAAGTGATAATGAAAAAATTAAATTTATCAATGACAAAGAACTTTTTATAGATTTTAGGAATATGATTAAAATATTAGAACGTCCATTTACAATAGAAAGTAAATCATTAGATGACCCTATAATGATATATGGAAAAGATGGTTTACTGCCGAATATGAATTTAAATTGGGTTAAATCTTTTCGTTTAGAGCTTTACAATAAGATTAATCGTTATGCTAAAGAATATGGGGAAGTACTTATTCTGAACAAAAATTGGGACAAATTAGAATGGATTGGAAACCAAATGCTTTATTGGAATGAATTTGATGATTTTGGTATGCGTTATGTAGTCTTTGCCAATAAGATGAATAAGAAAGAGGCTATGTCTTTTAAGATTTACAATGATTTTAGTGAAAATTACACAACAAAGATGAAAGAAAAGTATTCAATCCCTTATAAAAATATAATAGATTTTAATATTAAGGAGTCTCTATGACCTTTTTTATACGCAAATTTGTTTTTATAACCTGTATAATAATTTTTTATTTTATAGGTTGCACACCGCCACAAGTAGCAAAGGAACAAGATGGATTTCCTTCGGTTGTGAATATTGAAGATACAGAAAATATTCAAGCACAAAAGTTTATAGATATTCATGATCTTGGTAGAAAAATCACACTCCATACAAATTTTAATGAGTTTTTAGGTCATATACCTGATGGAAAGTGGAAATCAAGGGTGTATTTAGCTAGAGTCGATGAGTTACCTATTGGAAATAATTATGGCCAACTTGATAAATGGGATATGGCTTTAGAGAATGGATTTATTGATGGTTTGGTTCGTAAAGGTTTAACTGTGGCGGAAAAGTTAGACCACATAAGTCCACGAGATCCTTCTGAATTTGTTGGAACGGCTCCTGAAGATGCTTTTTACATGCATGGGCTAAATTTAAATGATTTATCTTTAATCGAAAATGAAATCAGGGCACCTAATCTTCTCACATATCAAATCATAGATTTTTCAGATAGTGACCTTGCAGTTGTTGTTTATTTACGAATGATTGATTTACAATCTATGAAAGTATTGACTTCAGCAATGATAACGATAGGAGACCAAATAGATTGGCTAGCTGAAGGTGAGATTAATTCTTTTAATGAGACCTATGATATTGTTAAAAACATAGGAGATTTACCTAGGGCGATTTTTCAAAAGAATGTTAGGATGGGACTATTGAATACGGATATCTTAAATATTTCTGGTAATTATAATAATCAACCATCCAAAAGGACAATGGGTATTGAAAATGCTATTATTACAGGTTTAATCCACAATGAGAAATATAAAGATAATGATCCTATTATCATGGAAAAGACTAAAGGTTTCAAATTAAAATATCCTTCTGTTTATGAAAATATCGTGTTTAATACAAGTCCATTATTATATGAAGAGTGGTCTGAGTTTTATAGTGAAACTAATTGTAATATGTTAATGATGTATCGGCATATCCCAGATAATGGATTATATCTGAAAATAATTGATGTAAAAAATAATGGTAGAATAATCTATTCTAATGCTTTTGTTTTTAATGGGAGAATAGACGAAGGTATTATTGAAAATCATGATGCCGTTGTTAGTCAATTTAAAGCTAATGTTGATATCTCATTATTAAAAAATAAAAAGGTTCTAATTATAGATGGAGATAAACAAGCTGTGGAGTCCGAAAAGTACTTTCAAAGCCAATCGTCTTTTAATGAAATGAATTTAATTATTGAAGAGGGTATGATGACTGCTCTTGTAGAACGAAAGATTCCAACTTATGAAAAATTGAAAACACTGTATCTTAAAAGACCATGGATGTATGATGAAAAAGTATTCAATTTGAATCCACTTTATTTAGATGACTGGGGCCAACTAAAGGAGTTTGGAGTTGATATGTTGATAGTCTATAATAACTTAATTCCCTATGAGAAATTGTCACCTACACACCCTGATTATAAAAATATCGCTTTAGGTATCAGGCTAATTGATATAAATACAGGTGACATAATCCAAGTTAGTGAGCTAAGTAATATCAACTAAAATTTATTCCTAATACAAGGACGTTAAAATGAAAAGCATCTTTATTATTCTATTATTTATAATGACAAATATAATGGCACAAGCTTTTAGTGTCTCTGATCCACCTATGATATATATATATCATTTTGTTAGCTATGATACAACATCTATACTTTTACATGGAGGTGAGCAAGATGAGAGTAAAAATAAACTTATTCAATTTCCTAATTTTAATAAAAAGGATATAACTTTAAGTGAAAATCTAGCCTTTGGAAAGGCTTTGGATCCTAAACTTGTTTCTGCAATGGTGACATCAGCAGTAGCTAAAAATCCTCATTTAAATATAGCGGGTGAATCAATTCAAAATCGAATTAAGACAGACAATTTTATTAAACTTGTTAAATCTTACGATTATCCTAAGCGTACAGATTTTATTTTTATTGGAGAAATAAATACATTAGCATCACAATATGAAATAGATCTAAAGCTTATTGATGTTTCAACTCAAAAAATAATTTCATCAGAATCGTTTGCTTTAAATTTTGAATCAATTACTAATCTTAGATCTCAGATTAATGATATTATTAAGCCCTTGATGGCAAAGATTATAATGCCGTTTGTTGGTTCTGTATATGTTAGAGTTGATTCAACTAGTAGAAATAGAATTAGATGGGATGATATATCAATTAGACCACTGCGAACAGTCGTAGGTACTAATTTTGAAAATACTAAGAAATCTGATTATGCTCCATTTCACACTATTACAATACCTTCAAATTTTTTTGAAACCCATAATGATATTCTATCAAAATATGCTTCGGATGACTACAGACTAATAAGTGATTATGATGAGAATACAACTTTTTTAGCTGGTGAGTATAAATTTCAAGCTTTCTTAAAAAATAATGAAAAATATTTTGAAACCAATTTTAAAGTTATAGCAGGTGATTTAAATGAGATTCAT
This sequence comes from Fidelibacterota bacterium, assembly GCA_002708715.1. GTDB lineage: Bacteria > Fidelibacterota > Marinisomatia > Marinisomatales > UBA1611. The sequence continues at coordinate 6,298 of PAPB01000028.1, read as the reverse complement.
GTATCATTGCCATATATTCCACCACCAAAAGATACTGATGGAGATGGCATCTTTGATGATGATGATGCCTGTCCTCAAATTCCTGGTGAGGCAAACAGCAATCCAGATTTAAATGGGTGTCCGCCTCCTAGATTATTTGGTGATATATCTATTATGAATATTTGGAATGGTGTTGGTTTTGAGCTTCTAAAATTAAATGATGAATCTGATACATTAGTTATATGGGGTAATAAAAATAATAATAATTTGCAGATTGAATCGGAGCCATATGAGTACTTAATTAATAAAGGAAATAATTCAGTGACAATTTTAGATTTGCCATTAGGAAAATATTTAAGGAATAGTTATGCTAACACACAAGAACGATTTCCAGGGAAACACTATGTAAATCTATTTGCAGATAGTGATACGCTTAACTTAAATGAGGGAGCTAAATCAATAAAGACATTCATTGCAGATCAAGATTTAATTAAGGGGAGAGAGGTAGTAATATATTTTGATCCTTTTACTCCTACCAAGGATGACATATATAGACTTTATGTTGATGAATCATTATTCGCAGTGGCAAAAATAGTTGGGGAGTTACATATTGTTGGTATGCCAATCAATTATGAAGGTGAAGTTAATGTTAAACGTAATGGTTTTATGGATGCAATAATCCCAATAAAACCAAAGAGTAAAAAATCATACCATCTTGCTGATTTGACAAGAGTAGAAGAGTAAAGAACGATATTTATTTTATGTAACATACTTAGTCTTCCCATTCTGGGCACGCAAGAAATTTGTAGTCGCACCAATCACAATGCTTCCCTTTTTTAGGGTTAAAAATTTTATTTTCAATCCCTGATGCTACACTTATTATTTTTTCTTGGACATTTGCTAGTTGCTCATTATTAAAAGAATGACTTTTTATAGGCTTTTCATATTCTCGCAAAAAATGGAGCTTAGCAGATAATGGTATACCATTAATCTCTTTTTCAGTAGTTTGTTCTAAATACATTGAATATATAGCTAGCTGTAGATTGGATTTTGCTGGTGAAGTGGCTCTACTAGTTTTATAATCGACAATTTCTGTCCCATCTGATACCCTATCAATTCGATCTATAACACCTTTAATGTTTATATGACCAATGTTAAACTCAATTGGTTTTTCTCTATTTAATACATTAGGTGTGTTATTTTTTACAAAGCGTACATACTCAGATAACATTTCAATACCTTGCTCTTTAAACTTCGCTTCTCTAACAGAATAGTCAAATTCATCATTTTTCCATTCTTCATTTAATATTCGTAAGATTCTGTTTTTTGAGACTTCTGCATCTGGTCGATGAAACCTTTGTAAAACTTTATGAATAATATTACCAAAAACTAGTTCGGGTTTATTGGCAGTCTGTGGTATTCCATCAATTTTGCTCAATCTATATTTTAAAGGGCAGTTTTCATATGTTTCTATAGCACTTGCGGACAGATGTATTGCTTCATTTTTTGATTGTACAATATCATTTTTTAATTCATTTTTTAACTGTTGTTCCCAATTAGTGTTACCTAGTTTTATTTTTTTCCCAGATTCATAGACTTTTAATATTTCTAAAACTTTACAAATATCTTTTACTTTTTGATATTCTTCTCTAGAAAGAGCTCTTTGTAGCTGTTGTTCGTATTTTACTCTTAATTGAGTGTGTTTTGTAATGGATTTACTATTAGAATTAGAAATTGTTATGTCATCCATGAGGTTATCCGGTAGTTCTTTAATAAATGGTGATGTTGCTTTTTTTGGTGCAAGTAAATATAATTGATCTTTAGCGCGCGTGACTGCAACATAAAATAGTCTCCTTTCTTCTTGAATGTGCTGCTCTTTTTGAGATAGTTCTGAATCATAATTATATGGAAGCCATTTATTTGGTGGTCTTTTAATGAGTTTTTCTGATCTGTAATTTAATGGGAAACTTGCAGATCTATGAAATGGTAGAAATACTATTGGAAATTCAGCACCTTTTACGCTATGAATAGTACTAACATTGACACATTGATATTTTCTGTACGGTCTTGGTGATATTGAAGGTAGCCCTCCAGATTGCATGATAGCTTCAAGATATTTATTAAATACAATTATACTATTTTTCTTCTTATTTCGATGAGAAAAACTTTGAGCTCTTTTTAAAAAATCACCTATATTTAATAAATCATAGTGATCATCAAATGAATAATGTTTTGCTTTATTCTGTAGTGTTTTTAGATGTTTAGCAATATCCCAAATTATCTCTCCTGCAGATTTTTTTAGCATTATAGATTGGAAATAAGTAATATTTTTAATCATAACTTTTAATTCAGGATATTTACAGAGAAGCTTGTCATCATCTTTTATAAGATCATATCTGGGTTTTAACGCTCGTTTATCATAATTAGAAAAGATGTTGTGTGCGATCTTGTACCCATATTGTTTGACAATTATTCGATAAAGTGCAGAATCTTGAAATGCACCTTTGCAAATTAGTTGGCACCATGCTATGATATCTTGGACTGGTGAACAATTAAATAGACCTAATCTATTTTCAATAACAGGAATCCCCGCACTTTGTAAGGACTCTATTATTATATTTGTTTGACTTCTAGTCCGACATAGTACTGATATATCACTAAAAGAAAAATTATCTGAAGAGAGTTTGATAATTTCATTATTGATAAAATCTAATTGTTCTGTTTTATTTCCCCAAAATCGAATTGGTTTAATAGATTGATTATTAATTCCTGAAACTAATGTTTTTGAGATACGATTATTATTATTAGATATACTGGCATTAGCTATGTCTAGTATTGCTTGTGATGATCTATAGTTATCTTCGAGTGAAATAGATTTATAATTTTCATGAGTTTGATATAATTTTTGAAAAGAATGAATATTATAAGAACTCGCACCTCTAAAACTATAAATTACTTGATCGTCATCACCCACTACAGTAATAAATTTTCTTTTACCTGCGATAAGAGTAATAATTTCATTTAAGGCAAAATTATTATCCTGGAATTCGTCAATAATAATATGACGGAAGTGATTTTGAACATTTTGCAATATGTCTTTTTTTGTAGATAAAAGTTTATAGGCTAAAAGAACCATGTCCCCGTAATCAAGTACATTCATTTTCTCTTTCCATATTTGAAACTGAGGATATATTCTTTGCAAATCTTTTAATTGATTGGCAATCTCTTCTGTAATGTGTCCTTGTTCATCTGGTATCGGGATATCCATATTTACTGGATCTATTAGTTCATCTTTTAATCTATTAAAAAAGGGGATAAAACTTTCATTGATTGCTCGTCTTGGGTTCATTGGAAATTCATCGGATTGGAATGGCCCAAGACTATCAAAACGCTCTAAAAATAAGTGGATTGCTTCACTCTCTTCTAGCAGTTGTGGTATAGTTTCATTACCAAATTCTTTTAGGATTTTAAAACAAAATGAGTGGAAAGTATTTACTGTCATAGTTTGAGCTTTAGATCCAATTTGACTTATTATCCGACTTTTTAACTCTTTAGCTGCTTTTTCAGTATATGTTATAGCTAAAATATGTTTTGGGTTTATTTTATAATGCTTAATGAGATGAACTATTCTGTTCTGGAGCGTGAATGTTTTTCCAGTACCAGCACCAGCTAAAATCATTAGTGGTGATGGTTGGCGGTATATTGCAGCATTTTGTCTTTTATTTGCTTTAAATATTTGCTTAGATGCTGTCATACAGTTGAATTGGTTTAAATATTAACACATAGAAAATAATCAATATTATTATTCCAATAAAATGTGAATAGTGTTAATTGAAAATATTTTTTAACCTTTAGCATATTTTAGAGTCTTATTGTATGGAATGACATGGAAAAAGATCATGAACTTATTAAACTATACCAAAATGGAAACCAAACTGCATATGACAGACTTGTCCGAAGATATTTATCTAATACAGTTGGGTTTTTTTATACTATCACTAGAGATAAGATGGTAGCAGAGGATTTAGCTCAAGATGTTTTTTTTAAACTATTTAAGACTCTTAAGAATTTTAAATTTCAATCAGCTTTTTCAACATATTTGTATCGGACTAATCTCAACACTGTAAACTCATGGTTTACTCGCAATAAATGGAAGAGGTTTTTACATCTTGATCAAATTCTTAATCAGCAAAAGATTGATACAAGTGTGGAAAAAGGATGGATCAAAAAAGAATTATGGAATGCTATATCAAATTTGCCAAAAAAACAGCGAAGTGTTGTTGTAATGAGAATTGCCGAGGAACTTCCATACAAAGAAATATCCAATATCACAGGAATGTCGGAGGGTACTGCTAAGGTAAATTTTCACCATGCTCTTAGGACGCTAAAAGATGCGCTTAATGATGAATAAATTTGAAAAAAAAATAATAATGGAAAATAAAGAAGATGTACATATAAACAGTGATGATTTTCTAGCAAAATTGCATTCTAGAATACAAACATCCAATACTAACCGTCAAACACTATTTACATCTTTGGCATTTGTATTTACAGTCCTTTTACTTATTATCACAGAGTTTGGTGCTCCTGAATCTAAAATTGAAAATTATTTTGTGGATAGTACAGATAATTTATTAGAGACTGACTTTTGGAATATAATGATTGACTCTCTTGATTATGATCAAGATTATTACAATGACATGGCATACTTTCTTCTAGATGAAGGATACGTTTGGGAGACAGTTGAATTAATAGAACAGCTTGCAGCAAGGAAGGGGGAATCCTAATGAGGTATATTTTATTTTTAAGTTTTTTAACTGGTATCGTTGCCCAAGAAAAGGACTGGGTAGATAGAGAATATAAAAAAGGAAGACGCAATGATAGGTCTGAAAAGATGGAGAATATGATTATTTGGCGTCTTACAGATGATTTGGAGTTATCAACTGAACAAGCAGAAAATTTTTTTCCAAGATTTAGAGAACATCGAAAGAGTTTAGAAGATATAGGAAAGCAAGAGAGAGAAATGATTGGGGAAATAGATAGAGAGAAGCTAAGCAAGAGTGATGTGAGGAAGACTATTGAAGAGGTTTCCAAATTACGTCAAAAACGAATCGAGCTAGAATCAGAGTTCGTATTAAGTCTTGATAATATTTTGGAACCTGATCAGATGATCAGGCTTGGTGTTTTTAAGCAGAGAATGATGATGGAAATGAGAGAAGAGATACGAGATGGAAAAGGGAAAAAAGGAAAAAAGAAACGTAATAAAAAAATAGGTCGTAAACGCGGACGTCGCGGATTTTAAAAAGGAGAAAGAAATGAAAAAAAATATCATCGCAACATCCCTTTCCATTTTTCTCATTAATGGATGTATGGACAGTCCATCAGCAGTAGAGGATATCGAATCCATACTTTTAGCTCTTCTCGATAAGGATGAGGCTGTAGGTGTAGATGGATTTGATTCTGGTGGTGATATGGACCTTGATCATGATATTGGACTTGAGACCGAAGGTATGACGCGTACTTTCAGTGACACATTATCTTTTGGAGAAGGATATAGGTTACGATTTGGAAGACAACTAATCGATCGTGAAAGGACCGTTGAATTTGAAACTGGTCAAGATACTGCTATTGGACTAATTACCCATACGGTAAATGGCGAATTCATTGCGATTGCAATTGATACCAATCAAAATGAGATCGACTCTCTTAGTTTTTCTAAAGAATTCACAACAGTCCTTAACCGAAAGGTAAGGTTTATTAAAGTGGATGATCCTGCAAGTCCAGACGGATATAGATGGAAAATCGATGCATTGACTCCTATGGTAGGTGGTTCTGGAGATAAGGTCACGTTAGTCGACCTATCATTTTATTCTCTAACAGATAACTTAGAAGTAGATGAATTGCTATACTCTTTTTCTTCAGATGAATTGGGTGATCTCTACATCGATAGGGAATCTTTACCGGTATTTACTTCTTTCAGCAGAGTTGTCGCCTATGCAAATGTTATCAATAATGGCCCAGAATACACCACAGATAGTACTGGAGTAGGTGAGTGGGTATTCTTGAATTATGGAAGGAATAGAGAAGAGAGGGGAAGGCGACATTTGCGCGATTCAGGTTTGTTTTTTGATCAGGCGATGAATGATAATATACATTCAGGAGGCATGAGGGTTCACGGTCCAGGACCAGGTCAGGTACGGGGTGTGTTCCGAACATTCATAGAGGCAGTTGATCTTGCGACCATATTAGTTTCCAATGGCGGATACAATACAAATGTTTGGTCAATCCCATATAGAGTGGAGAGACCTTAAATTTCTTT
>PAPB01000027.1 GCA_002708715.1 Fidelibacterota bacterium | reverse complement strand
TTTAAAGGTGAAAATTATGAATTTTCATCTTCTGATGAAGAAAAATGGGATAGAACAATGATCGCAAATAGTATCTGTGACATTATTATGGAGGGTGTAACTGGTCAAGTAACTGAAGTTGTTGAACATATATTACATTTTGTAACTGCTATCGGTATGCATTATACATTCCCAAATGAATGGGGGATATCTAGAGACTCAGAATTATATATACAAATGAACCAAGCAATTGATAATGGATTCTATGATATTGAACAATATGATGAAATTGATCAGGAAGAAGAGCACCTTAGGGTACTATTGCAGGAATATGCTTATTGGATTATATATACAATTTGGGATCTAAGAGTGCCATATGGGCCTAAAAATGCAGAATGGTCTATAATGACCAAATCTGAATTAATTGATAAATTACCTAACTCGTATAAACTTCATAAAAAATACGTTACAAAAGTATTTAATGCTCCTACCAAAACTAGGTTAGAATCTTTTATAAATTAATGGTTATTCTCAAAATACATTTCAAATGTGATAATGAATTAAATAAATAGAGGTAAAAAATATGTCTAGAATTTTATTACAGACAATAATCTTAAAGTATATGTTCAGTATTTTTTTTTGCTTTCATTACATTGCTATAGGGCAAAATTTTAAAACTCTTCCTGATGATATTAATATCTCTAGATCATCCAATGGTATTGTGAATCTTCCAAGTAATATTGATGATATTTTTAAAGATTTTGATAGATATACTAAAATTCACGCTCCAAACGGAAAACCTATACATATAATTATAGAACCTGGTTACAGTGATAGACAGGCTATTTATGCTCGCAAGATATTGATCAATCACCTTACAAATTTGCCTGGTACAAAGTATGGTCATAATAAAAAAACTGTAGCAAATGCAATGGCAAATAATCATTCAATTTTATTTTTATTTAAAACAACAGAGTCATTTGAGAAATGGTTTAGAAAAATTGATCGTAAGGGTATTAGTATTAATGGACAGGACTTGAGATCATATGAAACTATTTTAGAAGGAACGGATGGATATATGGCAAAGAAGAGGCCGACAAGAGACGCAAGTTATGAGGAAATAATGCATTTTGTACAGCAATGGGGAATTGAGCAAGCCCATCCAACACTAAGTCAAGATCTTTTTGATGCATTTTGGGATGCGCGAGCTAAGAATATATATATGTTAGATTATGATGAAACCCATGAATATTTTATCTGTGGGTTTGAAGCATATTTTGATATGTGGGCCCATGATCCAGAAAATGATGGTACAAGAGAAGATGAATATGTCCCCATATCAAATTCCAGTTTAAAAGTTAACGATCCAAAGATGTATAAGATTGTTGAAGGTTTCATGGGTAATCACTGGTTGTATTTGGCTGAAATTGTTGATGAGTTTGGTGGTCACTTTTCTTTACTTAAAGAAGAGAATGAAACGTATACAAATAAATCTCAACATCTTAGACGAGCGGCACTTACAGGTTATAAAAATACCAATTTAACTGGTAATAATTTTGATAATTCTCTTTTTGGCAATAGTGGAAATAATAAAATCAGGCCATTGGGTGGCTTTGATATTATTGATGGAGGCCCTGGTGAGGACACTGCAATATTTATTGGTAAAAGGTCAGAATATATTTTGCGAAATCAAGACGGCAGACTTGTTGTAGATGATATTCACTATTATCGTGATGGACAAAATATTTTAATTAATATGGAAAAATTAAAATTTTCAGATAACATATTAAATGTAGCAGAAATAAAGTAAATACAATAAAACCTAAGAGGTGAAAAATGTCTTTCATTAAAAGTAGTATCAATAGAATTAAATATTCTGTCATCTTTTTTCTTTTAAATGGTTATATCTTTCCATTACCCAATATTGTATTAACAAATTGTAATATTATTGATGGTAATGGCGGCCCAATACAAAAAGGAATGTATGTAGTTATTAGGGATGATCGTATTTACAAAATCAGTAAAGGACCGTTTTTAATAGAAGATGAGAATGAACCAAAAATTATAGATTTAAACGGTAGTTTTATTTTACCAGGGTTATGGAATAATCATACCCATTTATCTGATTTGCTTCCAGACATTAATAATATTCTCGGTACTGAAAATTCTATTCAAGCATCAATTCGGGCAGGAAGGAATGCTATGGATGCACTAAAGAGTGGGTTTACATCATTAAGAAGTACGGGGTCACGAGATTATCTTGATGTATATTGGGGGAAGGCTTTTGAACAGGGTGTTTTTATTGGGCCTACAATATATTCTGCTGGTAACCCTATAGCAGCAGAAGATGGTCATGGTATTGATGATTATGCATGGCCAGCAACCATCCCTGTTACTAATGGAAAAGAAATGGCGGAAGCTGTGAAAAAGCATATAGATATGGGAGTAAAATGGATAAAAATAATGGCAGATGAGCTCACAAAAGAGCAAATAAAGATTGCGGTTAAGATAGCACATGAAAATAACGTAAAAGTTGTTGCGCATGCTGCTGAAAAAGGTGCTTATCGTGCAGTGAAAATAGGTGTTGATTGTATAGAGCATGGCTACGACTTATCCGATAAAACTTTGAAATTAATGGCCAAAAATGGTACCTATTATGACCCAACCATTGTTTGCAATCTAAGTAGTGAATATATCAAAGAACGCGAGAGGAAGATTACTGATGTGGGTATACATTCAAATAAGACTATTATTGATGGCAGAGTTTTAGTTGCCTTTGCAGATGAACGTTCTTCAAAAGTTGCTAAAAGGCAAAGAAGAATTTTATTGCGGGCTAATGAGTTAGGTGTAAAAATCACTCCAGGTGGTGATTCAAATCCGTTAGATGAAATTGGATTACTTGAGATTGAGCAGCTTGCGTTTTCGGGTTTAGACGAAATGCAGACTTTAATGGCCGCAACAAAAATTTCTGCTGAAATGAATGGAGTTCTAAATGATGTAGGAACAATTGAAAGTGGTAAAATTGCGGATATTATTGTTTTAAAAGATAATCCTCTGGAACATATATCAAATATTAGAAAGCTAGAAATGGTAATAAAAAATGGTAGTATTGTTGACCTATCTATTCCAGAAAGTCAAAAAAGTTTTTGGGAATTATATTTTAAAAAGAAAGAGGATGTGGAATGAGAATAATATATTTAATACTAATGTATTTGTTGCTCTTTTTTTCATGTGAACAAAGAGCAACATTACCTGAAATTGATATTTCGACCTCTAGCGATGGTATTGTAGAACTACCAGATAATGTTCCAGCGGTTTTTAAAAAATATTTTGTTAAGTATACAAAAGTCAATGCTCCAAATGGAAAACCAATACATATTTTGGCACAGGATGGCTGGACAAATAATCAAATTAAACACGGACGAAATGTGCTTGAACATATTCTAAAAGATTTTCCTAGTTCGATATACGGAAATGATAAATCACATATTGCTAACTCCATGTCGAATAAAAAAGCCACTATGGTATTTTTTAATACGGAGCCAGATCTAGAAAAAGCTTTTAGCGAAGGTCTAGGAGAAGCAACAGATCTTAATATGCAAGATCTCAGATCTAATGAATGCCCCGCAGTAGGTAGCGATGATTACATTAACCATATTACTCGAGATGCGTCCTATGAAGAAATTTGGCATTTAGTACATGATTATGGTATTAAACCAATGTTGCCGACTATGATAAAAAATATGAGAATTGCTAATGATGATGCTACAAAAAATGGATGGAGAGCGTGGCCCGAAGATGAGCCGAATGAGCACCCTAATGAATACATAGGTGTCCTTATTGATAATTATTATGATCTATGGAAGATAATGCCAACGTTATATGAAGGAGTTCCGATAATAGACAGGATGCAACAAAATAAAAACAGTTATAAAGATAAATCTCATTTTGGACGTTATTTTGCAAATAGTCGTGAAAAGATGACTTATTTAGATACATTAGGATACAATATCATTACAGAGTTTTTTCATCCTTATCTTACTTTTAATGCTGAATTACCAAAATACTACAGTGGCATTTTTTCTTTAAGGTATGATAAAGATAAGGTTTATACCCATAAATCACAGCACCTTGTAAATGTTACTGCATTAGGTAATAATGATGTTACTCTTATTGGAAATGAGTATGATAATCACCTCACGGGTAATAAAGGTCATAATAGATTTATTGGTAACGGAGGTAACGATACGCTAAATGGATCATTGGGCACGGATGAAGCTGTGTTTAGAGGATTGGCCTCTGATTATTTAATTGAAAAAAATGGTAATGCAGTTATTGTAAAGGATAAAAAACAAAATAGAGATGGAACAGACTTTCTAATAGATATAGAAAAAGGAGTTTTTTATACAGAAATTATTTTATTCTAATTTTAAATAATTATTCCTTGTTTATTTGTTGAAACGAATATATTATTCTTTGAGATATTAGTGATATATTACAAATATATATATGTATTTACTATTATCTGTTGGGTAGGAGACAAATATCCCAAGTTATCCAAATCTCCTTTTTTTTGGTTCTTCAATTAGCTCTTGCCCAACAAGAATTAAAAAGGAAAATAGTTGAGTTACTGTTTTCTAGAATTAGTAAAACTAAGGAGGAGTCTTATGACAGTAGTAACCAGGTTCTTTAGCATTAGTATTGTAGCTGTCCTTCTAACAAATGGTTTAATTGCGCAAGGTAAATTGTCAGGAACCGTGTTAGATGGATTAACCAACCAACCTCTGCCAGGGGCAAATATCTTTGTTGATGGTACAAGTTATGGTGCAGCTGCTGATATAGATGGTAATTATTCTATATCGAATATTCCAAATGGAAGTTATACCATTACTGCAGGTTATATAGGTTATAAATCTTCATCAAGTGATGTTAATATTTCTGGTGGCAGTGGAAATGTGGATTTTGTTTTAGATGTTGACCCACTTCGTAGTGAGGAGGTAGTGGTTACAGGTGCAGCGTCGAGAACAACAAAGGCCACATCAGAGATTGCTGTCCAGAGAATTTCTGCTTCAGAATTAACAGAAAAAAATAATTATTCAAGTGTCGATAATATTTTAGCTGGTAGAGTAGCTGGTGTATCACTCACCAAAGCCTCTGGAAATGCTGGTTCTCAGTTTAGAATGCAAATGAGATCTGGTGGTGGTTTAAATGGTGATGGCCAGCCTGTTTTTTATATTGACGGTGTTAAAGTTGAAAATTCCAGTTGGAGAGGTGGCCAAGGAAGTGATCCACCTGATATTGGAATTACAGCATTGGCCAGTTTAAATCCTGAAGATATTGATAATATAGAAGTAATTAAAGGCCCTGCTGGTGCATCTTCATATGGTACTGGTGGATCAAATGGTGTAGTTGTTATTACAACTAAACGTGGTAAATCTAAATCGGCTGATGGAAATAACTGGAGGATGAATTATAAAGGAACATTCGGTACTAATGATCAGGATAGAGAATACACAGAACAAGAGTTTCGATCCTATAAGTGGGTAAACGATTATTTCCAACCTGGACAAATTTCTAAACATTCTGTTAGTGTATCAGGTGGTACGGAAACAACCAATCTTTATTTTTCTTTTGATAAGCCTTATGAGGAAATGCATACCCCGAAAAATTGGATTGATCAGCAAAATATGAGAGCAAATTTAGACTTTAGGCCAAACCAAAAAATAAATATTATGGCTAGCACCGCATTTAATAGTGCTGAAATGCAGCTTCCTGGTAGATATCGTGCGGATGGCGTTTTTGGTATTGTTACTTATGCTGCAAATCCATGGGTGATGATGGACCCTGTTAATGAATCATATTTTGATTACCAAACAGAAAAAAGTTACATTAACAGTTTTGTTGGTTCTGTGACTGGTGAATTAACACCGTTCTCAAGTGGTGCTTTGAGTGGTTTAAGTGGAAGAATGACATATGGATTAAACGATAGAGATAATAGAAATATCTATACTGCTCAGGTTACTGATGAAGATCTTACTGGGGAATCAGATGAAGGTGAAAAAATCATAGCCCAAAGAAATAGTCAGGTGACTACTATTAATTGGGATGTTAAGTATGATTATGATCTAGGAGGTATCTCTGGTGCTTCTGTAGTCGGTTCGCAGGCTTTTGATGAAAGGAATAGAGAATTTGGCGCACAGCGTTCAGGGTTTGTGACGGACCAGATAACGACAATAAGTGCAGGTGCTGTGGATGGAGAAACATATGATGCTATGGGTCATTTTCGTTCAGCTGGATTATTTACAGAACATAGCTTATCATTAAATGGTACCTTTTTTGGATCTTTTATGCTTCGTAGAGATTACGCAAGTGTACTTGGTTCTACAGCATCAGACATTACATATCCAAGATTCAGTGCTGCAGCTAGATTAGATAGATTGGGTGTTCTTCCAAGTGTAATATCATTTTTTAAACTTAGAACTGCCTATGGAGAAACTGGTATACTTCCTGGTAGAACGGATGCAATACCGACATTGTGGAATGCCGTGAATTCTCAGTATGGAGTAGGTGCTGTTCTTTCTGATATAGGAAATCCTGAAATTAAACCAGAGAGGATATCAGAATTTGAAATTGGTTTAGAAGCTGAAGTTGCAAATTTTGCTTGGGACTTCACTTATTACACACAAAATGCAAAAGAATCTATCGTTGATCGTATGAATGTTGGATCATCAGGTATGACTCAAAGCCCAGGGAAATTTAATGTAGGTGAAATTGAAGGATCAGGCTGGGAGTCTCAATTATTTGCTTATTTTGGTGGAAAGCAACTAGGTGGATGGAAATTAGATTTAACACTCACTAATAGCTTTACTGAAAATAACGTCGTTAGTATGGGTGGTGCTGATCCTATCTATGGTGGCCCTGGTGGCGGTAAACAAGCATTTGCTGAAGGATACGCAAAACATTCTTTTATCAATGATATAAATGTTGGAGCAAAATTTTCTGATGGGACAAATGAAATGGAAAATGATTTACATCCAATGTATGGAGAAGTTATGCCTGCTGGTGCTTATTATGGCGATGAGACATCTGATGGCAAGGTCTTTCTTGGAATAGGTACGCCAGATAAGACAGGAAGTTTTGCATTTAATCTTAATGTGCTTGGTTTCGATTTTGCAGGTTTATTTAACTGGAAGAGTGGACACGTACTCTATAATGAAGCGCGTGTTGATATGATTTGGTGGGCACTTGATATGCAAGATGGTGACGGCTCTAATCCAGAAGATGTCTGTGGAACTAATGTAATTCGCTATGATGAATTAGCTGAAATGCTAGGATTCGGAAATCATTGTGCTGGTAAAGAAGAAATAACAGATTATAGTTCGCAAGAGTATATTGATGCTGCAAATGAATATTCAAGAACTAATCCATTCTTTGATGCAAATTCTATTCAGCCAGGAGACTTTGTGAAACTAAGAGAACTTAGTTTAAGCTATAATCTTACAAGATTCACCAAATCGCTGCCTATTCTTGGTGATTTAAATGGTCTAACTGTTGGTGTCAGTGGTACTAATCTATGGGCTAAATACCATGAAGATTTCACAGGTGTTGATCCAGAAATCAATTCAATGGGATACCATGGCGGTCCACAGAACATGATGCAGGCAGGTACGTTGCCTACACCAAAATCAGTCAACATGTTTTTCAAGTTTAGTATATAAGGAGATTTTACTATGAGAAATATTACAACTGTGTTTTCGACAATTATATTTTTATCAATCATGCTGCTGTTCACATCATGTGAGGATTGGGTTTCTGAAGTTGAGCCACTCAGTGATCAGGTTCAGGATGATGATCTTAATAGTGAAGAATATCTTGACTTTTTATTGAAAGGTGCTCTTGGAAATATGGGAAGATCTCAAGAATTTTCTGGTCTACCTCATATCTTATGGAGAGTAGCAGGCTTTAGCGATGAGTTTATTCATGGTGAAGTTGACTTTGCTCCAGATCATTCAAATTTTGTACAGGATATACCAATGGATCTGAATTTTGTTGCCAATGATTGGGATAATTATCATCAAATCCGTTTTCATGCAGATGATTTATTAGATCGAGCAAGTAAAATGACTATAGCTAATGATGCTTTAAAACAAAGAGTACATTGGTGGGGAAATGTCATTGGTGGTTTAATGAGACTGTACTTAGCAGACCATTGGGGCCTTAGTCAAGATGGAACACAACCTGGTGCAGTAATTACTACTATCCAACAAAATGATAATGGAGAAACTGGTAGTTTTCAGACATCTCAAGAGATACGAGAAATTGCAAGGGGAATGCTTACAGAAGCTTTGAGCTATGATCCTGGTGACGCTTATGAAGGTGTTAATGGTAATGCTGATAAGATTATTCATTCTTTAATAGCAAGATCATATTTATTTGACGGTGACTATAATTCTGCCAAAGCTCATGCAGAACAAGGACTACAACAAGGAGATGATCCATTTGAATTAATTCACACTGCTGCATTTTCAAATTATATGTGGTATGAAGCAGGACGTAATAATGTGTTATTTAGCGCTGATCCACGTTTTGCTCATTATGTTGTAGCTGATCGTCTAGAAGGTGAGATCATTTCAAATTTGACAGAAGACCCTGATGCTTTATCCTTATCTTTACGAGGTCTTGAAGGCGATGGTATTGGTGGCAAAAGTCAAGAGGATGTGAGAGATAATTTAGATAATCCTAATGAGAGGATTCCTCTATGGGAGCTTGAAGCTGATGGAGGTAGTCTTGCTTATTGTCAGGATATTTATGATGGTAGGGCAGACAACTTAGATATTATCGATTGGAGAGAAATGGAGCTAATCTTAGCAGAAGTTGCTATTAATAATAGTGACAATAGTACTGCTCTTACACATATGAATAATGTTAGAACATCTCATGGTCTTAGTGAATTAACTCTTGATGATCTTACTGGGTTTACTCCTTCTGAAACTTCAGGAGCCGGTTCAACTACAGGCGCAATGGGACTATTAATAGAAGAACGAGATAAAACTCTATGGATGAAAGGTGTTAGAATAGTTGATCAGAAAAGATTTGATCTTTGGCATTTAGGAGATAATACATGGTCCTATATTCCAATACCAGATAGTGAAATATTGAATAATCCTAATGTAACTAGGCCTTAGACTTTTAATTAAGCGTATATAGAAACAACACTAATACAATAAACATATTTCTAGTATTCATTAATAAAATAGAATAATTAATTTTTGGTTAATGAATACTAGAAACATATGTGGCAGCCTAATTATTTTAACATTTTGTTTAGTGATTGACGGTTGCTATACATCAGATCTTGATGTTCGACGTAGAGATAGATATCATATAACTCAAGAAGAAATTAACTCCGTTCCACAAGCTGAAACAGCATGGGAAATTTTAGAATTCCTTCGTCCAAATCTTTTAGCGAGAGATAGAAGACGGCATGTAGGCTTTACTGATGGAATGGATGCACTTGTATATATTAATGGTGCAAGAGCTGGGTATAAAAATAGATTACATACAATACCAGCGATGGATGTATTTGAAATTAAATACCTAGATTCAATTGAAGCTGGCGGTAAATATGGGTTTTCATCTGGTGGTGGCGTCTTTTTAATTACTATGGATTAATCATTAACAGATAACTATAAAAACATTTTTGTCTAATCTATTTAAATATTTTATAACATTTTTTTTCTTATTTTATGTAAAAATGGATGCCCAAAAGCCATTAGATCTAGAATTTATTGATGCCATAAAAAAAGAAAGCTATGAAAATTCTCAAGCCTATGATATGCTTGATTATCTTACTACAACATTTGGGCCAAGGTTATCAGGTACTGATGCTTATATGGATGCTGCATTATGGGCAAAAGATAAATTGCAATCATGGGGGTTAGAAGAAATTCATTTTGAATCTTATGCTGATGATTTTAGGACATGGGAGACCATTTATTCTTCAATCGAAATGGAAACACCAAGGTATAAGAAGATTCACTCTTTACCATATGCTTGGGTTTCTGGTACAAAAGGTAAAATAAAAGGAACGCCTCTATTAATTGACCATCTAAATATGGAGGTGCTAAAGGATTATAAGGGAAGGTTAAAGGGGAAGATAATTTTAAATCCAAATATCGGAAGTCGTGATGACGTTAGAACAGGTCCATTTAGCGATGAATTATTAAGTAAGGCAGCAAATCATAGTATTCCAAATAATCCAGAAGGATTAGATAATTCAGGTTTAGAACCATTTGAGGATACAGTAAAAAGGAAAGTGGAGGATAAAAAGAAAACTGATATAATTCAAAGATTTTTAAAGGATGAAAAAGTTGCTGCGGTTATTACAGGCAGTCCTTCTCAACCTGGAATTATTTATGCAAAGCAATTACCTTATCATAAGCAAGGAGATTTAAAACCAGTACCACATTTTGTTATAGCTAAAGAGGAACATCGATTATTAATTAATATGATTGAAAGTGGTATTGATCCTAAGCTAAAGATAGAATTAAAAGTTGATTTTTCAGAAAATAGTAAAAATCATGTTAATCTATTCGGTGAGATACCTGGAGTTGATAATAAATTAAAAGATGAGTTTGTGTTAATTGGTGGACACTATGACTCTTACCATAGTGGAACAGGCGCGGCAGATAATGGACAAGGTAGTGTTACTTTAATGGAAGTCGTACGGATTTTGAAAAAATTAAAAATTAAACCCCGTAGGACAATTAAAATAGCTTTATGGGGTGGTGAAGAACAAGGGTGGAATGGCTCTCTTGATTATGTGTATAAATATTTAGGTAATCCAATTAAAGGTAAAACTAAAAGAAAGCATGCGCAGCTATCTGCTTATTTTAATCATGATAATAATGGACATAAAATTAGAGGAATTTTTTTACAAGGAAACCCAGAGCTAAGACCTATTTTTGAAGAATATCTTATTCCTTTTTATGATTTAGAAGCAAAAACAGTTTCGATTGAAAATGCTTGCTGCACTGATCATGTACCATTTGATGCATTGAATATTCCAGCATTTGAATGGATACAGGATCCTATGCATTATTTTTCACATCAAATTCATACAAATTTAGATGTAATTGATTTAGTGGACGAAAATAGTTTAAGTCATAATGCTGCGATTATTGCATCCTTTGTTTATCTCACTGCTATGAGAGATGAACTGTTACCCCGGAAAAAATAGATATTGATATGACATCCATTCAATTAGCAGTAGTTCTTTTTATAGGTATCACATTGGCAATAGGTTTTCTATCATTTTTGAAAATCAAGGGCAGTGCTATAAATTATTATAAAGCTGGTGCGACTATGCCTGCTTGGATTATTGGTATTACTCTATGCGCTCAAGCCTTTGATGCAAATGGTTCAATGGGAAGTGCATCTATGGGATATGAGAGTGGTTTTTGGTCTGGGGCTAGTATACCGATAGGCCTATCTCTATGTTTATTAATAACTGGTTTATTTTTTGCTAAAAAAATTCATAGAATGAATCTAATGACACTACCAGATTTTTATAATAGACGATATAACAAAAATACTGAAACAGCTGCATCAATAAGTATGCTTTTTAGTAATATTATATTGATTGCTGGAAACTTAGCAGGTCTAGGATTATTGCTTAGTCTTATCTTTAATATTGAATATTTATTTTCGTTAATAATTATCTCATCTATAATTCTATTGTATGCTATATCTGGGGGATTTATTGCTTCAATTAATACAAGTGTTTTTCAAGTATTCATTTTTATTTTTGGGGTTTTGGTTTCTTTTTTTTGGTTAATATCAGAATATGGATGGTTTGAGCCTATGGCTTCTGTTCCAGATTCATATAAAAACATGGACGGTCTTTTTAAAATTGGTAATGGAGCGTTAAGTAATTGGGCAGCAATTATTTCATTGGCTCTTGGAGATATAGTAGCAATCGATTTTATTCAACGAGTAATTTCTTCAAAATCACCAAAAGCAGCCCAGAAAGGATGCTATTTTGGATCATTTTTAACATTGGCAATTGGTTTGCCTGCGGTTTTTATAGGACTCTATAGTTTTAAATTAGAAAAACTTTTCAAACCAGATTTATTGGTTGATATTGCATTAAATAATGTACCTGAGATGGTTGGTATTTTTCTTATTTTAGGAATCATTGGAGCAAGTATGTCAACAGCAGCAGGAGTTGTGCTAGATCTTTCAAATGTTTTAACTAGAAATCTTTTACAAAAATATATAAAGGGTATAGATAATAATGAAAAATTATTAGGTTTATCTAGGTTAATTGCTCTACCGACCATGGTTATTGCGTCAGTTGTTGCCTATTATCATCCAAGGCCTGGAGTCTTACTTATTTTGGCCTTTGATATGGTTTTAGCAGGATGTTTTGTCCCTTTATTCTTAGGTATATATTGGAAAAAAGCGAATTCGATTGCTGCCTTTATAGCTATTATTTTTGGAGCTTTATTGCGAATTATTTTGTTTTATTTTATTCCTGAATCATATAGTGGCCTTGATACAATTTTGACACCAATATTAGTTGGAATATTATTTGTAATTATTTCTATTAAGACTCAACATATATCCAAACCAAAATTTGATATGATAGATTATGTACCAAATGAAAATGATTTAATTAAAGGAGCGTATTAACAATGTTTAGGAATCATATATTTACAAGATTTCAAATAATTTATATTTTATTTTTCTTTTTATGTTGCTCATCTAATACTAATGATGGAATTACTATTAAAGTATCTCATAATGGTAGCCATCAACATCCTCATCAAGTTGGATTTGAAAAATTGTCCTCAATTCTTGAAACGGAGACAAAAGGTAATGTGAAACTTGAAATTTTCCCTGCAAGTCAAATCGCTAGTGAAGAAGAGGCAATTGAGATGGTGAAACTTGGTGTAATCGGATCAACACCTGCAAGTAGTGGTGCACTAAGTAGTTTTGTTCCAGAAGTTGATTTATTTAACCTTCCATTTATTTTTGATAGTTTAGAACATTTCTATAATATTGTTGATGGTCCAATAGGTAAAGAGATAAGTGAGAAAATAGAAACACAATTAGATTGTATTGTCTTAGGTTGGTGGTTTTCTGGAATTCGAAATACTTGGAATTCTGAAAAACCTATATATAAACCTAGTGATCTTGCTGGGTTAAAAATCCGTGTAATTGGAAGTTCAATTGTTCTAGATACTTTCAATGCATTTGGTGCTCAGGCAACAAATATGTCGTTTGGTGAATTGTATTCTGCAATACAACAAGGAGTTTTAGATGGAGCTGAATCTGATCATATAGACCTTTTGGTTGAAAAGTTTTATGAGGTAACAAAATATGTTTCATATACTGAGCATCTTTACTTATCTGTTGCTCTCATTTTCAGTAGGAAACAATTTGATAAACTACCTTCCAATGTACAGCAGTTATTAGTTAAGGCTGGTAAGGAGGCAACATTGGCTCAAAGAATCGCAATGGAGAAAAAAACTAAAGAAGCTTTGTATGCATTGAAAGAGAAGGGATTAGTTTTTAATAAAGTTGAAAAAGATTTATTTAAAGAAAAAGCAGAAACAGTTTATGTGAAAAACGCTGAAAATGTTGGTGGAATTAGTATGATAAATAAAATAACCTCTTCAAAATTTGATTAGTACTTTATAATTGATATGATTATGGATGATATGATTAAAAATAAATTTCAACCATTGGAAATCACGCTATGTATTTTACTAATTGCAATTGTAATTATAACTTTTATTCAAGTGCTATTTAGATATGTTTTTCAATTGTCTTTAGCTTGGACTGAGGAGCTAGCGAGGTTTGTTTTTTTATGGCTTGCATCGTTGTCAATTGCATACGCCTTTAAACTCAAATCACATTTCGCTTTAACATTCCTAATCGATAGAATGAACGATGGGTATAAAAGAATATTATATTTTATAGTTAATGGTATAATGTTGATCTTTCTAATAATTTTTGTTTGGACAGCTACTGAATATAATTTAAGCGTTATAAGTCAGATTGGTCCAAGTACTGGACTTTCTATGTTTGTACCATATTCTAGTTTGATTATTGGTGGATTATTAATGATATATTATATTTTGCAAGATGTCTTGAAAAATATAAAAAATGGATCAGAAGTGTAGTGGGATTTACTGTTACAATTGTATTGTTTCTATCAATGATTATGTCAATTCCTGTTGGGATTTCACTAGGATTATCTGCTTTTGTCGGTCTGCTTTATATATCACCAGAAATTTTAATTATGATGCCACAGAAATTTCTTTACGGTTTAGATTCATTTCCTTTGCTTGCGATTCCACTCTTTGTTTTAGCTGGCCAATTAATGTCTAGAGGTGGTCTTGCAAAAAGAATTATAGCAATGGCATTGATTTTTGTAGGCCAGATTCGAGGTGGATTAGCATTAGTCGTAATTTCATCGGCAATGCTTATGTCTGGTATATCAGGATCACCAAGTGCTAATACAGCTGCAATAGGATCTGTAGCAATTCCTGCTATGAAAAAGCTGAGATATCCTCCTGAATTTGCTACGGCAGTACTTGCAGCAGCGGGTGGTGTATCAACTTTAGTTCCGCCTGCTATAGATTTAATTATAATTGGTGTAATTGCAAATATTTCAATTGGTGGACTTTTTGCAGCAGGTATTCTTCCAGCAATTGTAAATGGAGCAGCAATTATGTTAATTGCATATTATTATTCATCAAAAATGAAACTTCCTTTAGCAGATAAAAAATCATTAAAAGAAAAAATTTATATCTTAAAAGAAGGCATCCTACCAATATTAATGATTTTAATTATTCTAGGTGGCATTTATGGTGGAATTTTCACTCCGACTGAGGCTGCGTCAGTTGCGGTTGTATATGGATTTGTAGTATCATTTTTTATATATAAAGAGTTAAATGTTAATGATATACCAAAAGTATTACTTAATACAGCTTCTTTATCTGGTGTCGTTTTATTAGTCCTCGCTACAGCTTCGATGTTTTCATTTACTTTGACATTTGAGAGAATTCCTCATGCAATTGCGCAAATAATTATTACTTATGCAGATAATTGGATTATGTTTCTCATACTTGTTCATATCATCTTTCTTTTGCTTGGAATGGTTATGGATGCATTGCCTGCAATCATTGTATTAATGCCCATCTTTCTTCCAGTTGCAGTTTCACTTGGCATAGATCCGATTCATTTCGGAATTTTAATTGCAGCAAATGTTGGAATTGGAATGATTACGCCTCCAGTAGGGATATGTTTATTTGTTGCATGTGGCATTAGTGATGTACAGATTGGTAAAGTAGTGCACCCACTTTTGCCTTTTCTAATATTATTATTTATTTCATTAGTTATTATTACAATTTTCCCTAAGGTAACCTTATTATTGCCTCAAATTTTTGGTTTTATTTAGGAGTCAAATAAATGTTAATAATAACTTTAATTTAAGAGAATATTTAGGAGTAAGAAATGGAGTATCGTACATTAGGGAGAACTGGCATACAGGTCTCGAGTTTAGCTTTAGGAACTGATAATTTTATGGATCCAACGCCAGCTGAAGAGTGTGAGAAAATTTTAAGAACAGCCATAGATGCAGGAATTAATCTTATCGATACAGGTGATGTATATGCAGATGGAGAAGGTGAGCGTATTATTGGTAAAATTCTTAAAGAGAGCGGACAAAGACAAAATGTTTTAATCGCAACTAAGGTTGATCATGGCCAAAGAAGACCAGGATTTACCCTTGAAGAATATGATCCTGCACTTGGACCAAATCAACATGGTCATACTCGTTTAAATATTATAAGAGCATGTGAAAATTCTTTAAAAAGACTTGGTACAGATTATATTGATCTTTATCAACTTCATAGACAATCACCTGATATTCCAATAGATGAAACTCTTAGGGCACTTGATGACTTGGTTTCCCAAGGGAAGGTGCGATATATTGGATGTTCTACACATCCAGCGTGGGCTGTCATGGAAGCAGTTTTAGTTAGCGAAATGAAGGGGTATGTACGTTTTGTTTCCGAGCAGCCTCCTTATAATTTGTTGGACAGGAGGATTGAAAATGAATTGATCCCTATCTGTCAAAAATATGGTGTTGGTATTATTACTTGGGCACCCATGGCGATGGGAGTTCTAGCAGGTAGATATGATGATCCCAATAAATTTCCAGAGGGTTCCCGTGCTGCATTGAGGGGAGGATTTTATGCGGATAGGGTAACTGAAAAGGGTATCGAGGTGGGCAGGAAGTTTACAAAAATTGCTACAGGGTTAGATTTAACACCAGCTCAATTAGCTATTTTATGGTGCAAAGATCAACCAGGCATNACTGCTCCATTAATTGGACCTAGAACGGTAGAACAGCTTGAACCTTTATTACCAATACTTGGAATGAAACTAGACGAGAGTACTAGATCGCTCTGCAATGAATTGGTTCCTCCAGGAAGTGTGGTNGCCAATTTTCATAATACTGCAGATTGGATGAAAACTATAATACATGGAGTNGGACCATCATGAAAATTGTAAAATTAGAATCNATACCTTACGGTATNCCTGTAAAAGGTTTTGCTGATGCTTATACATCATTTTCGCATTCAAATGCAGTTTTAATTAAAATTCACACAGACGATGGTATAGTAGGTTTAGGCGAAGCATGTGCATGGGAGCCAGAATTTTACGGAGAATCTTTTGAGTCAATCCATGCTATGATTACGAATTATGTTGCACCGAAGATCATTGGCCAAGATCCATTTAATATTAACAATATTATGTTAATNCTTGATCAAGAATTAGCCAAGATTACATGTGTAAAAGAAGGAATAGATCTTGCACTGCATGATTTGGTTGGTAAAGCACTAAATATTCCAGTATATAAATTATTAGGAGGGAAATTTCGTGATCAAATACCTGTGGCAAGTGAAATTGGGATAGATGATCCTAAGAAAATGGGACAGAATGCGCTCGAGGTTTTAAATATGGGAATTGGTGTAATTAAAATTAAAGGTTCAAATGAGAGAGAACTGGATATTGATAGAATACAATCTGTTCGTGATGCTGTTGGNCCAGATGTTCCCCTTCGTTTAGATCCTAATGCCGCNTGGGATACAATTAGNACGATTAAAATTATGCGTGAAGTTGAAGATTGCAAACTCCAGTTATTGGAACAACCAGTGCCAAGCTGGGATTATAAAGGCATGGCTCATATAAGAAAAAATATTGGNATACCNTTNATGGCCGATGAAAGTATATGGACGCCTCAAGATGCTATTAAGCTATATGACTATGAGGCATGTGATCTTTTAAATTTAAAAATAGCAAAAACTTGTGGTTTGCATCTTGGTAAAAAAGTAGAATATGTTGCAGAAGCTATTGGCTTACCATGCATAGCTGGGACGGAGCTAGAGCCTGGTGTNTCAGCAGTTGCAAAAATACATTTAGCNGCTTCTATGCGAATNCATCCAATTGCTAGTGAGTTTACAGAATTGACTCAGGTAGATGGATCAATATTAACAAACCCGATAAAAGCAGTTNATGGNCATTTAGAAGTGCCTCAAGGACCTGGGTTTGGTGTGGAAATTGATGAGGATGCCTTAGATAAATTTAAAATTAACATGTAATAATAANAATAAAACTGGAGATTCTTCTAATGAANAAAAATAAAGTAATCGTTATTACTGGTGNTGCAACAGGTCTTGGATCTGAANTAGCTAAATATTTTGCNAAAAAAGATTTNAGATTAGTNATAAACTATTTTTTAGAAAAAGATATAAATAATTTGCTCAAAGAAAATCCTGAATTGGATGATCAAAATAAAGTGATGACATTTCAAGCTAATGTNTCAAATCGTGATGAGGTTAGAGCAATGTTTGATAAAACTATAGAAAGATTTGGAACAGTAGATATTTTAATGAATTTTGCAGGAATAAATAGAGATGCACCATTTACTGAGATAACAGATGATATGTGGGATAGTGTTATNTCAGCCCATTTAAAAGGACATTTTATATGNGGGCAAGAATATGCTCTACATAATACAGACCATGAAGGGCTTATTTTAAATATTGGTGCTGCNTGTGGGCAGATTGGTAGGAAGAATGGTGCAAATTTTTGTAGTGCAAAAGGAGCAATATTTGCCTTAACTAAATGTATGGCNTTAGAATTAGCTCCTAGGATAAGGGTTAATTGTCTTGTNCCTGGTTCAGTAAAGACACGGGAAGTTATAGANAGGTATGATTTAGAAACGAATGATGGATTAAAGAAAGAATTAGCTACTTTNCCAATGGGTAGATTAGGAGAATTTGAAGATATAGTTCATATGGTTGAAAGTATAATGAATGCTAANTTCACTACTGGTTCGAACTTTTACGCTAATGGTGGACAATATATGCATTAAGGAAAACTTTGTATATGTATTTTTATGAATTATTAATAAGGATTAACTATAGAATGTTTAGTTTTAATAATTATTTATATGTAGTTGTTNTTTATCTCTTTTTATTACCTCAATTAATTGCAGGTGATAAGATAGTGTTAACTAATTGTAATATTATTAGTTGTGCAGATAAAAAATTAAAAAATAATATGCATATTATTATTGATGGTAAAACAATATCAAAAATAAATAAAGGAANATATAAAGGCGATTCTAATAAGGTAAAAGTGATTGATCTTAATGGAGGTTTTGTCCTACCAGGATTGTGGAATGTACATATGCATCTTACAGCTCTTTTACCTGATCCAAATAGAGTGCAGGATAATGAGTCAGTTGCATCTGCTACAATAAGGGCAGGACTGAATGCAATGGATGGTATAAGGCATGGTTTTACGAGTATTAGATCAGTTGGGGAACGAGATTATATTGATGTTGTTTGGAGAGATATTTTTTCTCAAGGCTTTTTTATGGGACCTCGTATTTTTGCTAGTGGTGAAGCTGTAACGGTAACAGGAGGACATCGTGGCGATGTAGAATATGGATCAGATGGTATATATCAAATTAGAAAATCAGTGAGAGAAAGAATTCAAAAAGGTGTTGACTGGATAAAAATAGTAGATGTTGAGATGTTACCTGATGAACTAAAATCTGCTATTGAGACAACGCATAGTTTAGGACGAAAAATNACAAGTCATTCTAGAGAACCAGCAACCTATCGTTCTGTTTTGGCAGGGGTTGATTGCATCGAGCATGGATATGGNCTAACAGATANAACTATCAAACTAATGGCTGAAAAAGGTACGTATTATAGTCCTACTATTATTTGCAATCTTAGTGACCAATATATTAAAGAACGTGAAATTAGATTAGCGAAGCTTGGGTTCTCAACTGATGAACAGGTTGTAAACGGAAGAACAATGGTTGCATATGCAGATGAACGTTCTCAAGAACATGCTGAGCATCAAAGAAATGCTTTAAAAAAAGCTGTAAAAGCAGGTGTTAAAGTAGTGATTGGATCAGATTCTACTCCTATAGGTGAAATTGGAATTTTAGAAATTGAACAATTTGTTTTGTCAGGGGTAAGTGAGATCGATGCTCTTATTGCTGCGACACGAAATCCTGCTGAAATGTGTGGTGTATTAGACAAACTTGGTACTGTTGAAGAAAGTAAGTTAGCAGATTTATTAATTTTAGAAAAAAACCCATTGGAAAATATATCAAATCTTCGCAAAAGATTGATGGTCATAAAAGATGGTGCTGTTGTAGACCTTGATTATCCAAATGGGTTATCAAATTATTGGGATTATTATGGAAAAAAGAAATATCGTAAAGGTTACCTCGAAGATGCAGAAAATCAAGCTGGTTTTAAAAGAGGATTGGTTTCACCAAGTGAAGATAAATAGCTTTTAAATAAAATAATATANAANATATAATGAAAATTTTNTGATTTCTTGAAGGTTCTAATTGTAAACAAAAAAGAAATAAAAAANACAATGGCTATGNGTGATTGTATTANTATAATGAGNAAGCTATTTATGCAGATTGAAGAGGGATTAGCTNACAACCCTCTAAGAAAAGCTATGCTAATCCCTGGAAATCATGATGGTATCCTTAGNATGATGCCAGGCTATAATACTGCAAATAATATTATGGGNATTAAAAATGTAAGTGTATATCCTAATAATGCTAGACTTGGGTTAGAGCCGCANCAAGGAANAGTAACTTTATTTGATTCAAAAAATGGAGTCCCATTAGCCATAATGGACGCAAGCCAAATTACTTCAATTCGTACTGCNGCAGTGAGTGCGNTGGCAACCGATCTTTTGGCAAATAAAAATAGTAAATATTTGGCAATTATAGGATCTGGAGTTCAAGCAAAACATCATTTGGAAGCTATGGATATTGTTCTAGACCTTAAGGAAGTAAGAGTCTGGAGTCGGAACAGTAGTCATGCTGAAAAATTCATTGCAGAGCAAAAGAAAAAATACAATCTTCCATTAATACATTCAGAGTCAATAAGTGATGCATTAATAAATTCTGATGTTTTATGTACCACTACATCAGCAGATAGGCCAATTATTTANAGTTATAATTTACATNATGGTATGCATATTAATGCAGTTGGATCAAGTATAAAAAATGCAAGAGAATTTGATTCAGAGGCAATAAAAATGTCAAAATTTTATGTTGATAAAATTGAATCTACTGTTAATGAATCTGGAGATTTTTTGATGGCCAAGGAGGAGGGTGTTATAGATGATAGCCATATTCAAGGAACCATTGGGAGTGTATTGAAAAATAAAAATAATGGTCGACAATCAAAAAATGAAATCACATTATTTAAATCTTTAGGTTTAGCAGTAGAAGATATTGCTGTTGCGTTTCATATTTTTGAAAAATATAAAAATAATGGTAAAGGTCATTGGCTTGAATTTTGTTAGAACTGTAAGGATATAAAAATATATGAAAGAGGTTAATTTAGGAATTTTAACAGGAATATCTTATGTGACTGGTATAGATTATTATAAAAATATAAATAAATATTTTATGCTAAATAAAAAACCTGTTTATTCTCTTAATCCCAATCCAAAAATAGTAATGTCATCAGTTGATTGTGATAAATATGTCAAGCTACTTGAAGACAAACAATATGATAAAGTATCCCAACATTTGATGGAAGGAATTGAAAAATTAGTAAATGCTGGATGCAGCCATCTTGCCATCGCATCTAATACTGGTCATATTGCTTTTAATAGTGTAAAAAAATCATATCCTGATTTGAGTGTTATCCATATAGCAGATTGCTTAGCAACAGAATTGAAAAAAAAATCTTATTTTAATGTGGGACTAATTGGCACAAAACCAACTATGGAAGAAAATTATCTTATTGATCGTCTTAAAATGCATGGTATAAATACAGTTGTACCTAGCAATGCTGAAGACCGGACTAAGATATATGATATAATTTGCAATGAATTATCGTATAACAATTTTAATGATGATTCAAGACAGTATATAATTCGCATTATTAGAAATCTAATGGGAAATAAATTTCGTTCATGTATATCAGGCTGTACTGAGATAGAGCTTCTTGTCAATCAGAAAGATATATCTGATGTAAAAATATTCCCCTCTGCGGAAATCCATATTAAATATATAGTTGAACTACTATTAGGAAGATTAGATCTGTCAGATATAGAGCCATAGGGAATATTAGCTACATAACTGATCCTTTTAAAAAGACATTTAGATTCTCATGTTATTTAATTAAATAAATTTCTTTTTGAGGTGGAGATAAATAGCTAACACCTTCTTTAGTTGCGACTGCTTGTTCATGATTCCAAAATAAAAGGTATTGATCTTCAGATTTATTATTAGTTTGTGATGGCATATAGAAAAAATATTCTAATACAAAGTGATGATTTTCTGCTAAAGTTACATCGTAGGTCCACTCTGGGCCATAAGAACCAATCCTTGGTCCAAGATAAATATCATGTTTCCATTTTCGTGAACCTTTACCTTTTCCATGACAATCAATAGATATAAGCGTTTTATTAGGTTCATAGGCTTTTGCAAATGCGGGGAAATCATTTTTTGGTTGTACCATATGTAATTGTGGATCAACGACAATTACATCTACTTCTGCTAATTTTTTTGTATAGTCTTCTATTATCTCTCTTGCGGTTAGACCTGCTTTAATTGTTTCGGCTAGAATTTTTTCAATTTTCAAATATTCTTTCCAAAGTCTTTGTATTTCTCTTGGGGCATTTTGTTCATTATTTTTGAGAACATAAGCAAATTTTCCTTGGCTGGGAGCTGCGATGATATCTCCTCCTTGTACAATTGCATCTTTCCATCCGCTACTTCTTCCTCTTTGTGATTCACCTTTATACATCCTTCTTAATGCGGTAATATCTACCTCATAATCACCTGTGTTACCAAGATTTTCAATTTTTGTTTTTCCTGGGATTATTTTATTAAAGGCTTTTTCTACTAATCTAAGTTCCTCGTGCCTCATGTTTCTTAAAAGCTCTACCTCAGCAGGGACTGGTGATATACAATAATCCATAATCAAATATTCAGAGGATACCAATCTCCTAGAATATTTTTCTCCCAATTCTTTTGTTAGTAAAAGGAAATCGGTATGGGAAATACCATCACGTATTACACGTGTCGTTTCCCAAGGCCCAAGCTCATCTCTATAGTTTACAGCAATACGTTTTGGGTTTCTTTCTTTGATAAATTCTTTTAAACCATTAAAACGAAAATCATATTCGGTTTCTATTGATGCAAGTGGTTCGGTGACAAAAATTGGGTCGTGAATTATGTCATAGATTCCTAACTCATTAATTAAATGGCTTTTATCTTTTTCATATTGTCGCTGTGTTGCTCCCCATCTTCTGCCAATAACAGCCCGTTCTATTCTATCTTTGCCACGATCTGTAAAAATAAAAAGACCTGACGTGCTACCCAAATCTTCAGCTCCAAATAGATCATCTTCTTGGATATTATAATCAGGTAGGGCATTTCTCATTACATGTATCCACATATCAATTTTATTTTTTCTCATAACGTAAGGAATGATTAAGTCAAATTTTTCTTTTCTAATTTCATTATTAATATTTTCAAGCTCACTTTTATTGAACTTCCTATTAGGATCTATCCCGAGATCATAATATTTAATACTTTCTCTTTGAGCGCATCCTTCAAATAAAATTAAAAAGCTTAAAATAATTGGAGTTATGAGCATTCTATACATTTTATGAATTCCTTTTACGTTAAAAAACACTATTCTTACTTTTACCTTAAGAAATATCCATAGTATATTAGTGATATATCAAGTTAAATAAAACTTATACTTTAAATATGAATAGAGGAAGAATCATTATTATGTTTTTGGTTTTGTCTTGTACGGATAAAACAACTACTAAAATTGATACATTAGAATCGTACTTGAAAAGTAAGTTTACACATGTTGCTAAAATTGATGACTTTTATATAGCAGCAGGAAATAATCCCCCTATTGAAACCAATGATGCTGATGCCTCATCTAGAGATATATTTCAAATGTCTGTAAGATTATTTGAAAGTTTATTAGATCAAAATGAAGATGGCATTGTAGATGATACAGCTTTATTAAAATCGTTATCTGCAAATTTAATGTTTTTAATTGACCATACAGTTATTACTGATATTGAAGAAGAAAAAATTCAAGAGCTTTTTGGAGTATATGTGATGACAATGAAGTCTAATATTTGGCCATATATGCCAAATTTTCATTACTCTAATTGCGGTATAGAAATTTCAGAATTAAATACCTCTTTATGGAGACCAGAAACGTATAATGCTCTCTGGGAAGAATGTTTTCATACAATCACAGAAGCACAAAATCGTATCCAATCAAATTTTAGTTTTGATTCAAATTCAATTTTAGGAAATTATATGCAAAATGACATAGATAATAATTCTTATGATATATCTGAGCAAAATGCTTTAGAAGATGATGGTTATGATTTTAATACTGGAGTAAATGAATATGTACATCAAATTTGGTTAATTAATATTTGTGGTTTACAAAATATTCTTAATGAATATCAAATGGGAGTATTGATGCATTTAGAAAGTTCAGGTACTCCTCTTATGATTAACAAAGATTACAATTTAGAATTGGCTGAGATAGTTAAATGATTAATCAAAATAAAATTATTGTGATTTCAAGTCTATTTTATTTAATACTTATATCTATTTTCAATATCTCTTGTATAGATAATAAAAATATTACAACCGCTAAAGACTATTCGGATCTTCTTTCTTTATTTAAAGATTTTAGAATTTTGCAGGTGCTTCCAAAAAAAGGGAATATTCCAGATTATTCTTATGATTCAATGAACATTCAATATGAAAAACTGAAATCTTTTCAAAAAAAATTAGCTTTGATTGATACAAGTGGCTGGCCTATAAAGGATCAGGTAGATTATTATTTAGTAAAGGCTGAGATGAATGGACTAGATTTTTATCATCGCGTTTTGAGGCCATGGTCACGTGATCCATGTTTTTATAGCATTCGTCCTGGTATGACAGACCCGTTTGAGATTGAAGGTGTGCTACCTAACCATGAATTATTTCCATTATCAAATGATGATTTAATAAAATTAGTTGGAAAGTTAAATAAGGTTCCTCATATATATAGTCAGGCTATTAATAACCTTGTTGATCCTGCTAAAGATTTAGCAAAACTTTCTATACATTTTACTAAAGAGGATGTAAAACTATTAGACGATCTTTCAAAAAAGATTAAACTATATCACCCTGAAATATTAACAGAAGTAAATAACGCAAAAAATTCTGTTCAAAATTATCTTGATTGGTTAATTAAAAATGAACCTTCTTTTAATCTACCAGCAGGTTTAGGAGATGATGATTATAATTGGTGGTTAAAGCATGTTCATCTAGTTCCTTATACGATTACAGAGATTATGGATAGAATTGAGATGGAAGATATACGTCTATATACAATGTTAAAACTAGAAGAAAATAGAAATAAGGATTTACCCAAGCTGAAGCCAGTGACATCTTATCCTGAATATAGGAAACTTGTTAGAGGAGCCGTAGATCATCTGATGAGTTTTATTAATTCGAATAAAATATTCACTATAAAGGAAAATTTAGATATCGAGAAATATTGGGCAGCAAGGAAATCCGCATTTCGTACAGGAAATGATGAGATGGGTGTTCCAGATTATTTTTCTTATTATGTGCAAAGAGAACCAATCCCGCATGAAGCACATGAGGGGCTGGGCCATGATTTTGAATGGCAAAGATTAGAGAATGATGATCGTGAAATACGTGGCATACGTCGACTTTTTTTTATTGAGTGGATTAGAGATGAAGGGTGGGCATTTTCACTTGAAGAATTATTAATGCATGCAGGTGTTCTGGATAATAGACCCAATAGGGGACGGGAAATAGTCTATGAGCAAGCACTTTTTCGTAATTGTCGTGCGCTAATGGATCTTAAGATGCATAAAAAAATATTAACTTTAGAAGAAGCAATGGCATTCTGTGTTGAATGTGCACCGCATAGTGAATATTTAGATGATAGTCATCATCTATGGTATGAAGCTAGGACCACCTTACGTATTCCTGGATGGCATATGGGTATGGTCCTTGGAAAGATTCAGATAATGAATTTGTTTAGAGATAGAGCCAAACAGTTAGGAGATGACTTCAATCTTCAGCAATTTTTAGATCAATTCATTTCCACTGGTTTTATTCCAATCTCTCTTATTAGATGGGAAATGACAGGCTTAAAAAATGAAATAAAATTATTAAATAGATAATAATCCAAACATATTAAAAATGAGTATATATTATGCAATATAGGTCACTAGGTAGAACTGGAGTAATGATTTCTCCAATTGGTTTAGGTTCTGATAATTTTGGTGATGCAACATCAGCTAAAGATGCAGAAAATATTATTAATCACTCTTTAGATGCGGGCATTAATTTGATTGATACTGGTGATGTTTACTGTGAAGGTGAGAGTGAAAGAATTATTGGTAGAACTATAAAAGATAACGGGAAAAGAGATCAGGTGATTATTGCTACTAAGGTTGATCATGGCAGGAGACGAATTGGTGTTTCTTTAGATCAATTTAAGCCTGAATATGGACCCAATGATCATGGACATAGTCGTTTGAATATAATTAGAGCATGTGAAGCATCATTAAAAAGATTAAATACGGATTATATTGATATTTATCAATTGCATCGACATTCACCTAACATCCCTATTGATGAGACACTAAGAGCATTAGATGATTTAGTAACACAAGGAAAGGTTAGATATATTGGTTCCTCTACGCATCCATCATGGGCAGTTATGGAAGCTATTATGATTAGCGATTCTAAGAAATTTATTCGTTTATCAACAGAACAACCACCTTATAATTTACTTGATAGAAGAATTGAGAATGAATTAATCCCTCTTGCCCAGAAATATGGAATAGGTTTAATTACTTGGGGCCCTTTAGCAATGGGAATTCTTGCAGGAAGGTATACTGATCTTTCAAAATATCCCAAAACATCTAGAGCTGCGAGGCGTGGTGGTTTTTATGCAAAAAGAATTAGTAAGAGAGGTATAGAGGTAGGTGAAAAATTTATAAAAATTGCAGCAAAAATAGGTATTCCCGCAGCGCAACTCGCCTTATTATGGTGTAAAGATCAACCAGGTATCACTGCGCCTTTGATTGGAGTTCGCACAAAAAAACATCTTGAAACATTGTTGCCAGTTTTAGAAATGACGTTAGATGATGATATAAGAAAAGATTGTGATGATTTAGTACCACCTGGAAGCTTTGTTGCTGACTTTCATAATACTTCTTATTGGAATAAAGCTCGAGTTCTTGAATGATTAGATAGATTAGGTTTTAAAGTCAAAAGGTTGTTTTAAATATTTTAAATAATGGTTTACTATAAAGTAAAAATAATTTGATATTCTTAATAAGAAAACTTAACTATTCTTTAATCATTATTCTCTTTGCTGTGCAAATATGTATAGTCTTTTCTCAAGTTATATGGAGATTTATTTTTAATAATCCTTTCTCTTGGTCAGAAGAAATAGCACGTTATTTACAGGTATGGATAATTTTATTTAGTTCTTCCGTATGTATTGAAAAAAGTAGACACCTTTCGATAGACTATCTAAAAGGCAATATCAGTAAAAAATTCCAAAAATTATTGCATATTATTTCTTACGTAATGGTTTCTGTTTTTTCAATTTCAATAATTGTTTATGGTATTCAATTTATTATGAGAGTTGGATATCAAAGTACTCCTGCAATACAATTACCACTAGGCATTATTTATATAGCTTTTCCAATAGCTGGTTTTCATATGCTTTTAGAGTCCTTGATTATTTTGAAAAATATTTTTAATAATAAATACTGATTGAATGAAAAAAATCAAAATAATTATTAAATGATATCTGTTCTTTTAATTAGTGTTTTTTTATTTGCTTTGATTGGTATGCCGATAGCATTTGCATTAGGTGTTGGGTCTATGATATCAATCTTTTTTGTTAGTGATTTACCATTAATGATAATTCCTCAAAGAATGTTCTTTGGATTAAACTCTTGGTTGCTAATGTCCATTCCCTTTTTTATGCTAGCTGGTCAACTTATGATTCATGGAGGTATGTCAAAAAGGTTAGTTGATTTTACATCTGAGTTATTTGGTTTTATAAAAGGAAGTCTTGGCTATATATCTATTACAGCATCAATGATTTTTGCAGGTGTCTCAGGCTCCTCATCAGCAGATACGGCTGCTGTAGGTTCTATTATCCTGCCAATAATGAAAGATAAAGGTTATAATATGAAATTTGCTACTGCCCTTCAAGCAGCAGCAGGCTCAATAGGACCAATAATACCTCCAAGTTTATTGATGATATTAATAGGGTATGTTACTGATACATCAGTAAGCCAATTATTTTTAGGTGGAATAGTACCTGGATTTTTAATCGGTTTAGGTTTAATGGTGGTTGTATTCTTTCACGTAAGAAAAAATGATACAATATATACACGGATAAATACAGAAGTAAGTTTTAAAAGATTATTATTAACGGGAATATATGCTTTACCAAGTTTAGGTTTACCATTAATAATTATTTTTGGTATTATAGGAGGAGTATTCTCTATAACTGAATCAGCAGTAATTGCTGTTGTATATGGTTTAATTATGGGGATAATTGTTTATAAAGAAATCTCTATTTATGATTTGCCAAATATTTTATATGAATCAGCGCAATTATCAACGATTATATTATTTATCCAAGCTACTGCATTTTTATTTTCATGGATTATTACTGTAAATGAAGTTCCGAACATGTTATCTGATTTAATCTCAAATTTAATTTCTACGCCATCTGGATTTTATAGTATATATATCCTCTTAATGCTATTTATTGGAATGTTTATGGAGAGTTTTTCCGCAACAGTGATTTTTATACCAATCGTTTTCCCTATTGCAAAAGAACTAGGTATTGATCCAGTACATTTTGGTGTCGTTACAACAGTGGGTTGGGCAATAGGCTATATTACGCCTCCATTTGGGGCTACTTTATTTGTATCATGTAGTATAAGTAAGTTATCCATTAAGGAGGTTACACCATTTATACTACCAGTTTTGTGCACCATGATAGTTGTTCTGTTAATTATTACTTTTATACCAGGTAGCATTTTGTTTTTGCCAAATTTATTAGCTCAATAATTATAAATTTTTTTTAAAAAATTGTATTTATTTCGATATATATTATTCATAATTATTCTCTTTTTATTTTTTAATTGTTCAGGAACAAATGAAAAATACATTCTAAAAATTGCTTCTTCTGCACCATTAAATGAACCAGGGTCACAGGCATTATTAAAATTTTCTAAATTGGTAAATGAGCGTTCTAATGGAAGAATAAATGCTAAACTATTTGCAAATGGTGCACTCGGAAATAACAGAGATGTTACTGAGGGATTGCTCATTGGTAGTATTGAAATGCAAATGGCTTCTAGTTCCCCTTTGGCAGTATTTGTCCCATCATTAAATATTTTTGAGATGCCTTTTCTTTTTCAAAATAACGAACATATGTTTGCAGTTTTAGATTCTTATATAGGAGATAGCTTTAGATCTGACTTTGAATCAACTGGATTACATTTAATGGGATATTTCACATTTGGAGTAAGGCACATAATGACAAGGGATCATCCTATAAATTCAATTCAGGATCTTGAGGGGTTAAAAATTCGGACTATGGAGAGTAAACCGCACTTAGATGCATTTAAAGCATTTGGTGCTAGCCCTTTGCCAATGGCATATAGTGAACTATATACTGGACTAGAAACTGGTGTAATAGATGGTGCCGAGGCAGCTAACTCAAATTATTATTCAAAAAAATTTTTCGAGGTTGCTCCTTATTGGGCTCAAATCGGATGGTTAAGATTAGTCGCTCCGGTTATTATGAGTAAAATTTTTTACGATAAATTACCTGTGGATTTAAAGAATATAATTGATGAGACACTTTTTGAATTAATTGAATATGAAAGAGAGTTATATACCGAAATAAGTTTAAAAAGACTTGAGCAATTGAAAGGGTATCCAGTAACTATTACTTATCCTGACCCAAAGCCTTTTCAAATATCATCAAGAGAAGTATATGGCAAATGGGCTGATAAAATTGGAGGATGGAAATTAATAAATGACATTCAAAATTTTAAATATTAGCAAGGTATGGAAATTTTAATTTTACAGTTAGTGATAGTCTGCATGCGATCTTAAATTTTATTTTAACATTATAAATATTTTAATAAAAATGGAGTATAATATTTCGTTTATAGAAATACTGAAAAATGTAGAGAAGTTTATTTTAGGTGAGAAGAAACCAAAAGATCATTGGAAAAAATACAGGAAACTTAAAAAATAAATTTTCCTATTTTGATTTAGTAAAATATTTTTATGTCTTCACCATATTCATCTTATATTTTTAAAAGAAATGGTATAAATATTAAAAACCGTGTAGTCCTAGCGGCAATGACAAATAAACAGAGTTATAAGGATGGGAGAATATCACAAAATGAAATAGACTGGCTTACATATAGAGCTAAAGGTGGTTTTGGAATTATTACCACAGCAGCGGCTCATGTTTCAAAGGATGGCCAAGGATGGGAAGGTGAATTTGGACTTTTCAATGATAATCTAATAGATGACCTATCTATTCTTACAAAATCTATACAAAAATATAATAGTTTGATTATTGCCCAGCTTTTTCATGGAGGTATGCGTTCTCCGCAAAATTTAACAGGTGTAAGACCGCTATCTGCCAGCAGAATACCTTGTGATGTTTCAACATCTGGGTTTACGAGAAGTGCATCGGTAGAAGACATAAATAAGATAATTGATGATTTTACATCTGCGGCTATTCGATGTGTAGAGTCTGGTTTTGATGGTATTGAATTACATGGTGCCCACGGATATCTTTTGTCACAGTTTTTATCAAAAAAAATAAATAATCGAAAAGATAGGTGGGGTGGTGATATTTATGGTCGTTCAAAAATTGTTAGAGATATTATTAGTTCTATAAAAAATAATGTTCCAGATTCTTTTATTTTGGGTATAAGGATATCACCTGAAATAGATGAATTGGGCATTTACCTTAACGAGAGTATTGAACTAGTAAAGATTTTAAATAATCTAGGTGTAGATTTTATTCATATCTCTTGTTGGGATATATATTCACGATCTATTGAATATCGAAATAATTCTAAAACATTAACTGAATGGTTTACACATTCAATTGATAATCTTCCTGCTATTATTAGTACAGGAAATATATGGTCATCAATAGATGCAAAGAATGTAATGAAACAAGGAGCTGATTTTATTGGTGTAGCGAGGGTCGCTATCCCATATCCAGATTGGGCTAATAACTTGGGAATAGATAATTATAATCCTAAAAAAGCACCTTTCACTGTAAAAAAGTTGAAAGAGGCAGGGTTAAGTAATACCTTTATTAATTATATGCGTAAATGGAATGGGTTTGTTTGTGATGGATATGAAAAAAATTGATTTTACATCATTATTTTATTAGCTATAGTTATATTTGAGACTTGAATTAAAAATAAATTTGCTATTTAATATGAATAAATATATTATTGTCTGTTTTGCTCTCCTGATCCTTTGTTGCAAAAAAGAACCAACTGAATTGGATTTGTTAAATAAAAAAAATCCAGAAGGTATTTATGGTGAAAAATTTTCTCATCAAAGTTCCTACAGTATTAGTGAAATTTTAAATTCTTCTAATAATTATTTGAATAAGGATGTTATTGTTAGTGGAAAAATTGCTGAAGTATGCCCTATGAGAGGTTGTTG
Source organism: Fidelibacterota bacterium (assembly GCA_002708715.1). Classification (GTDB taxonomy): domain Bacteria; phylum Fidelibacterota; class Marinisomatia; order Marinisomatales; family UBA1611. The sequence continues at coordinate 16,396 of PAPB01000027.1, read as the reverse complement.
GATAGAGCTAATTGATAATGACAACGCACTTTCATTACGTGCTAAGGTAACAGATGGAGAAATTGTTTTTCCATTATCTGCAAAAGAAAGGTCCGTAATTGTTAAAGGTGTTTTTACTAAGCTAGATTTATCCAAGGAGCAGGCATTAAATTGGAAGATACATCTTGCAGAAGAACAAGGGATAAGCTTAGATCCAGATAGTGTGGTTCTTAATCCAGAAGATTATTACGAATATCGAGTAAATTGTACAGGCGCAATAATTTTATAAAGAAATCAATATTATTGGTCTTTATGAAGTCTTGCGAGTTTTACATATTTTTTAGCCCATCTTACATTTTCAATGTATGTTTGATTTGTTAGTTTTTTGATGATTCTTCCAGGTATCCCAACAGCTACACTGTAATCAGGAACCACCATATTTTCCATTAAAACAGCTCCTGCACCAATAACTGCACCTTTCCCAATCTTTACTCCATTCATAACAATTGCTCCCATACCAATTAATGAACCATCATTGATTGTACAACCATGTAGTATTACATTATGACCTACCGTTACATCATTGCCTACTAAGACACCTTGATCATTTTCTAAATGAATAGTGCTATTATCTTGGATATTTGATCTTTCTCCAATTATTATTGTATTTATATCTGCTCTTAAAACACAATTATACCAAATAGAAGAGTGTGGCTTAAGTGTGACATCTCCAATAATCTTTGCACCTTTAGCAATAAAGGAGGTTGGATCTAATTTTGGTGTTTTAATCCTTGTATTTTTATTTAATTCAGTTTTATCCATTTTTTAATTTTTATAAAATATTTAAATAGTAATTTAATTAATATTCTTTTATTGAAATTATATCTATATGAAAAATATAATATTAGTTATATCTATTATTTTTTTAAGTGGATGTGTTCCTTGGTTTAACTCAACCACCAACACTTCTGATATCTCTGGAATTGTTAGAGCTAGAGGTGAATATGATAACCGTTTTGCTTATAGACATAAATATATGAATAATTCTATAAAAGCACTTCCATTAATAGTTACCGCAGGAACAATAAAAAACACAGGGGAGTTTTTTGCTGAAATTGATTTTAGAGTATACAATAAGAGTCAGGCTATTAACTTTAAATATATAGATTTGTATAATTCGGAGGGTATTAAATGGGAGTGGGAAGTCTATCGTAATAGATTGCAAGTTGAAAAAAATAGAAACTTTATTATCGAATCATATTCAATGAGAATTGATTCTCAAATAAACCAGTTAATAAAATTTTTCAATGACGATGCTATTTATCTTAAAATTATTGGTGATGTAAATAATTTTAAAAGATTAGATCCTAAGCATACACAATCGATTATATTGACTTTGGAATATGCTAAATATATATCTCAGAATTAAATATTTTAAATTGAAATAAGGTTTTGTAAAATTTTATCGATGATTTATTTATACCTTTGTATTGCTTTTTTAATTTTGTTTTTTATCAGATTCGTATATCAATTTTATCATTTAAATAAAAATCAATTATCAATAATATTAAGGAGCTTAATTTCTTTTAGGTCTAACCCTATTATTAGGCAAACCATTATAGCAACTTTGTTTAAATATATTTTAAAGTTGATCAGAAAAAGTATATTTAAATTGTAGATAAATTGAAAATTTTAATACTATTTTGTACAATTATAATTTTTTCATGTGGTAAAGATAATACGATTGGAATTAAGAATCATGGGTATTACATAAATGATGAATATGATAGAATTTATGCTTATTACCTATATGATTTTGTATCAAAAGAAAGTTTGAAATCATTTTCTGAAACTGTTGAGCATGAGATTGGTAGAACTACTATACAATATTATTTTTCTCATAACGCAAACATACCATTTAGAGAGTTAAATAAATCCTTAACCTTTTTAGAGGCAAGACTCTTGATGCAAAAATACTTTTATAATATAAAATATGTTTACATGAGAGATAAGAATACGCGAGGTAGATTAGTCGATTGTATGGAGATCCCTGATGATCCATTATGTAATGGATCATAAAAATTATATTATTTTTTGAATTTTATTTATAAATAAAGGAACTTATATAATATGTTAAATAATAAATTTATTTTTATAACTGGTGGGAATCGCGGTATAGGGAGAGGTCTGGTTCAAAATTTATCAAAAAATAATAATGTCATTTTCAGCGTTAGAAAAAAAGAAAAAGGTGAACAAGTAATTAAAGCTTTAAGCCGTCCTAATCTAGACTATATAATTATGGATATTGATAATAAAGATAGTATCAGAGATGCAATTTCTATTATATCTTCAAAATATGAAAGTATTGATATATTATTTAATAATGCTGGTATTCTAATTCCAGAATATCATTTAGCAGCTATAGAAACTTCAGAACGTTCAATATTGAAAACATTTCAAACTAATACTTTAGGCCCACTTCGTATTTGTAAGGCCATTATTCCATTAATGAAAAATGGAGGTAGAATTATAAATATTTCAAGTGGAATGGGTCAGTTAGATGAAATGGAAGGTGGGTCGACTGCATATAGGCTGTCTAAAACTGCTTTAAATGCTTTGACAAAAATTTTATCAGTAGAATTAAAAAATTTTAAAATAAAAGTTAATACAATATGTCCTGGATGGGTGCAAACAGATATGGGTGGAATAAATGCAGAACTTAGTGTTAGAGAAGCTACTGAAATAATAGTGAAGTTCTCATTAGCTGAAGAATTCCCAAATGGTAAATTTTTCAAACAAGGCGAGGAGATTCCCTGGTAAGTATATTCTATGTTAAATCGGGTTAATAAAAAAGATTTAAATCATCCTATTTGTTGTTAGCTCTAGAAACCCTAAGTTTGGGTATTAATTATAAAGGTAAGAAGTAATGGAAACCGGAAAAGTCAAATTCTACAATAAAGAAAAAAAATATGGTTTTATCACAGGTGATGATGGAAAAGATTATTTTTTCCATGTTTCAGGTGTATCTAACGAGATATATTTGAAGGATGGTGATAATGTTGAATTTAAAGTTGTAGAAGGTGAAAGAGGTCCAAAAGCAGTAGACATATCGCCTGTTTAAATTTTGTTCCTTTCCTAAAAAAGCCCCTTATTAAAAGGGGCTTTTTTTTTGTCAATCTAAATTCTATAAATTTTAAATGGGTGATATATATGCATTGTTAACAGCTTTTTGTTGGTCTGTGGCTGTTATCTTATTTGATATTTCGTCAAATAGATTAAACCCTTTACAAATAAATATCGTTAAGAACTTTATCGGAGTTGTCGGGTTTATCTTAACAATATTTATTTTATCAATCCCGTATCCAAACTTTTCAGATAATCAATTAATCATACTTTTAATAAGTGGAATTGTCGGAGTTGGCATTGCTGATTTGTTATTTTTAGAATCATTAAAAAATATTGGATCCAGTATGTCTGCAATTGTTGCGACTATATATGCTCCAAGTGTTTTTATAATAGCATATATATTATTTGGCGAGAATATTACTTTAAAATCAATTATTGGATCTTTCTTGGTCTTAGGAGGTATTATTATCTCCACTTATAACTCAAATAGATATTCAAAATCATCAAAATTATTGATTGGTATTATATTTGGAGCATTAGCGCATATTTTGACAGCTATATCAGTGTTAATTGTGAAACCTATTATGTTAGATAATCCGATACTATACATTGCTCTTATAAGATTTAGTATAGGTTTAATTAGTACAATGTTATTTATGCTGTTTAGGTCAGGCTTAACTAAGCTGGCAATGACCTTTAAAGAAGGATATAGTAATATTTATCTTATATCGGGATCTTTTTTTGGTACTTATTTATCAGTTATTTTATGGTTGGCTGGATATAAATATACTTTAGCCGGAAGGGCAGCTATATACAACCAGCTATCAACGATATTGATTTCAATATTAGCTGTTGTTTTTTTGAAAGAAAAACTTACAAACAAAAAAAAGATTGGTATTGTTTTATCTTTTATTGGTGCAATTATTATTAGTATCAAATAAAATATTATCTATATTATATAACATTAGTAAAATGATTAAGGAGAAAATTTTTGAAATTCAATAGTATAATTATTGGTAGTAGTGGTGCAACAGGGAGATTCGTTTTAAAAAAGCTAATTGAAAATAACAATTGTTCAAAAATTATTTCAATAGGTAGAAGCGCACTTGGAAAAAATATACTTAATAGCAAAGTTAGACATATAGTAGTTGATTCATTATTGGATTTATCTTCTACGAGAGAATACTGGATTAATCAAGATGTGTTTTTTAATTGTATAGGAACTACTAAAAAAAAAGCTGGAGGTCCTGATCAATTTCACAATATAGAATTTGGAATATCTAATGAAGCGGCAAGAATGGCTTCAGAAAGTAAGATTTTACATGCTTCTATAATCTCAGCAAGTGGTGCGAACCATAAAAAATGGGCTAATAAATGGATCCATCCATTATTTTATATAAAAACTATGGGACAAAAAGAACAAACTATTATATCTGATTTTGATTTTCAATATGCATCAGTTTTTAAGCCAGGTATGTTAATTCGAATGGTTGATGATAATAACATTTTTGAAAAATTCTTAAATATATTAGGTGTTGGATTAAATGTTGAAATTTTAGCTAATGCTATGATCGCAGATGCTGAAAATGTGATAAATGGAACTAGAAAATCAAAAACCAAGTACTTTTTAGGGAATAATATGATTATAAATTCCTTAAAAAATTAATATTTATTATATGTATTATATTTGATTCATTACGGTTAATAATTTTATACTAACGTGATAACAATGAGCAATTCAATGAAATTTAACTTTTTCAATATCTACTTTTTACCCATTATTTGTATTTCTTTTCTAAAAGGACAATATGATTATTCACTAGAAGATCTTAATTCTTCTTCATCAACCTACGGTCAGAATATTGGTGCAACTTTTTTCCAGGATCATGTTACGCTACATTACTTTGGTCATTTTACATGAGGCACATGTACGAGCCGGTTCGGCCAGTTAAATACATTATATGAAAATTTAAAAGATCAGAATTATAATATTGAGCTTATTGGTATCGCTAAATCTTCCCAAAGTTCTGCCTCTGGTAATTGGACAAATAGCAATAATTCACCAGTTTGTGTAGATGAAAGTCCTTTTGATGTTTGGAGTGATTGGGGTGCATCGCAGAGAGACCTTTTCGTATTAGATACAGAAGGTAACCTTGTACTTCATCAAAATATAACTAGTGGTGTACCAGATAATTTAGAAAATTTGATTTTGAGTCTCTTTGAAGCAACTGGACCTAATCCCTGCATTATTGATAGTACATACATTAGTGAAGTCTTTACTTCAGATAATAGTGAAAACTATATTGAAATTTTTAATTCTAGTGCCTATGATTGCTCTCTAGAAGGCTTTAATCTTTATATTGAGGAAGAACCAAATAATTTTATTTTTGAGGAATTAGTTATTTTAGCTGGTGATTTTTGGCTAGGCTACGAAGGTAATGCTTCTAGCTTTGTATTTAATATTGATTCCAGTGGTGATGAAATATGGCTAGTAGATTCAGAAGGAAATTCTTCAATGGTTTCGGTTGGTCCTTCATATGAATTAAGCGACATACAGCTATCTCAAAGTTTCCAAAGTGATGGCATTGGTTGTTACACTTCACCAACTCCAGGAGATATAAATAGTGAATGCGTAACACTTACATCATACAATAAGGATTTGGTTCCTAAAACTATTTTCTTAAATCAAAACTATCCAAATCCTTTTAATCCAAATACATCCATAAACTATGAATTAAGTATTTCTGGAAACGTTATCTTATCAGTTTACGATTCTAGAGGAAGATTTGTTAAATCTTTATTTTCAGGCTTTAAAGAACAAGGTGCACATACTGTAACCTGGAATGGTAAAGATGACAATGGGATAAAACTAAGTTCTGGAATCTATTTCTATGTATTAGGTTTCAATGGTCTTTCTATTTCAAAAAAACTGGTTATGATGCAATAGCAAATTAATTATATGATTAGTAATCCTTATAAAATAAAAGGTTGCTAAAATAGAAATATATCTCTTTAATCTACTTTATTTTAACTATTGAACATATTAAGTATCATATAGATTTTTTATTATTTATTAAAATTAAATAATCGTGGTTATTTCTTATATGATAGTGGTTATATTTTAATAAGGAGCTCATATGAAAAAAATCAATCTTACTATTGTAATTGTTTTAGTTATTTTATTTCAAAATTCGTGCGCAACTCTTAATAGAGCGCATGGAGAGATACACTATAATAATAATATTTCTAAAGGCCAAGAATTACAGGATTTGAAAAAGGCACTTGTTGATGGAGCAATAAATCAAGAAGAATATAATGTAATGAAAGAAAAGATTATTAATGACACATACAAAAAGGAAATAATTGATAAGCTTGGTGATGATAATGATGGTAATGTTAATAGGAAAGCTAGTTTTAATATAGAATTATAGAATATCTTTAAAATTTATCTCAATATGGTATCTTACAATAGTAATATATATTTATGAGAAAAATAGAATATTTAATGGAAGGTAAAAGAACTAGTGACGGAGCTGGTGTTAGCTTAACACGAATTATTGGTACTCCTGAACTTAATATGCTTGATCCTTTTTTACTTTTAGATGAGTTTGGAAGTGAAAATCCTGATGATTATATTGCCGGATTTCCTTCTCATCCTCATAGGGGGTTCGAGACAATAACTTATATGATAAATGGTAAATTTAAGCATGAAGATACAGCAGGGAATGAGGGATATTTAACTGACGGATCTGTCCAGTGGATGACTGCTGGAAAAGGGATCATCCACAGTGAAATGCCTGAACAAACTGAAGGATTAATGCGAGGTTTCCAACTATGGTTAAATCTTCCAAAAGAAAAAAAAATGGTTGATCCATCTTATAAAGACATTCAAGCAGATGATATTCCTTTGGTTAATTTTAATGGTGGCCAGATTAAAGTGATTTCTGGTTTATATAAATCTATATTGGGTCCAGGCAGGCCACATACTGGAGTATTATATCTCGATGTTCATATTAATAAGTCTTCAAATATTGAAATCCCTATTGAGGATGATTGGAATGCATTCGTTTATGTATATGAGGGCGAAATAAAGGCTAATCTTTGTGTTCCAAAAGGAATGCTAGCAGTCCTTGAAACTGATGGTGCGTTTAAATGTAATGCCGTAGCCAATAATACAAAATTCATCATAGTAGCAGGGGAACCTATTCGTGAAAAAGTTGCTCGCGGTGGACCATTTGTAATGAATACTAAGGAAGAAATATTAGAAGCTTTTGATGATTATCAATCTGGTAAATTAGGTTAATCATTTCAATATTGAATCATCACATACTATATTTATCGGGATTTTACTTTTAGGGTAATCTAGATTGTATGAAAAAATGAATATTATTTCTAAAAAAATCATGATTATTATCTTTTTTATTTTCGGGGTCTTAAAAGCACAAAATGATGGAAAGGTGTATGACGTGATTATAATTGGTGCTGGTATATCTGGACTAGCAGCAGCAGATCATTTAATTGAAAATGGGTTTGATGTTTTAGTGTTAGAAGCAAGAAACCGGATTGGGGGTAGGATATGGTCTTATTCATGGAATGACGTAATCATTGAAGAAGGTGCAAACTGGATACATACCGCTACAGGTAATCCACTTACTAAATTCGCTCAGGATCATGGATTTACCACCTATGAAACACCATTAAACTCAATGGTGGCTTATATAAATGGAAAGAAAATCGATAATAATCAATACGACAATCTTGTTAAAGAATTTTGGGCTTATATTATTGCTAATCAACATAAAGGTCAGGACGAGTCGTTGGATAAAACAGTAAATAATTTTATGGTTGAAAATTCTTTCTCATTAGATGAGTTGAATATTTTAAGCTACCTTGTAAATTCAGAAATATCAAATGAATACGGTACTGATTTAAAAAACTTATCTAGAGATTATTTTGATATCGGGGAAGAATATGATGATGGAGAATTGGTTCTACATAATGGTCTTCAGCAAATTATCGATATTTTGAAACATAATGTAAAAATTAAACTTAATCATATTGTTACAAATATTGAATATCGTGTTAATGAAAATATTGTTGTGTATGCAAATAATAAACGATTCTACTCTAAAAAGGTACTTGTAACAGTACCCTTGGGGGTATTGAAGAGTGGTGACATTGAATTTTCACCTCCACTTCCTGAAAGTAAGCAAAATGCAATATCAGATTTAGGGATGGGACTATTACAGAAACATTGGTTATTATTTGATAAAGTTTTTTGGGATGAAGATGTGGTATGGATATTATCAGTTAACCAACAAAATTGGGAATGCATGAATTATTCATCTAGTGGAAAACCAATACTTCTTTGTTTTACAATGGGTAAATATGCTAAAAGTCAGGAGGAATTAGCAGATAGTATTATAACATCCGATGTTATGAGTGTATTGCGAAATACATATGGACAAAATATACCTGATCCATTGGATGTGCATTATACAAAATGGGCATCCGATAAATTTTCTTATGGCGCTTATTCCTATACTGCCGTAGGGAATACTACAGAAACATATTTAAAGATTAGTGAACCTATTCATAATTTGATATACTTTGCTGGTGAACATACCCATGAGAATTATCCTGCAACTATACATGGTGCTTATTTGTCTGGACTTCGGGCTGCTAGATTAATTAGAAATTGAAAAAATAAAATTATATTTTACAAACCCATAATTCATTAAAATACATTTTTATGGGTTTTTTATTTTATTAAGGATGCTATAATATGAAAAGGAAATTAATATGATTGCTTATCTATCAGGACCAATTGAAAATGCTCATAATGATGGTGCAGATTGGAGAAATGATATAACTAGATGGTTAGAAAAAAAACTTAATCATAGAGTTTTCAACCCTGTTATTGAGACAAAAAAAAATATTGAAAATTATAATTCTAGTGATTTTAGAATTATGAAAAATACTAATCCGAATGAATATAAAAAAATTATCAGGAAAATTATTCAAATTGATTTAGATGCTGTAGTCAATCACTCGGATTATTTGATTGTAAAATGGGATGAATCAGTCTTTAAAGGTGGTGGAACTCATGGAGAAATTACAATGGCGTATTGGTTTAAAAAGCCTGTCTTTATTGTAAATAGCTTGCCTATAGATGACATAAGCTCTTGGATATTCTCTTGTGCTGAGCATATGTTTGATAATTTTGATGATTTAAAAATAAAATTAGATAAACTATACAATTAATTAAATTTTGATCCATATTTTTAGACTTATGATTATTAGGTTAAGATCAAACAAACACAGTGCTGGCTTTATTTCTTAGCTGTTTACTAAGTTTGAATTATTAATTTGAAATATAAGGTTTGGTTATGATCCAATATTTATTATCTGGTGGGATTTTTATGATACCCATTTTGCTTTCATTATGTTTTTTAATTTTTATTTCATTTAAAAATTTAAAAAGTGCTTATCATATCGATAAAATTATTTTGACTGGTTCAGTCACTGCAATATTTGGAATTATTGCAACAGGTTTTGGAATTATAAATGCATTAAATATTGCGCCTGATATTTCAAAGATTGCCCCACATATTTTGTGGCATGGTATGAAAACTTCCTTAGTAACTACATTTTCTGGCGGTTTTATTCTATTTTTTTCTACCATTGCATGGTTTTTCTTCTCAAAAAGATATAAAACCCAAGCACTATAAAAAGTAGCACCATATTTGTAGGGTTTTTGTTTGTGTGCAGATGATTAGATTTAATCTTAAATATAGGAAGCTACATGAATAAAATCTTTATTGTTTATTTGATTTTTCTTAATGCATTGAATGCAAATAATTATGATAATCAAATAGAAAGTCTTGCACTAAAATATGAGAAACAAGTCATAGAGTGGAGGCACTGGTTCCATGCTAATCCAGAATTAAGCAATCGCGAGTTTAATACTTCAAAAAGAATTGCTAAAATTTTAAAAAAGATAGGATATAAACCAAAAACTGGAATTGCTAAAACTGGTGTTGTCGCGATATTAGATGGTGGAAAACCAGGGCCTGTGGTTGCTTTAAGGGCTGATATTGATGGTTTACCAGTGAAAGAGAGAAGCAACCTTGATTGGGCATCTAATAAAACAGGAGAATATAATGGTGAAACAGTACCAGTTATGCATGCCTGTGGCCATGACACTCACATAAGTATACTACTTGGTGTTGCTAAAATATTATATGAATTAAAAGAACAAATTCCTGGAAAAGTTAAATTTATATTTCAACCAGCTGAAGAGGGTGCTCCTGAAGGTGAGGAAGGCGGTGCGAAACTAATGGTAGAAGAAGGGGTGTTGTATAATCCAAATGTAGATGCGATTTTTGGCCTGCATATTAGTTCACATGATAAAGTAGGTACAATTTCAATTAAGCCTGAAGGTATTATGGCTGCTGTGAATTCTTTTCGAATTGATATAAAAGGTAGACAGGCTCATGGCTCAGCACCATGGAATAGTGTTGATCCAATTGTTACAGCTGCACAAATGATTAACAATATCCAAACAATTGTCAGTAGAAATATGAAGCTCACAGAAGCTGCTGCAGTAGTGACTATAGGAGCTATTCATGGAGGTGTAAGATCAAATATTATTCCTGAAGATTTATATATGCTTGGAACAATTCGTACATTAGATGAATCCATGAAAATAAAAATTCATAAAAGAATTAAAGAAATAGTTAAAAAAACTGCAGATACTAATAATGCTGAAGCAACAATTAATATTGATGAAGGATACCCTGTTACATTTAATGATCCAAAGCTTTATAGTAGGATGCTACCAACATTTACTAGAGTTGCTGGTGAAGAGAATGTGAAAATAATGAAGGCTATCACTGGAGCAGAAGATTTTTCTTTTTTTCAAAAAGAGGTACCTGGTTTATATTTTTTCATAGGGGGTATCCCTGAAAATATTGATATATCTCAATCGGCTGATCATCATACTCCAGATTTTTTTGTTGATGATAGTGGTATGTTATTAGGTATGAAAACAATGGCCACATTAGCTTTGGATTATTTATTACAATAATTGAGTGAATTAGCGAAAAATAGAAACTCCATTAATTTTTAGTTAGCATCATACTTTAAAAGTCATTTTTGTGTAATTAAAGTATTTTTAATGGGAAAAAGCTTAGTTAAGTATATACTCCGAAAATCGTGGAGTATTTATATGTAGTAGGATCGATTTAGTTTTTAATGGTTAATATTTAAAATGCTTTATTCTTTCACCTTCGTCGCCAATTTTTGTCATTGCTTCTATCCCCATATCTAAATGAAGGCTAACATATTTTTTGGTAACATCTTGATCCATTTCTTCAGTCTTTATTCCTTCAGGAATCATAGGTGTATCGCTAACTAAAAGTAAAGCACCTCTATTAATCCCATTTGCAAATCCTGTAATAAAAATTGTTGCAGTTTCCATATCTATACCCATTACACGAACTTTGCGAAGATATTTTTTAAAGTTTTCGTCATGTTCCCATACTCTTCTATTAGTTGAGTATATTACTCCTGTTCTATAATCGATATTTTGTTCGACTAAAAGTTCGGAGACATATTTATGCAGTTTAAAAGACGGCATTGCAGGTACTTCTTTTGGAAAATAGTCATCACTTGTACCTTCACCTCTAATTGCGGCAGTGGGTAAAATAAAATGACCAATTTCCGTTGTTTTTTTTAATCCACCACATTTACCTAAAAAAAGAACACCTTTAGGTTTTAAGCATGATAATAGATCCATTATTGTTGCTGCATTAGCGCTACCAATTCCAAAATTTATTATACTTAGTTTATTTTTATTTATAGCTGATGTCATTGGTCCGCCTATGCCATTAATTTGCACATCAAATTTTTGTGCAAAGTTTTCGACATAATTTTGGAAATTAGTTAATAGAATCCAATCACCGTACTCGCTTGGACTGGTGCCAGTATATCTTTTTAACCAATCTAATGCTATACTTTCCTTTGTATTCATAACCTTATATTACTATTAATAATAATGCTAATACTGAATATTTATGTTCTAGAATTCATCTTCTTTTGTCAATCCTATATTTGTTTGTCCTATAAAAACAAAAAATGTAAAAACAAGTACTCCAACAGTAAATAGTCCATGTATGTATGATTTCAAAAAGAATATAAGCCTAAATAATAAATAGAAATATAAAAAGGTTTATTCAAAGAGTTTTACCATGTGGTGTTTGTTTGATAGATCAGTAGATTTATTAAATGAATTATAGTATTATTCCAGCAACTAAGTTTGATTTAGATTTTATTTTAACTTTAAATCAAGAATCTCTTCCTGCTGTAAGTTATTTAGACTTGAAAAAAATTAATTACTTTTTAAAAGTATCTTCATATTTTAAAATATTTCAATTAGATAATAAGCCTGTTGGGTTCTTAATAGGTTTAAAACCAGAAATAGACTATAAAAGCGAAAATTATATTTGGATTAATCAAAGATATAATTCTTTTATATATGTAGATAGAATTATTATAGATGCTAATTATAGAAATATCGGGCTGGGTTTTTATTTTTACAATCACCTTATACAATCATTTTATAAGATTGTTAAAAATATTATATGTGAGGTCAATATTAGACCATACAATAAGCAATCAATAAATTTTCATAAAAAATATGGTTTTAAAGAAATTGGTGTGCAGGATACAGAAAATGGTAAAAAGAGGGTTTCGTATATGATTTATAAAATTAATTTATGATTTTTTAAATATATTATTTTCCATAAAGAGCTTTGAATCCTCCATTTATAAAAATATCGAACCAACCCTTAGAATATAGATTGATAAAAATTATTAAAGAGAAAAGTGTAAAAAATACAAATAGATAGAGTATAAATTTTTTACCTTCCATGATTAAAGACCAGAATTTATTTTTAATTTAGATGTATTAAGTTCATATTAGTATGTTACTAAATATTTGTATCTATTTATATAATTATAATATTTAAAATGAAAAAAGATATTTTACTTTTAGGGCAATATATTTCTAGAACAATATTTGGGAAATGTCCAAATTGCTCTATCGATAAAATATTTTCTTCTAGGTTTAAAATGAAAAGTGAATGTGAGAATTGTGGTATTAAGTTGATTGAAAAAAATGGAGATAATTGGTTCTTCCTTTTATTAATTGATAGAGGCCTATTTATTTTTCCAATTATTGTAGCATTTTATTTCGAAACATCACCAAAATTTATTATTGTTATATCCATAGTTTTATTAATCTTATTTATAATTATAACACCGTTTCGACTTGGCCTTTGTCTTGGTTTTGATTATTATTTTAGATCAAAAATAGATAAAAAGATATAGTATGGGTTGTTATTATGTGTATGTAATTGAGTTAGACTCTCAAGTCGCAAATTTTAAAAAATTCCGTCAAATAAATCCAAATTATATTAAAGGTAATGGTTGTGTATACGTAGGCCAGTCTGCAAGAAAACCATTTTTAAGATTTGAACAACACAAAGAAGGATACAAATCAAATAATTATGCTAAGAAGTTTGGAATAAAATTATTGCCTAATTTATACGAAAAATACAATCCAATACCAACACGGAAAGATGCTGAAGAGATTGAAGCGATGCTTGGAAATAGTCTTCGGAAAAAGGGTATGGGAGTGTGGTTTAATTAGCTTTAATTATCTAATTAGTATGAAGGTAAAATTATTGATTAGGGTGATTATTTTATTTTGCGTAATCAGTGTTAAGGTTTTTTATATTTTTTTTAAAAAGACTAGTTTCACTCCATATCTTTATGATTTAATTAATTTAAGATTTAATCATTAAGTTATTTGCATTAATAATTGGGAATAAACATGTGTTCAATTAAAAAAACCGTAAAAAGAATTCTCTTTTTAACTATCGCCTTTTTTATTTTTACAGGCCAAACTGGTCTTGAAGCTCAAATGAGAGAGCTCGATAGATTGCAGCAGCAACTTAAATCATTGCAAACTGAAGCTGGGAAGAAAACAGAAGATGATATCAAAGAAGTGAAAAGTTTAGAAGAAAATGAAAACGATACTTTAGATGCTCCTGGTAGATATCAATTATTTTCAATGGATTATAAACAATATCATGGAAAGGTTAACGGAATTTCAGAGTTGAAAGGAGTAATGAAAATAGATACCTATACTGGTAGTACATGGATTTATGTATTAGAAAACGATGAAGGATTTTGGAAAAAAATAGAATATTCTGAATAGATAATGAGAATCAATATGTATAATTTATTTTTTTGCTAAAATTTTTAATTGATGACCCAGTAAATTATTACAGTATTATTCATTTTTTAGAATATGCTTTTCTTGGACTAATACCTGCGGTAAAGAGTAAGCATGTTCTTTATATTTCAGTTTTGTGGGAGATAATAGAACTATTTATTCCATATTCATGGGCACAAGAGAGTTATATAAATAAAATATTTGATATATTATTTAATTTTTCTGGTTTTTATTTTGTGCGCATTGTCTTCTTCTAATTTATAAATAATATTTTGAAAAATTTTTATCTAAAAAATATTTCTGTTGTTATTATGAGTCTCTTTTATATAACAGTTGGTATAGACCATTTTATACGACCTGGATGGTATTTACAGATTGTGCCCCCTATTTTACCATTTAAATATGAATTAGTTTTACTAAGTGGTGGATTTGAAATATTATTAGGTGGATTATTACTCTATCCAAAATTTAGACATGTTGCAAGTTGGGGCTTAATTGCTTTATTAATTGCTGTATATCCAGCGAATATTTATTTAGCTTTAACAAATGGATCTGCTATGGACACTACACCTGCAATAGCATGGGGAAGACTCCCGATACAATTTATATTTATCGGTATTGCCTATTGGCATTCAAAAGTATAATCTTATACCTAAATTATTTAATTATTAACCTTTTAATTACTAAATAAAAATGAAAAAAATCAATTCACCTTCAATAATTAAGTCTGTCGGCAATAAGCCCAAAATTATCCAAGAATTTATTGGCCGCGTAAATACAAAAACATCGAGTGTAAGCATAGCACAAATGAATTCTCCTATGGGTTGGAAAGAACCAGGGCAAAAACCAGAGTTTGATGAGTATACAATAGTTTTAAAAGGGACATTAAAAGTTGAAAATAATAAAGAAATTATTTTGATTAAAGAAGGTGAGGCAATTCTTGTCAATGCAGGTGAGTGGGTACGCTATAGCTCTCCAGAAAAAGGAGGGGCTGAATATATAGCGGTTTGTTTACCTGCTTTTAGTCCTAATACTGTTAACAGGGACAGCTAAATAATTTTTAGATAAAATAGTTTTAAACTGTATGAAGAATTTAAAAAATATATTATTTGTTTTTATTGTAATTGGACTACAAAACTGCACCAACCTAATTAGCTATCAGATGACTAGGCCTATCAATACAGCAACAATGCATAATGAAACAATTAATGATTTGACACTTTTCTATTATACACTTGGTAATGAGGATAATCCACCAATAGTCTTTTTACATGGCATATTGGCTTTTACTGAAGCATATAAAAAAATACTCCTATCCTTATCTAAACAATACTTTGTTATTGGTATAGATCTACCTGGTCATGGTAGATCTACAATCTCTTCGTATCCATATGATATTAATAATATATCTCAAGACGTAATTCGTTTAACAGAAAAATTAGGATTAAATCAGTTTTATTTAGTTGGTCATAGTATGGGAGGATTGATCACATTATCTATTTGTGAGCAATTTCCTAATAGAGTTATCAAGGGTGTATCAATAGCATCTTTATATAATGTTGAAGGAATTGAATTCAACAATAATAAATATAATTTTTTAAGTGAAAATGGATTTAGAAAAAACAACAATAGGAATAAAAATTATATTTTGAAAATATTTAGTGAAAAAAATAAAATTGTTGAACATCCAACTTTTTTGATTTCAAAGGAAACTTTAGATCCAAGAAAATGGTGAATTATGAGAATAGGTATTATTGGTAATAGTGAAGGTAATGGACATCCTTATTCCTGGTCAGCAATTTTGAATGGATTTGAAAAAAAATATTTGAACGAGGTCCCATTTGTTTTAATCAGGGATTATTTGAAAAGTGTAAATCCTGAAGATAAGTTATGCAAAGATGTTTGTATAAAAAAAAATTTTTTGTAAAGATTTAAAATACGCCAAACACGTTGCAAAATTTGCTAATATTGAAAAAATAGAAGAAGATT
>PAPB01000026.1 GCA_002708715.1 Fidelibacterota bacterium | reverse complement strand
TGGATTATACCTCATCAGGCATCTGGTAAAGCGGTCGAGGCATATGTATCAGCAGGTGGGTTTGATAAAGATAGAGTTATAGACATTGTTTCCAAATACGGAAACTGTGTAGCAGCTTCGGTTCCCATGGCACTGGCAATTGCCGTTCAAGATAACAGAGTAAAACGTGGAGACCTGGCTCTATTGATCGGAACAGGTGCCGGACTGTCTGCGGCCTGTGCTTTGATTAGATATTAAAAATGAGAATGCCGCGTATAAACCTTATTTTATTAGTTAAAATTCTTAGAATCCCGTGCGGCGTGCATGAACAACTTTCTCAGTATAGGTTAAATAAAGATAAAAGAGAATAATAGGAAACTTATGTTTTTCAAAATTATTTTTTAACTAAAAAATCTATAGTAAACACCTCATCCTTTAAACCAATATCTGGTTTGTAAGACATGACCTCCATAACCGTCTTATTGCCATTTTCTTTTTCCATTATCATTTTGCCAGCAATACTAAAACCATTTTTATTTATAAAATCAGACACATACAAAGTTTTGTCTTTCTTTGACTCACTAATATAATATTCTACCTTAGAAATCCGCCACGTTTGGCTATTTACCCAAATTTTTCTTGAGAAATAAGAGCTAGGACCTTTAGGCCAGGCCATAATAACCTTACATTGACTACCATTGAGATATTCACTGCCTATATTTACTAAACTATCAGAACCCAGACTCCTATTCTCCAAATCTTCATAGGTGAAATCTGTATTCAAAAAAGACTTCGACTTTTCTTTAGCTTTAACTTTTTTTGCTTTTTTTATTTTTGGAAGAGAAAACCATTGAACTGTCTTTCCATTATCATATACCCAACTTAAAAAACTTGTTCCTTTTACAATTTTTGGTTTTTGAAAACGTGCTAAAGATTTCGATTTAAACTTTCCAGATTTATAAATTTTTTCATAACGAGTAAATTCTCGAACCTTGGTTTTTGTTTTATTTTTTTTCTTTCTAGTTATTTCAAGCCTAATCTCAGTAATAGAATTGTCTGGTTTTGGATGAGAGGCAACATATGATAAAATCTCTTCAGGTGTAAAATCTTGAGCTATTAAAACACCAATTATTAAAAAAACAAGGCTATTTCTAATCATCGTCTTGTTTTTTATAAATAAAAAAGATAGAAAAAGGTGTGAACAATATACTTACTATAGAGATTGTTAAATAATCTTGCCTATGTTTTAATTCTAAATATCCAGCAATTTGAAGACAAATAAAAACATACCCTATTATAATAAAGTCTAAATAAAACTCGAAAATATATCCTAAAATATCCTTCAGCGATTTTGGATCATTGACAATAAAGCCTCCATCTGAACCAATAGCATAAAGAATGAATCCTAATGTTAAGAACAATAGAGCGCCACTTAGATTTTTATCTGTATTATTAGATTTCATTTAAATAAAAATTTTGGTTTTATTAAACTGGTAAGAGCTGGTAGAGTAGCCAAAGCTCCAAAAAGACAAAACGATATAGACCCCATTACTAATGTCCCAAAAATTTGTACTGGCACAAAAACAGAAAACAAAAGAGCTGAAAAACCTATAACAACAGATAGCCCATTAAATAGAATCCCCTTTCCTGAAATACGAAAAGTATTTGTAATCGCCTGCTCTAAGGAATCCCCTTCTCTAACATGATCTCTTAAATGCCAAAGAAAATGTACAGTATAGTCCACCCCTACTCCTACTAATATACTGGTTAATAACATTGTAGTAACATCTAATGGTATATCTAAATAACCCATTAAACCGAACATCATAATTACCGATATCCCCATAGGTAAAGTTGCAAATAGACCACCAATAAAGGATCGAAAGACAATCGTCATAATAATAAAAATAATAATTACCGAAACAAATAAACTTAATAACTGCCCATTAACAATCATACGACTCAAAACGCCAAAAAGCGTAGCTCCTCCAGTGAGTTCCATGGGAGCATCATCATAGAAATTAGCTCTAATAAATTGCTCTGTATCTTCTACAATATCAGCGATAGTACTAGTTCGAACTTCCTGCATTCGTAATAAAATTTGAGTATAGCCTGGTTCTTCGATATCATCTATTAACAAATCAAAATCATCACCATCTCCAGCGATTGAATATAAAAACATATATTGTGATATTAATTCTCTCTCTTCTGGTATAACTTGAAATTCAGGATTTCCGGAATTAAAACCCGTATGCATTTTTTTAATTACATCAACTATTGAATAAGATTTTGTAACTACGCGATGTTTATTTTTTATATGCTCTGTTAATAATTCTATATTTTTTAAAGTATTTGGATCAAAAATATCACCCTCTACTAGGATACTTAATTGTGTAGAGCCTCCAAAAGCTTCACTAATTTTTTTATTTGCAATCCTAACCCTTGATTCCGACGAAAAATAATTATCGGGGTTTGTATCTACTTTTAAATCTTTTATACCCATACTCAACCAAAAACCACCTAATATTAAAATTGCTAGTACCTGAATATTATACCTAGTGAAAAATTTACCCATAGACACAAGAAAGCCATTTATCATAGACATACTATTTTGTTTTGATAAATAGGTCGGCCGAGGGAGCAAAACTAAAATTGAAGGAATCAAAATAATACTTAAAATAAAACCCACTAATATACCAAAAGATACCAGAACACCCATTTCTCTTGCTCTTGGGAGTGAATGCGAGAGCAAGGAAAGAAAGCTAACCATTGTTGTTAAACCTGCTAATAAAATAGGAATACCAACCTTACGAATTGTCCTTTTTAATATTTGATCTCTAAGCCCATTTGGATTTTCTTTAGAATATTCAAAATAATGAGAAATAATATGAATTCCATAATTACTCGCAATTGCAACAAGCATCACAGGGATCAAAGTCCCAATAAATGCAAGTGGCATGTCTAACCAGCCCATAGCTCCAAATGTCCAAATAATAGATATTACAACAACAAAAAATGGAAGGAAAACACCTGTCCAACTTCGAAAAGATAGCATAAGCAAAAATATACCAAGCCCAAGAGCTATAGGAGTATAGACACGCATATCGCGTTGCATACTTTCTACAACTGTTGCTCTGGTAATTGGTAGACTAGAAACATAAAAGTTTTCAGGACTATTAAATCTATTAACTAATTCAAAAATAGATTTTCTAAATTCAAATTCATCATACTCAAAAGATGAATTTATTTGTCCAACAAAACACATTGTTTTATAATCAATTGAAACAAGATTACCCAACATACCAGACTGCTCTAGACGAGTTTTAAATATTTCATATTCTATTGAGTCAGTAGGAATTTTTTCAAGTATCGTTTCAATATTAAACCCTTTATCATCAGGTATAATTTGTTTTTGATTAAATATTGAAGTGACTTTACTAATCAATTCAATTGATTCAAGAGAATCATTAAAAGAAGATAACTTAGTTAAGGTTTGTTTAGAAAATAAACTATCTGACTCAACACCTATAATAATTATGTCACTACCAGAGAATAGTTCATCTATCTTTTCCATAGATTTTACAATAGGATGCTCTCTAGGTAATCCTGACCTTAACCCTGCATCCATCTCCAGATTGAAAATTTTCCAACCTAATAAAGAGGTTATAAGGATTACAGCGGATATAATACTTCGCGGATAGCGAGCATCAAATTCAAATAGTTTGTTTGAAATTCTTCTCAGATTCATCATATAATAGATTATAAATTTAAGAGTTTAAAAGTCATAATGAAATTTGTTCTATTAAGTCATTTAATACACATTATATAATAAACTAGAAAAAATGAACTTTACAGGCCCTTTCGCATTAATTGGTAATGGTAAAACACCAGCTCATGCTGCTATAATAACAAAACTAAAATCAATTCAAACTTTTCTATGTGTAGATGGAGGAGCTGACAATCTAATTAAATTAGGTTATAAACCTAATATTCTTCTTGGGGATCTAGACTCAATTAATAAAGATATAAATGAATATAATTGCCAAATAGTTTCCTTAAAAAGCCAAGTAAAAAATGATATGGAAAAAAGCCTTGAATGGTGTGTAAAGCATAATATTGAAATATTAGATCTAATTGGTTTCTCTGGTGGTCGAGATGATCAAAACATTGCAAACCTCTATATAATGAAAAAATTTTCTAATAAGATAAAAATGAGGATGTATACAAATCATTCAATAATCTATTGTATAAATCAACATATCAATATCAAAACTAAATTAGGACAAACAATCTCCATTTTTTCCTTCAATGATTCCACAATTATTTCAACAACAGGATTAAAATATCCTTTAAAACAATCAAAGTTAAACTCACCAAGTCATGGTATAAGCAATATTTCATTAGGAGATCATTTTACAATCCAACCTTCTGATTGGGTATTAGTATTTGTTAATCATATAGTATGAAATCAATACATTTTCTCGATTGGATAATTATCGCATCCTATTTTTTATTTATTCTTTATCTAGGTATTTTTCGTTTTAAAAATAAAACAAACTCTCAAAATACATTTATTCTATCAGGCAGACGATTAAGTATGGTTGGTTTTATTGCTACTTTAGTTACAACATGGTATGGAGGGATTCTTGGCATAGGAGAAAACACATTATTATACGGCGTTCAGACATGGTTTATTTTTGCTCTACCTTATTATTTTTTTGCAATTATTTACGCATTTACCATAGCACCAAGAATAAGAAAAAATGGATTTTTATCAATTCCCGATCATTTTCACCACACCTTTGGTGAAAGAACAGGAATTACAGCTGCTCTAATAATCACCTTCCTCGCCAGCCCTGCTCCCTATATCCTCAGTTTAGGAATTATTTTACAATTTTTATTTGAGATTAATTTGGGGGTCAGTCTTCTCATTGCAACCCTCATGAGCATCATCTATATATGGAATGGTGGATTTTCAGCTGTAGTTACCACTGACAGAATACAATTCATTTTAATGTTTTTCGGCTTTATAAGTCTATTTGCTTTCCTTTATATCGCAAACGGATCTCCATTAAAACTTATTAATTCACTACCAAAAAGCATGCTAGATCCATTAGGCGGGAACAGTATACAATATATTTTTGTTTGGTTTTTTATTGCATCCTGGACATTTATTGATCCAGGTTTTTATCAAAGATGTTCTGCTGCTAAAAATCCAAATATTGCAAAAAAAGGAATTCTTTTTTCTATTTTTTTCTGGGCAATATTTGATTTTCTAACACTTATATGTGCTCTTTATGCGATAGATATAATTTCTCCAGATCAAGCCCTACTAACTTATCCATTATTAGCATTTGAAGTCCTTCCAATTGGTATTTTAGGCCTATTCCTTGTTGGTATAATAGCGACTATAATGTCAACTATAGATTCATTGAGCTTAATTAGTGCCATAACTTTTGGAAGAGATATTTTATGGAGGATAAAAAACAATAATTCTGAAATTGATTCTATTTCCTATATGAAAAAAGGATTAATCATCATATCCTTTTTTTCATTAATTATTTCCTATATGTTACCATCTGTTGTGGCTCTTTTTTATACTCTTGGATCAATATTAATACCTGGACTAATTCTTCCGTTTCTTTATAGTCTTAAAAATCAAAATAATAATATTAAAAAGGATATAACGTGGTGGATGCTGCTTCCTATTTTAGTTTCTATATCTTGGTTTATACTTTCAAATCTAACTGGTCAATCACCTCTAGGTATAGAACCTTTTTACCCCGGAATTGCCACATCCTTTCTATATTACATTATAATAAAGTCAAGGTTTAATAATGGCTATTGAAATTGAAAGAAAATTTCTTGTGAAAAATATACCAGAAGATAAGATAAAATACTCACATAGTATAAAGCAAGGATATATTGTTAGTGATAAAAATAAAGTCATACGAGTAAGACAAAAAAATGATGATTATTTTATTACAATTAAAGGTAATAAAATTGGTATCACACGATTTGAATTTGAATATCCGATACCAAAATCTGATGCAAACGAATTGTTTAATAACTTTTGTGACTTAGTGCTAATTGAAAAAACTCGTCACTACATAGATCACGAAAGTCACACATGGGAGTTAGACGTATTTCACGGTGACAATAAGGGACTCATTGTAGCAGAAATTGAATTAGAATCCGAAAATGAAAAATTTACATTACCAGATTGGGTAGGGAATGAAGTTACCTCTGATGCTAAATATTATAATATGAATCTCATTAAAAATCCTTACAAAAAGTGGCTCCAAGATTAACTCTTAGAACCACATATTATTGTAAAGATTTGCAATACTAATTCAGGTCTTTTATTCCATTGATGAATTATATTCACCTTTAGAAGCCAGACTATTTAATTTAGCTCTTTTTAAAAATGCTTTTTGAGCTTCAGGTATATTATTTGTTTCACCACTCCATGCCTTTAGAGAAGGTGCCTGCAATGCTCTACCGTAAGAATACGTTAAGTTCCAAGGACTATTATCACCAAGAATTTGGTTCATGGCATTTAAATGAGCCGTTGCATCCTCGTCACTTTGCCCTCCTGACAAAAAGGCAATTCCAGGGACAGCTGAGGGGACACATCGCTTTAAAACAGTCACTGTCATCTCTGCGACTTCCTCTACACTAGCTTGCTTAGGACAATCATATCCTGATAAAACCATATTTGGCTTTAAAATCATACCCTCCAATAAAACATTTTGAGAGTATAATTCATAAAAAGTTGTATATAAAACCTCTTCAGTTACAACAAAACTTTCCTCAATAGAATGATCGCCATCCATAATAATCTCTGGCTCTACTATAGGTACTATTCCATTTTCTTGGCAAAGAGCGGCATACCTTGCCAATCCATGTGCATTTACACCAATACATGTACTGCTTGGCGCTGAATTTCCTATTGTAATTACAGATCTCCACTTTGCAAATCTAGCTCCTAACTCATAATATTCTTTTAACCTAGTATTTAAACCATCCAAACCATCTGTGACTTTTTCATCGTTACTTCCTGCAAGTGGGTGGGCACCTTTATCAACTTTTATACCAGGCACTACACCAAGGCTATATAGATAATCTGGAAAAGGGATATTATCTTTTAAAGTAGACTGCCGTAATGTTTCATCAAATAGGATTACACCACTTATAAATTCTTCCATACCTTCACTAGTAAAAAGCATATCACGATATATATTTCGATTTAATTCATTGCTTTCAACATTAATTAAGTCAAATCTTTTTTTACAAGTGGGGGAACTTTCATCTGCCGCTAGTATTCCCCTACCCTTCTCAACCATTTTATTTGCAATTTCATTTAAACTATTTAGTTCCATTGTTTCTCCATTTTTTATTTTTGTATAATTTCATTTAACATAGACTGATACCAATTCAAAGATACGTCAAAGGGCTTTCCCCCTTTTATTCTTTCAAATTCTATTAATCTTAACTGATTATCCTGGTCTTCATCAAGACCAGCTAGACCACTTTTCCCATTTAATGCCTGCTCAGAACCATAAAATGCAGATTTTTTTATTAAATCAAGATCTTTATGGTTTGCCTTCGCTGAGCGAGCGAAATAGCCACTCTTTTGAACAAGCGTTTTTTCAGCTTTTAATTCAGATGCAAATTGTTTCGCAAACCATTGCCCAGGATTTATTTCATCTAAGCGAACATGTCCAAAAGCATCTCTAGGTACTTCTTCGCCTTTCTCTTCAATTTCTCTAATGATTGTTTCTTGACCAGCACCCTCGCTTAGAAAAATATTAACATTATCTTTCTTATCCATAAGCTCTTTTAGACGCTTAACCTCATCTTGAAAATTAAAATCTTGTTCAGGTATGTATACGGCATCTATGTCCCATTTTTCTTTATCAATCAACAATTCTGGTAAAAATTCTCTGTTCTTTAATTTTTCACGATAATCACTTGCTGTCTTAGCTGTTAACCATCCACAATGCCTTCCCATTACCTCATGAATGATTAGCTGCCTGGTACTAGTTGTATTTTCATTAACAATATTTTCAAAAAAGATGGAACCCTGCTCTGCTGCAGTCCAAGCACCTAAAGTTTGAGATACTGGAAACACATCATTATCAACAGTTTTTGGAAGGCCAACAACAGTTAAATCATATCCGTTTTTTTCTAAGTAAAATGATAGTTGAGCTGCCATGGTATTTGTATCATCTCCTCCTATCGTATGTAGGATATTTACCTTATCTTTAGTTAATTGCTTTGCCGCAACTTCCAAAGGGTCTTCACCTTCCTTTACATATCCCTTTTTAACACAATCTTCAATATTGGTAAGCTTAACCCTGCTGTTCCCAATAGGGGAACCACCAAAGTCATATAAAATTGGAAAATTATTTTTTACAGAATCTGGGAATTGGATTTTTTTACCTAGTAATAATCCTCTGTAACCATTTAAGTATCCTACTAATTCTGCTTCAGGAGCTAAATCATTATATTTTTCTATTAAAGCTGCTATTGAAGCTGAAAGGCATGGAGCAATCCCTCCAGCAGTTAGAAACGCAATTCTCATATATTACCTGTATTCATCGGGTGGAAAGTTAAAAAAAAGAAACGCACTTTCTAGTTATCAAATGCTATTAATAGTAAAATAATTTTTATAATTTATATACTATAATGGGAAAAGTACTTTGGAGACCCAATAATATATATAACACCCATATGATGAAATTTATGGATAGGGTGAATAATTTGTATGGTTTACAAATACAGTCTTATGAAGATCTACATAATTGGTCAATAAAAAATATTCCTAACTTTTGGAAAGAGATCTGGAATCAATCTAAGATCATCCATTCAAAACCATACACCAATATAATTGATAATTTAAATAAAATGCCTGGCGCAAAATGGTTTCCTAATTCACGATTAAATTTTGCTGAAAATTTATTACGCTATCGCAATGATTCTGTTGCAATCTACGCACAAGCTGAGAATTTTCCATTAAGAAGTATAACCTACAATGAACTATTTAATGAAGTAGAAGCTCTAGCGCATTCATTAAAATCTCTTGGCTTAAAAAAAGGTGATCGCGTTGCAGGCTTTATTCCCAATATTCCTGAAGCTGTAATCGCAATGCTTGCCACAAGTGCTATAGGAGCGATCTGGAGTTCTGCATCACCAGATTTTGGAGTAAAAGGAGTATTAGATAGGTTCAAACAAATAGAACCAAAAATAATCTTTGCATCCGATGGTTATTTCTATAATGGTAAAGAATTTGACTCCCTAGAAAAATTAAATAGTATTTTAATTAAACTACCTTCAGTTAAAAAAACCATAGTCGTAAATCAAATAAATAATCAAAAAAAGAATAAATTTCCTTTCAATTTTATTTATTACAACGATTTTTTAAGTAACACTCCAAATAAACTTCATTTTGAACAGTTACCTTTTGATCATCCACTTTATATAATGTACTCATCAGGCACAACTGGCCTTCCAAAATCAATTGTTCATTCTGCTGGTGGGACATTAATCCAACAGTGGAAAGAAATGTATTTACATTGCGATCTAAAAAAAGAAGATTGTATTTTTTATTTTACAACCTGTGGCTGGATGATGTGGAACTGGCTTCTTTCAGCACTATCTATAGGATCATCAATAGTTTTATTTGACGGATCCCCATTCTATCCTAATAGTGAAACTCTATGGAAACTAGCAGATAAATTAGAAATTACCATTTTCGGGACTAGTGCAAAGTACATTGATTCATGTAAAAACGTTAACCTAATGCCTAATAAAATATCAAATCTATCAAAACTTAAAACAATCCTATCAACAGGATCACCTTTATCAAATGAAAGTTTTAATTATGTATATAAAAATATTAAAGAAGATGTTCTACTAGGTTCTATATCTGGAGGAACAGATATTGTATCATGTTTTGCTTTAACAAACCCTATACTACCAGTAGAGGAAGGAGAAATACAATGTAAAGGACTTGGGATGGATATCCATGCATTTGATGAAAATGGAAATCCAGTTGTAAATAAAAAAGGTGAATTAGTGTGTACGTCTATTTTCCCATCAATGCCTATATATTTTTGGAATGATCACAAACAAAAAAAATATCATGATGCTTATTTTAATAAATACCCTGAGGTTTGGTGTCATGGAGATTTTATTAGAATTAATGATCATGGTACTATAAAAATATTTGGCAGAAGTGATGCAACACTCAATCCTGGCGGAGTGAGAATAGGAACAGCAGAAATTTATCGCATCATAGACAAAGTGGAAATTATTGAAGATAGTCTTGTTATCGGCCAAGACTGGAAAAACGATCAACGTATTATCCTGTTCTTAAAAATGAAGAAAGGTTATAATCTCTCTGAAAATATTATTGAAGAAGTAAAATCTTTAATAAAGAAAAATTGCTCCCCTAGACATATTCCTGCAAAAATTTTACAGACTAGTGGAATACCATATACTATTAATGGCAAGAAAGTAGAAATCGCAGTAAAAAAAGTTATAGAAGGGGAAAAAGTGCTTAACAAGGACGCACTTGAGGACCCTTCTGTTTTAGATCAGTATAAAAATTTAAAAGAACTTAATATTTAATCTAAACTATATAATTTACTTAATAAATCGGCTACCCTATTTGAATAACCCCATTCATTATCATACCAATTTAATGTCTTTACAAAATTACCTTCAATAACTCTTGTAAAAGGAGCATCAAAAATAGATGAATGTGGATTCCCTATAATATCTGTTGAGACAACAGGCATCGTAGAGTATTCTAAAACATTTTTTAAAGAACCCGATTCTGCGGCACTGTGTACAGCATCATTTATTTGATCTACAGTGACATCTTGTTCTAAACGCACATTAAAATCAACAACCGACCCATCAGGAACAGGAACACGCATAGCAATACCATCAAGTTTTCCATTTAATTCAGGCAGGACCTTTCCAACTGCTCTAGCAGCTCCAGTTGTGGTTGGGATTACATTTTCTGCTGCTGCTCGACTTCTTCTCCAATCAGAATGAGGTACATCCGCAAGTCTTTGATCATTAGTATATGCATGAATTGTATTTATCACACCAATTTCAATGCCAAATTCATCATTTAAAACTTTTGCCATTGGAGCTAGACAATTAGTTGTACAAGAAGCATTTGAAACAATTTTATGTTCAGGAAGCAATCCATCATCATTCACACCTAAAACTACCGTATAGTCAATCTCATCTTTTGAAGGAACAGTTAACACAACCCTCTTAGCACCAGCACTAAGGTGATTCTCAAGCTGTGCCTTTTGACGAAATATACCAGTTGATTCTATAACTATATCTACTCCTAGTTCACCCCAAGGAAGTGCAGCTGGATCTCGCTCTGCTATAAGTTTGACAGATTGACTCTCTGTTTTTAAAGTATCACCATCAAGAATAACATCTTCTGGGAATCGCCCCATAACAGTGTCATATTTCAGTAAATATGTTAAAGCCTCTTTATCAAAAATATCATTAATTGCTACAAGATTCACATCAACTTTTGAATTTAAAATTCTAAATACCGAACGCCCTATTCTTCCAAAACCATTAATAGCTATATTCATGATGTTTCCTCCAATTTTGCATAGCAATCGATTACCTCAAGAATTCTTTTTGAGAATCCCCATCCATTATCGTACCAACAAAGTGTCTTAAGTAAAGCATCTTTAGTAATCATAGTCGCTTTTTCATCAAAGACCATAGTTTCTTCTCTTCCGCTAACATCACTAGAGACAATCGGATCAGAAGTATAACCTACAATGCCGTTAAGAGATTTTTCAGAAAAATTCTTAATAGCTTCGTTAGCCTCCTTGACTGAAGGAGTATTTTTTAACTCAGTTGTTAAATCAACACACGATCCATTTGGGACAGGAACATTAAAAGCAATACCTTGAATTTTATCTTTGTATTGTGGCATAATCTCTTCAACAAGAGCAGGAGACCGTGTTGTATTTGGAATAATATTTTCAACAGCAGACCTACTCCTTCTCAAATCTACACCTGCAACATCTGCTAATGGCTGATCAGCTGTATATGCATGAACAGTAGTCATCATTGCCCTTTCCAATCCAAATGCTTCGTCTAACATTTTCACCATTAATGCAAGAACTTGGGTTGTAGAAGAGGTAGTAGAAACAATCTTATCAGATAAAGAGATATTTTTTTCATTAATTCCAGGGATAACATACCTATCTAAATCATCTTTTGGATTTCTGGTTAAAAAAACTCTTTTAGCACCAGATTCTATATGCAAAGCTAATTTTTCACGGGTAAGGAAACGTCCTGTAGCATCAATAACAACATCAGCTTCTAATGCATCCCATGGTATTGCACCTGGCTCTCCACCACTTATAACCCTAACATGTTGATCCTTAACATTCAAATAATTACCATCTAATTCAACAACATCTTCCATTGCACCATGAATAGAATCTCTAGCAAGTAGATATTGCAAAGTATCCGCAGAACCAAAATCACTAATTGCTACAAAATTATAATTGGGATTGTCGTATCCAAGCCTAAAAAGGTTACGACCGATCCTCCCAAAACCGTATAATGCTATATTTATTTTTTTTGACATATTTAAAATTCGTTTTATTATGAATAATTAAGGCTGGAATATTACATCAGTAAAAACAAAAATTATAGATCCAAAAAATTTATTTGTTTTATTTATTTTTTACCTGTCTGTGTATATCCCAATGCTCCATAGCGATCCTTTAAAACAATAACGCCATCCATATCTCTATTGGAACCAATATAAGCCGTAGGCTCCTCATATTTATTATATGTCTGGACATAACCATTTGCATCTTTGCCTGTGCCCAAATATAAGGTTCGCTTTTGATCTTGATTATATGCTGTAATAAATCCACCATGACCATCATCTCTTACAGTTATTGAGTTTACTGTAATATCTCCTAGATTTCCTTCTAATCCAACAGGCTCATCTGCACCAATTAAGATAAAAACTAGGCAAGATCCAAGAACTCCAATTAATACACTTTTTATATCAACCCCTACCATATAAGCTCCTTTATTAGTTTAATAATCATTCATGATTGCAATAAAGGATCAGCAAACTACTCTTCTTCATTGCTAAGCTCCTCTAATTTACTTTGAAAATCACTCATTTTTTGAATGCTCTTATCTTTACTAATTTTTGATGTTTTTGGATCTCTGTGCCATTCTTCTTTAGCATAAAGTATCCTTGCAATTAAAATAGTAGTATAGATAATCAATAAAAGAATATAACTAAATACATGAAGAAAATTATCACGGTCGATAAACAAAAGTAGAATAAATAAAATAATTGGCATCCACTTAAACAAACGTTGAAAGGTCACCAACATTATTCTAGTCCAATGTTTCTTCTATATACTTTAACATTTTCTTTTGCTTTGAAAGATATCCTAGCCTTGTCTCAATATTTAGATAACGGATGTTCCTTCTTAAAGCTTCCCATGATAGGCTTCCATCATCATTCTCTGGCAATACATTTTGTAATACAACATTGTAAGGACCTGAAGCTAGTTTTTCAAAATCTTTTGCATTGGTACAGATCATAAAATCTCTAGGGTTTTCGTTGGCTTTAATAGATGTTTTTTGACTTTTATTCTTTTCTTTATACACATTATAACCACGAAAATTATTATGCAAAGAAATCAACAAACCACCCTTTGCAGGCATTAAAATATTCAGGAAGTCTTCTCTTTCATCATCTATTTCATCTAAAGCTTTTTTTAATGTTCCAGGCGCCCACCCAGGTTTAAATTTTCTTAAAGCATGATAAGAACCATTTCGAGAAAATATTCTATTAGGATCAATAATCGTTGATTTATAAGGAACCTCTCTACTTTCATTATCAATAAAAAATGCTAAACCAGAATACCTTTTTATATGATGCTCTAAAGCCATTTTGGCTGTTTTCTCATCACCATGTAGCCAAATATACCGATTAGATGAATTACCATTTGAAATAACATTGAATTTTATACCTGCAAATGTTATATGAGAATTTATTAATCGCTCATCTTTAATATTATTACCTAAAGCAATAGATATTATAGATAGATATATAAAACTATTTAACAAGAACAGCCTTCTGTGTTTTAAATATTCCACCTGATTCAACTTTCACAAAATAGATTCCACTTGATAATCCTCTAGCATTCCATTCTATCAAATGTTTTCCACTCGTAAGAAACATTCTCTTTTCCATTATAATTCTTCCTACAATATCATATATCATAAGGTGCACATTATTTGCATAACTAATTGAAAACCTAATATTGGTTTTTGGATTGAATGGATTTGGATAATTAGGATAAAGAAAAAAATTATTATTAGGAATTATATCATTATTATCTACAAAACCAATATCATGACAAAAATCTAAATCCCAACCATTTAAAGGAAAAACATCTACTGATTCTGGTGGACATAGTTCAAAATAATTATGATGAGCATAAATTGGTGTCCATGTTGTTGTATCATTCATAGGTATACGATAAAGTTGATTACCCACATCAGCCTCGTTGTCATAAATGGTATTACCAAGTGTGACAGAACCTCCAATAATTGGCCATGATAGACTATCTACATATATACCTCCACCAAAATAGCAAATGCAATCACAATCACCAAAAACAGAATTATCAAATATACTATTGCCAAAAATATGCGGATAGGATCCATTTATTATCGCAATGCCTCCACCNCCNCCACCACATTCTCCTGTCTGATTATTATGNATAATATTNCGGTCGATAGTTGGACTAGCCGCATCAATCAAAATTCCTCCACCATAATCATCACTCTGACCATTTTGTATATCAAAACCTAATAATATACTTGATTGATCTTGTCCACCATTAATAGTTACAACAGTNCCCTGTCCNTCTCCATCTATTATTACAGAACCTATAATGTNCTCNTCGTATCCACTGTATGGTAATGCAACAAGNGATATATTTTTATCNAAAAAATTAATATGCTCNTTATATAATCCTGGNTCTACTAATATTATATCATTTTCATTAGCTTCTTCAATTGCACTCTGTATTGTCAAATAATCATCACTAACACGTATCACATCTGGTCCACTATTTGCTCTATAATCAAGAATCAAATTTATAAGATAATTATAATCATCAGGATTATTAGGATCTAATGTGGTTATATTAAACTGATATAATAATTCACCTTGCCTATTAAGAAAATATGTGCTTCGCTGTACAGCAGTATAATCAACCCATACAGGATAACCTTCCGCTTCAATATCTTCCACCCAAGGAAGAATATTTTGATCAATCATACCATCTAGACTACCATTATATTCATCTTTCCCCACACCAAAAATTTGGACATCNTTTATACCCATTNATAATAAATCNTTATAAATCAAATTTAGAAAGTCGAACCGACTCCTACAGGCATTTCAATATTCATGCCCAAAAAATACAATACAAATATCACCTATATAATCACCTGGACCTATCAATTGACCAAAAGTATCAGAATTAGGGTTTAAATCTTCAAGGTCAAAATCTCCCTGGGAAAAAATGAAACTAGAAAAAATAAATAAAAATAATATAGTTACCCTATTCATCTTGATCTTCATTAACCCTATACCAAAGGGCAAGAACAAGTGAACCAATAATAAAAACGACCATAATAATAAAAATTGTTAGCTTTAATGTCATTAACCTAGTTCCTATAAAATTAGAAAATATTTACTAATAAATTAAAAAAATTACACTGTTACTGAAAAAGTATACTAAAAGAAATNTTNATTCCCATATCAGAATTTTTTCTAAATCAANATAATTAGCTAATTCCTTTTTTAAGTATNCCAAAACTTCAATCCTGTTTTTTTTATAAGGAACGACTGTATTATCTTCAATTGAATAATCTGAATAAAAAATATCTGATTTTGGATTTCTTTTACGTATCCTATTAAAATAATCTTTATTCATTCTAAAAACCCCTAAGGTAATATCATATAATTTTCCGCTATCAATATTTTGAAAAACATATGTAAAAAAATCAGGATAAATTTCTTGCCAATTTTTAACTATAATTACGGGATCAAAGCATAGTCTAACTTTCCATCCTTTATCCAAAGCAGCTTTCAATGCTCTTATTCTCTTAATGGTGGGCGGTGTATTTTTTTCATATAATTCAGTTATGGTCTGAGGTGATATTGTCCAACTAAGGATTACATTATCATTAGGTTTAATATTTTTTATTGAAGAGAACAGCGAACTTTTTGTTCTTATTTCTATAATAAGATTTTTTCTTTGCGAAGCATACTCTATCCAATTTTTTGTTATAGGAAGTAAATTTTCCATAGCCAATAAATCAGTATTATATGAAACTGATACAGCCATCATTTCTTTAGANTCTTTAAACTTTTCCAATTTCTTATCNATNGTATCCATAAAATCAGATTCATTAACAAAAATCACAATATTACCACTNGGATACATCCCTTGTAAAAAGCAATAATCACAATTATAAAGACAATTTAATATTGGGGTATTATAAAANACATTTTTTGTNGAATATTCTTGCACCATATCTGAAATAGGATAAATAAATGGGGNAGACTTTTTAGCAAGTATTAGNTTCATAGAATCTTTTTGAGATTGAAAGTCTTGATTGNTACGATTAAAAATATCTTTATAATGATNAATATCGATAATAGTTGACNTNNGAAATTTTGATANTGCTANATCAGTTAAAGGATATCCTCGAGCACCTTTTTCAATATAAATATGAGAAAATTTAGGAAGTGAGTATTNCACAAATATTTTGAAATTTTGTATTGCGTTTCAGCTTTGATTCTGATTTAAAATCATCTATTGCAGGGCAAGAAGCATTTGGGTTACGCAATCTATATCCTTTAAAAATCATCTTTAAACGTATTGCCTGTGACCTTGTTAATCGTAGTCTCTGTATTGTATTAATTATCCATTCTCTATCCGTTTTAAAAAGGATAGATTTATTAATATTTGAAAAATCTCGCAACCTCTGAAGAAAATTTTCTATATCTTGTAATTTATTTTGGAATAAAGATAATAAATAATCCTGATCAAACGTTTTTATATCAATATTCATATGATCAGATACAATTTTAATGAATATCATATTATGTAATTTACAAAACTTCGAGCAAACCTTAAAAATTTCNGATGCCTCCATATCAACTAAATCTGGAAATATTTGCCCACCATCATGTACACTCTCTTCAACAGTTATAATACTTGATTCTTTAAAAGGATGTCTAATTAATATATCAGGATAATATACTTGTTTTGAATAATGATCTATTATTTTATTAATCAGATAAGCATCTCCAATAACATGCTTATCTTTTTTCCCACCAGCGGTCCCTATATTTATAAATTGTGGAAATTTTTGATCCAGATTCTGGATAAAGTTATTTATCCGTTTTTCAATTCTTTTTTTTCCAATCCCTACTACTATAAGATATATTTCTCCATTCGCAAAGACAGGATAATCAAACCTATCATCTTTTTCTAAACCAAAGTGTTTGATAAAAGGTATAGATTCAAATTTTAGCGCAGAAAGAATACACTGCATAATTATTATGTTAAAAAAATGAAAATCGAACTATTTTCTTTTTTGGCTTATATTTTGTCTTCCAAGGTTTCTTTCCTTCCCAGGATAATTTTAATCCTTCTAATCTACCTTCAGGACCAGGCAAAAATTTACTTTCCTTATCTTTTTTTTGAAGATCTAAACTAATAGATTCTAAAACTAACTTCTTAGTTGAGTTTGATAATCGATCAAAATCTTCATAAATAATATCTCGACCGAATCTAAAACCTATTAACTTTAATAACTTCCCAAAGTAATAAAGTGATATCCCACTACCAATACCAATGATTATTCCTTGAGTATTTTTATAAGCTGTATTAAGCTGACCCGCAGCTCCTAGACCAGCGGTAGCTGCAAGCATAAGTGAACCCATAAAAATAAATGGCGTACCACAATACTGATANGATTTTTCNGCATAACGAACTTCAACCAAATTTTTTACGGGTACGGTCATTAATACGACACCATCATCTTCAATAAAAACAACCTCTCTCTTCTTTACCTTAAATTGATTAGAGGATGTAAATACATCATTCGCTTTCGTAAATAATTGAATACGTTGCGAATATCCAATAGATACAATCATGAAAAATATAATAAATGATCTCAAACTAAAATTTAACCCATCAATACTTACATCTAATTTAAAAAAATAGATTTTAATGCATTCATTAAAGAATCAATATCTTTTTCATCGTTATATATATGAATTGATAATCGTATAAATTTCATATTATTCCACTCAAATATAGGAATTTCAATCCTATAATCTTCCCATAGTATTTTTTTTATATTTTTATTCACATTGACTGGTAAGGGATGGGAAACCATTTGCCCAAGAAATTTTTTACCAATTGATATAGAATCGCTCTCGAGGATATTTTGAAATTTTTCATATGAAGATTGAATTAATTTTTTACTATGGTATTGAGAATCTTTTAAATCACTTTTAAAAAATTCTATAATTTTAGGAATAGTGAGAAATGCTGACATATCTCTTGTTCCTTGCCATTGAAAATCTTGTAGAAATTCTGATGATTCAGGATCATTACCATTTTTTCCCCAACTATATATAACTGGCTTAATCCAATTTTGATGTTTTTTATGAACATATAAAAAAGAAGTCCCTTTGGGTCCACATAACCATTTATGCAAAGCGCCTGTATAAAAATCACATCCAAGAGAATGGATATTTAAATCAATATGTCCAGGAACATGCGCACCATCTACAATAGTCAATATATTTTTTTCTTTAGCAAATTGAATTATTTTTTTTATAGGTAATACCAACCCCGTAGGACTAGTAATCTGAGAAATAAATATTACTTTTGTTTTTAATGAAATCTGCTTACAAAAATCACGAACAAACTCATCTTCAGAAACAAGAGGTAGTTTAATTTTTGCATATTTAATACGAATATTCCTTTTATCGCTCCAAGCATGCCAGGCTCTTACAAGAGCTCCGTATTCATGGTCAGTCATTAGAATTTCATCATTAGAATCTAAATTCAAATTATAAATAATATTGGAAACCGCTGTAGTCGGATTTTGGAAAAATAATATTTCATCCTGATAACATCCTAAAAACTCACTTAAAGCGATTCTGGAATCTTTGAGGGCTGTATATAATTCATCAGTAAAAAAATTTACTGGCTGTTTCTCTAATTTAAACTGCCACTGTTGATAATTTTCAAAAATAGCCTTAGGGCATGCACCATAAGATCCATGATTGAGGTAGGTTATCCCATCCTCAAAATAAAATTTTTCTTTTATTCTATTCATTTAAAAAAACCAGATTCACACATTGACTTTTAATAAGGAATAGGCTTCATCATTCTGTAACACCTATAAAAAATATAAATATGAATAAATCCTAAGATTTCAAATCCAAGTATATACCAAGGCCATTCACCTACTATCATAGGATTATTTACTAATGGTCTATCTGCTAAATACATATAATTAGCACCTAATAGATAATTAGAAAACCCAATACATATTAAAAGTATCTGACAAATGATAAATACGTTAAGCCATGATTTTTCTTGCATTCTATATCCAAGAACAATTGCCAAAAATAAAGGAGCTAAAATGATACCTGTATGACTCGCATAATATTCAAAAATTAGAAAACTTGTTCCTCCATGATTTAATTGAGGTGTAAGCAAAGCATGCAAAGCTCCAGGAGAGCCAATAAGAGCTAAAAATTCAAAATATTTTTGCTGAGGTA
The DNA here is from genome assembly GCA_002708715.1 of Fidelibacterota bacterium. Taxonomy (GTDB): domain Bacteria; phylum Fidelibacterota; class Marinisomatia; order Marinisomatales; family UBA1611. The sequence goes on along the minus strand of PAPB01000026.1, from coordinate 47,907 downwards.
TTATAAATGCAATACCAGCTAATATGCCAGCTATTCCACAAAGATGTATTGGCAAAGATGTCTTAATATTCCATAGCTGGAGATCTAACATATGATACTGCTGAAAAATTTCTAGAACAATCATAAAAGTCCCAAGAAAGATCATCAGTATTCGTCTTTTATCTGGTGGAATTCGAATTGCTAATTGTATTATAAAAAGTGAAATAACAATTGAAATAATAATTCCTATCCACCATAGAGTAGAAAAAATTTTTATTAATTCAGGCTCTATCATTGGAAATCAAAACCTTCTAATACGCTTTTTAAAAATTATAGCTTGATTAATCATATTAGATATAAGGTTATCACCTAAAGACTCTGGATAGTGATAATTCGAAAGGTTTTGGATATCTGCTTTAGCCCTTTCATAATATTCTGTTGATGGCTTCAATAAAGATAATTTAATATTTTCCCTATCTCCTTCTTTCCAGTCAACTTTAAATGTATTAAATAATTGCTGTACTAAAGTAATCCGATTTTTTTGTGACATACCTATTATTTCAAGTTTTTTTAAAAAACCTCCCATTGAAATCTGAAAACATGTTAGATGTCCTGCTCTAGGCATGTTTTTTCTATATTTAGACTCTAATTCTAAATCTTCACTAATTATTTTTAGAATTTCAAATACAATTTCGATACCTCTATGTTTTGGAATAGGATCATTAAATTGCTTAGGGGAAAGTAACTCAGGGTCACTCATAATCACATTTATTCTTTTTAAATAATTCGTTATTAAACCTGAATAAAATCTTCTCATTTTCTGAGTAACAACTAAACGTTCTTTTTTACTAAGTCCCATAAAATAAACAGTGTCTTTCAACTTAGTTAATAATTCATTTATTAGGTTTGTATCTTTTTGATCATTCGTTTCTAGAAATGATATCTGTTGAACAGTATTGTAATTATTTATCGGATTATCTTCTTGAAATATCCATCCTTTTAATTTTTCTAAATATTTTTCATAATTAGCATCTATATCTTTTAATATAGATTCTGGATCATATTTTAAACGAAGTTGCTCTGTGGTTAATAAATTTTTCAATGTACTCTAAATGTAATAGAGGTTTCGTATTTCATGCAATAATACAAAATGCATTACTTTAAATAAATGACTTTTTGAGTTTGACTAAAATCACCAAATGTAAGTTTAGCAAAATATATTCCTGTAGAATGATTTTGGGCATTCCATTTTACTTCATGCGAACCAGGAATTATACTTTCATTTTTTAAAATTTCAACTTTCCTTCCTTTCACATCAAAAATAATTAATGAAATGTTTTGTTTATCATAATCTAAAAAAGGGATATCGAACCTGAATGTTGCTGTAGGGTTAAATGGGTTAGGATATGCAGGATATAATAATAATTTTTCTGGAATTGGAGTATGATTGAATTTCATATAACCTTTTTGCCTGTTACTATTGTCATGGCCAAAAAAATTATAAAACAATGTTGTTTCGTGGGATTGATTTATTCCTATTTTAATTGTATCCTTTTTTATAACTCCTGATCTAGCAAACTCTAAAATTGAGAATCCTTTTTCTGGTTTATGATTACTTAAAATTAGATTTTTTCCTTTAAAACTATGTGACTGAAAATTAATTGGGATTGTACCTGGTTCATATACCATCTGTATCTGACCACGATTGGTACTATCACTAATAATGATAAAAATATCATTGCGATTTTGGAAAAAATTTAAAGCTCTTCCAACTAACAAAGTATCTTCATATATCTCTCCAAATGTTTTCTGATACCAAGACCACATACCTACAAACGCCATACCATCTTCAATATCAAATTTAGAATCTGGAAAAGAAATTAGATGCGGTACAGAACCTATAAATGGACCTAATTCATAATTAAAATTCTTAGCCTCCCAATTCTCAACAAGATCCCACATATCATTATATGTAACTTTATCATCATAATCAAAATCACCTAAGATAGGGGTTCTAAATGTATAAGAGATATTTACGGTGTTTAGGTCTGAAAGATCTTCCATATAAGAAAAATTAAATAAAATAGAATCATAACTTGCGAAAGGAGGTTGAAGGATGACCTTCAAACTAGAGTCAGTTAATGTAGAAGTATAATGGACAGAATCCATGACGGCAGAAGAAATTGTAAATACCAATGAATCAACCTCTTCGTTGAAATTAAAAGTGATTGGTGCACTTTCCATTAAAACAATAAATGAATCAATTGGGACTGAAATTGAATCAATACTTGGAGCTAGAATATCATATAAAACAATTGAATCGGTAAATGAAATATCAAAAAATTGATTTCCATTCTCATCATATATTCCAGCACCAGGTGTTGGAGTTAATAATATGACTTCATTACCATCTGGTGTGCCATTATACTCTAGCATAACTCTTATACTTGATTCACCGCCACTTAATTGATTACTATCCGTTCTAGTCATGCTTGTGATAAAACAACTATCCACATTACTGCCATTAGATATTAAATCAATATCAATGTCATCTGGCTGAATTACTCCTGTTGCATCACTGTCACCATAAATTCCGTCATTAAATATTAGATCGATATATGAATTATCTGTAGCAAGCAAATATGAATCTAATAAAGGCGGTAAAAGATCTCTAAGAAATAACGTTCCTGTTCCATTCTCGATAGACATTGCGTTGCCAATTTCGTCAAATATTGAAGAATCATTTGTTGGAAAAAAATTTATAGTTTCCTCACCACTTGCAATATCTTCTGGCTGTATTTGCACATAGATAGTTGATTCACCACCAGATAAGTTCAAACCTTCTTCATTAGTTAACCCATTTACCGATATTGATTCACAATTACCACCATTAGATTGAAAAGAATAATTAAAATCATTTAATGAAATTGCTCCCGTACCATTTGCCGATGAATAAACACCTTCATTAAAGTTGATTTCAATAACATTATTTAATGCCAAAATATTACTCTCTTCAATAGTTGGTGGGGGATCATCTTCTGTTATAAAAACAATAGTCTCTAAAGATATCAAATTATCATTATAATCCTCTATTGCTGAAAGAATAGATAAACGTACATCTGAAAAATTAGGGAGAATCTCATCTGGATTAATTTCAAAAGAAATATTATCACTCGTTGAAATAGTGAAATTTAATGGGTCGCCATTCTCCATATTTTCAAGTAAAAAGCAGTCATAAAGATTCAAAGATGTTATGGCTGAATTGTCTTCATGTCTAATTGCCTCTGAAAAAGTTAAATTAATATTCGTATTTCTTTGAACATTTTCTTGGCCATTAAAAGGATTAGATGAGATTACAGACGGAGCGAGGGCATCTGGTAAAGCTATAGAAACTCCATCAATATTTAAAAGAGGAATTCCAATGTTGTTAAATATTGATGAGACCGATGCTGGACCAACAGTTACAATTTCAGAGCCGCTAGGTGTTCCAGAAATATCAATATTAATTTTAACATCTTGTATTCCAGGTGATAACACACCATCTGCAAGAGTTGTAATAGAAATAATATTGGCATCGTTAGCATTCCCACCATTTGGATTAAACCCTAAACTAAAATCTTCAGGCTCCACTGCAATACCATTCCCATTGTAAACATCTATATAATTTCCGCCAAAGACACCCTCGCTAAAATAATAGTTTATATTTGAATAATCCTCTGAAATAGATGTTGAATCCACAATAAGCGAATATCCAAACCATGTTCTTACTGAACCAGTTCCACCTGCTCGATCATCAACTACAACATAATATGTTCCTGCGTCCAATTCTAATCGTGGTAACATATTTGCATAATACGGGTTTGTGATAAAACCTGAAATACATTCAAATTGATAAGTTTCATTAGATTGGTCTGGGTAATATATCGGCGAATTAGAATCATCTTGGAATAATATCCATGAAGATGAATCACAGTCAACTGTATAAATTGCTATTTGAACATCTACATCTGTCTCCTCATCACATGTAGTGATATAGATATTTGCCGGCGATGATAGAGTCAATTTATATGTATAATCATTACCATTCGCATTATTATTATCATGCCCAGTACTTTCATCATACGGGAAATATGCTTGATTCCAATTATCAGGTTGAATTGTAAGATCGGATAAATTGTTATAAGGAAAATCTGCTTCAGTAATTTCAGTATCAAAACATTGTCCAATAATAAATCTTATTGAGATTATAAAAACTATGAAATTTCTATTCAACATTTATATATCCTGCCCCAAAGTCTTTAATATTTATGGCATTATTATTCTCATCTCTAAGTATTGTATTTGAACCGTATAACAATTCAGACTCACCAGTTGAAATTGTTGAAAAATAAACAGTGGCTATGGACCACGTACCGCCATTATTCTGATCAGTTTGCATATCTGGTAGATAATAAATAAAAATACTAAGAATGCCTTGCTCATCAACGGTGATTTCAATTGGATCATTTTGACCAGTAAAAAAGGGGCCTGGGACTACTGAATCAACTGTTACACTTCCCCAATCATACCGAATGTCGAGATGGGCTGCTGCTGCTGGATCAAGCTCTAATCCATAAAGTTCTACAGAAATAATCGTATCAATAACCGTATTAATTTGAGCTGGATGAAAAAATAAAGCAGGCGATTGGAGATCCATATTTTCTGGATCAAAAGGATTATCTAATGAATATTCAGCCTCTTCACAGGAAAATATGACAAAAAAACAAAACAATATTAATTTTAATATTTTCATATAGTTATTAAAAATTAATATTAAACTGTATTTGATTAATATCTGGTCGGTACTCTATATCAAAGAAAGATTCACCATCAAAATAATCATCCGCTGGAGCAACTAAATATGCATGTAGCATATTTACCACCCATATAGAACCAGCGACGCCACGAATATTTTTCATAAAAGAATTGTATCTCTTTGTGTCTTCTGCATATTGTATTATTTTAGGTCTTAATTCAATTAAATTATGTGGATCCGTTTCATCTTGATATTTACTATAATTTTTATCAAATCCTTTCCATGCTTTATTATATTGATAATAAGCAATTAACGAGAATAGGCCTAGCGTTGCTTCAGTACCCATAAAACCATAACCAGGGTATGTCTTCTGAACCCATATTTGTCCACTACCTGGTATTGCGGTAGACATCATAAGAGCCTTAATCTTTGTAGGTATCTGAGGTAGTTGAGGGAAATTTATTAATCTTTTTCGCTCAATATTCTCTGTAATATCTACTTGAGAAGTATCTGATTCAACTGAAAGAAGAGTATCAGGTACTGGAAGGCCACTGACATTATATGCCATTTTTTTCATTTCTAGGAGCAAACTATCTGTAATACCGCTACTGTTCATAGCAAATTCATTTACCATTGTTTCCATATCAACTGAAAACAATCTTCCATTAATAATAAAATCACCATCTTCCTTCTGGATGTTACCCGCAACAACATAATTAACCTTAAGTTGTTTTCCTATAGCAACCGCACACTCTTCACTCCAGCAAGCCCAATAATCTTTTCCAGTAGGATAAAAAATACTTACATCACTAGTCACATCATAATTTTGCACTCTGTATGTTTTTAATTCCCGAATAGATTGTCTTAATTCTTCTGTAATATGCTCAGTAAGAGGATCAGATACACCACTCCCTTCAAATCTTAGAACAGCTAATTTATTACCTGTTTTCAGGGAAATGTTCTTAGTGGTATTTGCAGCAATACAAAAACTCACTAGATGTAATATGACTATGCCTCGGATCACTAACATCATTTTTTTGAAGGTTTGGTTTCCGCCCTTCCCACAAACTTACATCAATCAGACAGATTGTCAAAGAAAGACGTATACATACTAAAATTGCTTACTTGGATTATCTTTGTACCATTGATTTAAAAATAAGGCAACCGTTTTATCAATATTTTTTTCAATATCTTTATATAGTTTACTTGAATTAGTCTGCCCAATTATTGAATGAGAAAAAATTATACTTGTCATCAAATTTTTAGATATTTCTAAATCTGAAAATGATTTATAATATTCTGATTCAGAAACACTATATCCATAAACTGAAATTTGCACAAAAAATGAAGATACTTTTTCAACTCTTGAATCCAAAATATTAATATCAATCACCAACTTTGGAATCAAAGTTTCTAAGATTTGTATATCATTTTCTAAAAGCTTGAGCTTTACATAGCTATAAACCCTCTGCTTCCAAACATCATCATTAACACCTTTAATATTTAATTCAAATGATAAATCATCAATACCTTTTAGATTACCCTTGAACCAAGATTTTTGACAAAATACGATAGAAAAAAAAATTAAAAAAATTAGAATATTTTTATTTTTCATAATTAGCTACTTTATTCATGCACCATAGGTACAAACCTGACAGGAAGTATTTTCTCCTTTGTTATAATACCTTTGATATTTTTTTCTATTAACCAAAGATGTTGTTCTAAACTAGTTTGACCGATAGGAATAATCATTCTCCCGCCGTTTTTTAATTGATCAACTAAAACAGTCGGTATCTTCTCAGGTGCAGCCGTAACAATAATCCTATCAAAAGGAGCTTCTTTTTCCCATCCTTCATAACCATTACCTATTCTTACAATAACATTATTATAATTATTTTTTTTGAGAATAGTTCTAGCCATATCACCAAGCGATTCAATGATCTCTATGGTAAACACTTGATCTGCAAGTAAAGAAAGGACTGCTGCCTGGTAACCAGAACCAGTCCCAATCTCTAAAACTTTATGATTCCTGCGTACTTGCAAATATTCGGTCATAAATGCAACAATATAAGGCTGGCTTATAGTTTGATTATAGCCGATAGGCAGAGGGTGGTCATTATAAGAAATATCTCGGTATTTGTTAGGCACAAACAATTCTCTTTTTACAGTATTTAAAGCGTCAAGAACTAAAGGATCTAAAATACCTCTTTTCTTTATATCATTTTCTACCATATTCTTTCTCTGCACAACAAATTCAATATTCTTTTGTGTACAACCCTCGCTAAAAAAAAGGATAAGAACAAAACACTTAAGAGGAAAATTAAATACTATTTTAATAATTGCGCTTACACCCTACTTTTTTATTTGACAACCTCACTTTGCTCCAACCCAAACATAACCATCAATAATTTGGGTGGGATAAGTTTCAATATTCCTTGGATCCATATCTAAAGAGCCATCTGCCTGCTTATTTGATTTCATTAAAGTTTTCATCAGAAACTTAGCTGGTTTACTCACCTTAATCCATTCTCTAACTTCGCCAGTTTTGTAACAAAAAGTAGTATTATGCCAGGCGCAAAGGATTGTCCCAGATTTTTGATCAATTTGGCCACCTTTCATAGTAAGATTCATATGCGGACATTTTTCATTTATGGCATGAAAACTATCATTCACTTTTACAACCAAAATATTTTCCCTGTTTATCCTAAAAACTTGCTGTGATTCTGAATCAAAAGATTCTACCTTCTCACATTTTCTCCAATTTATTCCATCTTCAGATTTTTGGCTATTTTCTAATTTTTCTATTTCCTCACTTAAATGGATTTGTTCTACTTCGTGAAGAGTAACACGACCATCAATTCCTTTTACCATTGTACGCATATGGTCTTTTACAACAACATTATTTTTAACTTTCTGATACACAGCATCAGATATTAATACCCTAGATTTAAATTGTTTATTTGCTGATTCTACCCTGCTTGCAAAATTCATTGAATCTCCAATAGCAGTAAATCTTTTTGATTCTCCTGCTCCAATGTCACCTACAACAGCACTACCCCAATGGACACCAACTCCAATATCAAAATCTTTGCCATACATTGTTTTAAGGTATGGTTTCATATCATCCATTTCATCTCGCATATCTAGCGCAGCTTTAACAGCATGTTCTGCAGGATTTCTTTCATCATTAATTCCAAAAATTGCTACCATACCATCACCAATATAATTATCTACTCTACCATGATTTATTTCTATGACTTTTACCATTCTTTTAAAATAGCGATTTAAAATGAATACAACATCATAGGGTGTTAATTTTTCAGAAAATGGTGTAAAACCCCTGATATCACTAAAAAGTATTGCAATTTTCTTTGACTCCCCTTGTCTATCAAAAGACATGTTTTGTATGTCATCTGAATCTAAAACCAATCTCCTGGCAGTTATATCCCCATTTATTGAAGTCTGACAGGCGAGTCTAAATCCCTCTGTTGTATGAGCTTGCTCAATAAGAGCTTTTTCTTTTTCGGTTTCTTCAGAACAATTTTCAATCCCATCTAATATTAACAATCTGCATGTAGTACAGTTCCCTTCACCTCCACAAGCTGCCACATGGGGAATATTGTTCCTTTTCGCTACTTCCAATAGAGTGACATTACTAGGTGAATTACATTCTTTGTTATCTGGCAAAAAAGTTACTTTAGCCATATTACCATCCTATTTCTCAAATACCATAAAATCATTCTTGAAGGATTTGAATTCTAGCACATTGTCGCTTGGGTCTTGAATAAAAAATGTACCCTGTTCACCCTTCAAATTTTTAAACCTTATTTTTGGCTTAATCATAAATGTTAATTTTTGTTTTTTAATTTTTTTACATAATGCTTTCCATCTATCCCAAGATAAAATGACACCAAAATGCCTAGATGGAACCATATCACCATCCACCTTATTTGTATTAGTTCTAATACATTCATCTGGAGAAAAATGAGCAACAATTTGATGGCCAAAAAGATTAAAATCAATCCATTTGTTTGACTCTCTTCCCAATGTACATCCAAGTACCTCTGTATAAAATTTTCTTGTGCTTTCTAAATCAATTACAGGAAATGCAAGATGAAACCTAGGTATATTCATAAACTAACTTTTAACGTATTACAGCGAACTTACCCACGATTTCATCTAAATTATTATTACTATTTGAATCAATATTTTGTATGTGATATAAATACAATCCAGGAGCAATTTCTTGATTATTAATAGTCCTTAAATCCCACCATTCATTACCAGAGAACTCATCGTTATGATTTATCTTATAAACCAATTCTCCATTTAATGTAAAAATACTAATCATACATTTTTCTGGTAGGTTAGTAAAACGTATCTGCCTTTCAAATTCTGACTCTTTAAAATTAGACCTAACCTTATAAGGGTTAGGCACAACCTTAACATTATCTAAATTGTCCTGTGGTTTAACACCAGGATAAACCTGTATAAAATTACGATCTAAAACTGTTGTTCCTTTTGAATTTTCAATAGATGCATAACCATCGGGGTTTGCCCACTTATTAGGATTTGAAAAATTTGTATCTATAACTGTTTCAAATTGACCATTTTCTAGTGCGATATAATTTGTCACATATGTTGGTTCTACACCCATATCATATGATACAACAGAATATGTATATTCAATTCCATCGATAACGTTTTTATCAACAAACATATATTTATATATTTTTCCATCTATATTTTTCCAATCTGGCTCATCCAAGCGGATAATATCTAAACCCGTGTCATTGCCCAAATTAAACCATGGGAAATATGGATCTGGACCGCTAATGCTATGGTTCCTTCGCTCTGATTTCTCACAATTGTATTCATTAGAATAAACACAGTGCAAAGAATCTTGTTCTGCTGATAAATCAAATTGCATATATGGTCGCCAACCCACAAATAATCCATCACCATCATAAATCCTATCTGAGGCTGCGCCCCAAGTTGCACCTCCATCTGTACTCTTATATATTTTGTAACCTTCAAAATCATAATAACCAGTCAGAACATCTGAAGCATTTTCTGATGCATCATCCCAATATATCTTAACAGATCCCGTATCTGTTTCAGCATATACACTTGGACGAGTTGGAGGAGTAAAACCTTGATATTTTGAATTATACATTACCTGTGCAAACCGCGCATTATTTATTAAATCTTCTTCATTTTGCCCAAAAATAATACAAAAAGAAAACGGGACTTCCCTTCCAACTGGTAAATCAAAAGGACCGCAGCTTAAAAATATCGAACAATCAAGACCCTCGGGATCTCTCAAAAATGCAGTTTCTTCTAATAAACCCTCAAGTGAATCAAAATGTGGATTTAACTCGGATCCTAGATCAGTTCCTGGATTTTGGGTATGAAAATGCCAAAGTTTTTCATTCTGGCTTAAATTAGTTGTATCACCAGCCATAATTTTATACATGATTTCCTCTTTGTTCCTTGCCTGTGGACATCCTTCAGCTCCAGTATAACAACTACTGCTATTACTTTCCATTTGAGGTACTCCAGGTCTACTGTACCAATCAAACCAATGCCAATCAGTCATTTTCAAAGGCTCCCCTGGAAAAATATCAATAGTACCATCCTGATCCAAATCAACAGGATCAGTTGCACGCGGTGAGTCTAATAACTGAGTTGCAACAATACCAAAATCATTTCCAGGTGAAGGATTGCCATTCATCGCATTTCCTGCAACACCACTAAACCCATCATAATCACCAACCATCGCCATAGATATAAGCATCCGTTCATTATTTAATTCAAAAATTTCCCAATAATACTTCATAAAATCATCATCATTCGTATGTAAACCAGCATTATATCCATAATCATCGCCTACTAGAACATCAGCATCAAAATAAAACCCTAAGTTTGTTCCTTCATAATTAAATCCTTTCCCATTATTCAATTTTGTACCATCAGGCATAATCATTGCTTCTCCACATTTCTGATTGCCAAAATCATCATATATAGGTTCTCCATTTTCATCTTCCGCACACCAATCACCACTCTCATTTCTAACTCTTACCGTAACAAACAATATATCTTCAGCATAGGATACACCATATGAATGTGCTTCTGCCATTACCCGAATACCCATTGGGTACCCAGTCTGCTCATAATCATTATTTGTATTTACCATATTACCTCGATGTGCCCATCTATCATCAAACTCCATGTAAACTTCCATATCAGAAATAAAACGACCCTCAACCTCTTCCCAACAATCTGGATCTTTTCTTGATTGAGAGCAACCCGGTAGATTTATATTATAATCTTGAGACCACCATCCAGGCCAAAAAGATTCTGTTAAACCATTTGATGCATTGTATCTCTCTGGCCATGTCTCTGTAAAGGCACTATGGGCTAATAAAGGATAGGTATCACCAGGGTCTGTGACATAAGTATCTCCAAATATCTCACCATTCTTCACTTTTGTATTATGTGAATGAACCCTAGCCATTGTAGAAGCATGCCACTCACCATTAGGAGAGCTTTCAATGCGAGATAACCATGACTCTGCAACGTTAAAGCCATAATACATATATTCATCATCATCAGTCCATTCTTCTAAATCTAATCCATAATTATAAAAATCAAATTGTTCTTCTCTACTAATTAGTTTAGGACGCAAAGCCCAAGGATAAATAAATCCAATCCGTGCAGTAGATTTATTTGGGTCCAGTTCACCTAAAGATGTTAAATATATTTTTTTAGTTTCATGATGTATTGCCCACTGGTAATGACTATCAAATAACTCTGGTGATATCTTTTTTGATATACTATCAGGCTGCCAAACTCCATAGTCTTCAGCAGCATCAAATAAAATCCCAACAAAAGTAGTATCATCACCCTCGAACCAACGGTCATAAGCCTCACTAGATTCCCAAACGCCATATAAAGGGATTCCTATATTATCAATAATATATTCTACATTTGTCCAATTAAAATCAGATGAATATTGATGCCCAGGTACTCCTGCTAAAAATGCAACAGAGGGTAAATACGAATATCCATTCCAGATACCCATTGGATGCTCATCCCAATTAATTATATTACCATAATTTGAGATTGCTGTTTGCGCTTTTCCTTGAAGTAGATATCCAATGGCTCTGTCACTCATTGGGTTCGTTGGGAACGGATTATCACCAATCTTTCCTGCTTGATTATACTGAAATGAATCTCGGTATGGAGACTGTAGATCTTTTTTTTCCTCGGCTAGGATAATATTTATGGTAAGTATCAGAACAATTGATTTAATAAAATTGCTCATAACACCATCTTAACTCAAAATATTTTTAATAATATCTAAACTTATATTTCCACCACAGATAACAACACCTACGCGCTTGCCTTTTAATTTATCTTTCATTTTTATTAATGTTGCTACTGCTGTACCTGCTGCACCTTCCAATAATAAACGCTCATTTTCAATAAAAGATATCATAGCATTTTTGATTTCCGTTTCACTGACCAAAACAGTTTCATCAATGTTATCATTACATATTGGGAATGTAATTGAATCTTCTTCTACTCCACCTGCAGTGCCATCGGACAGAGTAGGTTTTGATTCAAGATCTAGAATTTCACCTTTCTTTATAGAATGAATCATAACAGCAGAATTGATTGGAGAGCATCCTACTACATAAAGATTAGGCCAAACAGATTTTAGGTAAGATGCAGTACCACCAATAAGTCCACCACCACCTACAGAAATAATTAAAACATCCAGACCCGTACACTGATCTTTGATTTCAAAACCAATGGTTCCCTGCCCCGCAATAACATATGGATCATTATAGGGAGAAACATATGCCTGATCGCTGAGGTTAGCAACTTCTCTAGCTTTTATTTCAGATTCTACGCAGTCTTCACCATACACTTCAATTTTAGCGCCATAATTTTTGATATTCTGTAATTTTGCTGCTAATGCGTCTTTTGGAACAAAAATTGTACACGAAATATCTAATTTTTGAGCAGAGTAGGCGACAGCTGCACCATGGTTTCCTGTTGACGCTGAGACAACACCCTTTCGTCTCTGCTCTTTAGTTAAGGATAATAGTTTATTTACAGCTCCTCTTGCTTTAAATGAACCAGTAACCTGGAGGTTTTCCATTTTAAATCTTACATCTGTGTCCAGTAGATTTGAAAATACGGGAGAATACGTAAAATATGTTTTCCTTATAAATGGACTTATATTTTCGGCTGCTAAATCAACATCTTTTGGAAACTCTAAAGGCATGATACCTACGAAGAAATAATTATACCAGCAAATACTATCCCGAAGCTATTTGCTACCATATCTTTCCTACTAAAAAATCCATTTTTTGATCTATTATCATTGATCTCTTTTAATAAGCCTGCTAAAAAACTTAACAAAGCAGATAAGGGTAGAGCCGCATTTTCATTCATCTGGATTTTATTAACGAGTACATATTGAGTGCCAAAGGATACAAAGGTACTGTACATAAAATGCTGTACTTTATCAATGGCAAACCACTCATCAATTTGGATATTGTTTTTACTTTTTATGGATATACTATCTTCGCTAGCAAAGGAAAAGTTCATTAGAAGGATAAAGAGTACAATAATACACCTCATTCTTTGAAAAGCGGAATGTATAATAAAATGAGAAATCAAGAAGCTTATTATGTACTAATGATCATTCTCAAATGATCTATGCATTAAGCTGAAAATAATAAAAAGATCAAATAGCCAAGGGATAAACCTAATAAAGTTGCTATTATTCTAAATAATCCAGGATTATTTTCAATTAGTTTTTGTAGAGTTTCCATGTGCTAAATATAATAATAACTAATTTTTAAAAAAATCATAGCCTTTCATAAGAATCTCGGTACAGATTTGTAGAATAAAATCAATTACATGAAGCTCATTTATTGTATTTAATCTAAAATATCAAATATTTCTTGTGGCCTATATAAAATAAAATCTGATTTTTGTTTTTTAAAATCCTCCTCGTCTCCATTTCCCCATATTACTCCAACAGAACTAACATTGGCATGTTGCGCTGTTTTAATATCAACAATTGAATCACCAACAAATAGAGCGTCAGATGAATGGCAATTAAAGTGCTTAAGCATATGAATAGTAGAATCCGGGCTTGGCTTTCTGGGAAAGCCTCCCTCAGCCCCAATAACTTTTATTTCATAAGAATTAAAATATGTTTCTACCGATCTTATAGCAAGAGAGTGTAATTTATTTGAAATTACTGCTATTTTTACTTTGTTCTTTTTAAGGTGTTCTAGGACTGTGGTAATACCATCAAAAATTTTGGTTTTATCATTTAACATGTTGCCATAACATTTTTTAGAAAACTGCAAAAGATTATTAAAATTACCTGTATAATTATTTGGTAAACATTTGTTTAATAAATGCTCAACACCATTTCCGATATTATTCTTATAAAAGAGCCTACTTTTTTCCTTCAGATTATTAGTTTTTAAAACAAAATTAAATATATTTTGAATATCAGATAAGGTATCAATTAGAGTACCATCAAGATCAAAAATTATAAGCTTATATCTCATTTAATATTTAGGGAATAAACATAAAGCATGGTAAATAATGACAAACAATAACACACTGGCCGATGATTTCTATTATTTCTTATAATAGTTTGACCATTAGCTAAAACTAAATGTCTTATATTTGAGGATTTATAAGTAGTTATTACATCTTCAAATTCTATTTGGAATAGAACTTCACCACTTTTTTCTTTTTTAATAAATTGGCCATAAAATAGTTCTCCGTCTATCAATACTATTTTATCAACTCCTTTTTTCCAAAATACACTGTTCTCTTGTACTAATATTTTATCATTGTCGTTTTGTGAGAAAATAATATTTAAAAAAAGAAATGAGATAAAAAGTCTCTTTATCATAATTTTTGATTTAAATCATAAAAAGATATAATGAAAAATAAGGGAAATAAAATTAATAGAAGGACACCCTCAATTTCCTATTTAATATTTTTGCCTACTTTCAAAGTTTCCATCTGTGTACATCGTTTCCTCTAATTTCTTACCACTTTTTTTCCAAACAGTCCAAGTACCATCCCTATTACTGCAACCATTTTCAGAATAATTGCCTTCTTTCCATTTTTCTCCACTTTCATACCACCAAGTCCAGATACCAACACGACATTTGCCTTTATTAGGTCCCTCAGCCTTTTTTAATCCATTTTCATACCATAAGGAATAAAGACCATCTTCTTTACCTTCTTTAAAAGTAGTTTCTTCTGTTTTTTGTCCTTGGTCATCAAAAGTAGTCCACACTCCTTCTTCTTTCCCATCTACTATTTTGCCTTCTTTTGCTTTTGTACCATTTTCATTGAAAAGAGTGTGCATCTCATCTTCACCTTCTTCATAAGTTATTTCTTTTTCTTTTACACCTGCTTGATTATAAAGAATTTGCTTTAACTCTTTACCCAAATCATAAGTTATTTCCTTTTCCTTAAATCCCATTTTATTATAATAAGTCCATAAACCATCTTTTTCTCCATCTTTATACTCACCTTCTTCTTTTGATTTATCTTGATTTGCAAGCCTCTCTGCTTCTGCTGCCTTTTCTGCAGCTAACCTCTTCGCCTCTGCTGCCTTCTTTTCAGCTAACCTCTTCGCCTCTGCTGCCTTCTTTTCAGCTAACCTCTTCGCCTCTGCTGCCTTTTCTGCAGCTAACTTAGTAACTTCGTTTGTTTTACTAATATTTTCTTTATTTTTTGTATTATCATTACCACAACTAATGAATATTGTAAAAATTATTAATATAAATAAGTTTATTTTCATTTTTTTCCCAAGATAAAATTTAATTTAATTATAATAATTTACTTAAATAGACATATGATATACTATAGAGATTATATCTTAACTATTTTAATTTTTTCATTCTAAATATAAAATTTAATCGATGAAGGATCCTTCATAACCTTCCAAATCTTTAGGCGTCCCCCAACAAATATAATTATTAACCTCAAAAGGCTCCACGATTAAGTTAGAATGAGCACATTCATCAATGACAATATCTAAATAAAATTCATTATTAATTCGCCTATTCTTTTTAATAATTTTTTTAGTATACTTTAAAAAATACTCTGCTCTTTTAAAACTAAAAGCTCCAACAAGTGCGTGATCATTAATTGGATTATCACTTAATGGGGTTTTGCAAGATATACCAGATATTCTTCCATGTGAATCTATGTTTGCCCATCCATACATTTCTGCATTATTAACAACTGTTTTATTATTCTTAAATGTCCAAACTAAAGCATCAGTGTTTTTTATCTTTTTTTGATAATAATGATTATCAAATTCAATTTTATTATCACATGCACCTATCATTAATACATCATCAGGGTTTAAATATTCTTGTGCTAATAAACAAGTACTTGCCTGACCATCAGTTAAATAATCAACTGATATTATCAATGAAGAGGGAAAATATTTTTTAAGTAAAACATCAATTTTAAAATCAAGGATATGTTGTTTTCTACAAATAAAAATCCAAATATCTGCATCAGGTAAACTTTTTGCAGAATTAATTATCATTGGTAATCCATTAATCTCAATCATTGGTTTAGGAATATCATAACCAGCATTAATAAAACGAATTCCCTCACCAGCCATAGGTATTAAATTCACTCTTCTCATCTTAGATTTATTTCCTCTAGCATATTATGATCATCATTTATAATTCGCCATATTGATATTTTTTTAACCTTGAACGAGAATAAATCATTATCAGATAAAAATTCTTTTATAATAGAATGGTCTTTATTTACTTTTAATGAAGCAATTGTAAAATGTGGAATCCAATGGCTCCCTATAAATGGTGAACCAAAAGTCTGATAACTATTTAATAATATTGTATTATTTAATAAAAAATTTGGTGGATTTTTACGTATTCGATTTTTAGCTAAAATATTTGCTAATTGAATTTGAATATTTGCTAATTGTTGATGCTTATCTACACCATAATAAATAGTGTGACCGCTCGTACTTATATCATTTAAAAAAACCTTATTTTTATTAATATCTATATAAAATGCATTTGTATTTGATAAATATCTTTTTATCATACTGATTGCACTATTTTCATTTTGAAGCTCTAAATTAATTATTGTCATATGTGCAGGGTGATCTAAATAAGGTTGGTGATTTAATTCTTTTTTTACCTGCTCTTTCCAATATAAAATTTTCGATTTAAGTGGTTCCTCTGGTATTATAAAAAGGCCAATACTCATTATCTTAATATCCAATATTAATAAATAATTTACCGAGAATTGCTCTTGGGATATTTGGATAAAACCTCTTTTTATTATAGAGGAACTCCAATGGTAGACCATGAGGAATAACTATCTTATACCAATCACTCTTCCTAATTTTGTATGCATCCCCAATAAGGCATCTAAGAACACCATTATGAGTAAAAATGCTGATAGAATCATCCTTCTTTTTATTAAAATTTTTAGATACCTCATTCATAAAATTCGATAAACGGTTAAATACATCTGCTGTATTTTCTCCATTTGGAAAATGTGGGTCCTCCCCAATATCCCAACTAGATTGCACCGTAGGATATTTTTTGGTTAAATCTTCTTGTTGTAATCCTTCTGCATCCCCATAATCAAATTCAAGTAAACGATCATCGCTAATTATTTTAATACCTTCATGAACGTTTTTAGCAGTTTGGATACATCTTTTTAATGGACTACTGTAAACTTTATTAACTTGTTTAAGATTTAATTCAAAAATATGTTCATAATCCACCTCGGGATCTCTGCCTTGTCCTAAATATGTACCATCATTCAAATTAGTTTTAAAATGCCTTATAAAATTAATCTGGATGGCTTCATCCCATTCCTCTGATATATTTTTTTTAAATTGCTCAATAAAATCTTCTATCCAATCAAGTGTGTATTTTGGAAAAACACCTTCCCTTTTTTCCTTAATACTCGATATCGTTAAATATTTTTCAGAATGTATATGACTAATATTATCGCTGAATAAATTCTTAATTTGTTTAACAACTTTATGTTTTGACAATACCTCATTTTTCATATTACATAGCTTATAATAATTCATTATTAAATTTTTAATAATATGAAAAGCAAACTCACCCTTATGCCTATCATCTAGAGGTGCTTGTTTTATAATCTCTTTTGCAATGGTATTTTGGAAATTATACTCACGGTAACTTATTGAATTATTTTTTATATCAATTAAATAGTTTTCTACGCTTCGACGAGCTTCTTTAAAATCCCTAATTTGCAACCTACCCACTGGATAGACTTCTACTAGCGATAAACCAACAAAATCTTTACTTCGTTCCCAATCAAAACAAGTAAAAGGACTAGAAATAACATGATTTTTATGACCATTAATATCATATATCATTAAATGAATCACTGCTAATTTAGGTTTATCAAATTTAAGAGGTCCAAAAGTAGAATTTATTTTTAGATTATAATTAATAAGACCACATCTATTTAGATCTATACTTTTAATAGCATTAACACAATTATCAAATATTTTTTGATTTAAATTATTACAAATAACAATTGTATCAATATCGCTAATTCCAGATAGATCCTCATTGTCAATAAAAGATCCTACAATTGTAACAGAAATCACTTCAGTAATATTAATTAATCTATCAAATATCTCTGTTTTTATATTTTCTTTAATTTTTAAAACTTTTTTCAATCTAATGAACTTTTTTTCTGATAAAAGGAGCTTTGAATTCATCCTCTATTTACTAATTCCTTATAAAATATTTAATAATGTTTATTAAAATATTTTTTCCTTTTTAATTCCTAATATTCAATTTTCAAACCTACTACCAGTTTGTAAACGCATAATTTGATGGCTAGGATAATCATTTTTTAAAACAGATGAACCAGAAACAATACATTCAGCATTTATATGGCTAGCAATAGAAACGTTTATACCACCATCGACACATAAAACAAATTGATTTCTAAATGGTAGATTATTTATTTCTTCAATTTTACTAAAAGCAGAAGAATGAAAATTTTGCCCTGATTTACCAGGATTATTTATCGTTAATAAAAGAACATAATCAGCTTTTTTTAATAATTCGATATAATCATTAATATCTGAAGAAATCATTAATGCAACTCCTACTAACTTTCCATTCCTACTTATATTTTTTACTATTTCAAAATTATCTTGATTACTTTCACCATGAACATATACTACATCAGAAAATGGTAATATTTTTGATACCCAATTAGTTGGTTGAGTTGACATTATATGAGTTTGTATTTGGGTATCAGGCCAATATGCCTTAATTGTTTCCAAACGAAAAACCTCAATCTGCTCAGCATCCTTTTTCATTGTTTGGTCAACCAGGTCTATATGAATGAAATCAGGGTAATAACTAATTTTTTTATATATATCTTCAATGTTTTCTACTTTATCAGCATATATCGCTACACCTACTTTTTTAAAATTGACAAAAGAATATTTACGGTGAAAAACATATGCTAATAAAAAAATAATACCAGAAATAAAAAGACGATTAATTTCATAATTATGATTGCCAATAATCCAAATCTTACTTAAATAAAATTGTAAAGAAGCAGAAAAAAATGAAATAGTTACAAAATATAGAAGAGCTTTAAAAAGTCGAGGTGTAGGTATTTTAAAATTCATTTTAGAATTAGACCAAAAAGCAAAAAGAATACCCATAATTAGACCTGTTAAAGTGGAAATTTTATTACTAAAGCCTAATGAAAACAAATAATTGCGTATTATAAATTCAATTATCAGAGATAGGATGCCAAAAACAATATATAAAAATAAAAATCTAAACCTATAAACTAAAAAATCAAGTTTAACGATTATTTGATCATTAAATATTCCTCTCATCAATTTTGACCATAATATTTTTCATCCCCGTTTTTTCTATTAAAATGCTTTTTTTGAAGATGTTTATTTATTGGTTTAGTATTGGGATTAATCATCATGGTTTTATAAGCCATTTCTGAAATATATTCTATCAATTCAGCATTATTAAGAGCTTCTTCTGAAGACTTTCCCCATGCAAAAACTCCATGATTATTTACAAGGATACCTGGACAGGTTAAAACATCAATTTTAAGTTTTAATAGGGTTTCTACAATAACTATGCCTGTATTCTTTTCATATTCATTTTCAACCTCATTTTTAGTCAATACTCTAGTTATAGGTATATCACTTGACCAATAATCAGCATGGGTTGTTCCAACGCATGGTATTGCTAAACCAGATTGAGCCCAAGAAGTTGCAAAAATAGAATGAGTATGCACTATAGATTGAATATCACTAAATTTTTTATATAGTTCGATATGCGTTGGGGTGTCTGAAGATGGCTTTAATGGACTTTTATATTTTCCATCATCAATATTAACAGTAACCATACTAGTGTATTGAGTGCTGTTTAATTCTATGCCACTCGGTTTTATTATACATTGGTGATTAAATCTTTCACTTACATTACCAAAGCTTTGAATCACTAATTTTTTTTTAACTAAATCAGTATTAGCCTTATAAACATTTTGTTTTATTCTATCTAATTCTGTCATAACCTCTTAATTTAAAATTAAGACATCATTATTGATGCTTAATAAACTCCAATAATAATACAATATTTTATTTTTAATACAAAATCTTATATACCTTTCACCAGCCATTTTGAAATAGTTTCTTTAGATGTCATAACCCCAGTAATGCCAAAATTGAGCTTTTTTAATTTTTTTTGATATAAAACAATATCCTGAGGCCGATGCCATCTTTCTGGACAAACTAAACAAGTATTAAAATTTTTTAATATATCAATTGATTTTTGATTAAGAGGTAATTTAGTAAAAGTGTCAATCCAAACCCAATCAAGTAAACCAATAAAATTTTTTATTGTTTCTATACTTTCAAATTCTGAATAACGAATAGCAATATTCCTTATATTATTTTTTAATGCTTTTTTTATAAAAGGAAACTCAACATCTAGTAAAAAATATTCATTAATTAATCCATAATCTTTGACCAATGTTAAAACTGCTTCTTCAATTCCACTTTCTTTAATATTTAAAATAAGGGTTCCATGTTTGTATTCACTAAGATAGTCTACTAGTTTGTCACCTTTCTTAAATGGTTCATGATTTAAAATTAATTCGCTTCCGTGTGTTCGAATATCAATTTCAACTCCAAAACTAGGATCAATCATTTTTAATTCTTCAATCCTATTTATCCTATGAACAATAACTTCCATGTTAATCTTTTAACTTAAGTCTAATTCTCTTAATATATGATAAAGTGCGCAAAATTAATTTAATCTTTCCAAATAAAGTACCACCACCTTTTGAAGATCCAAAAATTCGGTTGCCAAAATTTACTGGATATTCTAAAATAGTATAATTATTCGTAATAGCTTTAATTAAAACATATAAATCCAATGAAAAATCATTAGGGGCATCTTTTATAAATTTTCTAAAACTATGATGAAACATTTTTGGCTGAGCATTAACATCTGATAATTTAATTTTCATTACAAAGGAACATATTATCCCCATAAATACAGTAAAAAAATTATCAAAAAAATTTCTGCCAATACGCTTTCCTTTTAATATGCAATTTCTGTAATCTCCATTTTTAATATAAAACTTATATGCATAAATAACATCTTTAGGATCAGTTTGAAGATCAGCATGTGTCCATGCTATTACTTGTCCAGAAGCTTCTTTAACACCTGCCATTATACCATGACCATATCCAATATTTTTTTTTAAATCTAAAACTTTTATACAAGATTCATGTTCATTAATTAATCCGCTTATCTTTGAGCTTGTATTATCCGTCGATCCATTATTAACTAAAATTATCTCATGACAATCTGTTTGAATTTCTAATAATATTTTTATCAAAGAAGATAAATTGTCAGCCTCATTATAACAGGGGATAATTAATGAAAGATTGTTTTTTTTTGTTTTCATTTAAGAATTGAAAACTGTTGTATTACTTTCCACTTATAATTTATCTCATCATTATAAGCTAAATAAATTTTATCCACTCTAAATTTTTTAAAATTATTTTTTATATTTTTTTTTATATTTTTTTTTAAACTCAATTCTTTTAAACCATATGCAAGACTTAAATGTGGTATAAAATTATCATCATTGCATAAAAACTCAGAGCATGCAATCTCTCTAGCTTTTTTAAAATCACTGTCAAAATCAACTTTAATGAAAAATGTTCGAAAAAACTCATCAGAAAATTCAATTTCTTTAAGATTAACATTAAATGTTGAAATATGTTTTACAAATGCTTCAGTCCTATTTAATAATATGCTTTCTTTATCTTGAAATCCACTTAGTAAAGTTACATGTGGAATAAATCTTATTCCTTCAAATGCAGAACTTAAATTATGGATTATACTCTGCAATTCTAAAAAAAGTTTACCATCAGGTATCAACCAAAGAGAATAAGATAAAGGATTCCTTTTGAGCTTATTTGCACTCACAATATCAATTATTTAAGCAATACCATTTTTCTAGTCTGACTAAAATTACCTGCTTTAATACTATATAGGTAAACACCTGTTGATACAGTCAATCCTCTGCTGTTTTTGGAATCCCATATAACTGATTGATATCCAACAGTTTTCCTTTCTCTTACTAAATGTTTTATGACATTTCCTAACATATCATAAATTATTAATTCTACATCTATCGCAACTGGTAAAAAATATTCTATTTTTGTATATGGATTAAACGGATTTGGGTAATTATTCTTTAAAACAAAACTATCAATTGTTATATCTTTATCTATATCTAAAGAAATACATATTAATTCTGGATTATATTCTTCAACAAATAATGGTGGTTCAAACTGCCAATAGTCTATTGGAAATATATAATCACCCCACTCACAATTATTATCCTCATTTGCATGTTGGTAGCGTGCACGAGATCGACCAAAAAGAAACCCACCACCTTCTTGAATATATGTTCCAATAGAAGTGTCATAATATCCCCATGTATACAACATATGCCATGGGAAAGGGCCTACAAACGATAAATTAACAGAGTATGTACCATCTACGTTTTCTGATGCTATTGCTTTATAACCATCTCCTAGGCCTTGCAAATATGTAAGCCATCGATCCTGAATTGAAACATAAACTGTATCTTCATCTGGATTAAATCCTTGGCTAAGAGCATCTTCCATGTTACTAGTAAAAGAAACAGTAATATTTTGGCCATCAGGAATAATTCCTCCAGCCGGTAAGTCATAATAGCCCTCGATACCCAAATCAACAAGGCCTGTCCCATCTTCAGGTCCAAGCATAAATTTTCTGTTCCCACCACCAAATTGTGGAGAATCTTCCCATCCAATTCCATCATAAAGCTCACCATACTGATCATTTAAAATTTCAATAGATAAAGAATCTAATTCCAAATAATACTTATACTCCATTTCTGTATCTGGGAATCCTGTAATACTTGTAGCAAGTGTAAATATATTTGTTCCTGGTGTACGAGTCATCCTACAATTTGCTAAGTCATCACAACTCCAAGCATTAAATCCTCCACGAACCTGCATTTGATCCCCACGAGACACACTAAATACTTTTAATCCCGTTGCATCTTCTTCATCTAACCACTCAGTCATATCAACTGAAAATAAAACAGTTTTCGTTACTTCACCACCTTGGCTAGGAATAGTAATGCTAGTAGATCCTGATATCTGGCCATCATCTCCAATACTAAATTCCTGATTTGGCTCACCTATAATATCTAATAACCACGTTCCCCAACCATCACTACCATCACACGCATCACATACTGTACCATTACCATTATCTGTATCAATAGCGCCCCATTCATAAGAACTCGGTCCAATTAGGCTATCTAAAACAATTGTCCAGACTCCATCATAAGCTATAGTATCTCCATTTAGCCCATCATCATAACCTTCTACAACAGCCCAATTAGAAAATTCTCCTTTGAATCTAATATCATTAAACCCATTTCCTTGATCTATAACTCTTAAAACCACAGTGCTATAAGTCTGCGCAAAAGTCATATCTGCCATTATGTTATAAACGGTTAATATGATTATTAAAAAAAATGATCTTGTATTTTCCAAAATAGAATTCTCCTCAAAAATATTAATGTTACTTTTTTTTATACTTTACAACACTTGTATATCCATAGAAATCTTCAGACTCTTCTTCACTTGTAGTTAATGTAAGAATATCATCTTTAATATTATAGGTAGCATCAATTGTATCCGATTGAGCAATAATTCTTATATAATGATCTTTAATAAGCCAAATTCCTCTTCCTTTTTTTTCCTTACCTCCTTCAACTGAAACAAAAGACATGGAACCAGACCTATGGAAGGATAGAGTCTCAACATTATCTCTATCTTGATATACAATTTCTTTCTCTTCTTTTTCTGTTTGAGTAACAGTTTCCATAGATATAAAAATCCATTTATCAATTAATCGTAAATGACTCTGTTGATATTTTGACTTAATTTTGAAAGATCGTTGACTGCCAAATAAAAATATAGTACAGACGATAATAGTTAAAAAATATTTTACACGCATATCTAATTCCTTGACAAATACTTACTACTATTAAAAATAAATATGAAGAATACTATTACACAACTTATCATTAAAAAAATCTAGCTTAATATATCAATCATTAAAATTACTTTGTTTATTATAAAGGGAATAAAAAATTGATCTGAAAAACATCGTAAAATGTATAATAGTAGGAATCATTTCAGAAAAGCCCATTATAATACCAAAATAAATATTCTTAATATTATGAGATGGATTAATTAAAGCATCATTAACCGAGCTTATATATTTATCAGTTCTTTTATCAATATTTGTTTCATGATCATATAATTTAATTGATTCTACAGATTGTCCTATTGTGTCTATATAGCTAATAACCCATCCTGAAATAATAAAAACAAACACCACCCAGAATGTTGCCACAACCGCTATAAGAATATCAATAGATAGGTGAGCTATATAAATTCTGTTATTAATTGTTAGAAGAGCTCTTCTAATAATATAAATTGTTATAAAAAATGAAAGACTATCAAATAATGCCCCAAGAAAACCGACAGGAAATTGGATTTTAAAATAATAACTAAAAGTAGGCCCAAATACTAATCCTGGGAAAGCAGATACCATTGCAAACCAATAACATATAATATTTATAAAAATAAAAAAACTAAATAAATACCAAAAAAATTTATCAGCAACGGATCTTTTATTTTCATAAAAAAGCAAAAGTCTTTTTAGATCATTTCTCCAAATAAAAATAATTTTATTTAACACAGATTAATTTACTAATTGACATAATATTTTTGAGATATCGTTTACTTTATTATAATATCATTTTTAACATGCTATTACCAATTGATTAAACAGTTTTATTTTGATTCTTTTTTAAAAAATATTGTATTACAAATGCTTCAATTAGGTGAGTTGTAAACCAAATAAATGTGAGCAGAGGAACATATAATTTAAAATCAAGATCAAAATAACCAACGCCTAACCATGTTAAAAATAAGAGGCCTCCTGTTTTAGTTAAAAAACTTAAACCTGTAAATCCTAGAGAAAATGTATTCCCATACTTTAAGACAATAAAAACACCTATGATTAAATGTATCAGATTTAATATGACAGGTGATAATATCCCTAATATAAAATATTCCATAATCTCAAAAACAATTGCAACCTTATCATGATAATGCTACAATTGATAATTATATGCCAATCCAAACACATTAATATGATCTGGATTTGATTTATGGATATCTTCAACTTTATAAGTAAAGAAGACTTTTAATTCATTTTTTTTTGGTAAGTCTAATACAATACCAAAAGAAAATCTGTACTCATCATAGTTATAATTACTTGTGTTATTAGGATAAAAAACTTCTCCTGAAAAATATGGTTCTATTTTTTTTGTTAAGTCATAATAAAAGGATAATTTATTCCTAATTAATTCTTCAGGTATCTCTTGCTGCTCATAAGTTTCCTGGTACTTAAAGCGATATTTAAGAGCAATATTTTTAAAATTATATTTATACGAGCTACCTAAACTTAAACGTTTTTTAATTTTATCATCTTTTCCTATGGTATAACGAAAAGGAATAAAAACTCTAAAACCATCAAGAATTTTATATGATATAGAAACTTCAGTAAAAGTTTGTTTATATTTCGAAAATTGTTCTTGGAATCTTAGCTCTTGCTCAAAATCAATCTTAAATGCATAAGGTAATTTTACTTGAAACCCAATACTGTTCCATGATTCACTATCATCAGCTCCAAATATAATTTGCAAAGAAAATAATAATATCCAATATCGGCTAATGACGGTGATATTTTTTATAAACAAATTCAAATATCCAAACTATTGTAGTTAAAACAAGAGAATGAAATTATAGGATTAATCTTTATAAAATATCTTAATATTTACTTTGTCTAAAAATGTTCTTCCTATTTCAAAACGTTTAATAGACAGCCCAGTTTTTTGTTCCAAGTCTTGAAGTAAATTTTTATGATTTTCTGGTTTAAGATTTTCAAGAACATCATATTCTAATGTCCGGCGAGCAAGTAATTCTTCCTTTCCATAGTATTCTAAAGTATATGTCATAAAAAGTAATATAGTATTTGTAAATAATAATTCGATATATGAAACTTGATTGGGTCCTATGGCATTGATAACACCAATAGTAATAACTATAAATAAATATGTCATCTCTTTAATTGGAATCGGATTGGTTCTATACCGAAGAATAGCAAACACAGCAAATAATCCAAAAGCAAAGCCTATATTAATATCCATATTGCCTAATATAAATGCAAAAAAAAATATTAAAGAATTGAACATAAAATATGTAAATACGAAATCCTTATCCTCATGATATTTTTGATAAATTCGCATTATGAGAATATAAATAACAGAAACATTAAATAAATATCTAAGAACTAAATTGAAAAATTCAGATGATAATTCCATGGTTTTTTTATTGTAATTTTAATTAATAAGAATAAAATAGATTTTTAAATATAAACTATAGCAGAAACCTAATAATTAATAACATATAAAACCTAACTCTAGATTTTAATAAATAAATTTAATATTTATTGATCATTGGTAATAAGTACTATTAATTAAACCAGGAGTACCATTTCCCTCAGAAGCCATCCAATTTTCTGGTAGCAAATTATCTAATGATGGGTTTTTCAATTCAAGAGTTGGACCCTCACCATCCGCAGCTAAAGGCCAAGGTAAATCATCATCATACTCAACAAAATCAGCTAGAGTTCCGTTGGCATCAAATAATCTTATAGCATCACTTCCTCCTCCTAAACCAAAACCAAAATCACCATATTTAAATAGAACATCGGGGAAAGCATCAATAAACTTTATAGTATCTTTACATAAAATAATATATTGATCAGGTAATAATATTGTATTAGATGGTATTATAAAAATATGATCGTCTTTTTCATCTTTTAATAGCCAAGAAGTGATATCAATAGTATCATTGCTATTATTATAAAGTTCAACCCAGTCATCTGGGTTGAAACTATCTGAGGAGTTATAATTAATTTCATTAATTACCACACCATATTCTTTGGTATTATCAGTTTCTATAATATTGTCTTCACAACTTAAAGAATGTATAAAAATTATGATGATCGATAAATATTGAATTTGAAGTTCTCTAATCATAAGACGAACAAACAGACCATACTTTTAGAATTACATACACAATTAGGACCTGTTTAATCATTCCTCTTCTTGATAAGCCATTTTCACATAATTATATCTATCTCGATATTTTCTATGTTCATCTGCTTCAAATTTTATTTTACTAGCCATTGCTTCTTCAATCTCAACATTCATTTGCACATTTTTATCTTTTAAGAAATAAAAAGTAATTTGTGTGCAAAATAAAATAACAGCTAAAAACCAATAGCCTAAACCTAAAACTTCACCATTATAAACTGTCTTTATTCCATAACCAAAAAAAGCAGATACAGCAATAATATTTAGGATAGTTATCCATTCTCTTAATCGATTTTTTATAGTCATTTTAAATAATCATTTATACTTAATACTTAATGTAAATAATTCTTGTTAAATATTTATAAATTAAATTATAGATATATCTTTCTATACATAATTTACTAATAGATAACAGATAAGAAGGAGATTGCAATGAGAATAATTTCAGTAATTACTCTTTTAATGAGTGTATTATTTTCTCAAAATAAAGATATCACCAAACTAAATACCACTGAGGGGCTATCAGTAATATTTGGCATTAATCAATCATTTTATGATAATGATTGGAATGACCTAATGAAAGATTTTAATCAAAATGGTAACCTTAAAAAAGAAGTGTCCCCCAGTTTAAATTTTGGAATTATGAAAGAACTTCCTCAAGGTGAAATATTAGGACTAAAATATATTACGAATGGTTTCAATATTGAACATAGCTATCAAGATACAATCTATCAAGACACAACAATATCAGAAATTGATACAAGCATTATTACAAATACCATTAATTATAAGAATAATTCGAATTTAAATTTAAGTAATTTGAAATTTTTTCTCATTTCACCTACACCAATTATTAAAAATTTATATTTTGGATTTGAAAGTGGATTATTCTTAAATGCCAATAGAAAAAACACCGTTTCTTTCGAAGATACATTGTTAGCTATTTCTTATGAAGATACATCGTTAACTACTTTAGAAAAAGATTACAATCGAAATGATTGGCAAGATGACGGTTTTATTAGTTGGGAGATTGGTGTTATCTGTCAATATTATTATAATATAAATAAAAATATTGCCCTATTATTTGAAGGGTATTACGGACTGACTGATTATCCTAAAAAAGGTGAGGAACCAAAGGAAACTGGGATTCCAAATTCAATGCATTATATGAATTTTGGTATAAACTATAGATTCGGCAGCTAATTATTATTTAATGGATTAGGCCCATATGCATTTTCTTTCTTTTCGCCGATTACAAAACACGTCCAATAATAATAAGGGACAATTCCAATTATTGTAAAAGGCAAGAGAACATACCAACCCGATTTTCCGATATCATGAAACCTTCTAATAACTAAGCTTGTACTTGGTATAATAAACACAAAATAAATAAAACTAAAAAGTCTACTATTTAAAGGATTATCTGAATAAGAGCGGCTAACTTGTGGATTAGGAGGATCAATTATTATTACGCTGATTTGCAAAATTAATAGAAATAATAACCAATAATTATATTCCGATCTAGATGCCCTTCCACTAAAGTTTACAACATTTTTACAACCTGATTGAATTGCTTCTAAGAAATACAACTTAAACCTAGTACGCATTTATAATCTAAAAATACACTATAATATATTTTATTTTTTCTGATTGTGATTTTCAATTACAAATTAAAATTACAAAACTAACCACAAGTGAATAATTAAAAAAAATCCACGAAGACAAAAATTAATGAATTATAACCATTATTTTATAGATTTATAAATTATTATTTTCTTCCTTTATCCAACTAATATATCCATAAATATTCATAATCAATATGAACAAACTCATAGCCATAATCGGAATGGCATGAATAATATACCCGTAAAAAATATATATAATATTTCCAATACCCCAAATAGAGAAACAATAAAGTTTCTTTTTCGCATTAAAATAATAACCCAATAAAATTAAGAAAAACCCTATCCAACCTATTATATTAACTGTCAAGTATTCCATATATACCTAAATCTAACTATCATCCTATAAACAAAAAACACTCTTACCTACAAGAATATCCTGTTTGTAAAAAACAGTTAAGTTCCTATCAAATTATATTTTTTTTCTATTTTCTTTTTTGATTTAGATTTTATAAAATATTTAAGAAGTGCAAAATTATTTCTAAACCAAGACTTCTTTTTAGCTACTTCAAGTTGATAAAGTTTTGGATCTGGGTAAAATACCGAGCAATCAACTAAACCTAAATCATTATACTTTTCTTTTCTTTCTTCAATAGAACCTAATGCATTAAGATTTTTTATTTGAGAAAATGATTTAGTGAAAAGCATATACTCAGACACGCCAATACTATTTTTCATTAAACGATGAGCCAAAATAACATCTTGCCCCGCAATTTCTGTAAATTGATTTACTTTTTTAATTAAAAAATCGCCATAATGAACAAAAGATTTTAATTTAAGATCCCCGACCTCAGGGCAAGTACTACATGGTCATGTTTCACAAAACTTAATATCATTTATATGTTGATTAAATATTTTAAAACTATTTTGTAATCTTTTTATAATTGTTTCAGAAAATTTTTCTGGATCATCAGGAATCGCATAAAAAAGAGCAGCATCACCCTGAAGCTTATTAATTGTTAAAACACCGTTTAATTCTTCTATAACTTTTTCAAGTAAATCGCTAATAATATGTTCAGCATGTGCTTGACCTTGGGATAGTTTATCATTTATTGCATCTGTATTGTGACCACTTATAAAATTTGTATATCCACTTATGTCTACTAATGCTATAAATCCTTTATGACTCTCCATACTTTAATTTACATAATGTGATCGAAATAAAAATAATTTACAAATATAAAAATTGATGCATAAAAATCATTTGATTATAGTTATATCAAGAGACATAAATATTATTAGAGATATAAAAGTAAAAATTGATAAAAATCCATGATAAATATGAGATTTAGTTATTGCACCAAATAATGAAAGGACCGCAAGTAAAAAAGGCATAATAGTAAATGGGGAGATAATCGGTTTGAAAAATAGGAAATGATTTACCAATATAATCGAACCAAAATTCCATGCTGTAATAATGAAAAATATTCTATGGACTGAAAAATAATGTTTCTCTAAATCAATTATACCAGATTCATTAGACTTAGGAAGAACTAGTGTCGTCATTAAATAAATTCCACTTAGATTAACTACTATGAGAAAAAATGATGGGTATTTCCACATTTCAAGATTATTCAGTTCCCACATTCCCCACCAAGAAAAAATATCCCAAATAAATACTGTAACTAACCAAATATTATTTACCCAATATACTCTTACACGGGAATGAATTTCGATCAACTCTGAAGCTGCACTTAGCAAATGAGAAATAGCAAGACCAACAATAACAGAGAATAAAACTGCTACAAATTCAAATGCTGACATAAATATTTTTAAAATTTCTTTTTTTAACCATTATACAACAGCTTTAATTATTGAAGTATCCTTCAATTTACTCATCATTCCAAAATTTGCAAAATATACTAATTCAAATATATATGGACTACATTTCATAATAGATAAGTTTGAAAATTATTAATATGATATTCACTGATTTATAATCAGAGATATCACTAAATACTTATCTAATAACCCGAATCCCTTGATCTGGAGGATATGGGAACACTACTCCCTCTTTAGTCACTACGGCACCATCATGGAATGCAATATAAATATGTTTTCCCTTACCCCATTTAGGCACTGGCATATGTACCATATACTCAAAAGTAAAGGTATGCAGTAATGGGATTTTCATATTTCGTAACCAATCTGGACCAAAAGGAGAAATTCTGGGGCCGATCAAACCACTTCTGCCTACAGCATGACAGTCAAGATGAATCTGAGTTTTCAATGAATCTGCATTTTTATCATAAGAATCTATCGGATTGTAGTAATAGCCAGCATCTTCTATTTTTTGAATAAGAAGTTCAAGTATTTCTCCCGCTGTATAACCTACTTTAATATTTCTTTTTAATATCTGCCTTACAATCATCGCGTGCTCCCAAATCTTTTGAATTTCAGGGGGTGGTTTATTTTCTCCGTCTTTAAGCACATAAGCATTCCCACCTAAATCTGCATGAAAAATATTTGTACCAGCACCATGTAATATAGTAAATAAATCGCCTCTTTTAATAATATAAGGGTTTGGATCACTTGCATGGATTTCCGTCCCATCGGGAACTCGAAGAAAAACATTGCCCTCGAGATCACTTAATTTCGTCACACCTGGTATTACCTTTCCAAATTCTCTATCAAGATTATTAGCTGCGATAATACCAAACTGTTCATATAGTTTGATTTCCTCTGGAACTCTTCCAGCCAAATAATCCATAATTACATACTCAGCAGAATGAATTCGCACTGCATATTTATCACCAAGTGCATTAATCAACAGATTATAATCTTTAAATGAGATACCATCAGTAAGTGGATTTCCTTCAGAGCTCGAGGCTACATTAAGATCATCCATATAATTTACACCAATACGATTAGGGTCACGTTCAGATACAAATTTCTTAAGGCCTACAAATCTAAAATCCATTTCTAAAGGCGTTCCAGGTTGGTACTCACGTTCCATCCCCTCCTCAATAATGATATCGTAAGCCATATGGTCTTGAACATGTGCACTGAAAGCTACTCGCTCAATATTATTAGGCCCTCTATCAGTGAAAATAAAGATACCGTCGCTTGAACCTAATTCAAATTGAAGAGGATCGGAAGTCCATGGTCTAATAATATGAATCCACATATCAATATTATTGTTTCGCATTACTCGAGGTAATATTTTGTCGAATTTTTCTAAACGAATCCTATTCTGTATTATAACAGAATCTTCAATATTTATGAAACTTAAATCACTAGTCTCTTCTTTTTGGGCATAATTATATTGCAATAGCATTGTAAAAAAAATAATTATAGAAAAAAATTTGACTTTTTCCATGACAAATACTCGCTTTTATTTTTTCATAAAAATATTTTTCAAATAAAAAATTATGATTATCGAATCCCTAGATATTTAGAATATGCATATTTTTATTCTATTACGATCAATTTAACGATAAAGGTTTATTTTTTATATTAAATTTTTATTTATCTAAATAGTTTTATTAAATAATTATTCAAATAGTTATACTAATAAATAATAATAACCTTCATTTGATTGTATATAAATAAACTTATCCTAATATTTTATAATATAAATATGAAAAAGATACCAGAAAACTTTATACAAACTGCATTTGATAATTATCTAATAAATTTTAGTAAAAGTTCAATAAAAATGCTTTTAGAACAGGTTGCTTTAAAACTAAGCGATGAACTTCAATGGAGAAAATTAAAAGAGTCCTATTTGCTAAAATATAATACCAAAGAATTGGTTAGTTTATTAAATAATATATTAAAAAAAGAAGCTTCTAACAGAGAATTTGAAATTATACTTCAGATAATCAATATTTTATATCAAAGACAAAAAGATTACCACCTAATTACAGGTAATCATAAAATTTCACCTGAGACTATTGATGAGGTTTTATTCCCTACAAGAAGAATAACAACATTAGAAGGGACTAACCAGTTTACAATTGTGAACTGGAATCAATTACATATTAAAATCAGAGATATTAATCCAAATATTATTGTGTTTCATAAAATAATAGAGGATAAACCAAGTGATCACAGTATCATCGAACGGAATTTCGATGAATTACATTTAGGGTTAACAACCAGAGCAATACTTAGAATATTTGGACATCTCAAATTAAATGAATCATATAAACACCCATTAAAAAAAAAGGACCAGGTTTTCAGATTAAATAGAGCACTCAAACAATTATTTAAAATGCCAAATAATAATAATCCATTTTTCTGGAAAAAAAACCAATTAAATACTAAAATTATTATTACGGCTTATGATGATGATGATTTTCCCGTCCTTCCATTTAAGCATTTAGATAAATAAAACTATTAAATCAAGTACCCAAAATAATATTTGATAATAATAACAGGTCAAAAATATCAACCTCTTCATCAAAATTGATATCGGCAATTTCAAATTCTATTTCTGTAAAAGTACTATAGCTTAAGATGTGGGATAGAATCATTAACATATCTAAGATAGAAACCACATCATCATCATTAATATCGCCTGGTAGTTCTTGAAAATGATCCACTAATTTAATTACTTCTCTTAACGTAACCTTTGCAGCTTCATGAGCAGTTTCCCAATCAATAAGTCCTCCTACATGTACATGTCCTGAGGTATAAAGAGGTAAATTTGCCGAATCCATTAGCGCTTTAGACCAAACACCATGATACCCCATAAATTCAGATAAAAAATTACCTGCACCATTGGTATAATCAATATAAGGAGTTAAACCCAAATTGGCAGATTGAATAGCAGCCACAATTGAATCCATAGGTAAAGTAGAATACCTTGCAGTATTAAATGGAATAAGAGAATCAGGTGGTGTTGGAGTGGGTAGGAAAGGTGATGTATAGTCAGGTACCCAATTGATTGAATTAAAATATTGCCATTCTAATTCCCAACTATAATCCATATAGCCTCGACTGAAAGTAATGATTGCCACAGGATTAATAGAATCTACGATGTTCCACCAATCTTCAGAAGTATCTTGGTAATCTACTTCAAAATCACCATTTCCTTGATGACAATCAATACAATCTGGTGGAATAAATGAAGGAAAATAAGATATAACATCATATCCACTACCTTCCCAATTTTCGCCAATCCACCCGTTAGGATTCAAAAGTGAATTCCTACTAAATTGTCTTATACATTCATTTGTCGGAGGCCAATAACCACATAATAAAATTTTAGGATTACGTTCAGGATTGAGTCTACCTATTGATTGTGTTTTTTCTTCAAAATTAAGGGGTCGCTCTTGTATTAATACCTTATGAATTGGAACAACAGGTATTTCGTTATTTGGAACTGAAATCTCTATAAGAATAATATGTGATTTTAGTTGCCCTGAAAAATCTGAATTAGCAGTTTGAAGTATTGTTTTATTATACGGACCCAAATAACCATCTATTGATTCATTAATAAAAAAAAGTTGCATATTATCAGAAAAATCTGATTTTATAAATTGAAAATTAACTGGCATATCTTTTTTAAAAATAAATCGAAAATAATAATAGTCCCGGTTTAAATACTGAACTGGTTTAATATATTTAATTATGCTACTTGGAATACTAGATGGAACATCTAAATTAATTTCAAAAATAGGATCTGACCTTAAACTAATATACATGGGTGCGCCATGTGGAATTTGTTGATTCCAAACAAATCCAATAAATAATAAAAATGTTAAGCGTTTAATCATTATTTATTATTATCCTCATTTAATTTATATAATCTGTCAACATTTCTATTCTTTTTAAATTTCCTTTCTTTAATTTGTTTTTTTAAATCATATAAAAGTTCATTATCCTTTTTCTTTTTATCCTTAACAATTTTTTCAATTTTTTTCAATGCTTTAATATTTTTTTCTTTTGCATTTCGTTTTAAATCATATGCAAATACTGAAACATTATTTTTTATTTGATCCTTAAAAACAAATATATTTCCTAGAATTCCAAAGCTTAAAACTTTGCTATTATCACCAAGTTTAAATGTAGTAAATGAAACAAAATACAAATTGTTATATACCAAAATATTAAAAATATCAATACTAAAAGAGGCAACCATTTTTGATAATCCTTCCAAAGCATTATCTTCAATATTAGTTGCAATTTCCTCACTTATTTGGACTTTATGAAAACTAAAGTCAGGGTTACTCACGAAAAGAACTATCAGAGAGGAAGCTAATAGAAAATATTTTAACATATCTAAATCTACCCATCATACCATAAATAAAAAACCCCACGAATATGGGTCTTGATATTCAAAAATATATTAAAGTAAAATGTTACTTAGATAACTAACTATTCCCAAATATAAATAAAAAGATTATAAATAATACTTCATATTAACCAAATTTAACCATCATACCACAACACTCTTACACACCACCCAAACCTACGGTTTTTAAGTAATACCGTTATCGACTCGTTTTATTAGAAGTTAGGGACTTCGTCTTTCTGACTTCTTCAGTTCTTTCCTCTTAATCAAATCATCTTCAACCAACGAAAGGAAGTATTCATTTACAGAACGAAAGTCCTTTGATACCTTGTAGACCTTATTCCAAATCCTTACTGTTAATCGTAAAGAACGAGTACTTGAAGGTTCTTTTTTTGGTCTACCACCTTTATTAATTTTTTCCATTAATATAAGTTACCACTATAGTTTTTGTGTTGCAATAACTTATTGTAAAAATGTGTTAAATTGCAGAATGGAATTTTCACCATACACCATTATCTTATTTATGGTAGTGCTCTACTTTGGTTGGGGGAAAAGAAAAGAATTCTTAAAAGACTGGGAAAAATATGAAAGAGGTGAAGGTGAGATTCCAAAATTATTTAAAAATAAATCAGAAGAAGACATTGCAAATATAATACTTATTATGTTTTTAGTTTTTACAATGCCATATAGTATCATATTAGTAGCCATCTATTATTTCTATTCCGATAAAAATAAAAAAAACTTTCATGCCTGGTTAGAGACCCTGACACGAAAAAAAGGTAATTATTAAATTTAATTATGAATGATAAACAAAGGTTACTTGTTATGATTGGATCAGGCTCTCTCATAGTTTTCATAATAACCATATTTGGATTAGGATTTACCCCAGTTCACAAATGGTTGGATACAACTGAAATAGACTGGGAATATGAAAAATCAAATGTTGATTGGGATAGCAAGGAAGAATGGTATGAATGGGCTGAAGAATTAAAAAAAGAAAAAGGTATACAAAGAACTAAAATTGGCCTTCCATTACTTTTCAGTAAACCGACTAAACAGGGTGAGAGAACAAACTGGCTTGGTATTATCGCAGTATTCAATATTACTTTATGTATTGTTGGATTTAGTCTTTTTAAAAATACATAGCCAATAATTGATTGGTTTTAAAATAAGTAAAATATTCCCAAAATGGAGACTAATGGGAATACTCATGTTTGCAATCTTTTTTGGTATTGGCTTTGTATATGAAGAATAGTTTATCACCCAAACAAAAAATCCCATCAATGTGAGGCTTATTAAATAATTAAGTTGATAAAATTTCAAAATATGTTCCTTTATTATAAGAAATAACATTAACAACCCTGTGAGAGTACCAGATATTAACGTATTTATCAAAATTGATAAATCTGGTTGTAATAACATTAAAGCTATATAGATAATATTTACTATAAAGCCACCTAACAACATTCTCTTTATCCACATCATAGTTCTATATCTACACAACCAAACCCAAACAAAAAACCCCACTAATGTGGGGCTTGATGCTAGTTTACTTCCTTTCTTTCAAATGGATGTAAACGACTGTTCCGTGATCTAATAGTATTTAATCTACTAATCATAAATCGTTTTCTGGAACGTCTTATGTTTGTCCTTTTGGTATGCACTAAACTTCCTTTTGATTATTAAATTTATTTTTTAAGGACGGGATATTAATACAAGATTTAAGAATTTTTTAATACTATTTCAAACAAAATTGACATATAAAAAATAAATTATTTCATTGAAGAATTTATTAATAATGAAAAATCATCTGTCAATACTTCATTGCTATAGTTTTCCGTAAAATCTCCTAATACTTTTAAATATTTATTTTCTACTATTAAAAATTTGTGAATCTTTTTTAAGTCTTTCTTAGTGTAAAATTTATTGTGATTATTTATAATTAAATGTTCTATATCTGGAATATTTGAATGAAATTTATTTTTTAACATTACCCAAAAAGGATATTCCCAACTATCACCACCGATAAATAAACCAATTTTAATATTGTTATTCTCGTCAAATTTTTTGATATGAATTCCATCTACAATTCTAAAATATTGATCGTATAAATCAGGTCTATTTGAAAAATAATTTTTAATTCTTTGCTTATAAAAAATACTATTATTGTCAAATGGTAATATTGGTCTAGCTTTATTAAAAAATAAAAAAGGCATAGAATATAAAAACAGGCTTAAGAAGATCAAATTAATAACAATCTTCATTTTATATGAAAAATACAATTGGTTTAAAACTATTGATAAGAAAGGAGTTGTTATTATGAAGATTGGGATAGTCCTACCTGTATAAGGATTCCATTTGAATAATAAACAAAATAATATTATAGAAAAAATTGAAATTATCAGTGATATTAATTGAATTTTTTTGAATCTTTTTATGTAGTAAAAACTTATTATAAATAAAAATATTATTAATAAAGTATGGATTAAATTCCCGGAATGATCTTCATGTATCATAAAAAAAGGAGGACGAAAATCCAAATCCATATATGATGTACCAGGATCACTTATTTTATCTCCTAAGAATATTTTTACTATTTTATAAATATACCAGTTTAATAATTCAAAGGTGCTTCCTAGTTGTAATGCAGTCCATCTAATTAAGTTTGAAAAAACCGTAAAAATAGATAAAGTTTCATTTTTTGCTTCACTATTAACATTCATTGCGAGGAAATCATTATATTTTATGTGGCATCTAAAATAGTGAGGTAAGTTGATTAGCAACCCAATTATTACAGTGGTTACAGCTCTATAGATAACAGTAAGTTTGGATTTGTAGTTTTTAATAATAATATTGTATAAGAAAAAAATTATACCAATAGGAAAAAGGAGACTATAAGATGTCCCTTTTGATAATACGCCTAGCCCTAATGATATTCCAGAGCATACTAGGTTTAATTTTGATTGATTATTTATTGAATTAATTTGATAATAATAAAACAACATTATAAATGTTGATAAAACAACATCATTTTTTGTAGTTGATGCTTGTAGAATTGCTAATGGTAAAGTACATACTAAAAAGCCCGATACTATTTGAAAATATTTATTTAATCCAAATTCTTTTGTTATTAATGTTGTTGCTGTAACACAAATTATCAAACTAAACCACTGGGACAAATTTGCAAATAAATCAGAATTAGATAGGAGTTGTAGGTTAAGAATAATGAATTCATTAAATGGCGAATATGCATTTTGTCGATAATTATTGGTAAGGAAAAAATCTACTCCTTCATTTTGAATCCAATGCGCAATCCTTGCCATGTGATAAGTCATTGAATCCCAATTATTCGAAGGAGAAAAAATTGCAGTAATGAATGTTATTAAAACAATAAAACCTATCATTAATAAAATTATAGTAGACTTATTATTAATTGTTTTAGGTCTTGGAATTTTGATTTTCATTCTAAATAAAAGAGAAATATATATTATGTTAAAAAATAAATGAGCCAAAAAGACTTCTGCCATTATAAGAGAATTAAAAAATGTTAAAAATTCTGTGATTAACAATATTTGTAAAGAAAAGAATAAATAAGAATTAATTATTGCTAAACGAAATGATTGTGTTGTAATAAGAAAGTAATAGAATAATAAACTAAAAGATATTGGCAATATTATTATCATCATAATATATTGATATGGAGAGCTAACAAATTCACTAGTAAATATTAACTTTTAAAAATTGAATTAAATATTTTGGGTAGATAAAATTTTACTATATAATCTGTTGTTAAATGTGAATACTCATCATTATGAATAAATATTTCATCGATTTTTATTTTGTTAATTAATTCATTTTTATCTGTATTGACCATAGTTATTTGATTAAAATATTTTGATTTTTTAATGTTTGCATTAATTAAATCATAAATATTTAGAGAATATTCACCAGTAAAATGATTTTTATGGGGATGAGTTATTAAGATCAAATTTTTTGTAGAAGATTCAGAAAAAACATTTTCAATATATTCATTTAATACTAGATCCCAATATTCTTTATCATTAACATTAATTCCTCTTTTTAATATCCCTAAAATATTATCAACATTACATTTAATTGGTAAACTTTTTATTCTTTGATTAGTCTGATAATTAAATATTTCATATTTAATTAGCTTTATAGTTGCTGGTAACATTGATGACAAAATTTCATATTTACGAAAAGCTATATGTAGTGTGTAATAATCAGGAGTTCCCGCTTGATTAGGTTTTACAATCAATCTACCATTAACTGTTTTTCTTAAATTCTTATATCGACATAATTCATCACCTAGATCCGTTTGATCAATAATAGCAATTATGATTTCTGGGTTAATATTAAAATCATACCTTAAAGTATTTAATTGTGCGCTCATTAAACTTGGACTGTATGATGAAGTTCCACCCATTACAAATTTAATATTTTCATCCAATGACTTTTGAAAAATCATATCCTTACTTTCTTCTCTAAGTTCTAGTAATTCTGCCCAAGAATCACCTTGTATAAGTATTGTTTTTTCTCCTTTACCTATTTCACTGTAAATAAGTTGTTTTGGATTATTTATATTATAGTAATCGTGATTTTTTAAATGATGTAAACTTTTTGTATGATAATTTATAAATTCAATAAACTCTCTTTTATTACCGGCTTTAGTAAAGTTATAGTGTAACTTTTCTTTTACTTTTTTTGATGAATATAATTCAGCAATAAAAAAACAAAATAATAAAGAAGCAGTTAAAAGTAATAAATTCTCTTTCATTAGTATTTATAAGATTTTTTATAAAAATAGATTCCGAAAATTTTCATATTATTTTTGATGATATTAAATATTTCCATTATTATAATGTGAAAAAGGGATTTTTTTTCTTTTATGATCTAGTTCCAGCTTTCTGAAAATTATAATATAATAATCGAATAATAAATATTGAGATAGTAATAATTATTAAGGCATTTAAATTTTTAATAGAACTAATCTATGGTCTTTTTATAAACACTCAATATTTTCATTTGATTTAATTTAATATTATATACTTCATTGAAATCTAAATAAATATTTGAGCTTATTGATTTTAAATAATTTTCTTTATCTCCTCGAAAATTAGTTATGAAGTAATCAAATGGATATTTTATTTGTTTACCGCTAAGTGTATTTAAATTATAATTTTGTGCTAGCGGTACGGCTTCATAGTTATCTAGATTGTTACTTTTTAGAAATATCCACATTACCCTTTGTCTATTTTCTTTTGTTAAGATACCATAATTCTTTTTAGCCCCATTGTAAGGACTTGCAATAGTAATTTCGTGTTTTCCATCCTTTTTATCATTATTTAAGATCCATTCTATCCCTTGTCGCATGCTATTACCCCAATAATCCCCCTCAAAATTTCTCATCGGATCTTTTCCTGCTAAAGAGTTAAAGTAAATATTTTGATGAGGATGCAAATATAATATTTTCATAGATGGTTCGATAAAAGTAAAAACGGATAATAGTATTATAATGAGATTTAACCTTAGTGGAAATTTTTTTAATAATATTGAATATACCCAGCTAAATCCCAATGCCATATAATAACATAGGAATGGATAAATAAAAAAGGTTTGTCTCCAACCATCATATAATGTAGAGCCTAAATACGCAATACTAACAAGGGGTCCTACAAAACCAAAAAACATAAAAATATCAAAAAATATTTGTTGTTTGTTATCTCTACTTTGATAAAAAATAGTTTTAATTATTCCCATAATAAAAAAAAGTAAATAAGAAATAGGTGTGGTTATCAAAATCCAAATAGGGGTGTAGTGCCAAGGAATTTCTGATGCTTTTATATATTCACCCATGTAAAGATTGCTTCCAACCCAATAATGATTTTTCATTTTGTTAAATATTAAAATGAAATTATCAATAGGAGACTCCCAAATTATTGGCCAAAATAAATAGCTACTAAAAATATTAGATAATATAAAAATAAAAATAATTTTTTTAGAATTGATCTTTTGCCCATTCTCTAATATTAATTTTTTAAAAAATAATAAAGTAATAAAGAGTAACGGTAAATAAATAATAGGAATTCTAGTTGTTATTGCTAAACCAATTACTGCACCAGATATTATTATGTATTTATAATTATTATTTTTGTAAGCTAAAAAAAGTGGAAATAAAGAGCATGCAACTAAGGCTTGAGCTATAGAATCTTTACCATTAAAAAAACCATGACTTAATAACCTAGGATGGAGCAAGTAAAACATACTTGCAATAAATCCAAAGTGCTGATTTTTGAAAATTGATTTTGAAAATAAAAAAAATAAATAAGCTCCAATCAAATAAATCAAGAAATTCATTTTATGGCGCATCAACCAAATATTTTTTAAATCATCTATTCTAAATAATTTTTCAATTAAAAAGCATATAGTATCAAAGGCTGCACCGTATCCAAAAATATCCTTAGAACTATCAGCTGGGTTTATTATGTTTTGTGGGATATCTAATACTTTATCAATTTTAAGAGTCTTTGCAATTAATGCAAGGTTTTGTTTTCCTCCCTTTCTGTGAAAAGGTTCATCCCAAGATATCCCAAAATCTTTAGAAAAATACATTCCACAAACAAAAAATATTAAAAAACAAACTTTAATATAAATTTTATCTTTCATTTTTTATTTAAAAGTCTAGTACTTAGTATCATTAATTACTCTTATAAACTATAATATTACTTTCGCAAAGGTATGTTTCATATCCAAATCTACCCATCAAATACGCCGCGAATGTAAGGCTTGATTCGCAAGGATAATTTTATTTTAGCAATATCATTTTCTTAGTTTGCCTGAACTCTCCTGCTTCAATGCTATAAATATAAACTCCTGCTGAAACTGGTTGAGCTTGGTTATTGGTAGCATTCCATTGCACTGATTTATAACCAGAATTTTGGTTAGTATTAACAAGATTATTAACCACATTACCAAGCATATTATAAATGGTAATATTTACATAAGAATCTTCTAGTAGATCATAATGGAGTGTGGTGACAGGGTTAAATGGGTTGGGGTAGGCATTGTACAGATTATATGGAATTGGGAGCGTCTTATCAATTATGGACACTTGCTCATCAGTATCACCAACCCAAAAACAAGGCGGCCAAGTTGAATCAACAAGAGTTGTAAAGCTATCTGTAACTGTATCGAAAATTTTTATGGGACCTGGAGTCCATATACCAGTTGCCCATATTCCACCAATCGCTATTTTTGCATTATCTGGTGACCAGGTTTGATGAAGTGCCCAAGAATTACTATCGATATCACCAAGATATAAAGTCTCATTTGATTCAAAATCATATAACCAACACTCACCCGTAGGTCCAGTTACTTGATTAATGCTAATAAAAGCTAATTTTTCTAAATGGATATCATTTGATGCTAAAGGCCTACTATCTTCATTTTGTTCAGTTAATTGTATTAAGGAGTTATCAACATTAGAACTATGTATTCTAAACAACTGAATAACACCATTACCATCCCTAAGATTCAAATAGATGTAATCATCTGGCCCCCAATAGGACTCAAATAAAGATATAAAAGGAGCACCTGGCGGTAATACTGTTACTAAATTTGATGTTTGACCGCTTTGGATATCTGCAATTACAACATCCATACTATCCTGATTAGTTTGAAAAAATACAAACTTTTGTTTATCAGGGGACATTTTTATATCAAACCCTTCTACTGAATCTGCTATCAATGTTTCTGAACTGTCTATGAAAGAATATTTATACAAGTGGTTTCCTCCAGAATTAACATTCATATCTTTATAATAAATAATTACATTTTCATCATAAGTAAACCGTGGATTAGAACCACCATCATCAACGGTTAGGGTATCCATAGTTTCTAAATCAATTAGTGAAATAATATCCCATCCAAAACATAAAATTTTCAAACCATCTTCAGAAATATCAGATATTTGGTTATTCTCCATAATTAATTCATTTTCTGTACCATCAGGTTTTATTCTATAAGCAGAGTTCGCATTATTATCTGCACCATCTTTATTATAGTAAATCCACTCTTCATTTTGTGAAAAACCATATGTTGCAAGAAGTAATAATAATAAATATTTTCTCATAATTATCTCCATATCCAAATCTATCCATCATCAAAAAAACCCAACAATATGTAGCTTAATTATTACAGTTAACAATTATTTTACAAAAAATTAGGACTGCATTTAAGTCTTTTTGATTTTCATATCTTGAAAATGCATTAATACAGAGTTCACTAGAATTCATACCCCATCGAAATACCACAATCTGCCCATCCACTATAGCCACCATGTTTATAATCAATAGGAATAGTATTAAATCTGATTGTAGAACGAATTTCAAAATCACCCCAATATGGAAGATCTATATTTAAACTAGTATTGATTCCATTGCCAGTGTGATATTTTCCCATTGCTGCAGTTAAGC
Organism: Fidelibacterota bacterium; assembly: GCA_002708715.1. Taxonomy (GTDB): domain Bacteria; phylum Fidelibacterota; class Marinisomatia; order Marinisomatales; family UBA1611. The sequence goes on along the minus strand of PAPB01000026.1, from coordinate 3,816 downwards.
TTATACATAAATCATTGACAAACATTCCTGAATTAAGTCCAATCTGGTAAACCGTACCTTTAAAATAATCATTCTCAGTTTGTTCAAGTAAATTACTTTCAAAATTATAATTCAATAATTCAAAATTAACAGTCAAAAAAGCTATGCCAGCTTGGAATCCAAGTGGCGTTCCTATTGATAAACCATAAATTGGTTTTAATTTATTGTAACTATTTAAAAATTCAGCAGTATAAATTGGATATCCACAATAAACATTAGCGCTCCAGTTTAAAAGATATTTATCATCACCCTTAAAAAAATTAATAGCAATATCTGGTTTCTCTTTCTCTTCTTGTGCTAGAATATAAGATATAGACAAAATCACTATAATATACTTTGACATATTTAATCCTTGTTTTTTTCACATCCAAATCTACCTATCATCCCACAAACAAAAAACCCCCCACGAATCCGGGGCTAAAACTTTAGACCTACTGATTTTCACCAAGCAGCTAATATATCCATTAATTGATCATATACGCGTAATTTAATTATTTTGAATTTTTGAGAATTTACAAGCATATTTTTATGTAAATACTTAATAATATTTTTAGTTTTTCAACATAACATGAAGTAGTTGTTAAAGTAGTTGTTTTTAAAAAAACTTCTATTGAAAAATAAAAATGTGAGGTGTATCGGTTAAATTAATTTTTTATTAGAATTATATTATATATCATAAAATAAATATTATAATTACATTAGTAATTGGGTACAAAATCAAACCAGAAATCAATTTATGATTTCCCTAAATAAAAAACAAATTCTAGGGATGGTTTCTATGAAGGAAGCTATCCATGCTATGAAGTCTGCTTTCGTTCACTTGAGTAGTGGTGATGCCCATGTACCTACTCGTTTGAAGTTGGATATTCCAGATAAAAATGCTACATCCCTGGTTATGCCAGCTTATGCTGTTGGGGAGCCCCATTATTGTGTAAAGATTTCATCTGTAAATTATTCAAATCCCCATAAAGGCCTACCTCTGATTCATAGTGTGGTTAAAGTTTTTGATGCTTCAAAAGGTAACCATATTGCTACCTTTGATGGAGAATCCATCACAGCTATTCGAACAGCAGCGGCATCTGGATTGGCTACAGATCTAATGGCAAAAAAGGATGCTGTTACTTGTGCAATTTTTGGGACAGGAGTTCAGGCTTCTGCTCATATAAAATCTATCATGAAAGTTCGAAAAATTAAAAAATTCATTGTATTCAGTCGAAATAAAAACACTGCTGTAAAATTTTGTGATTCACATTCCAAAAGAATCAAATGTGAAATTGGATCTCAAGAGACTTTAAAAAAAGCTGATATAATTTGTACCACTACACCTTCTCAGCTTCCACTGATTGAATTTCGTAATATTAAATCAGGTTGTCATTTAAATGTTATTGGTTCACACCAACCAATGATGCGGGAAGTATCTTCAGATATAGTCATTCATTCTAAAATTATAGTTGACCAAATAAAAGCCTGCAAAAAAGAAGCAGGAGATCTCATAATTCCCATGGAAGAAGGGCTCTGGTCCTTTGAAAGAGTCTATGGCGAATTGGGACAGGTTGTAGCTGGTGAACTCCCTGCTAGAGAATCAAAAACTGAAATCACCCTATTTAAATCAGTAGGGAATGCTATTCAAGATCTTGCCATTGTAAATTTGATACTGAAAAAATTGAATCATGATTGAAATAAAAAATCTGAAAAATTGGCAAGCCCCAGATGATTGGTTTGAGATCCAGACCATAGATGCCCATACAGGTGGAGAACCGCTTCGAATTATCATTTCAGGGTTTCCAAATCTAAAAGGGACAACACTTTTAGAAAAAAGAGCTAGTGCTAAAAATGATTTTGATCAAATTAGAAAAGCACTCATGTGGGAACCGCGGGGACATGCAGATATGTATGGAGCAATTATAGTCACCCCTGATACGCCCAATGCAGATTTTGGGGTCATTTTTATTCATAATGAAGGATATTCCACAGGCTGCGGCCATGCAGTTATTGCATTGACAAAAACATTTATAGAAACTGGATTAATCAAAAAGACTGAACCTGTTACAGAAGTAAGAATGGATGTCCCCTCAGGGTTTATTTACTCCTTTGCGGAAGTAAAAGATGGAGAGATCACAAATATAGGATTTCACAATGTTCCTTCATTTGTACAGCAAATGGATTCAATTGTGAATATACCTGGACTGGGAAATATTCGGTATGATTTAGCATTTGGTGGCGCATATTATGCCTTTGTTGATGTAACTCAAATTGATTCTGATTGTACACAAGAATATCATGATGAACTCATCGAAATGGGGATGTTAATCAAAAAGATAATTTCTAAATCTACTATCATAGAACATCCAACAGCGCCAGAAATGAATTTTTTATATGGTGTAATCTTTACTGGTCCTCCGAAAGATTCAAACAACCACAGTCGAAATGTTTGCATTTTTGCAGAAGGCGAAGTTGACAGAAGCCCAACAGGAACTGGTGTTAGTGCTCGCGCTGCAATTCATTATGCACGTGGTGAAATTGGCATCGGTGAATCCATTACTATTGAAAGTATTATTGGTTCTACTTTCACGGTTAAAGTTAATGAAATAATAACTTTTGATAAATATGAAGCTGTCATTCCCGAAGTAAGAGGAACAGCATTTCTCACTGGGAAAAATTGCTTCTGGATTAACCCCAATGACCCTTTGAAAGATGGGTTTATTTTGAGGTGAAACGATTTATAGCCTTTGTTTTATTATTTTAAAGAATGTTTATTAATGAAGTAAAATACCTGCACCAGGGTTAGATAAAAAGTTTACTAAAAAACACATGGAATTATATTAGTAATACGCCAAAAAAATTTTAAACTTTGTTTTAATTTTTGTTTTCTTATTTCTTTTCTATATCCAGACTCAAATTTTTTGCCATGTTGAAGATTCGTAACCTTCGTGTAATGGTTTATCATTGGATTAAGAAGCGACTGATCCCATATTTAACCATATAATCTTTTTGAATCAATAAAATCCTGTTTTGCAGCAATCATACCTTCTTTGTAATAATCAATATTTGATTTATCCTTATCTACTTGCCCCCAAGTCATCCCAATAAATAAGAATAATCTGAGGTCTTTAGTCGTCTGGGTTATCTTTCTTGTACTCGTTGTAAGCCCACCAAGCTAACATCCCTATTAAAAAAACTCCAATAATTATTTTTTCTTCTAATGTTCTTCCATGTGCCATATCCAAATCTACCCATCATCCCACAAACAAAAAACCCATCTATATAAAGCAAATAGTATTACACATTAGGATTACACACCGCCTTTATATAAGGGAAAGTTAGCTAATCTGTTTCATTGTTAAATTTCATAATGACTCAATCAATAAATATTCTGATACTTTTGATTCTTGGTGGTTCACCATTTATCTATATCCCTTTCTTGGTTCAAAAGGAGAAACGAAAACAGAATCGTTTTGTATGGATAGTAATAACCGCATTGTTGGGGCTTGTACAGTGTATGGTATATTTACTGATTCTTGTTTTACTTGGTATTCCTCTTTAGCCTGAATATTAATTTTAATTTATCCGCCATTATCGAAATCGACCCATCATCCCAAAAACAAAAAGCCCCATAAAAATGAGTTTCATATCTAATATATGATTAGTTTAAAAACTAATAAAATCCAACAAAAGAGTAATACAAAATAACATATTGTAAATGAATATGCTCTTTTTCTTGTATTATTTGTTGTTAATCGTACATAACTATGGAGAATTTTAAAGAACACAAAAACC
>PAPB01000025.1 GCA_002708715.1 Fidelibacterota bacterium | reverse complement strand
GTCAAATAATGTATTAACCATAATTTTCTCCTTATTTAAGCAAGTTAATTATTAATTTGCGTGGACCCATCTTAGGCATCCACAAAGTAGATATATGATCAGGAGTTAAATTTTCAAGTGAAATTTTTTTCTTTTATTTATCTAATTCTCTATATGTTCTGGCTTGTTTAACAAGCATTGCTTTATATTCTTTTACGTTATGACAGGGTTTGCCGAAATTAATAAAATAAAGCTTATCCTTTGATTTTATATAGTAGCCATCAATGCATAGCAAATGCATCCTAGCTTCTTCGTCATTAATTTTATGTTGTGCATTAAGAGACGCAGTAATAACATTTTGATGATCTTCGTTCATATGATTGATAATGCCATCTTCATTGCGTTTCCATTCTGGATCATTTGTTTGCCAATGCGACTCATCAAGCCAGGCAATATCCCCGAAGCCTCCTATCCACCTAATATTTGAAATATTAAATTTATAAAAATTGAAGTCGTGTGCAAATTTGTATGTGCTGCTTTCAGGCAAAAAACTTTGGAATCTATGTCCGCACTCTTTATCATCAGTGACTTTAGACATATTGCCCATCATAGATAGCCTCGAAGTGTTTTGTTTATCATCTTCATCATCATTGCTGATGATCGTAATGCATGCTTTAGGATTATTTTCGATGTTCTTTGTATGTTGTGCCAGATTACTGATATATATATAGGCATCTCTATTGCACCCAGATATAAATGTAATGAAGCTACCAAATGGATAGCCGTCGTATCTTTTTGAAATCGTTGATAAAACAGCCATATTGGTTGATCTGTATAGTTTTACTGCCATTTGTTCGTATTGTTTTTTTTGAGTCATAGTAATTAGTAGTAAGTAATTATATTTGAATGGTTATCTATCTTAATAGGTAATCCGTAGACCTCTGAAAGAAGGCTTTCAGTTAAAACTTCCTTTGGGCATCCAAAGCAAAGCAATTTTCCATTCTTTAGAACAGCGGTTTTATCACAAAATTTAGCGGCTATATTAAGGTCATGCAGAATGACCAGTATCCCATAATTTTTTGAAGCCCTATTTCTAAGAATATTCATAAGAAGCACTTCAAATGAGAGGTCTAGGTTGGCAGTTGGCTCATCAAGCAATAAATATCTGGGTCTTACAGACTCTGATGGTCTCCAAAGCTGTAAAAGCGTTCTTGCGAAGTGAACTCTTCTTTGTTCGCCACCCGAGAGTTTATTGAATTTTCTTTCAAGGATAGAGTCGACATCACATGCAACAGAAATCTCCTTCACTGCATGATCGAATTCAGCCATTAATTGAGTTGCTCCTTTCAGAAGCCAGCCCATTTCAATGATTTCTTTAACAGAGAAATCAAATACTAGTGGTTGAATTTGTGCCATTACACTTCTTGTAAAAGCCCTTTGCTGAATTGAAATTTCATCCAATAATTTTCCATCATAGAAAACACTACCAGAGGATGACTCCAAATCGCCACTTAAGATATTTAATAATGTAGATTTACCTGCACCATTAGGTCCAACAATCCCAATAATCTGTCCTTCAGGGATTTCTATAGATACATTATCGAGTATTTGGCGTTGACCAAGTGTAATTGATATTGATTCTGCTTTAATGCTCAATATTTATTCATCCTAAATATTAACCATAAGAAAAAAGGTGATCCTAATGCGCTGGTAATTAATCCAACAGGAATTTCTGCTGGCTGAAGTAATGTTCTAGCTAAAAGATCTGCAACAATCATTAAGGATGCACCTAATAGAGCGGAGCCGGGCAGTAGGAAATTATGGTTAACTCCTCCAATTAATCTAGTGAGATGAGGAACTATGAGACCAACAAAACCTATCATTCCAGAGAGAGAGACACTTGCTCCAACTGTTGCGGCTGATGCAAAAATGACTCTGTATTTTAATTTTTGAACATCTATTCCTAATCTATACGCTTCAGATTCTCCAAGCTGGAGAAGATCCAACTGTCTAGCTGCAGGAATAAGGCAAGCAATGGATATTAAAATGATAACGATTGCTGGGATTAAAAGTGGCCATGTAACCCCGCCAAAACTACCCATCGTCCAGAAGGTAAGACTCCTTAGCTCTTCATCAGAACTTATATAAGTTAGGATTCCTATAGCTACACCTGCGATTGCATTGACAGCGATCCCAACAAGCAACATATATGTTACCCCTTGATAACCAAAACCTTTTGTCAATAGATAGAGCATAAATATTACTGCGGAAGCACCAATTATTGCTGCCATAGGTAATAAGAAGTTTGATAAAACAAGATTTGGAAAGAATGTTGATCCAATAACTATAACTGTTGTTGCTCCTAAAGCAGCGCCGGCAGATACGCCAATTAGTCCAGGATCAGCCAGAGGGTTCCTGAAAAGACCTTGAAGTGATGCACCAGAGATTCCTAGGCTGGCACCAACAATACAAGAAAGAATGACTCTAGGAATTCTAATCTCAAAAAATACTATGTTTTGAATTTCGCTAGTTTTCCCTAATATTAAGCCTATGACAGGAATTCCAAAGCTACCGTAAGAAATCGCAATAGATGAACAAAATAGTATTGAGAGTATCAGTAGATTTATAATGAATATTTGCTTTCCATTAATGTGATAAAGAAATCTTCTAAAGAAAAATTTTTCAGTCACAGATTCCATTTAGTCATTCAATTTCTTAGAGATATTTATAGCGCTATCTATAGTTCTTGGAGAGAAGCCAAGCATAGCCATACCATCCATCGAAAAAATTCTATTATTTTTTGCAGCTGGCGTTAAAGCCAAGGAGGGATGATTCATCAATGTTTCCATATCCCCAAAGGCCTTAAGTCCTCTAGCCGTAACTAAAATGACATCTGGCGCTGATGAGATGATTGATTCAGCATTAACAGGTTTCCAGTTTTCAAATTCACTCATGGGGTTTATTCCACCAATCATCTTAATAAAGCCATCCGCAGAAGTGTTGATGCCTCCAACAATTGGTGACCCACTTTGAAGACCTAGTATGAAAATAACTTTTTTCTTCTTTTTATTCTTCATAGAGGAATAATGATCTAGTTCCTTAATCTTCGGCAAAATCTCTTTACTAATAAATGCCTCAGTTTGAACTCGCATGCCAATGATATTTCCAATGCAATTGATCTTATTGATTATTCCTTCTACAGAATGTTCTTCTGGCACAATGGAAACATCAATGCCAGTTCTTTTGATCTGATTGATTACACTAGGCGGACCCATATCATCTTCTCCTAGGATTAAAGTTGGATCTAAAGATAAAATACCCTCTGCTGACAGAGTTCTGACATAACCAATAGAAGGGTGTGATGATGCTTCAATTGGATAATATGAAGTTATATCTACAGCAACTATCTGTTCTTGGGCTTCAATTGCATAAAGAATTTCAGTAATAGATCCTCCAGCAACAGTAATTCTTGATGGATCCTTAACTTGAGTACATGTAAACCCATTTGTCGAAATAAGAATGCAAGTAAATACCATGCATTTAAATAAAATTATTTTCATGTAAATATTCTATTGATTTATTTCTAAATGTAAATGATAATCATTATCAATAATAACCAATCCAAAGGAAAATTAACCATGAAGATTCTGAAATTAGGGTTAAAAACATGCTTTGCTATTAGTCTATCTTTTGCGTTACCAATGCAAATTCAGGCCCAATCTGAAGAGAGAATTGAGGAAGTAATTACTGTTGCAACAAAAATACCAACAGCTGCAAGTGATGTTGTTGGATCGGTAGCTACCATTTCTCAGGAAGATATAGAAGCAAGAATGGTAAATGACTTACCTCAACTATTGGAAAATTCGGTTGGTGTTTCAGCACCCAAAGGAACTTATTCTGGTAGATCTAGAAACGAAGGTATTATTATTCGAGGAATTGGAGATAGTAGGGTTAACCTATTTATTGATGGATTTAGAATTGCTGATTCATATCAATCTGGTGGCTTTGGTAAGGATCTAGTCGATACAGGCCTCTTAAAAAGAGTAGAGATTCTAAAAGGCCCAAGCTCAGCAATCTATGGTTCAGATGGTTTAGCTGGAACAGTTTCTTATACGACAAAAGATCCCAGTGATTTTGCAACTGATGGAGATAATTATTCATCATTAACCTTCTCAACCAACGATGCTAATAATCTTTCAAAAGTTAATTATTTGTTCGCAACTGTTAGAAATAGTTTTGAAGCTTTTTTGCAGATTGGTCAAAGTGAAATGGATCAAATGTCAGTTCACAGAGATGCCACCGAGAAACTCAACCCCATGAAAGGTGATAGTGAGAGCATATTGGCTAAGTTTAAATATAATTTTAGTAATTCAGCAGACATGATATTTACATTCGACTCTCAGACCGTTGAGTCTGATTATTCATTACTGACAGATGAAGGGTTTTCATTTTTTCCTCAGATTGAAAGTGTCAGCAAATCTGTTGGAGATGACCATCTAGATAGAGATAGGTATTCAGTCGTATTCAATTTTGAAGGCAATAATAAGTACTTTGATAGTGGAAGCGTTCGTTTATTTTCTCAAGACACAGATCAAGTTCAACACACAACTAAGACAAAGGCTGTTTTTGTAAATGGCTTTGCTGGAGGACCTCCAACGCCTATGCTTGAAGTAAAGGATTATCAATTTAACCAGGAAATATCAGGTTTCTCATTTGATATGATCAAAATGACAGGAAAGCATAGCATTGTCTTTGGAGGAGAGACGGAAACAGCAGAATTTTCTAGACCAAAAGATAGATCCGAGATAAACCTTATTACACAAGCGGTTAACAGAGTATTTTTTGGTCCTGAAATATTCCCAAATAAAGCCTTCCCTGATAGTGAAGTAGAAAGGAAAGCTTTATATATCAATGATCGTATCTCGCTCAATGAAAAGACCACAATGGTTCTTGGTGCTAGATACGATAGCTATGATCAGAAAGCAACGCCAGATTCATTAAGTGCCAGAGGAAACCCTAATGATCATGATGTTTTACCAAGAAGTGATAGCGAAGTATCGGTTAAACTTGGATTCATCTATGATATCAGTGAGTCTACTTCTCTCTTTGCTCAGTATGCCGAAGGTTATAGGAACCCAGATTTTAATGATGCATACAACACGTACACCAATTTTGCATATGGTTATACAATAGTGCCAAATCCTAGTATTAAGGCTGAATATAGTGAAGGCTATGAATTTGGACTTCGAGGCAAAACAGGTAAAACAAGTTGGTCATTAGCGATGTATCAGAATGACTACAAAGATTTCATTCAAGGAACAATCACAGGCTTTATCCAAGGCATTATGCAGTATCAGTATGCAAATCTGGGTGAAGTTGAAACAGATGGTATTGAATTTGAGATAGGAAGAGAATTAAACAGAAATCTTTATGCTTCTATAGGCGCAAGCTTTGCAGATGGAAAAGATGGAGACAATAATGACCTTCAGACGATCTCTCCAGACGAGGCAAAAATTAGATTCGAATGGAATTCTGATAATGGAAAATTTGGAATTAATCTTATTAGTAGGATAGTTGATAGTGGTCCACAAGATTTACCACCCTCATGCGGACGGTCAGGTTGTACAAATGCTTTGATGATTTCTGGTAGGACGACACATGATTTATATTTTAACTATAATGTTACTGAAAACATGAATCTCAAAGTAGGGGTACGAAATCTTACAGATAAGAAATATTGGGATTGGATCACAGTAGCAGGCATGTCAGAAGGAACTGCTGATGAATATCTTTTGCCAGGTAGAAATGTGAGCGCGTCATTTAGAATTAATTTCTAGTCTTGTATGGATAGTTAAACTATCCAGATCCTGCCTTGTTAAGCTTTCTTTAAAAGCACTATTATTTACCCCTCTTAGACTAGTGTAAAAAGTTTGTATCTATCAGCAAGGCAGGATTCTTATTATGTTTTATTACTTTATTCTTCCATTCTCAAGAAAGATAATCTTGTCTGAGAATATATCAGCTTCATTTTTATCATGAGTAACCATTAATACAGTCATCTTCTTATCTTGTATGATCTTCTTTGTTTCCAAATAGAGCTCTTCTTTTAGATCATCATCAAGTGCACTGAATGGCTCATCAAGCAATAGAATATTTGGTTTAGGCGCTAATGATCTGGCCAACGCAACTCTTTGTTGTTCCCCTCCAGATAGCTCATTGGGGAATTTCTTTTCGTGTTGATCGACTTTGAAGAGTTTAAGTAAGTCTTTTCCAATGTTATCCCTATCTTTCTGGCCTCTTATCCCAAATGTTACATTTCTCAATACATTCAAATGCGGAAAGAGCGACTTGTCTTGAACAACAAGACCGAGGTTTCTTTTTTCAGGAGGTGAGTGATAATTGTCATCGGAAACAATATTGTTATTGAGCTTAACCTTGCCGCTTGTTTGTTTCTCTAGGCCAGAAATTATTCTTAATAAGGTGCTTTTCCCTGAACCTGATGGGCCAAGGATTGAAATAAACTCTCCAGCCATAATCTTTAATGAAACATTTGAAAGAATAGCTCTTTCCTCATTATATGAATGAGATATATTTTCAAGATCAAGCATTGGCATCATTACATTGCTCCTTTATCACGAGATGATCTTATCATTCTTGTGATTATTATTATGGGTATTAGGCCTACTAAAATAATTGCAATTGATGGTGCAGCAGCATCTCTCATTCTCTCTTCAGCAGCATATATGTATGTAGATACGGCAAGAGTATCGAAATTAAATGGCCTTAATATAAGCGTTGCAGGAAGCTCTTTAACCACTTCTGAAATGACGAGCAAGATGCTTGTGAAGAAACTTGTCTTCAGTAGCGGGAAATGAATGCTTCCCAATAAATTCCATCCAGATGATTTCAGCACCCTTGCAGAATTGTCTATTCCAATACTGATTTTCTCCATTCCTGAGCTGATTGTATTATTCGAGAGGGCATAAGACTTGATGATATAGGCTAAGACCAAACCAAACAGACTCCCTGTGAGAGCTAAGCTCGATTTATTAAGAAGGTTGGAATCTATAAATGTAGTGGTTTGAACGATTCCTACAGCCAAGATCAGTCCGGGTAATGCATATCCAATTGACAGGAAAGAGCTGAGCAGTCTTAAGATCTTATTCTTATTTATTCGAACAGAAAAATTAATCAGTAGGGCAGTCATTGAGCACAAAACAGCTGCAACGACGGCTAAAGTTATTGTATTGAGCGCAGCATCCAAAAATCTATCATCAAAAAAAGATGGATTATAATAGATTGCCCATATCATCAGTTCAGATGTTGGCAATATGAAGCCAACCAATAATGGTATTGAGCAAAATACAAATGCAAGAGCGGAATATCTCGAATTAAGCCTTTCAATCTGAATCGGTGAGTGCGTGGATGAATCCGATACAAAGCCAGCATTTCTTCTGGATTTATTCTCTATAAGCAGGAAGATTGCTACAAGTATCAGAAGAAAAGAAGATAATTGCATCGCTGTTAAGAGATCACCCATTCCATACCATGTTCTGAAGATGCCAGTTGTAAATGTTGGGATTGCGAAATGCTCGACAGCACCAAAATCCGATAGTGTTTCCATTATCACTAGCATTAATCCACCTATGATTGCTGGCCTAATCATGGGCATTGCAAGTTTGAAGGAAATCTCAAACCTGTTTAAACCCAGAATCCTTCCGGATTCTAATGTTGATCTCGATTGATTAAGAAAAGCCGACCTGGCAACAAGATAGATATATGGATACAAGGTAAATGAGAAAACGATTATTGCACCAAAAATGTTTCTAATATTAGGAAAGAATATATAGCTTTGTTCAAGTTCAAAGATATTTCTTACAAGGTTATTTAAAGTCCCGTAAGAGTCAAATAGACCAGTAAATGTATATGCAAGAATATATGGGGGTATAGATAATGGAAGTATAAGTGCCCATTCAAAGAATCTTTTGCCAAAGAAATTAAAATTTGAAACAAGCCAAGCAGTTCCTGTACCTATTATAAGTGTCAAAACAGAAACACCGAAGACAAGAACTGCAGAGTTTCTTAAATAATCAAAAAGAACAAAATTATATAAATGATTCCAGTTGTCGGAATACTCTCCAAATAAACTGGACAGCACAGCTACCAATGGCATTAAAAAAAAGACGAAAACAATCGCTGGAAAAAGTATCCAGAAATTAATATTAGTTATTCTATTCACAATCTATATCAAAAAAATATCAATACATTGAATTTAGTAGATAACTATTATGGCAGATATGGAAGTCTATTTTTCTTTGACTACTTCCAGCCGACCCTGTCCATGAGCTTGATGGCCTCAGAATTGAATTTTCCAAAGTCTGAAGCCGACGTTTTGTCTTCTACAAATGAGGTTCCAAACTGAGCTATGACGGGACTAGGAGGAATTGTGTCGATTACTGGATACTCATAAGTATTGTTAACTATGTGTGATTGTGCTTTTGAAGAAAGTAAAAACTCTAAAAAGGCTTCAGCATTAATTGGGTTTTTAGAGTTTCTGAGAACTCCAGCACCACTGATGTTTACATGTGTGCCTCTGTTATTTTGATTGGGAAAGAGCATTTTAACCTTATTTGCAGCTTTCATTTGATCAGGGCCAGCTGATCCCGAGAGCATGATCCCAAAGTAATAGCTATTCGCAATCGCAATATCTGCCTCACCATTTGCAACTGCGATTATTTGAGACCGATCATTGCCTTGAGGCTTTCTAGCAAAGTTGGAAACAAAACCCTTGGCCCATGTTTCTGTTGCGGCTATTCCATTATTAGAAATCATGGATGCAACCAGTGATTGGTTATAAATATTGTTGGAGCTTCTGACTACGATTCTATTTTTCCAAGCTTCCTGAGATAGATCTTCATAGGAGAGTTTCTCTATGTCTTTTGAGGGAACATTGTCCGGATTGTAGAATATGACTCTTGCTCTTTTTGCAATCCCTATCCACTCATTGTTGGGCCCACGAAAATTAACAGGCACGCTTTGCATTATCTTTTCTGATGAGATGCTCTTAAATAATCCTTCTTTTTGGACTTTCCAAAGATTCCCAGCATCCGATGTAAGAAATATATCAGCAGATGAATTACTTCCTTCAGATTTTAATCTTTCAATCAGTGCTTCACCCTTTCCTGAGATAATGTTTACTTTTATTCCAGTGGCATCCGAGAAATCTTTATACAAAAGATCATCAGAGTCATAATGCCTTGAGGTGTAGATATTCACTTCGTTTGCAATAATTTCTGTCAGCGAAAAGAGAAGACAAATTGCTATCAAGCTTTTGATTGGATTATTTAATTTGAAACACATTTTTTAAGTCTTTGAATGAAAAGCAAGCCAGGTAAAGGTTAAGGTATGAGTGTTACTCTAGCTTGCTCTTCAAAATTTAAATGATAATCATTTTCATTTAAATTAATTTTAATCAGATCTAAATTTTTATCAAATAAAATTCTGTAATTTATGTTTAAGATAGCAGAGGAGCTCATGGTAGTTAGAGGGAATGATTTTTTAGGTCATTGAGCTCCACTGCTAAATTGGCAGAAAGATATAAGCAGGTGTGGGGTGTGTATATTGTGTTAAATATCCTGTCATCTTTCGCCATCTATAGTTTTTAATATTAAGAAAATATATATTAAAAGTTATAGTTTATATCTTAGCCCGATCATGAACGATCTAGGCCTTTGGGTTCTGATGCCATTTTTTGGCGCTCTAGCCACTATATCTTCAGAATCAAACAAGTTTTCTACAATAAAATACAAATCGGTTTTATCATTCATTTCATATTGAGCAGAAAGATCAAACGATGTTTGAGAATCAATGTTTGTATTTGCTGAACATGCAGCCACAGAGCAAGTTGACCCATAATATAGGACTCTAGCATCTGCACTCCATCCATTTTGGAAATCTGAACCGAGCATGAGTGCCAACTGAGAGGTAGGCACATTAGGAATATCCATCCCTTTTGTAACGCTTCCCCAGAAGTCACTATCAAATGTAGTGTCAAACTCTGCATTAGTTAACGTATAAGCCATCTGGGCACTCATCATATTTCCACCAGCAGATTCCCAGCTTGAATTATATGAGAGTTCAAATCCTGAAATGGTAGCGTTTCCAGCGTTAAAAGTATCTCCAATTGTGCATCCTTCAACCACACCCGATGATGCAGCCCTACATTCACCGAACATATTTGCATAATCAGTATTGTAGTAAATGGCTTGGAGCGAAGAGTCATCATTGGCATAACGAACGCCTAATTCCATATTATCAGCAGATTCTGGATCAGCACCACCAGAAGTTGGCGTAAATCCTTCGTGGAATCCACCCAATATTGAGTAGCCATTACCCATGTCATAAGTAAAACCGATCCCAAATAGTGTCTCATCGTCATCCGAGAGAGTCTTTGGGTAACCTGAATCAGTTTTTACAGCAGTTCTTGCGGTATCCACATAACGCTCTTGAACAATTTCCCAATCCTCAGAGCGGACACCAAGAGTGACCACTAAATCACCCATGTCAATCTCATCATTGATGAAAAAAGCACTCGCTTCGGCAGTCGTGACTCTGTTATTGCTTGAGTATCCAGGCATAGGTCCTACAACCAAAGCCGATAGTGTTCCATTGACCCAATCGGTGTATTCATACCATTGCATTCTGTCTTCGTCGTCTTCGGTATCTCTATAACCAACCGTTAAGTTGTGATTACCTAGATCAAAATTACCTTTTAAAACCAATCCTTCAGAAGAATATTTTCTATTATTATGCTTCAGCTTGATTTGTTCAGCGGTTGTATTTGTTCCTCTAAGAATCGAGATTGCAAGAGCATCCCCTGCATTAGCCATATCAATAACGTTATTGATGCCTTTTGATGCTCCACCATAATAAACTTTATCTGTTTTGAACCAATCTCTCATAAAGTCATTTTCATAGTAAGTGGCTTCAAACTCTGCATTTCCAGTTCGAAGACTATAGGTAAGCACCACTTGATCGTGTGCGTTATTCATTTGATCATAGTCAGTGAAACCGTATCTCAGTCTCGGGTTAGATCGATAGTCTGCTTCTGCCAAACCAACATAAGTTTGATCTGATTCTTCTTCCGAATCTTGATATTTAAAATCAAATTGATGGTAGACATCTTCGTTTGGATCGCTGTTGAACCTTAATTTAACAAGGATATCGTCCTTATCAAAACCAGTATCTCCACCTCTATGTTCGATTTCATCAAATCCATCTGTCTCATGCTTAAGCCCTTCAACTAACCATCCAAAATTGTCAGTTGAATTTCCATAATGGAAGTGTGCTTTCATGTTTCCATCAGAACCAGTTTCAAGATTTACCATGCCTGATTGCTCGTCAGGAATTGGGGTACTGATCATATTGATCGCGCCACCAACAGTATAGGGACCAGTTGTAATCGCAGCAGGTCCTTTAACCACTTCTACAGAATTGATTCTAGAGAATGTTGGGAAGTAATAAGCCGATGATGCAGCATATGGCGCTGGCGCTATCAAAATACCATCTTCCATTAAGGTGACTTTTCCTGAACGATCAGGGTATGTGCCCCTGATGCTGATGTTTGGCCTAAGGCCATAACCTTCTTCAGGTCTGATATTAATGCCTGGAACCATCGCAAGTGCTTTATGCACATCTATGGTCTCAAACTTTTCAAGATCATCCGAAGAAACAGTATCAGCCGAGCCTGGAAGTTCTTTATCGCCGATAATAGTAATATTATCGATGACCGTATCCCCATGACCATCCGCATTCACATTGAATGACAGAAGAATGACCAAAGAACAAAGTCCCAGTAAGTATGAATTTATTTTCATTTTGTTTTCATCCTATATAAATATAATGTTGCATATTAAATGATAACGATTATCATTATTAAAAAATGATGATAATCGTTATCATTAACAAAGCAAGCTTTTTTTATAAAAATTTTCTGCCTAATAAGAGACTAAGTAATGCACAAAGAAAAATACCAATTAACCGATGAAGAAATAGTACTGATTGAACGTTACAGAGGTGAGCAAGATGCCATCAACCGCAAGGTCAGATATTTTAATTTTTTATCCAGTCAGAATGATATTGAGAACGATTTGGAATTCATATCAATTCGCACCAGTTTGTATAAGTTCCTTACAAATATATTTTCAATCTATTACAGATGGTGCAAACAGCATGACATTTGTTATTTTTGTTCACTCAGTATGATGATTGAAAAAGCATATAAAGATTCAGCATCTAAAGAAGCAAAGAAGAAATACAATCGTGACTTGAAGGAGTGTTCAAAAAATCTTCATTAGATGGAAATCTATATCTAGGATCTGCCCGTAGACTTGTTATAATCATTTCGCATTTATACTAATAGTTAAGGAGCAGTTGTGCATTTTGAGGGACTTGCAATGGGCGTAATCGTCTTTTTAATCATCGGGATATTCCATCCCGTTGTCATCAAAGTTGAGTACTATTTTGGCAAGAAAGTATGGCCAGTATTCTTTGTAGTTGGATGGGGATTTGTTATTTGGTCTCTCTATACTGAGAATTTATTCTTCTCAATCTTCCTAGGTGTATTTGGCTTCTCATGTCTTTGGAGTATTGGGGAACTCATTGAGCAAGAGGGCAGGGTCAAAAAAGGCTGGTTTCCAAAGAACCCGAATCGCTAATAAGCAACCGGATGGGCGCTGTGCATAAATATTTGCATGGGGTTCACATTTAGATCAATAGCAATTTCTCTGTTCACTTCGGATTCAATTGATTCGTAGAGTGTATTTCTAAGTTGGGGCTTTCTTGCAGCGCTCGTAATAAAATCTTCCATTCTGTTGGCTTCAAATTCTTGTCCATGTATGCTTCCGGCAGCCCTGGAAATTGATTCATTCATCAGGGTGCCCCCCATATCATTGACTCCCGCATTGAGACAACTCAAGGCACCTTCTTTTCCAAGCTTAACCCAACTCGCTTGAATATTTTTGATGTGAGGGTTTAAAGCGATACGTGAGACTGCGTGCATCAGCATAACCTCTCTGAATGTAGGCCCAGGTCTTGCATTGCCTCTTTTATACATCGGAGATTCCATGCTCACATATGGGAGCGGTATGAATTCAGTAATCCCACCAGTCTCGCTTTGTATGTTTCTTAATTTTATGAGATGAGTTGCCCAGTCAGAGGGTTCTTCAGTATGGCCAAACATGATCGTCGAGGTGGTCTTTATGCCAACTTTATGAGCGGTCTTGATTACATTTATCCATTCATTGGAACTTAATTTATCAGGACAAATATTTTTTCTGACCTCGTCGTCCAAAATTTCTGCAGCCGTTCCAGGCATTGTGCTCAATCCTGCTTCTTTTAGCTTCTCCAGATATTGGTTTACAGGCAATCCCAGCGAGCTTGCCCCGTGACTGACTTCCAAAGGTGAGAATGCATGGATATGGATATCAGGAACTCGTTCTTTTATTGCTTTGCAAATATTGATATAGGTATAGCCATCATAATGTGGATGAATGCCTCCTTGAAGGCATACCTCATGAGCACCCTTGGACCAGGCCTCAAATGCTCTGTTTGCAATCTCATCATTCTCAACGAGATATGGTTTGCCTCTAAGGTTCTCTTTTGTTTTACCTTTGGAGAAGGCACAAAAATGACATGAATATTTGCATATATTTGTGTAGTTGATATTTCTAGTGATTACATAAGTGACTTCATCGCCATTTATTTTTTTTCTTAGCCGATCAGCATGACGAAGAACCTGATGATAATCACTCCCTCTGGTATAAAAGAGTCTTGTAATTTCATTATGGTTTAAATCAGCTCCATCATTGCATTTATCAAGGATACTTTTTATTTCTTGCGAAACACTCTTTGAATGATTAAAGATCCATTGACTGTGTTTTCCCGATTCAGGAATGCTCATAGATTCACCGCAACGCCATTGGTTATGTCTTCCGTAACCCGATGAATCAGAAAGCTCCAAGACGCCCGAATGCAATCCTTTGTCATACCATGATTGATCCTTAATGTACTCCGGGTAAATGGCTAACCGCTCAACAAGGTCCAGGCCCTTAAGATTTGTTATTTCTTCCAATTGCTTAATTTTTGGCCAAGGTGATTCAGGATTCACATGATCGATTGTGATCGGCGAGACACCGCCCCAATCATTGATACCACAATCCAGAATTTGATCAAGATAGTCAGAATTAAGATTTGGCGGACATTGGATATTCATGTCTTTTCCAAAAATAATTCTTGCTGCTGATAGCGTCCAAAGAAGATCTTGTTTGGACGCAGGAGAATATTTCTTCATTCTCGTGTCTTCTTTAGGGATAAAGTTTTGAATGATCACTTCTTGGATGTGACCGTAATCATTATGCATGTTTTTTATTTCCAGAAGACTCTGAATGCGCTCTTCAATGGTTTCACCAATCCCAATCAGAATACCAGTGGTAATGGGTATTCTTAGTTTGCCTGCATTCTTTAATGTTTCCAGTCGAGCCATCGGTTCTTTATCAGGTGATCCATAATGCGGTCCTCCCTTTTGGCATAGTCGCTCTGAACTGGATTCCAGCATGATACCCATTGATACAGAACATTCCCTGAGCTTCTCCATTTCTTCAATTGTCATGTTTCCAGGATTCAGGTGCGGTAGTAAACCGGTTTCCTCGTAGACGAGTTTTGACATTGAACCAAGATATTCAATTGTTGTCTTGAAACCCAATTTTTCTAAATGATCTTTTGCAACCTGATACCTCATCTCAGGTTTCTCACCGAGTGTAAACAAAGCCTCTTTGACATATTGGGCTTTACCTTGCTCCGCAATCGAGAGAACTTCCTCAGGCTCTAAATAAGGTGAATCAAGATTTTTTGGTGCTTTTGCAAAAGTACAGTAATGGCAAACATCACGACAAAGCTCTGTTAAAGGAATAAATACTTTCTTGGAGTAGGTGATGATCTTCGAATCATT
>PAPB01000024.1 GCA_002708715.1 Fidelibacterota bacterium | reverse complement strand
TACTCCACTTATACCACACATTTTTATTATTTAAGATTAAAGTTATAAATTAAAAAAAAATCTAATTTTTTTCATCACAAAGGGTTGAGTAATTACTAAATAAAAATAAATGCTAAATATAGAAAGGCACCATAAATTCCAAATATATTGTGATTTTTTCGATCTCAAAATTTTTGATACTAAAATTTTTTTTGTCTGTTTAGTCATTCTAATCTCATCTTTGATTCATCAAGCCTATTTTAGCTTATAAAGATATTGATTGTTATCCTTTTCCAGTTCTATAAAATATTTATTCCTAAAACTTTCATCGTTAAGCCAGCATTCTTCTAAGCCCCATTTATCAATTACATGCTTATTTAAAAAAGTATGAGTAATGCCAAAGTTTTTCATTTTTTGATAAAATTCTTGACTAGTCATGTCCTTTTTTGTCTCAACAAAAGTTGGGCCAAGGGGATTATTTTGAGCATCGTAAAACATTTTATTTAAATAATAGTCATTTCCAGAAGCAAGTGCTGCAATTTTAATTTTTTCTGGTAGCTCATCTCTGATGATTTTAGTCATTTGGAAAGAAGGATACCAATTAAACTTTTTTAAATTTTTTTCTAAATACGAATCAAGTTCCATATTCTTAATATACATAATACGATTTAATGAAATGAAATTCACATACATCCAGGGACCTATATTTATTAAACTGCAAAAAACAACCAAAATAAAAATAATATTTCTTGATTTTTGACCTGATTCAATTAGTCTATTTATTAAATATGCTGCGCATACAGATAGAAGTGCAATTGTTGGAAATAAATGACGAGCTCTTTGAACACCATTATGCCAAAAAATCAACATAATTAAACAAAAAAATATAATTTCCCATATCCTTCTATCATTTTTTTTAAATATTATAATTGATGGTAAAATTGCTATTAAAGTAGGACCAATACTTTTCCCCATCGGTCCTTCATGGGAAACTGCATTCCCTAACATTGACATTTTCCAAATTGTTTCAAAAATACCAAAAATTCCATCATTACTTTGAAATTCACTTCCAGTAAAAAATAAATCTCCAGTGAGTAAATATGTCCTGAAAATCCAATGAAAAGAAACTATAATTGGTAGTGTGAATAATAAAATGTGTTTTACTAATAATCGAATACTACAGTTTTTCCCTATAAATAACTTAAAAAATATCGCTGGGACTAGAATTATTATTGTAAAAGCACTTACCTGTTTAATCCCTATAGCAATACTTATTAAAAAGCCTGAAACAAAAAGCCAATTTTCATTATTTTCATATTTATTTGAGAACCACCAATTCATAAATGCAAAAATTCCTAATAAGTCAAAAAATGTCCATGCTAAATCTATTTTTGCTGATTGATTTATAAAAGCTACTGAATAAGTTCCATACCAAATAACTATTGCAAGTAAACCGACTCTAGCATTTTCAATTTTTTTACCAATTGAAAATAGTATAAAGCAACAAAGAACACCCATCAGCCAAGAAACAAATAACTGAGCAGTGATTTGGTTACCTAATAAAAATCCAAGAGTCGATATTAATTGTCCATTTTGCGGGAAAATAGAGCCGTAGTGAAAGTCAATTGGTATCATTTTTTTTGCATTATAATATTCTCTTGCAAGTGGCAAATATCCAGACAATGAATCGCCATCTAAGGTTGGTGTTATAGATGTTAAAAAATATAAAGTAGAAAAAAGAAGAATAATGATTAATAACAAAATTTGAAAATAATCAATTCCACTAAAAACAAGTTTAAATTCAACTCTACTATTGATCCAAATCTTATAGATTGAAAAAAAACCTAGTGCGTAAATAATTATTTGTATAGGCATTGAATATAATAATCCCAGATATCCCAGAATTGTTAATCCTAAAATAAAGATCCCTAGTCCCGTTCCAATATAAAATAAAGAATTATCAAATGAGTGATCATTTTTCTTTTTAAAAAATAAACTCCCAATAAAATAGCTAGCCGCTAGTACTATCAGAATTTTTGAAATGTTGCTAAGAATATGAAAAGTATAATTCAAAAAATATTATTTCAATTCAATATGATTTTGTTGTTTTTCTAATCTCATTTAAACTCAATGGTTTTATAAACCAAGCAATCGCCCCCATTATCCCACCCGAAACAAAAAAGGTTATAAATACTAAAATAGAATAACCAACCGCATATTCTGGGATTAAATTCATTGTTGAAAACAGATAAATTAGTGTAGCATCTCTAGTCCCTAACCCTGAGATAGAAATAGGTATAAAACTAATTAAATTTGAAATAGACATAAATAATATAATTGTTAAAAAACTCAAAGATATATTCATTGATAAAAGTATTAGATAGCTTTGAAGAAAAAAGGTTAAATACCCAAAACATGTTAGTATTGCTGAAAAAAATAATTTCGAGCTAATTAATTGATTAATCCCATTATAAAATGCTTTCGAATTATCTTTTATATTACCACTTATTTTCTTTAAGACTGCAAATTTAAAAAGTATCCCAATAATTTTACCCATTAAGTTTTCATTTAAAATAATGAGTGGTGATAAGATAATTAAAACGGTTAAAAATATAAAAGGGGAAGATAATTGCCCTAATATATTAAATTGCCAAACTCCTATAAACCCAAGGATTATCAGTAGATATAAATCAAAAAGACGATCCGCCAATACGCTTGAAAAACCTGTTCCAATACTAATTTTTTTATCATTTCTCAGGTATAATACCTTTACAAATTCACCAAGTCGTCCTGGTGTCAAAAAACCAATATATAAACTACTCATGTAAATTAAAAAAGATTCGGTTTTTGAATAAAATATAGCTTGCTCTCTCAATAAAAGATTCCATCTAAGAGATTTAAAATATAAATGAGGTATGTTTAAAATTATTGATAAAAAAAGGTAAGATAAATTGATTCCCGATAAATTTATAAATAACTTTTTTAAATCTATTAAATATAAAATCAGAAATAAAACTAATAATCCAATAAAACGAGTATATTTTTTCATAGTCTAATCCTGATTTTAATTTATATAATCAAAACAATCAGTTTTATAAGCTAGGCAAAATTTATAAATTAAGTTTACTTTCTATTTTTATATATTTTGTTTTATTGAGGCTCTTAATTTCTTTATCACTGATTAGTTTACCAGCTATTTCTAATTCTTGAGATTGAAAATATCGACTTTGAGGTACATACCTTACAAAAAATTCATCTCCAAATGAAAGTTCTTTAAACTTTTGATTACCATTAATTTCTATTTCAGTTACTAAGTTTAATTTGTTTTCCTCTAATTTTAATTCTCTTTTAAAATTAATAGATATTTTACGCTGTCCTAGTATCAGAGCCTGTCTAATTTTTCCTTTAAGATAATGCGAAAAAGTGGGTATCCAACCTAGAGTAATTAGAACAAAACGAAAGATAATATTTTTTAATGGATTAAATAATTTATTTGAAGGCACTTTATTAAATTTTCCTGAAACTTTAAAACCTAATTCTGTGATATCAATTTTATAAGTAGGATCAATCCATTGTGTCGTTATAATCGACCCATCATATAAACGACCAATAACTCCACAGTCATTCATCAATATTTTTTCTTTTTTGGAAGAAAAAACCTTAATTACTCCTCCTTTGGCTAAATTTGCGATACAAAATATGTTGTCATGTTTTTGAGTGAATATTTTTGAATCATTATAAAATATGTTATGATTATCTTTTTCATAGGGTAACGGAGGCATTAAATCAGCTCTAGGTGCATAATCTAAATATGCTTGAAGAAACTCAGGGACCCTATAAAAAACATATCTATCTGAAATAATTTCTGGAGGTACTAATTTATTTTGACTCAGAGCAAAAAGCATCTTTTCTGCTATAGAACCAGCAAGTGGTATTTTATCTGATAATATTTCAAAACCGTGTGGATAAAAATGAAGTGTGTTTCTGCTACCCAGACTACCAGCATAAAATCCATTTGGATATACAAAATTACTTGCAAATTCTACCGATTGTTTCAAAACTTTAAAAATTTCATCAGATGGATTTGTTTTATAAATTTTTCCTAGAAAGGAAACTGTTGCAGATAAATACCCAGGATCCACACCATCATATTCTCTTGACCAACCTTCATTATAATTATGGTAACTTTTAAAACCTTCCCATAATTTATAGAAACCATCTTCCAATTGTTTATCACCAAGCAATTCAAAAGCTTTCCAAACCGTTAAACATGCCATAGCATGATGGTTTGCTAAATGATCTTCCTCTGATTCTCCCTTACAAATAAAATAACTAGATTTTCTGATTGTATTTAATATTTTTTCACCAATATCGTTAGGTATGTCTTCCTTTAACAAATTGTACGCTTCAATTGATGTAAAAGTAGTAAAAGCTGTAGGCCCTACCCAACCTCTTTCATATGGATAAAATTCATCAAAAGAACCATCCGCATGTTGAATTGAAACCCAAAAATTTAAACCTGCAATAGCCCATTGCTTGATTTTATCCTGACCTTTATAAATATTATTAGGAAAATCTTTTTTATAAACTAAAGCTAACGACTGAACCCCAAATTGTCGAACTGCATCAGGAAAATCTGATGTCTTATCTAACCAGTAATCTCTATGAAAACAACCGTAAGTAGGCGAAAATTGATTTCTATCAAGATTACTAAGCAATCTAGGAATTTGAGACAAAGCTTTTTCAGCGTAAATATTTTGCAAAGAATTCATAATAGGAATTTTTATTTTATATATTTATTAGGCAATCTATGGTTAATCAATTCAGCCAATATAGCAAGTGCAGCTAAATGAAAACTCGTCATAATAATTATAAGGGCACTAATATCAGCAATCTTTCCAAAATAATATTTACTAAAAATCACCCATAAAATTGAGACAAAAAACAATAAAAGACTAGCTGGCATGAACACTTTTAAGGGTGCAAAATAAAGGCCGATCTTAAGAATGAGTTTAGTAAAGTTCAACGTATCTCTGATCGGTTTAATCTTTGATTTACCATGTCTGAAAAAGTAATTAATTGGAACAAACTTTACTTTATATCCGTTACTTAACATACCTAAAGTTATCGTAGTTGTAAAAGAAAACCCATTTGGAATAATTTTTTCAAAAGGTAAAAATGATGTTTTTTTAAAAACACGAAGACCAGAATTTATATCTGGGATTTTTTTACCAGTAACGTAATTAGCAAGTTTTCCGATAAACCATTTAGCTGGTTTTCTAATTATTGGTATTTTTACATTATCTCCTATTCTTGCCCCAACAATCATGTCAAGATTTTTTTCAACAAGAATATTAACAAAATCAAAAATCTTATCTATTGGATATGTTCCATCTGCATCGGCAATACAAATTATCTCTCCATGAGATTTTTTTATGCCAGTCTTTAATGCAGCTCCATAACCTCTGTTTTTATCATGGGTTATTAGACGAACATTTTCTAAGCTAGATAAAATAGAAGATGTTTTATCTGTAGAACCATCATCGATCATAATTACCTCAAATAATTTTTTATTAAAAAAAGGTTTTAAAGCAACTAGTGTATCTTCAAGCCCTCTTTCTTCGTTGTAAACAGGAATTATTAAGGTAAATCGAGGTTTTTCATTCATTTAACATTACTAATAAAAAATTTAAACATTTATATTATTTTTTTCGAAAATAAGATTTGGGTACTAGATTTTTGTAGAATAGGTCGATGATTCTAAAAATATCATCTTTATTATGTGTAAAAATAACAAATAAATAATGCTTTAAAAAGCTCAAGAATAACGCAAAACCTATTCCATATAACCCTGCTAAAACGACATATTGTCTTTTCCTAGGGCTAGTATAATATAAGGGTATATTGGGAGGATTAATAATTATAACATAATCTGATTCTTTCACTTGTTCAATTTTTGTTGTTTCTAGTTGTTGTTTTAAGGTTGTAAAGACTCCAGTCAGGACTAGAACTTCTCTATCTAATCTTTGCTGATCTAATAGCAAACCAGGTGAATTTTCAATTCTTCTGTTACTCTCGCGAAATTTTTTAAGATCCTCTTCTGCTAAGTTTAATTCTTTTTCAGTTTGAATGATTCTTTCTTCGATAAAATTTCTACCTCTTGCTGTTAATGAACTATTGTACTCTCTCTGATGATTATCAAGTTCTTCAATAATTATTTTATTTAATTGATATGCTAAATGTTTATCATAACTTTTTACATTCAATGTTATTATGCCTGTTCGCTGGTCTTCAGATATTTCAATCATATCCATAAGTGCTTCATAAGCCATAAAATCTAATTTTTCTTTATCAGTATTATTTATGTTTTCTTTTAAAATAATTTCGTACAACGATCGAGGTTTTTGATTTTTTTCAATATTTATAGTTCTAGCAAGCATCTTTTTAGCAATATCTCTACTATTTACCATTTCACTATAAATCCATTTAGGACCACTCTGAGAACCTCCTAAAGAAATTCCAAATTGAGCAGCTAAACCGACAGCTTGAGACACACCAGAATTAGAGGCACCTGAAGAAACAATCTTTGAAGTGGATACATAAATAGGCTTTGTGTAAAACTGTATATTGATTATTGAAAATATTATAATAATTATTGGAACAATAATTATTAACTTAATATCTTGAGCAATAATCTCAAAAACCTCTGTAATGAAAATAACATTTGAATTCTTTTTATTTTTTTTGATCGCCATTAGTATATTAACACGCCAGAATTTTATGTTCCTGATAAAGCTGAAATTATTAAAAATAATTGAGCAAAATCAGTCATTATAGAGGCCATTTCTTTTGCAAATTCTGTCCGATCAAATGGTTCGGATTCTTTTTTTATACCAACTTTAATTACTGAACCATCAAGTACTTTCGAATTTGAAAAATACCTATGATATTTTTTTGATCTTCCATTTGGATATTGAATCCATATATCTTTTAACTCAGCATTTTGAGTAAAACCGCCAGCTAAATTAATATAGTCATTTACCCGTTTTCTTTCTGTAAACTTATAATAACCTGGAACATTAACTTCACCAGAAATTTGTATTATTGTTGGAATATTAGCAACAAATATCATATCTCCACCAATTAAAACAATATCTTGTTTTGAATTCTTATTCTTTAAAATGTTATTTAAATCCAGCATAATCTGCTTATCATTACGTGTGAATTTAGAAGCCATTGGGTATGCATCAGCTCTTAACCCTCCTGCTCTTTTAATAATATCTGAAATAGTTTCATACGATCCATTAAGAGCATATGATCCAGGAAAATTTACTGATCCATTTACGTTAACAATTTGAGTTAAATTCTGATAGATATCAGATCTAACAGTAATAAAGTCTCTAGACTTTAATTGGAATTTTTTATAACCGTCTGAAATAATTGTATAACTACCATCCATATCAATTACAAAATTATTGGAATATGTATTTGCATTATTAATTGAATCCTTTCTAGTAATTTCTATTTTATATCTTTCATGTTGTTCAGTAAATCCACCACCCTCTAAAATAAGATCTTTTAAATTCATGTTAGTCTTTAATTTATATTCCCCTGGATTTAATACCGCACCTGCCAAAGTAATTTTATTTGATTTCCTGAAAATTGATTGAGGATAAATACGAACTACATCCCCAGATAAAAGTTTTAAATTATCTTCTGAACTTGGATTTTTCATTATATCAAAGATATTAAACGGAATGATCGATTTTGTAGTTTTATTGCTATCAAACCTTATTAAATCTGCTCTTTCAAGATACATTGATGATCTAAATTCAAGATCTTCAAAACCTGATGCTTTAAAGATTAAATCATAGAGAGTCATATTATTTTCAATAAGCTCATACTGCCCAGGATTTTTAACTCTCCCAATAATGCTAACATTTTTTTTCTTCCCGATAATATCTTCATTAGCGTAAATAAAAATCACATCATTTGGTTTTAATATTTGATCAGCCATTCCCTGATTTTTTAAAACTAATTCTAAATTAAAAGGAATAATCTCTTTTTTTAAGGAGTTTTGATCAGTCCTAATTAATTCTGCTCTTTCTAAAAATACAGTATTTTTAAAAACATTATCACCAAACCCACCTGCTTTAAAGATTAAATCATAAAGAGTCATGTTATTTTTAAAAAGCTCATATTGTCCTGGTTTTTTTACGTTACCTTCAATAGTAACATAATTTTTTGAAGCTAATATTTCATTTTTTTTATAAATAAAAATGTAATCATCTGGTTGTAACAATTCTGAAGCCTTCCCTTTATTGTTTAATACTAACCCCAGATTAAAAGGTATAATCATTTTTTCAAAATTTGATTTATTTGTCCTAATCAATTCAGCTCTATCTAGATAAGCTTCTTTTTTAAAATTTATATCACTTAAACCAGTTTGTATAAAAATTAAATCATAGAGGGTCATGTTTTTTTGCAATGTATATTTACCAGGCTGTTTTACATGACCATCGATTGCTACATATTCTTTCCCTTTTCTTTGTGTTAAACTGAAAATTTGAATTTGATCACCACTTTCAAGCTTAATATCATCCTCAGCAATTCCAGAAATAACTTTTCTTAAATCTAATTTAATGAGCTCTTCACTATAATCTGGATTGGTTCTAATAATATCTACGCGATCTAAGTAAGCATCTCCTAAAAGACCATCTGCTTTTTGTATTAATTGGTTTAAGCTTAAATATTCGCCAATATCATAACTCCCTGGTCGACTTACTGCTCCTTCAATATTGACAACATTTGAACGTAAATCAAATACTGAAAAAACTACAATTTTATCTCCATCATTTAATGTAAAGTTCGTACCGTCATTTAAAATTTTTTCAAGGTTTACATCATTAAACATCCTATCTATACCTAATTTTTCTCTTTGATCAAATGGAACTACTCGATCCACTTGAGCCCTGTCTAAATAGGCAGTAACTTTTAAATTACCTGCCATTTCCATTAAATCTTTCAATGTTTCTTTTGACTTAAGTTCAAATATCCCAGGACGGTTAACCTCGCCCGAAATGGAAACTGTTTTTAATCTATTTGGTATAAAAATCACATCATCTAATTGAAGCTTTTGATCTTTAGGCTTTTTTCCAGTTAATAAAAATTGATAAAAATCTATTGATGCAATTTTCTTTCCACCTCTGATAAGCTGGATATCGCGCAATGATCCTAAATTTGTTGGTCCATTAAAATAATAAAGTGAAGAAAAGAGAGTTGCAGAGGGACTTACTGTATAAGCTCCTGGTTGAGATACTTCTCCTAATACCTGGATTCTTAATGGCCTAAGATTACCTAAGCTTATATCAAGAAAAGTAGTTGCTTTACCACCTCGCGGATTCAAACTAGCATACGATTTAGATAAAACTTTAAATAACTTTGACTCTAGCAAACTCAAATTAAGACCGTTTACAAAAACTTGTCCTACTTCAGGTATAAAAACGAACCCTTCTCTATCAACATTTAGAACCTGCCTAAATTGAGTTTCACCCCATAACATAACTATTAATTCATCACCAGGGCCAATTAAATACTCTGGGTCAACTGCACCAGTAGATGTAGATTGAAATAACAATGGATCTTGCCGAAATATATCATATCCAAAATAACTATTATTGCTATTTTGAAATGGTAAAACATCGTTGTTTTCCCTCCGGTTGTCAATTATTTTAAGGTTTTGGTCATCTTCATATATCTTAGTTTCATAAATCTCTTCATTTTTTTTGCTTTCAGGTTTAGCCTCAACTTCATTTTTAATATTTAATATATTATTCGATTTTTCAAAAAGATTATTATTTAGTAATAGCTGATTTTCATTTTCTGGACTTTTTAGTGAGTTATTTTTCTTAATAGTTTCTTTTTCTTTTTCTTTTTTAATTGCATCATCAATTTGCTTGTCCGTATACCCTTGGGATTTTGCAATAGATTTTGCTTTATCCAATGAAATGCCTTGGTTCTTAATGTATTCCTTTGCTTGTTTAATTTGATCAGATGTTTGCGCATTAAGAAAAATTCCAAATAAAATAAAAGTATAAATTTTAATTTTCACATTCATCTCCTTTTCTAGTATAATCCTAAATAAAGTCCTGGATTATCATCAAAATATTTACCTTCAACAGGATTAAAAGTATACATCGCAAGCCAATTTTTTTTCATAAGATGTTTACTTATTTTAGCATTATTATTTTTGGCCATCTCAATACCATCTTTATTATTAGCGTAAAGACAAATAATTATACTAGTAAATTCCAGGTATTCCTCTTTTAGTTTTTCACATAGAAATAACATACCATCACTTGTAACTATTGAATCAATAGTTGCATAAACTTTAATTTGATTAAATGAGTTAGGTAGACGTTCTGTTCTTATAATTTTATATGTTGGTAGTAAAGTTATTTCTTGGTCATCCTTGATTTTATTTAAATCATTATTATTAGTCATTATGGTATCAATACTATGATTTTTACTTTGATAAATATTTTCAGAAGAAGGAACTAATATAGGATTTTTTGCCATAGAAGAAATTTTTATTTCATCATTTAATGTATCGGAAAGAGAATAGGAACTAAATAAATCAGACTCCTTTTTCAAAAATAAATTTTGAAAATAATTAAAAAAATATATAACCATTGATATTAAGATAATTGAATAAAAATATAACTTTTTATTTCGTTTAAATTTTTGATTACCTTGATTTTTATTTTTTTCTTCATATCGCCTATCTAATAAAATTTTTTTTTCTTCTGCAATTTTTTCATCTTTAGTTCCAAGGGAATGAAATATTTTCTTATCCTTTTTACCTGTTTCTGTATTTAAAATATAGGTTTGATAGTAAAAGTATCCGTCTCGCCCTTTTTTGTAAATACTGCTCATTTCTTATTATATCAACTTATATTATTTTTAAAATCATTTTAATATACAAATAATATTCTTTAATCCAAACTACCATAATAACTACCTTTGATTTTAATATTTTATTTTAAAAAATATATTTTAAAATAATTAATCTATTTTAAATGTTTTATAGAGGGTGAATTGCATGGTAGTTGTTAATTAAAAACTTATATCAAATTAAATTCATTAATATTATTATATGAATTTTTACCCAATATAAATAATACTTTTAAAAATTAAATTTGTTGAAAAAAACAAATCTAAATTAATATAAATCCTGTCCCTGATACCATTCAATAAATAATGATATCCCTTCTTCAAGTGAAATACTAGGTGAGTAGCCCAACATTTTTTTACTATAATTAATATCAGCAAAAGTCTCTTTTACATCTCCAGGTTGAATATCTTTTAAATTAAGTCTTGCCTTTTTGTTTAATTTTATTTCAATAAGTTGAATAACTTTCTTTAACTCTTCAACTTTATTATTACCTAAATTAAATACTTCACACTGATAATTTTTTTTTATAGCAGATAATGTACCGCTTACAATATCTTTTACATAAGTAAAATCACGTTTCATCTTTCCGTAATTATAAACGTCAATTGGTTTATTATTTGAAATATTTTTCGTAAAAAGATGAATGGCCATATCAGGTCTACCCCATGGTCCATAAACTGTAAAAAACCTAAGACCAGTGGTATTAATTGAAAAAAGATGGCCATAGGTGTATGCCATTAATTCATTGGATATTTTTGATGCTGCATATATTGAAATTGGCTTGTCAACCACATCGTCAACACTAAAAGGTATTTTTTGATTTCCACCATAAACTGAAGAACTTGAAGCATATATTAAACCTTTAACATTGAACTTTTTACAATGCTCAAGTATGTTTAAAAAACCAAGAACATTTACTTTCATATATACCTGAGGATTTATAAGGCTATATCTAACACCTGCTTGTGCAGCAAGATTAACAACTTTGTCAGGATTGAATTTTTTGAATATTCTAGTAAGACCAGAATTATCTAAAATATCACAATTAACAAAATTAAAGTTTTCATAATCTTTAAGTAATTTAATTCTTGATTCCTTAATAATGATATCATAATAATCGTTCATATTATCTAAACCAAATACTTGATAACCTTCTTTTAAAAGTTTTTGACATAAATGCATTCCAATGAAACCAGCAGATCCTGTAACAAGTATTTTTTCCATTATACTATCTAAGAAATCTTTCGATTAAAGAATCTGATCTTAAGCATTTCTATAATCTCCAATAATGATATTTATTTTTACTAAATTTTTCTTTATCAAATATAGATTTTACATCAATAATTACTCCTCCTGGCTTAATCAATTTATCCCAATCTTTTTCTTTTAAAACTTTGTAATCTTGATGCCCTACTGCAATTATAACAGCATCTTGGTTTGATATTTCATCTAATTTTTTTAAATCATAACCAAATTGCTCTTTTGCATTTTTTGATTCAACCCAATAATCTGATATTGACAAATCACATTTATATTGCGAAAGCTTTTCTATTATAGAACATACCTTTGTATTCCTCATATCAGGGCAATCTTCTTTAAATGTGATCCCTAAGATAGCAATCTTTGCACCTAGTGGACTTATCCCTTTTTCAGTAATCTGCTCAATAGTTTTTTCTGCAATATATAAACCCATATTATCATTAATTCTTCTGCCAGCAAGGATAATTTCAGGGTGATAACCTAATTCAGACGCTTTATATGTTAAATAATAAGGATCCACTCCTATACAATGGCCACCAACTAACCCTGGACGAAAAGATAAAAAGTTCCACTTAGTCCCCGCTGCCTCTAGGATTTCATTAGTATCTAAATTCATCTTATTAAAAATGAGAGCTAATTCATTAACTAAAGCAATATTCACATCTCTTTGTGTATTTTCAATAACTTTTGCGGCTTCTGCTACTTTAATTGAAGATGCTTGAAATACACCAGCCGTGACAATACTTGCATATAAATCATTAATGATCTTAGCTGTTTTCTCATTAGACCCAGAGGTAATTTTTATAATAGTTTTTAAAGTATGCTCTTTATCTCCTGGATTAATTCGCTCAGGGCTATAACCACAAAAAAATTCAACATTATACTTTAAACTTGATTGTTTTTCTAAGATTGGTACACATATATCTTCTGTTGCTCCTGGGAACACGGTTGATTCGTAAATAACTATATCATTTTCTTTTAAATAATTGCCTACCATTAATGAAGCTAATTTTAAGGGCATCAGGTCAGGTTTATTGTTTTTATCTACAGGCGTGGGTACAGTAATAATATAAATATTGGAATTTTTTATATCTTCTTCAAAATGGGTTAGTAATAAATCACCAGATAAAGCCATCTCTGAATCAGTATATTCATTAGTATTATCGTAATTATTCTTTAATTCACTTATCCTTTGCGTATTTATATCAAATCCGACAACACTGTAAAGCTTACTAAACTCGACGGCTAGAGGAAGCCCAACATAACCTAAACCTATTACAGAAATTCTAATTTGATTTTTATCTATTTTCATTTTTATGATCCATTATATTAATTAACTCTTTGCTATATTGTATGAAAAAAATCTCTAAACCCTCACTTTTTCACCTACTACTACAATTATAAAATGTAGGAGCATATTCAATTAGAGCCTTACAACAACCACTAAGGCTAATTTTTGTATTCAGCATTTAAGATTTTAATAATAAAATCTTGATCTTTCTTTGAAAGATATGGATGCATTGGAATAGAAAATATACATTTTGAAATCTTTTCAGTAATGGGGAAGTCACCATTTTTATAACCAATACTATTATATACTTTTTGTAAATGAAGAGGAATTTTATAATAAATCATAATTGGAGTTCCATGTTTTACCATTGAATTTATTATATGATTCCTACAAGATGAAGAGTGAGCTAATATAGAATACTGAGCCCAGGAAGAAATATAATCTCTAGGTATATAAGGTTTTTTATATTTTGAACTAATATTTTCTGAATAATAGTTTGAAACTTGATTACGTAAAGTTATCTCATTATCAAATATCGCTAACTTTTCTAATAAAATTGCAGCCTGAATGGTATCTAATCTTCCATTTATTCCAACTCTAACATTATCGTACTTATCTAATCCACTACCATGGACTCTTATAGATTCCATAATTTTAGCTAATTCTTCATCGCTTGTAAAAATTGCACCACCATCCCCATAACAACCAAATGGTTTTGCAGGAAAAAAACTAGTTGAACCTACATTTCCAAAAGACCCTGCCATTTTTTTTCTAATAGAACCACCAAAACCTTGTGCAGTATCTTCAATCAAAAATAAATTATTTTTACTAGCTATTTTTTCAATCAATCTATATCTAGCAGGCAATCCAAATAAATCAACAGCAATTATCGCCTTAGGACATAGTCCTTTATTTTTTGCTTTATGAATAGCTTGCTCAATTTCATTTGCATTAATATTGAATGTAACTGGGTCTACATCAACAAAGATAGGAACAGCCCCAAGTAAAGATATAACTTCAGCTGTTGCTATATATGTAAAGGGAGTTGTTATAACGGCATCTCCTATTCCAATATTTTTGGCCATTAATGGTATTAGTAAAGCATCAGTTCCAGAGGAACATGTGATGCAATGCTTCACTCCTACATAATCAGCAAGCCTTTCTTCTAATTCATATACTTCAGGCCCCATAATATATTTACCATGATCTAAAACTGATTGAATTCGCTTGTCTATTTTTTTCCTAATAATTTTTTGTTGAGCGTTCAGATCAATAAATTGCAATGTTGACTCTTCTTTTTATATTATTTATTAAGATTAAAGGTATCCAATTTCAATAATTTTATGATATAAAATATCAACTAATTTTTCTGGAGATAAAGAGCCATCGGAATTAATACTAACTTCAGGGTTTTTTGGTTTTTCATAAGGATCTGAAATACCAGTAAACTCTTTTAATTTCCCTTCTCTAGCTAATTTATATAATCCTTTTGAATCTCTTTCTTCACATTTTTTCAATGAAGTATTAATAAAAACTTCTATATATCCTCCATATTTTGATATTAATTTTCTATTTACATCACGGTCATCAGCGTAGGGAGCTATTGGGGCACATATTGCTATCCCTCCATTTTTTGTTATCTCACTTGCAACAAAACCAATTCTTTGCACATTTAGTGATCTATGCTCTCTTGAAAAGCCTAGTTCGCTAGATAAATGAGTTCTGACTAGATCTCCATCTAGTAACGTAACTGGTCGATTTCCTTTTTCCATTAATTTTATTAATATTCCATTTGCAATAGTAGATTTTCCCGAACCTGAGAGCCCAGTAAAAAAAAGAGTAAAACCTCTTTTATCTAAAGCTGGTCTAGAATTTTTAAGCTCTTGTGATACTTCCAAATAAGAAAACCATTCGGGAATGCTTTTACCTTTATCTAAAAGAGACCTCAATTCAGTACCTGAAATTGTTTTATATTCATCATCCTTTTTTATTTCTTCAATAGCCTTATATTTTTTATATGATGGGACATATACCATGAATTGAAATGGGATCATTTTAATTTTAATTTCACTCTGATACTTTTTGAGTAATTCCTGCGCTTCATATGGATTATAAAATGGTTTACCATTACTATCAAGGCCAGGGCCTGCATGATCCCTTCCTACAATAAAATGCGTGCATCCATAATTTTTTCTAATTATTGCGTGCAATAAAGCCTCTCTTGGACCACCCATCCTCATTGCTAAAGGCAATAATGCAAGTATTGCTGAATCTTTTGGATACTTTTTCAACACATATTCATAACATCTAACTCTTGTATAATGGTCAATATCACCTGATTTGGTTAATCCAACAACAGGGTGTAAAAAAAGTTTAGTATTTGTTTTTTCCATTGACTTCATCGTCATTTCCACATGAGCTCTATGCAGAGGATTGCGAGTTTGAAATGCAACAATTTTATTCCAACCAAGTTTTGAAAATATATTTTTTGCCTTATTTGGACTTATTCTATATTGTTTATAGTCATAGTGAATAGGCATTGCAATCTTTATAAGTTTCCCGCCCAAATAAATTTTATTACCTTTATTTAAAATATAATCCACTGCTGGATGAAAAGCATCTTGTGTTCCATAAACCAAATTAGATTCTTTTAATAAATCTGGCTCCCAAATACTTTCAACTACCATATATGCAATTTGAAAGCCCTCTTTTTCACGAAGTAAAATCTTTTCATCAATATTAATTCTATTAGAAAAATTCTTATCAACATCTAAAGTAATTGGTATAGGGAATAACTTACCATTTCCTAATCTCATTGTCCGCAAAACAGAATTATATTCTTTTTTTGTCATAAATCCGTTCAAAGGTTTAAAACTCCCATCTAAAATCAATTCGCAATCACATAATTGACGGTCTGTTAAAGTCCAAGATTTAATATTCATTTTATAATTATCACGGTTTTAATAAGGAAAGTTGGTCGAATGAAGTCGAATTATATCAGATATTTGTATTTACTTGCTTTAAAACCCATTGATATGTTTTTTCTAATCCATCTTTTAAGGGCATATTTGGAACCCAATTTAAAACTTTTTTAATTAGTTTATTATCAGAATTTCTGCCTCTAACACCTAGAGGCCCCGAAATATGAATAATTTTTTGATTCTTCCCCGCTATTTTCATAACCATTTTAGCGAGATCATTAATTTGAATCATTTCATCAGATCCAATATTGATAGGATTATTATAATGAGAATTCATCAATTTTAATACCCCTTCAATACATTCATCAACATATAGGAATGAGCGGGTTTGTTGGCCATCTCCCCACATTTCTATCTCGCCTCCATTAGGAGTTTCTGCCACTTTCCTACAAAAAGCAGCAGGAGCTTTTTCACGACCATCATTCCACGACCCTTCTGGACCAAATATATTATGAAATCTTGCAATTCTTATATCTAATTTATAATTCCTTTTTGCAGCCATATAAAATCTTTCACTAAATAATTTTTCCCAACCATATTCGCTATCTGGTTGAGCGGGGTATGCTGAATCTTCAGCACAATTTGGGTTTTTTGGATCCATTTGATTTCTTTCAGGATACATGCATGCAGAAGAAGAATAAAAAATTTTTTTTACTTTAGATACTACTGAAGCTTCTACAACATTTAGATTTATCATTGCAGAGTTATGCATAATATCAGCATCGTTCTCTCCACTAAATACAAATCCAGCGCCACCCATATCAGCAGCTAATTGATATACCTCATCAAAGGGTTCATCAAAAATTTTCTTAACAAATAATGGATCTCTTAAATCTCCTTTAATAAACTCATCCGCTGGCGACACCACATAATCATGGTATTTAATATCGACTGCTCGAACCCATGCACCATCTTTTTTTAATCTTTTAACTAAATGTCCACCAATAAAGCCACCAGCTCCACAAACTAAAACTTTTTTCATAATACGTGCCTTTTTAGACTGATAATTTTATCAAGCATATACTTTCCATGTTGATTCAATAATTGTTTTTAAATTAGAGTTTTCTGGAACCCAACCCAAAAGATGATTTGCTAAAGAATAATCTGCAATAATGGTATCAATATCTCCTTTACGTCTATCAACAATATTATATTCAATTTTTTTTCCACTTATTTTCGTAACCATCTCAATTATTTCCAAAACAGAGTATCCTCTTTCTACACCCAAATTAACTGTTATACTTACCTGTTTTTTTAATAAATAATCGAGAGCATCAATATGTGCCTTTGCTAAATCTGTAACATGAATATAATCACGGATTCCGGTACCATCCTTTGTTTTGTAATCGTTCCCAAAAATATCAAGGGCATCTCTTTGCAAACTTGCAACTTCCATCACAATCGGTATAAGGTTTTGAGGGTTTTTTTCTAAACCTAATACTCTATTTTCTAAATCGTATCCTGCGGCATTAAAATATCTCAAAGCTGCATATCTAAAACCTATAAGGTCACTAAACCATTTTAAATGATTTTCAATTGCTAATTTTGTATATCCATAATAATTAATTGGAGATAATGAATGTTTTTCATCTAAAGGCAGATATTTTGGCTCACCATAAACTGAAGCAGATGAAGAAAATATTAAAATATTGATTCCATTTTCTATACAACTTTTAATAAGATTAATAGTCCCAATAATATTATTTTCTAAATATATTAATGGATTTTTCATTGATTCGCCTGCAGCTTTTTTCCCAGCCAAATGAATGACAGCATCAAATTTTTCTTTTTTAAATAAAGATGACAAATCTGACAATGAATTAATAGAGCCGTTTACAAATTTACAATCCTTATTTATATTCTTCTTATTTCCTGTTGATAAGTTATCAAATATTGTAACCTTAGAACCTTTTTCTAATGCAGCCAATACTACGTGTGAACCAATATATCCAGCACCTCCCGTGATAAGTAATTTCATTTATTAAGATTTTATAAAATAATTTTTTAATTCAAAATCAGTAATAGGTGTGGTCCCAATATGACCTACAACGACACCTGCAGCTCGATTAGAAAATTCAGTTGCAGCTTTTGAATTTAGACCAGCAATAGTTGCCGCCACGAATGCAGCAATAACAGTATCGCCAGCCCCACTAACATCAAAAATTTCTTTTGCTTCTGATTTAACATGATATTTTTTCTTACCACCTACATAAGACATCCCATCACTTCCCCTAGTTATAAGACATGCTGCTATATTAAAATCACTACAAAGTTTTAGACAAGCTTTTTCAAAATCTTGATCACTATTCAGCCTATAACCTAATATAGTTTCAGCCTCTTTCTTATTTGGTGTTATTAAATCAGCTCCATCATATTTTTTCCAATTAATTCCTTTTGGATCAATAAATATAGGAATTTTCAAAACGCTAGCATTCTTTATTACAAATCTCACTATTTCCTTTGAACATAATCCCTTATTATAATCGCTTATTATAACAGCATCTATATTCTTCATTTTATTTGGAATTTGATTAAGCAAATAGTTATAATCATTTTTCTTCAAAGGTATCGCATCCCAATCCACTCTAATTGCCTGCTGCCCTTCAGCCACAATTCGCATCTTTTCAGTAGTTTGCATTTTTGAAAATTGTGAAACTTCAACATAATCTTTGTCAATTGTTTTTAATTTTTCTATAATTAATTTTCCAGCACGATCCTTTCCTACCGCGCTAAAAATAGAAGCTTGGACACCTAGATTAATTAAATTTCTAAAAACATTTCCACATCCACCTAAAGTATATTTTTCTTTTCTACACTGGACAATGGGTACAGGAGCTTCTGGAGATATGCGAGCAACTGTTCCAAAAATAAAACGATCAAGCATAATATCACCTACAACCAATATTCTAGGCGATTTTTTTTTAATTTTATCAATAATATTCATTTAAGGTATTCTATTGAAAAAAATTATAGAATATTTTCAAAATATTTAACCGTCTTTTCTATTCCTGTTTTTAATTGAATTTTTGGAGACCAA
The DNA here is from genome assembly GCA_002708715.1 of Fidelibacterota bacterium. GTDB lineage: Bacteria > Fidelibacterota > Marinisomatia > Marinisomatales > UBA1611. The sequence continues at coordinate 136,426 of PAPB01000024.1, read as the reverse complement.
TTGATTTTTTCTTTTGCAAGAGAGATATCTGGCCTTCGTTGCTTTGGATCATCTTGTGGCAATGGTTTATAAATAATTTTTGAACTTGAATTCGTAGTATCAATAATTATTTCTGCAAGCTCTTTAATTGTAAACTCATTTGGATTACCAAGGTTTATTGGGCCTGTGAAGTCTTCATTAGTTTGCATAAATAAGATCATTGCTTGAATTAGGTCTGATACATAACAAAAGCTACGTGTTTGACTTCCATCTCCATAAATTGTTAAATCTTTATTTTGCAATGCTTGTGTAATAAAATTACTTACCACTCGACCATCATTTGGATGCATTTTAGGTCCATATGTGTTAAATATTCGTGCTACTTTAATTTTTAATTTATGTTGCCTATGATAATCAAAAAATAAAGTTTCAGCACATCTTTTTCCTTCATCATAACAAGACCTTGGTCCAATTGGATTAACTTTACCCCAATAGGATTCAGCTTGTGGATGGACTTCAGGGTCTCCATAGATTTCTGAAGTGGATGCTTGAAATATTTTTGCGTTTTGTCGCTTTGCTAAACCCAACATATTTATAGATCCATGAACAGAGGTTTTAGTAGTCTGAACTGGGTCATACTGATAATGAATGGGAGAGGCAGGACATGCCAAATTATATATTTCATCAACCTCAACATAAAGCGGAAAACATATATCGTGTCGCAATAATTCAAATTTTGGATTATCTAATAAATGGGACACATTAGTCTTTGATCCCGTATAATAATTATCCAAACAAATTACCTCATTTCCTTCAGATAAAAGCCTCTCACATAAATGCGAGCCTAAGAAACCAGCTCCACCTGTTACAAGAATACGTTTTTTATTATAATCAGTCATATTTAGTGTATTTAGTTTATTTAGTTTTTGATGCTATTTCAATGAATGGAGCTTTTCCAAAAGCCAATAATGGATAAAAAACTATTGGTAATAATATTAAACCTATTGAAAATATAATTTTTTTACCAAATAATTTTGATATTTGTAAAGTAGATAAAATAAAACCTACTGGAAATATGAAATATATTACAAGCCACCAGACTGGTTTTTTTACAATTTTTGTAAAAATAAATAAATTAAAAAATGGAACTAGTGCTTTCCAACCAGCCTGGCCTGCTTTACCAAAAATAATAAAACGAGAAANCCGAACCACTANAANANTTAAACCTAAGAANGANATAAGAATAATAGNAATNANACNAAGNGNTNCTNCATTNTCTGATTTTGATTTTTCTTTTTTATTTTTTTCATTCTTNTTTTTACTTTTTACTTGNCCTTGCAATGAACCNACNGTCTNNACTTTAAAAGGATCAGGNGGNGTCATATCAAANGTTACATCACTATCATCAGTAGTTTCATCAATTAAATCTCCAATATTACCAGCTAAATCTTTATAATTTAAATCTAAGAGGNACAACTCCTTCAGAATCTGATTCAGTAAANACATGATAAAAAACAAACTTNAATTCTTCTTCNNTTAACATTTTTGTTTCTACATTATTTACTTTAGCTACTATATCCTTTAATGGNTCAGAAGAAACAAANTTAANNAAAANAGANTCTCCTTTAANAGCCCATGAATTATCATATGNATTACTTGAANATAAATTTACNTCTGTNATNTCTGGCAATGTNCCATCCATAGTAATTACCAAACTATCTGTNGCTTTTNTAATAGGAGNACCTGGATTACCAGCNATATCCATATAATTAATCTCAAATGTNATNACCCCATCATCTGCTTCACTAGCTTGATAANTCAATTTCCATGATTTTTCTATACCNACAGCAACNTCATTATAAGTTTCNCCATTTATTTGAAANGNTGGCTGTTTAATGGGNTCACTGATATTTAANTCAAATATTANTGAATCACCTGGCATTGCTAAATTTTTATTTTCATTAGAAGATATAATTTTAAGGGATGCNAATATTGGTANAGTTTCATCNATNNTNAGGATACTATCNCTTACAGCNCCTTCAATACTNTTCCCAGCNCTNTCCCAAACTTTAGCAATAAATTGGGCTTTACCTCCTTCACTAAAACCAGCCATTGATTCAAAAATATTAGCAGCTATAGANACATTTTTTACATCATCTATATCACNTTTTTCAATCTCAAATATCTCACCCATTTCATTATAAGATTTTCCTCCATTAAAGCTAACCTTNACTTGAATTCTTCCACCGATCAACGTAGGATCATCTACAAGAGGAACACCCACAGTAACATCAGTGGCTAAACTATTCCAATATACTGCTGAACCATCTTGAGCTAAATTAAATGAAAAAATAAGCGCTATAAATAGAAAATTTTTCACTTCCACTCTTCTAATAAATTTTTAGCGATTTGATATTGATCAAAATCTTCTACTTTATCTTTTTCAGAATATGGCTGTTTTAATAAGCCCACAAGCATTGACTTCGCTCTATCACTCTGCTTATCTTTATATAGTGCCCGTGATAAATAAACAGTTTGTGAAGGAGTAGATAACCCTGTATCATAAGCTTTAGTTAAATATTTTATAGCTTTATCATTATCGGGCCATGATAAAATAAATGGTATATAAGGAGACTTAAAGTGTACCGCACCCAGCATAAAATAACCTCCACCATTTGAATATTCAGAATCTAATTCGATTATTTTATTTGCATGATCTCTCATAAGNTTAGCAACACCTTCCTTAGCAGCAGCAAGTAAACCATACACCTCTGCCCAGCTACCAAGATTCACTAAAAACCAATAACGAGCAGAAGCGGACTCAGGATATANNTTAATAAGNTTCTCTCCTAAATCTTTTCCTTTATTGAATATTTTTTTCTTTTCGTCATCAGTCTTCGCTATAAACTTTCCCTTAAAATAATAGCACCGCATTAAATATACACCTGCATCTAATTCCATTTGAGAATATGCTTTTTTAAACTCTTCTATTGCATTATTTATTGGCTCAGATTTTACATTAAAACCAACAGCATTTTNTGCTCGAGATTCATAATGCTCTATCCCTTTNTCAAAAGCAGANGTTTCTGCCATAATAAATGAAAAAATNAAAATANTATTAATAAAAAAANATTTCATAAAATTATTTAAAAAAATTCGATATANGTAATTTTCAATTCTCGTTTAAAATAATCAACTTTTTCACTAAAGAGCAAATTATTAAAATGTACTTCTAGATGGAGAGACTCAACAAAAGACCACCGAACCGCAGCATTGAGATAACCACTATTATTAATAGACATAGTTTTTGCAGTTTTATCATTCTCATTCAATGCGCCATTATATTCTATAAGCAAGGAGAATTCAGGATTAAATTCAAGATCCAATCCAAAAAATAAATTGGCATCCTCATCACCATCAGCAGTTTCAAGAAAACTATAATTTACACCAGTGTGAAAGCCCATATTACCAAGTGGAGTTTCCCAATTTTTAGAAAAAGCTCCATATACTCCTAATGCTTTTGTTTCATAACGTTGTAAAGTGTCTTCTGACCTATAATCACCAAGACCCTGAGTATTAAGACCTATTGCTAAAGCAGGCATTGACATACTTTCATCAATCACTAAATATTTTAATTTTGCTTCAGGGCGTGGATACCACTTTAAACTATCGTCACCTATAAGGTTAGGAGATCCATAGGATAAGCCAAACTGAAAACGATCTGTAAGACCTGTACTTAACCCTAATATTAATCCACCTTCATCTTGGATTCTCATATCCATAGAAAAACTTCCTCTCATTAAAGTACCTGCAGTTGGGACACTAATAAGATCAGTTGGCGGCGGATATTCTTGAGCCATTAATAAATTAAATATTGCAATAATTAATATATTTTTATGGTTTTTCATTATCTGTTTAAATGAATAGGTTTAGGATAAATTACATCTCCCATTCGTGACGTCAAAGAACGGACACGATGTAATGGNAATGTAAGTAACTCATCTTCATTATCCATTCTNAACTGAATACCATTATCAGACACGCTGAAATAATCAACAAATAATTGCTCTCCATTAACTAACAATAGAATATCCCATTCCGTTTTTGGTATAAAACCTCCCTGCGGGACCAATATCCTACTCTCCTTTATCTCTTTTGCTATAATATCTACTTCATCAAGTGTATTATGAGTCCTCGGTGGTGGAGTAAGATATAGTTGATCAGCTGGAGCCATATCAACGGCAACACTAGAGATAAGCTCACCATCATGACCAAACTCCCAAATTTGAACAACAGTGCTTGGCTCTTCATCATGATAAATAATATCAAATTTATATTTAAACCTACGAATAATTCTCGCAGATGGTAAATCTCTCCATCTTTCTTCAGATAAATACCCTAGATAATCATAGTCTAATTCAATCTGTCCATATTTTTGACCATCAATAGTCTGGAATATTATTTTTTTTACCTGCATGCCATCATCAAAAATAAAATAAGTTTGTTGATCATTAAAATTAAGTGGCTCGTTTACCTTATAGCGCCATGTTCTATATTCCTGGCTCCACATCTCATCCTGACCATACACAGTTAAATTTAAATATTTCATATTCTGATTATATTCGCCTCTTTCAATCATCTTTCCAGTTAAATCATACCTTAACATTTCCAGCTTTTTGGTTACACCATTTGGAGATATTCGCTCAATTTTAATCGGTTGATTAAGAGTATTATAACTTACTGCAAGATGAGCCTTACCCCTTCTCTCAGTTGACAGCATAGCAAGATCCGNTTTAAAATTATGATCAGACTCAAAATATTTAACATAAATAACATCATCTGGATTTTGAGCTAAAAGGGCAAAAACTAAGAGACAAAAGAAAAAGGCTGTCTTTTTTAAAAATACCATTAATCTTCAGGAGTTAAATCTTCATCCAATGAATTAGAAAGCTTAAAACGATAGATAGCTCCATGCTCACTATCACAAACATATAAAATACCTCTATCATCGACTGTTGCAGCAACAGGCTTGCTCATAATCTTCTCTGTTTCATCTATATACCCTGCTTTTTTAAAAAAATCACCTTTAAAATTAAACACTGTAATATCAGAGTTCTGTTGATCAACAATATAACTATTTCTATTATTATCTACAGCAATATCTACCGGGTTTAAAAACCATGAAGGATTCATTATATCATCAGCCTCTGGCTGAAAACCTGAAGTGTAAATCGCAAAATCTCCACCTAGATTTGGAGATATCATATGTATTGGGAAGTAATTACCCTNTTGGGTATAATATAAATTACCTTGATAATCGACATCAATACTAACTGGCTTATTTACTGTACCTGCTCCAGTCCCGTATCCTTTAATCGTTGATCCAAAGCGACCCGTATAAGCCCAAACTAAGTCTCCACTTTTGAGTTCTAAAATAAGGGATCGCTTAAAATCCACCTGTACAATTCGATACTGGTTATTAGAACCTCCGAAATTATCAGTTACAAATACCATGTTTTCATTATCTGCTGGAGCTGTAAGCGCTGTAAATTGACTTTCCTCTGATTGATAATATGTATCAAGATAGATATTCATTTCATCATTGCCATCATAGAAAAGGTGTGGCTCCATCAAGGAATCTATCAATGCCTGATCGNTNGTCATATCACCATCAACAATTCCCCANTCACTATCATTNAGTAGTGAAANCCAAANATCNGTTCCTGCTNTGGCTANAGTATCAGCTCCAGTTTGTGCATGAATAAATGTNGCACTTNTTGAAACNTTACTAATACCAACTTCATTCCAANATTGNTTCCAAACAAATATTCTTTGAGAGCCATCAATATAAAATACATTCATTTTTTTATCAATATCTACATCCTTGGGTACTATTCCTATACCATTATTATCAACAAGTGAAAGCAAATCCTCAAATCCTTCTGGACGATTTCCATTCTGATCAAAAACTAGAATTGACTGATTAACTTCATCTGCAACAAAAATTCTTCCATCTTGAGCAATAGATATCTCTATCGGCTTATTAATTCCTTGATCACCACTCCATACTGGCTGAACCAAAAGATATGTTGTATCCCCAGCACCAAAATTTCCAGGATTTGAATTTTGAATATCCTCTGGTATTACGAATCTATCCATGCACGAACAAATAATAAGACAAATGAATAGATATATAAATCTTAACAAAACAATCACAACGAGAACCCTATACTAAATCGATTTGGATCCGTTAAATGATCAAAATTTGCGTAGCCATAATCCACACGCAATTTGAACCTACCCAATGGAATAAATAAACCTACACCCAAAGTAAAATTCTCCTCATTTTTATTGAACTTATATCCGCTTCTTATAAAAAACATTCGCATAAAAGAGTATTCTAATCCAGTTACAATATATTCTGCATTATCAACTGGATGATTGAGTTGAGTAGAAAAAGTAACTAGGTGGTCTTGGGTATTAATTGGATCTACTGCCGCACCAACCCTAAACTGTGTTGGAGGAGAAAATTTTTCAAAATCTGTTTTTTCTTCAATCTCATTTCCAGAGCTTTGATCAAGGATTCTCTTTTGATAGTCCCCATCTGGAGCAACCTGCTCCCCAAAATTAGATAAACTCGCACAAAACCGCAGAGAACCATAGCCTGTCCAATAAAAAGTACCCATATCTATTAATGCAGCACTCATTTTATATCCAGCTAAATCTTCAGTAACATATTTCAAGGTCACTCCAAAACTAAACCTATCTGTCATTTTCGCTCCATACGTTACACCTAAAAATCGATCTTGATAGGTGAAATAATTTCCCGTACCATCAGGAAAATATTCTGTAGTCTCCATCATAGGCTTCATATGCAATATCCCGCCATTTAAACCAACATAATGACGACCTTTTAGGCGATGAGTAAAACTAAAATAATCATAAAAAATATCTGCTGGCCACTGTATCTGAGAAATAGAGAATTCAGTTTGATCTAATTGCGCAATAATTGCAGGGTTATAATGTATACTAGTCGCGTCTTGATTTAAGGCAACCACAGACTCCCCCATTCCTGATGCTTTAGCACTAACACCAATATTTAAAAATGTGAATGCCGATGTTCCGACACGCTGTCCTCCAAGAATTGGAAACAAGGTCTGTCCCCAACTAAATGACACAAGAGATATAACAACTAAAATAATTTGCAAAGTATATATCATTAGAAAATAAATTGAATTCCTATTTCCATAGAACGCGGTCGAGAATAACGTGATGGGTCTTCATTTGGATTTGGACTATTTAACAATCTATATCCATATATTTCACCTGGGTCATATCCTCTTCCAGTATAAGGATTAATTCGTCTTGGATTTACATCATTTAAGACATTCTCTATTTCTGCATACGTCTTAAGTTTAAATTGACCTAATGCTATAGTTTTATAAATTTTAATATCAATGTTATTTTTTGCAGCATCGCTTATAAAAGCATATGGTCGATCATCTTCTCTGGGCCCATCATAAAACTGTTGGTCTTCTACTGTAATAATCGTATCCTGAATAGATCTTGTATACCTACGACCTGACTCGTATTCTAATCTAGCTGAGATACCCCACTTGCTTGGATGAGAATAAGATATATTGGTAAACATATGAAGCGGCTTATCCCAACTCATATAATTTTCACCTAATGGTTTTTCAGATAACTGACCTGCTTGCACCAGTAAATTATCCAATGGAGAAGAGCTCTTACCCGTAACTATACTATAATTAAAATTCAAATCTACATACCAGTTTGTAAAGAGCCTGCTTTTCAAAATTGCCTCAACTCCTCTAGATCTCGCATAGTCAGCGTTGAAGTACATATTAAATGATAGGTGTGCATATTTAGGATTTGAAGGGCGAATAGTTTGGGAAGTCTCATAGTCAAACATATCTTTCCAATATGCCTTTAACTCCAGTACCTGATCTTCACTAAAGCGATGCTTAACGCCAATCTCATATTGAACTGTAGTCTTGGGATTTAAATTAGGATTCCCAAAAACCTGATATGTAGACTGAGCTTTAGAATTAATTTTTGCATACACGTATTGAAAAGTCGGTAACTGTGAAAAATGGCCATAATAAAAATATAAAACATCATTATCCGTAACTGGATGTGAAATACCAAAACGAGGACTCAACCGAGCCTTCATTTTATAAGGATCTCCAAACCATGGAAAATCAAATGTCTCATCCTTAAATAACTGGCGTGCACTATTTGTTATAATAATATTACTCGTATCATTGATAGCATCTTCAACATATCTTCCTGGAGCCCAATAATCAGTACGAAGCCCAAGGTTTAGAGTCATTCCTTCAAAAACAATTCTATCTTGTATATAAAATGCACCAAAATATGTTTTGGCACTATAGCTATCATAATTAGCACCAAAACCTGATGATCCACTCCAAGGCTCATCAATATCTAATACCTGAATATCTGTAATAGTATGCTCAAACCCAGATTTAAGTTTATGATTAGACTCAGTGTGAAAGGTCCAGTCCAAATCCATTCTTGTATTCTCACTTGACAAATCATACCACTCTGGAGCAAAACCAGTATCATAAAATTCATCACCATAGGTAATCTGCACATTTCCATCTAACTGTGTATTATCCAAATTATAATTTACTGGCTCAAGATCTAATCTTTCTTGATACTCACTCCAATGTAAATCTTGAACAGCACTATGTTCCATTGTAGAAAATTTTCCGACTGTTAGCTCATAAAAAGAACGAGTGGAGAGTGTGTGAGTCCAATTCATATTAAACAACCGTGTATCTCTTGTAACTGTGTTATAATTATCGAGTATATTTTGATAACGATAGGGAAAATATGTTGAAGAAAATGCTCTAGGCATAAAATACCCTTGATTTATATTTGTTGAAGCATCATAAGAAACTGACAATTTTTTCTTAGCGCTATACAACCAAGTTAATTTATATAAAAGGTGCCAATCATTATTTTCTCTAGCAGATAATTTTTTCATAATATTATCTGCTCCAGATTCACTAATTAATGGTGTGCTCCAATAACGATGCGGATACAATCTAGAAGCAACAGGAAGATTGCCATCATATACTTTACCATAACCATTTAAAAAAAATGAAAAACTACCTGGTATATCTAAGTTCACGAATTTGGGTATTTTTTCGAAAAACAAATCTGGCCCTCCAAGATTAAATTCTATTCTATCAGAATTAAAATTATCTGCTAAAAATCTATCACTTGAAAATTTCAGAGCTCCTTCATAACGATCTCGACCCTCTTTTAATTTTATATTTACAATTCCAGACATTGCCTGGCCATATTCTGCACTATAACCACCTGTAACAATTTCTAATTCTTCAATTGCATCTGCATTAACAAAAAGATTTCCAGAGTACCCTGAAAGTGGATCTTTCACAGAGAATCCATCTACAACAAACATACTCTCATCAATTCTTCCACCACGGATATGTATTTCATTATCCTGAGTCGTAACCCCTATCTGTTCAGAAAGAATATCCTCTACGCTAGAAACAACCTTATTCTCAATCTCTTCTTTTCTAACTCTTGCAACAGAAGCAGTCTCATCAACATCAAACAATGGTTTTTTCCCCATAACCACAACATCTTCACCAAAACTAAGCACTGTCTCTTCCATTAAAAAATTAATTTTAACAGTTTCATTTTCTTTTACTATTACACCAGTTTTGAGAATAACCTTGTATCCAATCATAGATACTTCAACATCATAACTACCTGGAGAAACATTATCTATTAAATATCTACCTTGAAGATCTGAAGCTGTTCCATAATATGTTCCCTTAACCATAATATTAACTCCAGGCATATCTTCACCAGACTTTAACTCAGTAATCTTACCTGAAATAGACCCAATATTTTGTGGATAAAGAATAGCAAAAAATAAAAAAAACGAAAAATATTTCATGGTGTAAATTCGCTTTCAAATAGGTACTGAAACAATTTAATCGCAGATCCATTACCCTGGAGCTTTGGTCGGTAACCATCATGAAGAGGGAGAGTCATAATTGCAACCTTGCCAGATAGTTCAATTGGTGACACTTTATACTGTCCTATACTGCAAATAGTAGGTGTCCCTGACCAAGATTGATTTCCCTCTGGTTCTGGCATTTGATAAATAGCTTGTACATTATCAAACTCAGATGCATCAGGCCAAAACCCCTTAACCTTAACAGCGATAAGGTGAGAAATAGAAAGATTTAAACTAGTATCAATAGGGCTTTCAATTACTGTACCAGTATGTAAACGACCATTAGGGTTTAGGGTAACTAATGAATCCATAGGAAACCATGTGAACGTGGTATCTTCAAAATCAATTGGGTTAATAAATAAATTCCCACCACTCATAATAAAGTTTACTAAGCTAGCCTCTGCTCGGTTATAGGTATCATTTGCTGACGCTGTATTATTATATGCGGTATACCATATAACATGATCAAAATAATTTAAATTAGCTGAAACATCTGTTGATGAAAAGGGTAACTCATCTCCTATCTCCCAATATGAATATTGATTCTCTCCAAGTAAGGTATCCATCATCCCAAGGTACCAACCTAAAGCATTGTTCGCATTATCCAATGGGTAATCATCTACAATTAACACATCCCCTATTACTGGCTTAACTATCCAAACTTGTGCATCGCTTTGCTCAGTTGAATCTGGAAATTGAATAATGCTACTCTCTGCTCCAGCTATATCTTTGCATTTAACAAAAAATATTTTTTCTCCTTGTTCTAAATCAATAAGAGTAATGCTAGTTGCATCTCCATCTAATCGGCTCCAACAAGAGCTACATGTATCATCAACTGCATAAAAAACATCTGTAATAGTCTCATTCCCATCCTGATCATAGAGATCCCACACAAAGGTCCTTGTTGGAAAAGTAAAAGAAGTATCACCTCCGATATCTGCAATAAGAGGATTAGAAAGATAACGAAAAGAAATTTCAGGAGAAGAATTTTTGATAGGTAGAGTAAGCTTAGATGGAGTCAGATCTTCATTCCCAAAGTTATCTACGGCTTTCACCTGAAAAACAAAAGCATCTAACTCAGATCGAATAGGAACATAAAAAATTCCGCTCTCTAAATCGGTATAGCTCCATGAAGTGTCACTACTCCATTTATAATAATACCCTATAACATCACCATCGCTATCTTCTCCCCACCAGTGAAGCTCCTGTCTGCTGGATGTTATAGTAGTAAGAGCATGTGGAAGAGTATCCCACAGCATACTATTGTCTGGCTCTTCATCAATTGCATATTCTACAACACCAGAAGAATCTATGGAGGCATAGATTGTGTCTAATGCAACGAGAGATAAATATGTCTCTGGAGCACTGGATTCAAGAGGCATAGATTTATCTTCATAGTCCCACCTGCTACATGAAAGAATAAAAAATAGAAGTAGTAATTTTTTAGTATTCAGGATATTTTGATAAAGTAAAGGGGCAGGCAAATGCCTGCCCCTATATGTTTTATTTTACTAGAAGCATTTTTTTATCAGCAATAAAGCTTCCTGCTTTAATCCGATATATATATACACCAGACGGAACTTTTTGACCTTTAGAATCAAGGCCATTCCAGTTCACAACATGATATCCAGCTGAAAATGAATCACCATTGATAAGCGTCTGAACCTGACGACCCATCATATCATAAATAATTAGTTTAACAGCCTCCTCTCCACCAATCGAAAATCTAATCTGAGTCTCTGGATTAAATGGATTCGGAAAATTATCATGAAGAGCATACGCATAAGGATTCGTATTAATATCATCATCAAATCCCATCGTGATTCCAAGATCCGCAGCATCACGAATTTGAACCTTATAAGTACCAAAACTGTAATTAAAAACTCCCATAATATGATCTAATACATCTCCTTCAGATAATGCACTCATCATATTATCAGCTACCATATTGGCCATATCATCATCTATCAATGCCTCAAAACCTGTTTCATCTGTTATAGCCCAATCATAATCATTGACAGCAGAAATAGTAATATTGTCCAATTTTACTAAAACACCTTCATAAGATTCTACCTCATCTGCAGTTTGGTGTATATCCTCACAGCTTACAACAGCAGGTGCAGGCTCTCCTACTTGCTCCCCTACTTCTACAGATGCATTAATCAATCTAGTATTACCGCCAAATTTAAACGTCCAATCAGGATCATTATCTGTCACAAGTCCCGTTACCGTGACTTCATCACCTCGAGTCATTATAACTGGTTCGATGGCATCCACAGGTAAATCAAAAATAATTCCATCCCACTGCCCATCACCATCCTGCAAAGCATAAGAGCTGTAGCCACTTGCATATTGTGCCGTATCAGCCGTCACAACGCCAGTTAAGATTACAGTGCATCCTTCATAGAGAGTATTTCCAGATGGCCAAGGAGTTTCCTGAACAGCTTGAACGGTCAACTCATCAGTAATATGAAACCCAAGTTGATCATGATCCGTATCGTAAGGGTATATACTGGTCTTTGGCTCTGCCTGATCCACTCCATCATCTGTTGCAGTAATATAATAATACACAGTGTTTGCATCAGAGACGGGTATAACTCCAGTAAATGTTGAATCTCCATCTGAAGTCATAGGCGTGGTGAGATAATCACCTCCATCGACAGAATAGTGAACAAGTGCCTCTTGAATAGTAGAGTTATCCATAATCACACAAGACACTTCAATCTCAGTATCACTTGAAGTTGGAGCACAAGGCTCTCTAGAAAGCCCTGAGATAGATGGTGGACCCGCTCCAAANNCCATATCNTCTACNTATAAAGGACATANNTTATAAGCAGTAGAATCNNCNTAGCTNCCATANTGNTGATANANCCANCCNTCCATNGANTGNATNANNGANCCTACAGGNGGNGGNCCAACTNCNTCAAANTANNCTNGNTANACTATCTGAATCATCATCNACTAATACNCCTCCNGAACCATCNTCANCTTCNAANACTTCATATTGAAAATCATTNNCNACAACCATAGCATCTTCAACACGNACCATNACATTACCCCANTGNTCAGCNTCNGTNGGCCAACGCAAGTCGCCTGTCTGAACAGTATCCACAACAGGAAGAGCTTGTTCAAAATCAATAATATTAATTGGCTCTGTAATAAATAATTCCGTCATGTTTGCAGGTCCTGTCGTGTATTCATATACATAGCCTGTTGCCTGTATAAGATCTCCCTCATATAAGGTGGGGAATGCAGAACTATCAGGATCATATGAAAGAATCCCGCTCCAAGGACCACCATTTACATCTGCAAAAATAAATTTTACACCAGACCCAGCATAGCTCAATCCTGTTGGCATTGTCACTATCCCTTCTANAGTAACAGTATCCCCCAACATATAAGATGTGTCTGAAGCAGCATCTTCTCCCGCTTTCATTAGATCACTATATAAAACCTGCTGAACACGTTGAATCCTTACTGGGTCACCATCTGCTTCTACTACATCCCTGGCTAATCTTGGCTGTAACTTATAATTACTAAAATTATAATCGACCACACCCTCAAGATAAGCAAGTTCATGTCCATCTACAGGATAATAATAGTAATCCCATTTATCATCACTACGAGCCGAACCATCAGTACTACTAAATTCCCATTCACCATATCCAAGATCTGGATTTGAAACAGCTACATCTTCAAAAGCAACTAAGCAACCCTCATAAGCTTCACCCATATCAGAAACAGCAATTAATGATGGCTCAATCATCTCTTCTGCTTCACCGTGGACAACTCCAGATGAAACACTAGTTAATTCAGTAAGGTTATAGTACTCTTCAATAGCTCCAGTGAGTGTAACCTCATCCCCTTCCGCAGGACCTGGATGGGCATTACCACTAATATCAACCCAATCAAAATTATGCCATCCATCATATTCAAAGCACACTATCCCATTCCAAGGGCCCTCAGCATCCTGAACATGCATATATCTATACTGATCAGATCCCCAAAATTCTGCTGTTACGACACCATGAATGGTAACCTCTTGTCCATTTAAAGGACTCGCATCATCTGTATCTGGATCTGCTACATATTGAATATCATAGATAGAAGTAACGGCAACTTCATCTGAAACTGTAAAACTTATATCATCACCTGCAAATGGNTCTAAATCAGCGTGGTTATTATCAACTAACCAGACGGAAAATGTGTGATCTCCTTCCGCAAGGCCAGTTAAGGATATTGGATCTGTTGAATAGTGCATCACAGGATCATTAGCATCCAAAGCATAGTGGATGTGCCCATCTACATCATCACCTGCAGATCCAACAGAAAAATCAGAAACCAAAAACTCTATTGCAACATCACCTGAAAATAGCGTTGATCCATCCTCTGGAGAGACTATCTCAATAGCAGGTTCACTGGCTGACATCTCATGAGGATGTGATCCTAGATATTCCCATGTATTTTGATCTANCACATGCCACTCCGAGTTGTCTTCGGTTGTGCCTGAAGAACCCGACCAGTCTCCACCATTCCCTACTGAGACACTTGATTTNCTTACAAGAGTATGATCTTTTGTACCATCTGTAACGCCTGCAACATCCCATCCACTTCCTGGGTCTCCACCTTCAAGTGTACCAATGATATCAACTATCGTTGTATCCGTACCATTTATCTGTGCCAAAGCCCTAACGTCATCTCCATTAAATGCAGTAATATACCAAGGATCAGCNTATGCATGTATTTCATCAGCCAAANCAAGAATGACAGCATCAGCATCTGAACTAGCAATAACATAAACATCACCGACTGCAACAGTAGCACCTGATTCAAAAGTAAATGTTTCGCTCCAAGGATTTCCATTGTAATTCCCTAGTATAACCACATCATCTAATGATACAACATCACCAGTACCATTATAAATTTCTAAATATTTATTGCTAGAACTCCCTTCACCATACTCACTAAAAAATAAACCAGAAACATCCACTGTAGGAATCGCACTAGCACCCTCATCAATCCAAGTGACAATCACATTAATCTCACTAGAGGTTAAATCTGGGTTGTTTCCTGGAGGCATGCTACCATCTTCAATTCTCTGCCATAACAAACTATTTGCGTGATCACCAGGGTCTACAGCNTCNCCACTATTNCCACCAGACATAAGCGCGTCATATGAAGAAAGACTTAAACCTCCTGAATTTCCATGACAACTAGTACAGCTACTATTAAAAATTGTTTGAACCTGGGTCTCATAGTCTACCTGCCCAAATAAAAACCCTATAAATAAAAATAATGATACCAATTTTTTCATTATTGACTCCCTACTATTTGATAATTAAAAACTTCCCTTCTTTAACCTGGCCTGAGCTTTTATCCTCTACTGTAAACAGGTATAAACCCGATGCTGTAGCCTGATCATGCATAGTAATCAAGTCCCATGCATGCTCACCACCAGACATAAGAGGATTTTTTTGTGCATCAATATTACTAATATCTTGTCCTTTATACGAATCATCATGTTGAATAATATCTACTAAATCACCAGCCAAAGAGAAAATACGAATCTCAGCCTCTTTTGGNAAATTACGAAACCAAATCATTTTATTCCTACTACCATAACCATCCCACANCGCCTGACCTCGATAAGGGTTAGGATAAACCGTTGGCAAGCCAGTCCACTCACTTGTATCTGATGCAGGCTTTCCTGGAAAAACAAATACTCTATTAGAATAGATACTACTCTCTAAACTTTCTAGATTAGCCTCTGGATCTCCTTGATCATATGCTGTAACAGCATAATAATTTACCCACCCATCTTTAATACCTTCATTCTCAAACTTATAATGGTATGGNATATTATTAATTAATANACTATCTGNTTCACCATAAACATTTGTAATTGCCACAGTATTAAAACCTGTGTTATATCCAATATTATTTTCCTTATCAACCTCTAAAAGCAAAGAAAACTCTCCTAATGTTTCATTANCTGTTTTTCTTGCACCATACACTCGATAACCTTCAAAATCCTTTTCTTGNCTAATCGGATCTCTAAAAGATTCAGAATTATTTTGCCAATATAAAGTCACTTTATTTGATTCTAATTCTATATGTATGTTCGGAGCTGGAGGAGGAGCAGGCAAAATATACCTATCTATTATTTGGTTCTCATTGATATCCTCACCATCATCAAGTTGATTATTCCTGTTTTTATCTTCACCATCATATGCTTTTTGTGCCCAATCATAATTAATATGAAGGTTACTTCTTCGGCCAGGAGAATCCGCACTATAACCATCTGCCCAAAGGCCACACACAACAGTAAAAGATATGCTACATGAGTCTCCTGGGGGGAGAGTCCAACTGGTTGTGTCAATACTAGGAACGGAGCCAATAGGCCCACCTGAAACTAAAAACAACCAACTGTTTTCAGCTGATGGATAACCNTCTGATGTGTACTCAGGTCCTGTTCCTTTTGCAACNGATGAAGAAAGCTTACTATATCTTTCACTATCATTTATAGGCATACTATAAGCAGGATAATCACTGTTACTTGAGTTTGTCCAAACCCATTGATTATAGTAAGCACCTAAATATTGTGATGGAATTGAACTACCTAATATGGATATACCAATATAAGATTCTGCCCATCCATCATCTCCATCAGTATCAAACTGAGCTGCTATAGCTCTAGAAAAGCCTGCATTATCTATAGTCTCATCAAAAACATTTAAATTATCATACCATGTAAAACCACCNCCTGGAGTATAATAGTCTGTATAATTAAAATTTGCNACNGATGGGTCTGCCCAAATACCTGTATATATATTTTTTATTGTATCTAAAGAGACATTGATAAAAGTATAATTAAGGATAACAAATGCATCTGCATAAGAGTAGTTCCAAGCATAACTCTCCAAAAGAATATCAAGTCCCAAGGGATTATGATTAGGAATACCCTGACCATCACTAAAAGATTCACCATAATCTGAAAAATTTGCAATTATATCTTGATGAGACACTGCATACGGTGAATAATATTGAGCCATAGAATCCTGAGTAGTAGATGAAATCGAAGACTGAATACTTATTGGCGATTTCGCAAACAATTCAAAACCTTCACTTCCAGATTCAAAAACACCATCAACAATGGAAGTTGAGACTCTCCTCTCTCCATTTACAATACCTCCTACCCAAAGCCCTGAATAAGAAAAATGTTCTATTTGTTCACGTGCTATTTCTGTTTGTTGTTTATATTGACATGATGGATGGATACTACCATCCTCCATACGATTCCAACCATTGCCAAGTATCCCAAAATTAGTAATCGTAAGACCAAGGTTACCCACTGAAGTATATTTATCATACTCATCTGAAGCCGTTTGTATTCTCCTCACACTTCTTTCTTGCGCAAACAATTGTATAGAAAAAATTAATAGTACTAGTCTAGTAAACATTTATTTAACCAATACCACTTTTTTAAAAATATGGGTTGAGGGAGAACTGATTTTTAAAAAATAAATACCTGAGACATAGTTACTACCATTCCATTGCAATTGTGTATTTCCTGCTTTAATATATTTAATCTCTAAATCATGTAATTCTCTTCCCACCAAATCAAAAGTCTGAATAGTAATCCTTTGACTCTTTTCGGAATAAAGTTTAATTGTAGTTACCCCATTAAATGGATTAGGAAATAAATTGTAAACAATGAATTGATCAGGGTTAACATTTTGATTTTCAATACTTAGATTCCCTTCATAAGAATTTCCTGGGGTTCCGTAATCACCAAATCCATAGGCTAAAGTAGATGCAAACCAGTTTTCTACTAAACTATTATCAGATAAAGCATCATGTACCTCCATAGAGATACCATTGGAAACGTTCCAATCACCTGTATAGTGGACTTCATCTACAATAGCGCCATCATTATCCATAATAATTATTTGGTCTTCAGTATTAGAAAGGGAAAATCCACTATAAACATAATCTGCATTAACACCGCCGTTTGACGATACATTTCCATTCCGAGTTAATACAAAAAATTGACCCGATTCAATAACAAGATCCTCATTATCTGATGCTATTATATGATTATCAATACCATTATCTTTAATCGACCAACCATCCAATAAAATACTTGAATCCGTTACATTTAGAATCTCAAACCATTCACCATAAGAGTCAGAGACGGAAGAAGGATTCGCCATAATCTCAGTTATCACAATCCCTTGATCTGAATAAACAAGATCATCAAACCAAACATCCATATAAACAGGTAGATGATCCGATGCATCATGAAGCGCATCTGCAATGTCATTTGAAACTGAAAAATTATTACCAGAATTAATTGCATCATTAAAATGATTCCCATCATTTCCATAAGCCGTATAGGTGTTTTCAATGTAAAACATGCTAGATTGATCACTTAAAATATTCTCAGATACAAATAGCCAATCAAATCTATCATCCATGCCTCCATTAGCCCCTCCTCCAAAACTACTAGTTCTTGGAGATTGAGTATGAACATCTGAGAAAGAACTATTGTTATGCCAATTGCCTATTCTATTTATAGGATCAAATAAACGACCTGTATTATCATCGCTATCTCCTGTCAACATATTAAAAGCTGGCTCTGAAGATGAACTATTAGAATAAATATTAAAATCACCTCCAACAATAAAATGTCTTCCAATCGGTAAGCTATTCAAATGATTCCTAAGTATTGTTGCCTCTTCGAGTCTCTGAGAGGCGTTTGAGGCTCCAGAGCTAGCTTTAAAATGAACACCATAAATATTGAACTCTAAATCTGAAGGATTATGAACCATCGTCCATTCTATAACATCTCTAGTTCCAGAAGATTGAGCAGTGTTAATCGCAGAGGTATTAATATAGGTGAATATATCTTGTTTATAAAATAAGGCTATATCCTGCTGAGCACTTTGATTAATAAAAGGTGCCCCAGACCACTGACCACCCTGAAAAACATCTAAAACATCAGACTGAAAATTTTCAAAACCATCCTGTCCAATTATTTCTTGCGCGATAATCAAATCAGGAGAAATAGATTCCAATATAGTTATGTAATGCATTTCCCTATTATCATCATCTGAAAAATTGAGCAAATTATAGGTTAGCATTCTAACACTTGAAGCGCTTAAAAAAGACAAAATTAGGATAAAAATAAATGGTCTCATTTAATAATCAATATATGCTTCTATTCTACCAATTTCTAGATCATTATGGTTTTTTAAAATTTTAGTACTAAACCGACTTAATTTTTTTCTTTCTTCTTGTGTTAAAAGTTCTAAGTGCTGCATAAGCTTCATCGTAGCAATAGGCAAAGCTCTAAAGTTTCCATCTAAAACCTTTATAGCCAATCCTATAGGTCCATGTTTTTCCGTATTTAAAGCGATTCCTCTAACTGATTCACCACCTACTTTTGTAACGCCTCTTCCCTGTAAAGCATGAATAAATAAAGAATCAAAAGTGTTCGTCCCTCCCACTAATAATGGGTAAGTCGCCATTGCATCAAAAACCCTTTTTAATTCAGGCTTATTTTTAGAAGCTAATTGTTGAAATAATTTTGCAATATTCTCTAAAGTCATAAATGGTGTTGGCGCTGAACACCCATCAATCTCATAGGGAATATCCTTAATACTTAAAATTTTACTTATATAATTATGGATTGTTTTTTGAACAGGGTGTTCTTTTTTTATATAACCATTTATACCCTTACCCAAATGCATTCCCAAGGCTAACATGCCCGCATGTTTACCACTACAATTGTTATGCAAAGCTGAAGCTAATTGATCTTTTTGAATCATATCATACCGCACATTTTTATTTGATGGCAAATGGGCCCCACACTCATAATCTTTAACAGAAAGACTCAATTTTTCAAGCATTGATTTAGCAACATTAATGTGCATTCCCTCTCCCTGATGTGATGCGCACATAAGAGCAATATCTTCTTCATTAAATTTTGCTACATCTATCGCACCAGCCTGTATGGAAGCTGCAGCCTGAAAAGGCTTTAAAGAAGATCTAATGCAGGTTAGATAATGAGGGTCTCCTGATGAATAAAAAACCTGACCATTTACATCTACAGCCACTGCAAAAGCTACATGTATACTCTCTGTCAGATCTCCGCGGGTTACTCTACAAGATATTGGCATAAAATTTATTGTAACATTTTAGAAACAAATTCAAATCTATAACCTTCTCGTTTTAATTGAGGTATATTTGTTTTTAAAACATTTAAAGTTTTTGGTTTAACATGACCAATGCCAATAGCAAAACCCTTCTCTTTTGCTTTTTTTACTAATTTCATTAACTGTTGCTTTATTTTTTCTTCATCATCATCGTTATCTAAAAATATATTTCTACTTGCTGTGGGAACTCCAAAAACCTTCATCGTAGTTTCTCCAATAGTTTCAACAGTTGTTCTACTATCAATAAAAAACTTATTCTCATCTTTTAATGTCCTTGCAATAATAGACATAATACGTTGATCAGCAGAGGCCTTAGATCCTTGATGATTATTCATGCCAATTGCCGATGGAATCTGAGTCAGTGCACTTCTTATTCTTCTCTCAATAGTCGCACTATCCATATCAGTTTTTAAAACAAAGTCTTCTTCACCATACGTCTTACCAGTATTCTCCATTGGCATATGCACAATCACTTCATACCCTGCACTTTTTGCTTTTTCGCCAAAAAAATAACTATGCTCATGCCCTGGAATAACAGCATAAGTTAAATCTGCATCCAAGGATAAAAACCCATCTGTTACATAATCGTTCCTATAACCAAAATCATCAATTATAATCCCAATCCTACCTTTATAATCTTCCTTGATTTTTATTGGGGGGATGAGTTCCTTTTTCTTTTTTTGAGCATTTTTAACATTTTCAATTTTTTTTTCCAATTGCTCCATTCTTTTTTCAATAGTTTGTTCTCTATTTTTTTGATCCATTTTCCTCATAAGGATCAGAAGAACAGCAATAATAATTACTAAGATATAAATTAAAGGAGTACGAAAATCAAATTTGCTCATAATAATAAAAATCTAATTGATATGATCTGAGGGATCCCAATATTTTGCGATCCTAAACGGATACCATATTTTATTTCAAATCTATTCATATATAATCCAAAACCAAAAGAAGACTCTATCACTTCACTTGATGAAGATAATCCCAAATAGAGATTAAGCCTATCATAATTTAAATGATTACCTAAGTATATCTTTGCGCTAGGTGCAATTGAATTTGATTCTATTGAACCATATACTGTGTTTTGGAATTTATTAAAAACTATATCTTTGGAAACGCCTAATAGCGTTCGACGCGGAAGTAATGGAGTATCATTATCTAAGGTATTCATTCTACCTATATTGAGAAGTGAAGCACCGAGCCTTATACTATTATCAAAGTCTAAAGCATAACCAAGATTAAGTCCAAGACCTTTGGACTCATGTGTATAAAGTCCAAAATGCACATAAGAAAGAGATAAACCATACCTCATATTTTCACGTACAATCGTTTTCCCAAAATCTATAGCAATTCCAAAAGCACTAAATTTTGCTAAAGGCTCATCGCTTGGCGTATTATCTCTAAACTCTAAATCTTCAAGCCCTGAATATTTAATACCAAAATGATTTAATTCATTATTTTTTGATGTAATATATCCAATTTTTGTTAATGCTACATCTCCGAACCATGTTCCATGATTTATGCCTATAGATGGCTGTTCCTTATAAGCTTGATACAGAGCTGGATTAACTGGAGCATGACCTGAAAATGTAGGGTGACTACCTATACTTAATTCTTGAGATGAAAAAGGTAGAGTAAGAAATTGGGTCCCCATACCATAAAGAGATAAATATGAAACGATAAATGATTTAAAAACTATACGCATATGAAATTGTATGCGCAGACTGCGAAACCCAGTCTAATGAAAAAGAATAATCTATATGAGAATCACGAGGATTAAACAAACCATATTCATAACCAAAGCCAAATGCAAACCTGCCGTTACCATACCCACCTCGGAAAAAATATTGTTCAAGAAAACCGTACTCTACACCAACTCTAGGTAAAAAACCTGCGTATAAATTTTCACCATTAATTAACTTTAAAATAGAAAAAGTATCTACAATAAAACCAATATCGCCAATAACTTTAAGATCATTTTTATTATAGCGAGATCCAATACGACATATTAAAGGAAACGTATCTTTATATGGACCGCCTTGCGTATAAATATCATTTGTATCCCACTGATAGTTAGAGTTTATATCTTGAACCATCAGTCCCATAGTAGTGTACTTACCAGTTTTTATTAACAATCCAATATCAAAACCAATACCTGATCCAGAAACTTGATCTGACTCTGTAATTGGAAGATCATATCTAAGAATCTTAAAATTCGCTCCAAAAGATAGCCACGGTATAATACGTTGCGCAAAAGTGATAAGTAAAACATTTTCCCCTGTTTGCATTTTTGTAGATTTTAGTCCTGTAGTATATCGACCTTGCACATTTCCTACTCCTCCATATATCCACGCTACACCTATTCCTGCCGTAGGAGGCAAGGCAAATGCGATACTTGTTGCAGCTAAACGACGATCTAATGTTAAATTTGAATAAGAACTTCCAAAATGACGCTTAACTAAAAAAGCAGACCATGCAGGATTATGAAAAGTAGGAAAACTATGATCTAACTCTGCAGTAAAACCTCCACCCATAGCAATAGATCTTGCAGTTAATCCCATTCGCAAAAACCCACCAGGTCTTCCTCCCCATTCCTGGCTGAAAAGTATTGACATAATAAAAATTAAATAAGAAATAATTCGCATTACTTTACAACAATAAGTTTATCCCAATAATCTTGTTGAGATTTATTTGAAAAAGAATAACGCATCCTTACAAAATAAACCCCATTACTAACATGATTACCATTCAAATCACGTCCATTCCATTTAAGCGCGCCAGTATAATTATTTAAATTATAATTTTTCTCATACACCTTTTCCATAGCAAAATTGAATATATCTAGTTTGACATCATTATTGGATATAATTCCAGTATGAAATCTCACATAACCTTCACCACCTATTTGATTATGATTTTGAGGAGAAAATGGATTTGGATAAGCATAAAATTCATTTGGATTATATTCGGCCTGAAAAATTTTCCAATTATCACCTTGCAGATCCGTTGAATACGCTAAACCATCAGACGTACCAATCCATAATAAATCCGTTGTGTCACGTTGATCCAATACAGATGTATAAACAATATCTGAAAGAATCTGACTTTGGGTTAAAATTGTTTTATCAATAGCAGGATTGAAAACCGCCCAATTCTCACCATCAAAACTCTTCCATAAACCTGATTGACTTGATGCAAGAACAAGAGAGTCCTTAGAAAAAATATTATATATACGTTCTCCAAGTAACGCAGTTTTCCAAGTTAATCCACCATCTCGAGTATAGCTTAAACCCCTAGTTTCACCAGGAGAATCAGCATTCATAGTCGCTGCCCAAATTGTAGTTTTTCCATTCCAATTCTGTTTAGCTAAACCAACAACAAAATTTCCTGAAAGACCATCAAATGGATATGAATAGTGAACCCATTCAATACACCTTGTAATTAAATCTGTTCCACCAGGACCTGCACCTTCTTCAATTTCACTAATTAATTCACCGCGATTTATACCATTCGCTGTTCCTACCCACACAGTATCTTTATTCAATAATACAGAAAATGCTTTATGATTATGATTCCCTCCATCACTAGGATCTCTTGGATTTAAATAATAATTAGGCTTTATAAGTCTTCCCGCGTCGTCTTCTATAAACCCAACACAACTAGATAAAGAATCTTGAGAATCAAGTGGAAGAGGTACGTTTTCCCAAAATCCAGCATATGATATATAACGACGAAGACCACCTGCCCAGCTTGCAGTCCAAAGAGTATCATCTCGTAGAGCAGCGTCATATGTAACATTCGCTTCTCTGACTGTCACTGGCAGCATTCTAAAAAATCCTTCACCAAATGGTTTAACAATTGTATCATTATCAGAATCATCCATAGGCTGCTGAAGATAGTTCCATTGAATATCTGTGGAGTCATTATATAATGTTAAATCTGCAAAAGTTAGGCCATAACCTACTTGAATAGAACCATTGTCTCCAGAATATGCAACCGCTATTTTTTTACCATCCACCGCAATCGCAGGAATTCCTCCAACTGGTACAAAGCTGGTTAATTGTTTATCTACTAAAGAATCTTCTGTAGTCTTATGTGAATAAATTTGATGACCATCATGCAAAGCAAGACCCTGCCCCGTTCCAAACCAAGTCAAAGAATCTCCTAATAAACGAATTTCTGCTACAATATTGCTACTAAGACCCAATTGAAAAGTTGAATCACTAGCCAAAGCTCTAAGAGAAAAACGACTAGGTATTTCTTGTTGAGCCACAAGCGCCACAAATAGAAAGGCACTAATAATAAATCTATTCAATAACAATAACATGGTCTACATTTTTACTATAATCATTTGCTAAATCTTGTGCAGAAAACCGCCATCTAAACACTCCCGTTCTAGTAGAATCTGAACCAATATAACCAGTCCCATAAATTGGAATCTTAAAAGTATAAATATCATCTAATTTTGTTTCATCTCCACTTGTAAAATTAGGAGGATAAAGGATAACGCTACTGCCATCATTATATAAATAAATAAGATTACCATCATTCATAATAGTACTATCAGTTAAGCTATACGAAGTAAACCCTACCCACTTTATTGTTTCTCTTCCATCAGCGTCACTCACCTCAGCTTTTATAGGAATAAGACTAATTGTATTTCCTAAGGGTCTAAAAATTGTATCTGGCACTATAAGATTTACAATCTTGGGAATAATATTCCCAATTGTTGATGAGTCTAATAAAGAAATGGAAGTAGAGCCAAAAAATGCAACATATTCTATATATGCAATGGAATCATTATCAGTTAAAGTATTAACTAATGAAGGGTCATTCGTTATTTTTCGCGCAAAAAGAAAATCTCCACTTAAAATATCTCCATTGTTTCCTGTATCATTAAGCTTAACAAAATCTGCAGAACCAAGCTTGTTGGGACCATACCAATAAGCATAGACACTATCAATTTGTACCCCATCGTTACGCTTTTCAACATTTACACCAAAATAAAGTTTATTTGTATCCTGATGGTATGTAAACTGAGGATTAGTGATGGAATTTAATTCTGCATCTTGCTTCGGCTCAGAACATGCAACCAACATAAGTCCAAAAACTATTAGAATCATAAAAAAAGTATTATATATATTATTTATATTCATATATCTACCAATTTTGATTTTCACGATTATATATATAATCAACCATCAACCTACCAACTTGATTAAGACTTTCTTCACTACAATTCTCAGGCACATCATCCATAGTGTGCCAAAAATTAGCATATGGATTTGGGTATTTAAAATCAATTAAATCAATTGCGGGAATACCAGCGATAGTGTAAAGCGGAACGTGATCATCATATATAGCATATTGAGGAGTCATATCAAATGCATCAAGTCCCATCTTACTTGCCCGTTTCCAAAGATAACGCACTAACTCAGGATGAAACTCTAATGAATATTTTTCAATAGGCAAATGAAGTTGCTTATCTCCTACCATATCCAGATTAATAGCTTCGTATGGCATTGGAATAGGAAGGTACTTTGCAAAAAACCGAGAACCTTGACAATAGGTTTCATTTTCACCAGGAATCCCCATATCTTCGCCATCAAACATAACAAGATTTACTCCAATTGGGGGTGGTGTTTCTGCCATTATTCTAGCCAATTCTAATAATACAGCAACTCCTGACGCACCATCATTCGCACCAATAATAGGCTGATTCCTATCTTGACGATTTTCTTCTTGATCTGCCCAAGGTCTTGTATCCCAATGACACGAGATCATGGTTTGAAACGCGCTATCTGGATTAAATCTTGCAATAACATTTGTTAGATCATATTTCCTTTTAAATCTTTGCTCTTGGTAGGAAAAATCTTGCAATATAACCTCATCAGCGTATTTCTCTAACTCTGTGATCATAAAATCAAGAGCAGCGTAATATCCGTCTGACCCAGGATTTCTAGGTCCAAACTCACACTGGGCTAACAAATAATCAAATGCTACATCTTCATCAAAGTCTGGAACATTTGGTCCACAATTAAAAAATATAACTATACTAAAAAATAAATATTTCATTCTATCCAGATATTGCCAAGTTAACATCAAACCCAAAATCACGGTCAATTTTTCTACCAGTTGTCCTAGTATCACTTTCCCTATACTCATAGCGAAGACCTCCACTCACTTTAGTTGAAAATTGATATGACATACGAAGCCCTGCTTTCCAACTCTCAGAAAAAGATCCAATTTCTAATTCTGTTTTATTACCAGATCTCTCTTCAACGCTTTTATTCAAATCTAAATTTAATGTGAAACTCATTGTATTATTCAATTTAAGCTCACCATAAAAAGGAACAGGAATATTAACCCCTCCTCGATGCGTATAGGTACCCGTTGAGGTATAACTATTATCATTTTGAATTGTAAGTCCAGTAGGAGATTCATCCATAGTTTTATTCAAATTATTTCTAAAAGTTACTGAAATATTTTTTAGTAAAGTCATATTCAAACCTATCAATGGTGAAAAATTACGACTAATCCTTGAAGAGCGCTCATTAGTCTTATAGTCTTTTGCAAATGATCCAAATTTTGAAAAATTCATTTGCTCAGGAGCCCCATCCTCAAACTGCCAAGAACGGGTTTCTTTCCCTGAATAGCCGTGTTCTAAAGAAGCAGATTTTGCAATGATTTTAATAATGGGCCATTTTTCTACACCACTAATCCTAAAACTCCAACCAGGGAATGGTAACCCACTATTAAATAAATCACCATACGCAAGAAAATCACGAGTCATATTAAGTTGTTCCATCCCAGTATTAGATCGTGTAGTAGAAAAATTTTGGGAAAAATTAGCACTGATATTTATAGAACGAGTTAACTTAATACCACTACGAACAGAACCATCTCTTTTATGATCCCACGAACCTAAATTACTTCCAACTTCTAAAGACTGTTCAAGATCATGATCTGGTAGCCAACCAAACTTATAGCCATTGGGCACCTCTCCAATAATTTGATTAGCTGATCTATTTAATGTTTCTGTATAGCTTAATGATATTGGATTAATCTTTTTAAATAATCTATGTGCAATCTGTAAAGGATTAAAAGATTTTTTTACTTTTACATCTTCTTTCTCTCTTTCTTTATTATTATTGTTTAATCCTCTACTTCGCGATCTTGCGCCTCCTCCACGCGCTCTAGATCTATTTTTTGAATTTGATTTTGGTTTATAGAATAATTCTATTACCTGTACAGGCATAAAATTGAAATTAGAACCAAATCGAAGCTGTGTACTAATATTCTGCCCTTCCCTGGTTAGATCATCAGACCATCGATAATTTGCTGAATAGTTAAAAGAAGGTTTTAACCATTTCATAATGGCTGGATTATAAGTAGTATTAAAAGTTTCTGAAGTCTGGGTAACAAGACCAGGATCTAATTCTTTTAATGCCAACCAAGCATACCCCCGATATTCATTCAATTTACTTTGCCCATTCCAACTGTATTTACTCATCAACGTATTAGTTAGCTTATAATCTAGATTAAAGATCCTATTTAATCCAAAATTATATGTTTCTGGACTCTTACTGCCAGCTCTTGTTTCATTCCAATTTAATTTTTCACTTAGATTTAACCCCGTTTTAAAAGATGTTGGCGTATAATATAATTGAAAGTCACTAAGGGTTTTACCAAACACTGGTATTTTTTGCGACCAAGAAAATGGCTTAATATAATTACTTCTCCCAAATGAAAGATTATAATCAACTTTTCCAGTGTATGATTCTGACCATTTTTCTTTATATGTAACATCAGATGATCGAGACTGGGAGGCACTAAAACTCATAGATACATTATCCAAAGTATACTTGACTAATCTTTTATCAGATTTCCCAGTTTTTCTTAAAGAAGTATTCAATGAGACTGTATTACTTAATATCATTACAGAATCTGGAGTGTTATTTGGATCTACTAATATATCTTCTCCTGAAAAATATTTAGGTCTACTTTGATTTTGTGTAAAAGAACCATTAATGGGTATTGATATTCCAATTGATCTAGGTAAAAAACGGTGCAAATCAATTTTGCTATTAAAATTAAAATTTTCAGAATTATTATTCGATTTTGAAACACGCTCTTGCAATCTGTGATAGTCTGCATCTTGCCTACTATAAATAAAACTTGCTGAACCAATATCAGATAATTTGAAATTGGACTGTACCCGCATTGCAACACCTTTTTCTTTTTTGATACCACTCAAACGTAATTCATCAAGCCAAATTTCACCATTAATTGGTTCTTCACCAGTATTTTTAACACCTACCATGAAATATTGTAAACGATTAAGCGCAGGCTGACCGACAATTTTTACTTTCTTACCTGTGGTCTCACCTAGATCGTTTATAAAAATATATTGCCTAACATTAGCTGAATCAAGAATCCTGTCCTTATTATTAATTTTATTTATATTAGTTGTATCGACCTGCTTTAAAGCTGTCAACCAATTAAGATCAATTAAAAAATTATTTTCATCCCATCCTCTATATACTGGCTGAGTTACCTCATAATAATCATCTGCCAAACCAAACCTTAGAAATAATTCTACATCGGTTTCTCCATATTTTATCCATGGACTATTTTCATCACCATGTACATACATTTTCATATTATCATATGTCATAAAACTTCTTTTCTGATTATCATTAAGAGTATATAATGTTTTCTGAGCTAGGCCAGTAAACTGAGGAGGCAAATTTGAAAATTTTAATACAAGCGATTGTTCTTTTGAACGTATTTGATTTATGCGATCGTACTCTCCTTTAACTCCACTTGGTGGAATATAATCTGCATTATCTTCGGTATTAATAACTGCTACTTGAAATTTAGGATCTTCATCTGTATCAATTAGCCCAGATAAATTATTGAAATTATCTAATAAACTCGTATCAGGTGCCAACACACCCATTTCTTGCCATTCGTTACCAACAATTTCCATCTTCGCAATTTCAAGTCTATGCTCTGTCTCTGCTGGCTGGATTCCAGACATAGCAATCCTAACATATCGAATCTCATTCCATTCAATATTTTGTACTTTTTTAAAATCAGATAAAGGAACACGGAAAAGTCGCCACCCTGTAGGTGAGTTATTACTATTTCTTGTAATACCAGCAAGATAGCTGGTATCCGTAAGCATAAAATTAGTTGAAAAATAATCATTTGTTTTATCTAAAAATGTAGATCTATCAAGATCTTCTGTATCTGGATATTTTCCACCTTCCTGAATACGTGATCCAGTACCATTAGATTCAGTTCCATTAATTTTTTGAGGATCACCGCCTGCTACATAATCCCAATTATCACCATTAGGATCATCTATATCAACATCGCTAGAATTATTAATGATTTCATTCTCTCCTAAATCATAATATTCTTTATAAGTGCCTCCCAATTCTGGCAAACATCCTCCCCATCCATTTTCATATTCATCAAAGCAACCATCAAGACCAGTATCTTCTGATTCCTCAAGAAACCCATTTCCTAATGTAAGACCTGCCGCAGGTTTATCCTCTGTATTAAGCTGGCCATTCCCGTCCATATCTTCAGAAATTTTTCCTAAATCTATATGTAACCTTCCAGATTCACCCTTCACCCAAATCTCAAAAAATTTACTCTGGATCTGATCATAATCACCCGAATAAAGAGAAGTTGTAATGCCTACCCACAAAGAATCAGGATCCTGATTTTCTTGATATTCACGTGCACCATAACGCAATACCAATACATCAGTTGTTTCATTCCCAGCTCTAAGCGAAGTTGATTGATTTGGCCAAATTTGCTTTGTTTTATACGGTACGTATGGATTGTACCAATATAATTTCCCTCTATTATCTTGAGAAAAAGGATTAAGAAAAATTGAATCTTGAGCATTATAAATCAAAGGGGCAGATGATGCTTTCCAAAACCTACGTTGAATAGATGGCGCAGTAGTTCTTTTACTTCCTTCAAAGTCATCTATAAACGCCACTCCATCTGGATCTCCAGTTGCAGGATTACTAATAGAATTAGGATTTGGTAATACTTGAGCTATCTCACCTTCTACTGAAAATGAAGAAAGTTTTTCTGCTTCAATCAAAGGTAACCTATCTATCAAACGAGTCACTCCATCCATCTCCCATTCATATCTTCCATTGACATCCCAAATAAAATTCCTAGTTGGCTCGTACCCGACCTCTACTTTCTCATTAATAATAGACTGATTAAAATAAAGAGCTGTCGCACCAATAAAAGAATTAGGCCTATCAAAATCCATTTGAGCTCTGGTTCCAAATATTGTCTTTTTATCAAATGAAACTAATTCATGCTTATCATAATTAACTTTTAATTTTGCATTTGGATCATTTGCAGCATCTCCAAGTAAAACAATTGTTCCTGTAAAATAATCTATATTATAATCTAATCCCCTTTTCAAAGTTACGCCATTTTGAATAACCTCCTCACTGCCTTCAATTAACATAAATCCAAGATTAATAGTCGAACTTTGATTAGTATAATCAGTTTCAATCATCCAACGATGGTCTCCATTAATTTCAGAAGTAGAAGAAGAATTATACATAGTCCCATCTCCCAACTGACCTAAAAGTTGTTCAGATTTTTGGCCACCTATTAATGAATCCCCATCAGCAAAAGGATGAAGTGCTGGAAACATAAGTTCACCATCTATCATATTTACAATATTTGCCATGTCTTTATCAACTATCTCATCATAATTACGATTACCATTTTCATCTAAGCTATCTAAACCAAAAAGAGTTATATAAGGAAGACTAGAGGTCTTATCTCTATCTGAAACTGGGGTAGCATTTTTATTCAATATTCTAACTGCAAAACCATCAGGACTAATTTGAGAAGTCCCCAAGTAATAAACATTTTTAAACATTAATGGCCATGTAGAATGATTTGGGTGGCTATTCCTTGGTTTTAACATCATTAAAGATAAGTTTGTTCCATTATCATCAGGCCCACTACCAATTTCGAAAAGTATTTCACCCGTTTGACGATGTTCTATTGTAAAAGTGCATCCTAAAATATCTTGAGATACTTGATCTCTTAATCTTACAAAACCTAGATCAGGACTAACATAATAGTTGATTCCTTGTTCTAATCTTATGAAGCTACCTTCTTCATTTTCACTAAGAAATTGAGTTGTATCACTAGGATTAACATATGCCATACCAGTCATTGCATTAGGATCATTAATATTAATCGATTTATATAATTCAAAATTTTTAATAACCACATCACCCAAAAAATGAAGACCATTTCTTAGTGGATAGAAAGATGGTATCGAAATAGGAGTGGAAACAGAAAAAGTGTCTACACCATTTCGAAACCATGGATGGATGAAAAAATAGCGATTTTTTATCCAATCAACATCACGAATTTGTTGTGTATTACTTTGAGCTCCACCTTCCCATTCTGATTGCTCTTTTTTTGATTTTTCAATTGAAGCAATAGTTGTTACATCAACAGGACCCAATTTAGAAATTGATTTGATTCCAAATAAACCCTGATTTTTTCCAGAAAATGTAACATATTTAGTTGAGGGAAGAGAAAGAGATATATTCCCAGCCTCAACTTTTTGAATTATATCATCTTCGTATCCCTCATATGAAATCCTAATATTATTTTCCCAATCAAATTGCCTCTCGGAATCTTGATCCATTGCAACCGTAATTCTATCACCTATTTTACCCTGAATATTCAGATTTTGTTTTTGATCAAATTCTAAATGAGTATTTTGAGTTTCATTTAATGTAGACCGTACCAATTCCTGATCCTGAAAAACCATTT
The DNA here is from genome assembly GCA_002708715.1 of Fidelibacterota bacterium. Taxonomy (GTDB): domain Bacteria; phylum Fidelibacterota; class Marinisomatia; order Marinisomatales; family UBA1611. The sequence goes on along the minus strand of PAPB01000024.1, from coordinate 104,341 downwards.
TCCCATTAATATTCACATTCCCACTAACATTTAAAGAGGCTCTTCCAAGACGCCCAATATCAACACCGACTACTTCCAACATTTGCCCTCTACCTCTTCGGGAATCATCTTTTTTTTCTGTTTGCATAGTTTCAAGAAAACTTGCATGCCATTTTTCTTGCTTCATAATTTTTAAATACCAATCAAGTGAGGAAGCAAAGGGGATTTTTAATAATCTATCATCTATGGTTTCTGAAATTGTAATAATAGACCAATCCCAAGAAACATGAACTTCCATTTTTTTTTGTCCAAAAGAAAAATTAATAATCCCTCTGGGGGTCTGCATAGAGTCTAAAGGTTGCACTAGAGATTTATTTGATCGTGGAAAAGGATTAAAAACAATAGATGATATAGGGATATATTCAGGTAAGACTATCTTATCACTTTGAATAGAAGATAGACCTCTAATTTCATCGCTGAAAAGTGGCGAATAAAATAATATTATCCAGGCACCAAACATAAATATTTGGCTTAAAAATAATTGATATATTTTTAAATAGTTCAAGTTCAGTCTTGATTAAACTGATATCATTTTAATTCGATATATACTCCTTTATTTCAAATAATTTATTAATAATTTTTTCATTTTTTTCAATGCCCTTCCACGATGACTAATTTTATTCTTCTGTTCTATATCCATTTCTGCATAAGTTTTATTGAAATTATTTGGTTTAAAAATAGGATCGTATCCAAAACCATCTCTGCCTTCTGGAATTTCAGTAATAACCCCTTCAGCTATGCCTTCTGAATGCAACTCTTTATTAAAGTCAACAAATGCAATAATCGTTCTAAATTTTGCGTTTCGCTTTTCCTTTGGAACTCCTTCAAGTGCGAGCATCAGTTTATTTATATTATCTTCATAAGTTGGATTTTCACCAGCGTATCTCGCTGAAAATAATCCTGGAGCACCATCTAAAGCATTCACTTCTAAACCAGTATCATCAGCGATACTCGGTATCCCAGTTAATTCAAAAACTTTTCTAGCCTTAATAAAAGCATTTTCAAGAAGCGTCTTACCAGTTTCTTCTATATCTCCAATTTGGGGAAAATCATTCAATCCTACAATAGTAATCCCCATTGATGATAAAACTCTATTCATCTCATGTCGCTTATGCTGATTATGCGTAGCTAAAACTATTTTTTTTTGAACCATAAAAAAGAAACCAATGAAAAATGACGGCAAACATAGTAGAGAAAGAAGAATGAATCAAGAGGTATATATTAAACCATAATATTGGTTAATATACAAAAATATAAAAAATTTTATTCTAATATAAAAAATATTATATAATAATTATTGAAAGTTTTTTTTACATTGCAACAATATTCGATCAATCTCATTTTCAATTGATCCTAAAGGGTATTCTATCGCTTGTATTCGATTATAATCATAGTCAAAATTAGATACTAATTCATTTTGTTCCCCTTTCTCAATTACTGGTAAATATCCAAATAATTTGTTACAACAATTTGCTATAGTCTCTGCCAATTCAAATATAGATATTGTCTGGCCACCAATATTAAATAAATTATGATAACTATCTTTGGAGCTTTTAACAATTAACGTGTTTATAATTTGTAATAGATATTCTATTGTTAAAAAATTCCTTTTTTGCATTCCTGTACTTTTAAGTTTTATAGTTTTATTTCTTACTGACTGAAGGCATAAATCATTTATTACCAAATCCCAGCCATTGCAATTTTTATTTAATGGCGCACCGATCACATTAGATAATCTTAAAACACAGCCTCTTAAAAAATTAGCTTGATCATAACTCAAAACATAATCTTCAGCAATACGATGTGTTATAGCATATGAAGACAAAGGCCTTGGTATAACAGTTTCATCTATATTACCTTTGAGAAAATTCCCATAAATGTGTATCGTAGAAAAATAAATAAATTTATTTACCAAACAAGATTTTGCAGCATTTAATAGTTTTAGTGTTCCTAGTCCATTAACCATTAATGCTTTTTGACGATTTTCTTCACAAAATTTTGAATTAGGAGAAACCAAATGAATAATTGTATTAACTCCTCTACATGCAGATTTAAGACTAGAAGAATTTTCTAAATCGATTTTTACAATTTCACAAGAATTCAATTCTTCAGGTATAGAGGGATTGCTTCTACTTGTACCAATCTTAATATCATTACCTTTTTTTATTAAATCATTTGAAATCAATCCTCCTAAATACCCTAGACCTCCTGTAATTAATATCATTATGGTTATTTATCCCAATTTTTCCAAAATGCTTTACCAGATCTCCATAAATTTTCCAAAAGCTTTTTATCTCTGAGAGTATCCATTGGCTGCCAAAAACCCTCATGAGAGAATGCCATCAATTCGTTTTTAGCTACAAGATTTTCCAAAGGTTCTTTTTCCCAAATAATTTTATCATTATCAATATAATCTATTACTGAAGGTTTTAAAACAAAAAAACCAGCATTGATCATACCTCCATCACCTTTTGGTTTTTCCGTAAAACTTCTAACTTCATCATCAACTATTTCCAATGCTCCAAAACGACCTGGAGGATAAGCAGCTGTTAATGTTGCAGCCCTACCATGTTTTTTATGGAAGCTAATTAATTTAGTGATATCTATATTCCCAACTCCGTCTCCATAGGTAAAGCAAAAACAATCTTCATCTTTAAGGTATTTTTTAATTCTAAGAAGTCTACCACCAGTCATTGAGTCATTCCCTGTATCAACTAAAGTAACTATCCAAGGCTCAACACGTTTATTTTGTACTATCATATTATTTTTTTTCATATCGAACGTAACATCAGACATATGTAAAAAATAATTAGCAAAATATTCTTTTATTAAATAACCTTTATAACCACAACATATTATAAAATCATTAATGCCATGAGAAGAATACATTTTCATTATATGCCACAAAATTGGTTTCCCGCCAATTTCAACCATTGGTTTTGGACGAATATGTGTTTCTTCACTTAATCTCGTCCCTAATCCTCCTGCCAAAATAACAGCTTTCATTACTTTAACTCCTCTCCCAATTGTATTTTATTTCATCTATAGGCTTACTATCTACTTCATTTATTGTATGTTCTAAACTGGCTAAATTAAGTAACATTGAAGATTCTTCAGCCAGCCCTTGAAATCCAAACCAAATCATTGGCGGAATAGTTAATCTAGAATAATTATTAAGTGATAATATTACCTCTTGATAATTATTAACCTCATGCCCGTCTCGATCATTATACAAAACAAACCGAATTTTACCTTTTGGAACAATAAAATTTATCTGCATCTTTTTGTGTCTTTTCCATGCTTTAACAACACCATAATCAATTACACTAAAATATGCCTCTCCAAAACCAGAAAAACCATCATCACTGGATTTCATAGCATGTAAAACATCACCGCCTTTCACAGTTATAATTTTTAATGGAGTTATAAGAACACCATTAATCATTATCAGCCCACTCAATACCTTTTTCATTTGCAAGTTTCACATATTCTTTTATTTGATTTATTGTATAATCATACATTGAAATATTATTATTTTGATAAAATTCTTTATACCATTCTACTGTCATACAAACCGTATCTCTAAAACTTAAAGTAGGTTTCCAATTTAAATCAAATAATGACTTATCACAGTTTAACTTTAACAAACCAGCTTCATGCATTTTATCATAATTTTTTGAATCATCTTCCCATCTTACTCGATCCCAATACTTTGCCATCTCTTCTATAAGCTGAGATACAGAGTAACTTTGATCTGCATTTGGTCCGAAATTATAAGCCTCACCATTTAATAAAAGATTTTGTGTCAATTCTGAACCTAATAAAAGATATCCACTCAAAGGTTCTAAAACATGCTGCCAAGGCCTAGTCGCGTGTGGATTGCGTATTTTAACAACATTATTTTTTGACCATGCATTTATACAATCAGGCACAACTCGATCAATTGCCCAATCACCTCCTCCAATTACATTCCCTGCACGAGTGACTCCAATACGCAAATTTGATATCGGTTTTTTAAAAAAAGCATTTACGTATGATCGTATACCCAACTCAGCCATCCCTTTAGAAGCACTATAAGGATCTAAACCTCCAAAATGATCTGTCTCTCTATAACCCCATTTCCACTCTAAATTATCATAAACTTTATCACTAGTAATCATTACAGCACTGACAAGTTTATCTATTTGTGCAATTCTTAGTGATTCTAAAACACTTACCGAACCTAAAGCATTTATTGAAAATGTCTCTAAAGGTGATTGATATGATTGCCGTACAAGAGACTGTGCAGCTAAGTGAAAAATATAATCTGGTTGATGCGATTTTATTATTTTACTTAATGCTTTCGTATCTCTTATATCTATTCTAAAATCTTTAACAAATTTAGAAATTTTTAATGCTGAAAAATTTGAAGGTTCTGTAGGAATGTCCAAAGAGACACCGATTACTCTTGCACCAAGTATATTAAGCCAGGTAGATAGCCAACTACCTTTAAATCCCGTATGACCAGTAACTATAACATTTTTACCAGAATATATATCTTGAAACTTTTTCATAATAGCCTCTTAGTCCTATTTAATTTTAATCATTCTCCTGCAATTATTCTATGTTGGGTTGCCATTTTTAATTATCCTTAATAAAAATTTTAATTTGCAAATAATATTTCTTTTAATCTATAAATCACTAATCATACATATTAAACTTTAATATATATTCTTTTTCTGACTGATTTAAACTTTTTAAAAACAACTATAATGTTTATTTTCACTTATCAATTAATATAGAATTAATTCTTATACTATAATAATAATAAAAATAAATTAGTTTAAGTATTAATATAGATATTGTCTTTAATTTATTTTTTGAATCATAAATATATAATATTATTAAATTTAACTATTTTGTGGCTCGGTAGCTCAGTTGGTAGAGCAGAGGACTGAAAATCCTTGTGTCGCTGGTTCGATTCCGGCCCGAGCCACTTTCCTTTCGTAAATTATATTTATATTTCTAACTAAATAATGCAAAAAATATATATACTCATTTATTTTCTAATCTGTGCAGGCTGTAACAAAAAAAATATTCCTGAATCTAACATTTCAGATCAAATAAACGATTCTTCTTTCGTTTCACAAAATGGATTATTGCAAGTAATGGGAAATAAAATCGTAAATAAAAAGAATGAGCCTATTTCTTTTGCAGGAAATAGCTTTTTTTGGAGCAATGATAATTGGGGTGGTGAGCGTTATTATAAACCTGAAGTAGTAAAGTGGTTAAAAGATGATTGGAATACAACTATTGTTCGTGCCGCTATGGGAGTTGAAGATGAAGGAGGATATCTAGATAATAAAATCGCAAATAAAAATCGGGTAAAAATTATAGTAAATGCTGCAATTGAGCAGGGTTTATATGTAATCATAGACTGGCACTCGCATCATGCTGAAGAACACACAGATGAAGCAATTACATTTTTTAAAGAAATGGCAACTTTATATGGAAATTTTGATAATATTATTTATGAAATCTATAATGAACCACTTGATATTTCATGGAGTGAAATAATTAAGCCTTATGCATTAAATGTCATTAGTGCAATTAGAGCTATTGATCCTGATAATTTAATTGTTGTTGGAACACCTGAATGGTCTCAACGAGTTGATCTTGCTGCTGCAGATCCTATTACCTCATATATCAATATTGCATACACTCTACATTTTTATACAGTATATCATCATCAGTGGTTAAGGGACAGATCAAGTGAAGCGCTTGAAAATGGGATCGCACTTTTTGTTACAGAATGGGGTTCTATTGGTTATAACGTTATAGATTCAGAAGCTGATAGATGGATGAATTGGTGTTATGCTAATAAAATAAGTCATCTTAATTGGGCTGTAAATGATAAAGAAGAAGAATGGTCAATATTTAAACCAGGTACAAGTACTTTAGGAGGATGGAATGACGCAGATCTTACTGACGCTGGAAAATTAGCGAAGAGAATTATTTCCACTTGGCCAACAACACATTAATATTCCTATTATTTCAGACAAATGAATTTTGATGTAATCTTTATAATATTCTTCATTTCAATAATTCAATCTATTTTTGGAACTGGAGTATTATTATTTGGAACACCAATTTTATTACTTATTGGATATACTTTTGAAAATACCCTTGCAATATTATTACCAACATCTATTCTAATAAATCTTTTCCAAATAAAAGATAATTATAAAAATATAGATAAAAAGTTTTACAAAAATCTAATTCTATTCTGCCTTCCACTAATTATCATAACACTCTACATTGCTAATTTAAATTTATTCAAAGCAAATATTTTTATAGGCATATTTTTAATCATTATATCTACGCAGTTTTATTTAGATAGTATTAAAAAAATATTAAAATATCTTCTTACGCATGAGCCACAATATTTAATTATAATGGGAGTCTTACATGGACTCACTAATCTTGGTGGCACTCTACTTTCAGGCGCCATCTTAAGCAAAGACCTATCAAAAAATAGTAAAAGAGTGACCATTGCTATAAGTTATTTTTCAATGGCTTTAATTCAAGTGGCAACATTAATATTTTTAATAAACCCAAGAATATTTATAAATAAAACATATCCATTATATTGGGTCTTGGGTCTTGTTATTTTTTTTATAGTCGAAAGATATTTTTATCCTTCAGTGAATGAAAAAATGTATCATAAATATTCAAATGTTTTTCTATTTACAATAGGCGTACTACTGATTTTTTATAATTAGATTTTTTACGAATACGAGTTCTAAACTATTTTAGATTACTAATTATGTTTAAAACAATATATATAACATTTATATTTTAAAATATTATAATCCAACTAATCATTGAGAAATAAATTAAAATGAACCAACTAATTGTAACATTAGGCCCTTCAACAAATACATTTGAAAAAATATCTACAATTAAAGCTAGAGGTGTAGATTTTGTTCGAATCAATATGTCACATTCAAGCATAGAAGATTTAAATTATTTTATCTACTTATCCAAAAAAGCTAATATACCATTTATAATTGACACCGAAGGTTCTCAAGTAAGAACAGGAAATTTAAATTCAAAATCTATAAGTTTTTCTGAAAATCAAACTGTAGAGTTACATAAAAATGAATTTATAGGTAATAAACAGAAAATAAGTATCAGACCCTCGGAAATAATTGATCAGCTAAAAGTTGGTGATATTTTATACGTAGACTTTGACACCCTTGCTCTATTAATAACTGATACAAAAACTATAACCCATGGCTTTATAAAAGCTAAAATTATTTCCTCTGGTTCTCTAGGTAGTAATAAAGGTATTGTAATCGACCCTCAAATAAATAGAGAAATAAACTTACCAGTATTAACTGCAAAAGATATTGAAGCAATTAAACTTGGTTTAAAAAATAACATTTCTCATGTTGCAGCATCATTCATGCGAGATAAAAATTCAGTAAAATATGTACGACGTATTTCGAAAAATAAAATGAAAATTATTTCAAAAATCGAATGTAAAGATGCTCTTCATAACCTAAACGATATAATTCTAGAATCTGACTTTTTACTAATCGATAGAGGCGACCTTAGTAAAGAGATTCCAATTGAAAAAATACCATTCACTCAAAAAATAATAATTGATAGAGCAAAGTCGCACAATAAAAAAGTGTTTGTAGCAACCAACCTCCTAGAATCAATGATATTAAATAGAAAACCAACCAGAGCAGAAGTACATGACATAATTAATACGATTGTTGATGGAGCATATGGCTTAACCCTAGCTGCTGAAACAGCAATAGGGAAATATCCAATTGGATGTATAAATATGTTATATAAAATAATAAAACATTCAACTGCAATTATCGATACAAAAAAAACAATAAACAAAGAAAAAGAATTTATTTCATTTTTAGAAAGCAAAGATTATTTGCTGGATGATACTATTTCATCATCCTTGATCAAACCACATGGTGGAGAATTAATTAATAGATATAATTCATCATCATTAACAAAGAATGAATTAAGTTCACTAAAAAAAATTCAACTTACTGAAAATCAAAAACTAGATGCATTCCAAATCGCAGTTGGAGCCTATAGCCCATTAAAAGGTTTTATGACAAAAATAGAACTTGAAACTGTATTAGAAAATATGATTTTGCCAAATGATATTATCTGGCCCATACCAATTCTACTTGATATTGAAGAGCATCAGACTAATAAGATGAATATTGGTGAAACCGTTGCATTAACTGATAATTCTAATAGTGTGATCGGTATTATGAAGATTGAAGATTTATATAAATTTGATAAAAAACTAATTCAAAAAAAATTGTATCATACAAATGATATCACCCATCCTGGAGTAAGACAGGTGAATACATTTAAACCAATATTTATTGGAGGAAAAATACATTTATTTAACAAAATAAATATGGAGCATAACCATTACAATTTAACTCCTCGACAAACTAGACGATTATTTGATGAAAAAAATTGGTCAAAAGTAGTAGGCTTTCATACAAGAAATGTAATTCATAGAGCTCATGAGCATATACAATTATCTGCCCTAGATAAGAGTAAGTGTGATGGTTTATTTATCCACCCAGTTATTGGACAAAAAAAATCAGGCGATTACAACTCAAATATCATAATAAAAAGTTACGAGATAATGCGAGACTTTTATCCTGACAATAAAGTTGTTTTTGGTGTTTTATCAACATATTCAAGGTATGCTCAAGAAAGGGAAGCTATTTTTACTGCAATTTGTAGAAAGAACTATGGATGTAGTCACTTTATTATCGGCCGTGATCATACTGGGGTAGGTAATAATAAAAATAATGCTCATGATATTTTTTCCAAAATTCCCAACCTAGATATAGAAATCATTAAGTTTAACAACGTTCATTATTCAACTAATGATCAGAAGTATATTGAACAAGCCTCTAAAACTAACTTAAAGAATAAAAAAAGTTTTATGGCTATAAGTGGTACTGAAGCACGAGAAATGCTGTCTCAACTCAATAAACCTCCAACATGGTATATGAGACCAGAAATTTCTGATATGATCATAGATTCAATAAAATCAAATAAAGAAGTTTTTATACCCTAAAAAATGAAAAATTGATAGTATTATCTATAATGAAAACCACGGATGCTGACCAAATTGATTTTTCTTCACTTGTTTACTATGATCAAGATAATACTTAAGGCCACATAGAACAGAAATTAAATATTTTTTAAGATTCGGTTTTACAAAAAGGTTAAATGGTATCCAGTTAAATATTTTATATCCTTGATTGTATATGTAAGGATAGATAGTAATTGTGATTTTAGATGTTTCGTCTAATTCTTCAATACTCCATTTCACAAAAGAAGATTTTCCATTGCTTGTAGTGATATATAAATCATATCCTACCCTCTCCTTCCATTGAATAAATTTTCTTTTTAGAACCATACCGTTTAAATAAGTGATTACATCCTCAGATTGAATACCTGGCCATTTCAGAATATCATTTCTTTTACAAAAAGGATGAAATAATTCTAGGTTTGACGGAGTTGAAATTAATTCCCATATTTTAGATGGCTTACATCTAATATATTCACTATGACTTATATACCAATGAAAAAAATTTTGCTTACTAATTTTAATTGAAAAAGTTATGTTTGTTAAAAAAGATCATTATTCATATTCTTTTAGAATGTTATCTAAATTATTTTTAATCAAACAAGGACGTTGTTGCGGGCATAAGTGTTTAATGTGTCCATATGAAAAAATGCACAGCGGAAAATCCAATGTGATTAGAAAAGAAGTTTTAAAACAGCTTGAAAAATGGGAAAAAAAAGAATTAATTAATGAAGGCATCTATCCAGCCAAATGAAAAGTTTTAAAACTGCCTTTACCCTTTAATTCAGTATTTTGGCTACCACAAACTTCTATATTTTGAGGTAAACTATCCTTGGTTTCCTTAGAAAAATGAATTTTCATATCATCACTACTACTTTCTAGTCTTGCTGCTATATTTACTGTGTCTCCCCAAATGTCAAACTGACTACTTGTTGTACCAGCAATTATTGGTCCAGTGTGCACACCAATTCTAATATGCCATGGCTCATTACCTACAGCCTCCTGTTGTAGATTAATACCACTTACAAAGTTTATCATTTGTTTTCCAGCTAAGACTATTCGCTCAGCGTGATTAGAATTTAAATCTGGTACACCTCCAACAGCCATATATGCGTCACCAATTGTTTTTACTTTTTTTAAATCATACCTTTCGATTATTTTGTCAAAACCCTTAAAAAACGAATCTAATATATCTAATAACTCGCCAGGTTGTAGCTCCTCTGTTTTTTTAGTAAACCCTACAAAATCAGCAAATAGAACAGTTGCAGAGGAATAAAATTCCCCGCTTATTTTTTCATTAAGAGCAACTGTATCTATCTCATCAACCTGCGAATGGATTGTGTGCTCATATAAGTCAATAAATTGATCTGTTAACATTCGAAGACCATTAATTTTTGATTGATCTAAAGTTTTAGGCTCCGAATTAAAAACACAAAAAGAACCAAGAGTAAAACCTTTTTTAGTTATTATAGGACTACCTGCGTAAAATTTTGGCAAGGATTTATTCACCAAGAAAATATTTTTTGTTCTTTCATCTTTAGTCATATCATTGATTACTAGGGGCTTCGATCCATTGTTTATAACGTGTGCACACACTGTCAGCTCCCTAGGGACCTCTTTCATCATTACTGATTCAGTAATATCCATTCCATAATTAATTTTGCAATACTGGGTGTCATTATCAATGATATTGATTGCTGCTTTTTCACAATCTGTAATCGTAGCAGCCAGAATTGGAAAACTTGAAAAACGTTTATCTTTCTCTATATTCTTTTCAATCATCTGCAATCGCTTAAGATCATTGATCCTCTCATACTCATTTTGTGGCAACTCAGCAGCTATATGACCAGCACTTTTTGCTTTTTCAACCATCTTTTTGCCAATCAATTTTCTTATTATTCTCATCGCTTTAGATTAAACATTATTTTGAAGATACCTTATACCACTTCTTTTATTTTGCTCTGATGCCAATGCCTGTTCTTTTTTTGTTGCATATTTATTATCCCAATCAACCAATTTTTTACTCATGATCTTGTGAAAAACCGGTGGAAGGAATAAAGCTAAATATAACATTGAAAGATATCCATAAGGCATCATAGGAGCATCTTTGTATGGATTTAATTCCCAATATTTCAAGCTTGCTCTCTCATGATGAGAGGAATGTCTGGTAACATTATATAAATATATACTACTCATAGTACTGTTGGAGTTCCATGAATGATGGGGTTGAACTGGCTCACCATTAGCTCTAACTAAACCATAATGCTCTGTGTAATTAATCACTTCCAAAAGCGCCTTAGCAATAAATGCACAAAGGAAAAAAAACATCAACCCGCTAAAACCTCCAATCAAATAGGAAAAAAAAGAAATAATAGCACTTCTTAGATAACCAATCATTAATTTATTATTAACAATAAATAATGCCTTTTTACTCTTCTTCAATTGTTTTTTAACAATCTTCCAAGCGTCTTTCTGCTCATTTACAATTGCTCTTAAAATAAACATATAAATGTTTTCTCCGCGTTTTGCAGTAGCTGGATCAATTTTAAGGCCTACATTTTTATGGTGCCCATACACATGCTCAATCGCAAATGCACAGTCCCATGATAAGGACAATAACCAATTACCGATAAACATATCAAATTTATTTGTTTTCCTATGCACAAGTTCATGTCCTGGCACGGTACCCATCACACCAATAAATAAACTTGATATAGCTACAAGAGAAATTTTATCAATAAGATGTAAAGAACTCTTGATTTGATTAAAAGCAACTTCGCTAAGAATTGGAAATAATATAAATACATTTAAACTCTGACTTAGTAGACTTATTGCCATAAAAACAAAGATTATTAACAGTGGAAGATTAATGTACATGGGGAGGTTAAGATATATTGTATTCGAATATTCTAATTTCAAATTTTCCTCATCTATTAAAATATCACCAAAAATAATTAACAGAGAAAAACCTACAAATAATAAAGTGGGACCATTTGAACCTGTGAGGCATAATAAAAAACCTGCTATTAGGGTCCCTGTTGATATATAATACCTTAGATATTTCATAATACAAACTTACAAATATAGGAATATTCAACCAATTACATCTAAAGAAGACAGTATTGTTAATCAAATACAATATTTAAAAATAATTTAAATTATCGTACTAATAATGAGCTAATTTTCTACCCAAATGAAAACACCCGTCTATTTTATTTCTGATATACATTTAAAGCTCAATGTAGATAACGCTGAGCAACTGCGACGTGAAAAATTATTTCGTCTGCTAGATAAAATATGTAAAACTGGAGGGACTTGTTTTTTTGTTGGAGATCTTTTTGATTTTTACTTCGAATACCCTGATGTAATTCCCAAAGCTTATAGTGATTTCTATAATAAAGCACTCGAAATGAAAACAAAAGGTGTTAATCTTCATTTTCAAACTGGTAATCATGATTATTGGTTTCAAGATTTTTTAGATAAAAAAATTATGGATAAAATTTACACAGAAGATCTTGATATCATGATAGCAGGCAAAAAGTTTTTCATTACCCATGGTGATGGTCTCCTGAGCTGGGATCATGGATATCGGATCTTGAAAAAAATTATTCGTTCAAAATTTTTCATAAACCTGTTCCGTTGGATACACCCTACCATTGCTTATAAAATTGCAAGGTTTGTTTCAAGAAGTGGTAAAGAAGAGACGCATCAGGCTGATTATTACAATGATGTCAAAATTGAACTTCAAAGTTTTGCAAAAAAACAATTTGAAAATGGCTTTGACTTCATGATCTCAGGGCATTATCATCTGGGAGAGATGTATAACATAAATCAAGGCAAATTAGCTGTTTTAGGGGACTGGTTTTATCGACCAAGTTATGCAAAATTTGATGGGAAAGACTTATCATTTCAATTATGGGAGAGTGATGTTTAAAACAATTGCATTTACTTTTTCTTTAATATTTGTTTTCCAAGGGTGCTCAATGGTCAAGGGCCTATTCGGTAAAAAAGCTATAGGAGATCCTAATGATCCTGATTTCTTAAATAGGGTCCAAGAATTAAAAAGCGCATACAGAGAGGGTAATATACAAGCATTAGATGAACTAATTGAAATTTATGAGGATGAAGATCTACATATAAAATTACGAATCGCAGCAGGAAAAACCCTTTCTCAATCACAACATCCTAGAGCGCTCCACTCAATATCTGAAATGGTCGCAACAACAACTGCGCTAGACTATGCTTTACTTAAAGAATCAATTAAACTACTAGGGATGTTTGAAGAAAATCCAAAAGCGGCTGATGCATTAGTACGATCCATGCATACTATGGAAGAAAAAACAAACGAAATTCATATAACTTTAGTCAAAAATCTCGTGCGTGTAAGGACAAAGGATCAAATTCTTGCTCTTTTAGATCTTTATGAAGTAGCAAAAAGTAATATGTCAAGAACTGAAAAATTACTCACGGAGACAATGGGAGCATTAGGCAGTGACCAAGTAATTCCCATTTTAACTCAAGTTGCAAAAGACCCTAAAATAAATATTGGAGTGCGAAACAAGGCTGTTGAAATATTAGGTAAAAAAAATCCTGATGATGTAGCGGTCGCTTTTGCTGAACTATTAGGAGACCCAAATACAAATCTTGAGGTACGTGAATTTGCATTGAATACCATGAAAGGAGTCAAGGAAGAGAACCTTGTATTAGCATTATTAAACACTTACAATATGGGAAAAACAGAATATTATAGTCTCTTAAATACAATGCTTGCAGCTTTAGGCGAGTTTGATGACCCAGAAGTAAAAAAAGCTGTAATAGAAATTGCACATAGCAAAGATTATCCAATGGATATCAGAAAAAAAGCAATCGATAATCTCGCGGCTTTCAATGATCCATCTGTACTTAATGGTTTATTACCTATGTTAGCAAATAAGGATAATTACATTTACTATGATAATATAATAAATATGGTCTACAAACTAGGAGAAGAAAAAAAGAATGCTGAATCGGTAAGACGTATGGCATATAAAGCACATTTTTCTAAAAGAGAACATGATTAAATACCTGCAACTAATTCTTGTATTATTTTTTATGGCACCCATCTTTTCTCAGGATGATCCTATAAAAATAAATATTCTAGGGAAGGTGCTTGATAAAAATGTTTCTGGTTTAAAAGGTGCAAAACTTACGATAGAAGACTTAAATGGAGAAGTAGTTGAAAAAGGAAAATCAGGGAAAAACGGTGAATTTAAATTTAAAAAAGTGAAAATATTACCAGGTGAATATTCTTTAAATGGAATCCATAAAAAAAATGGAAGTGGCAAAGTAAAATTTATCGTTGATAGCGTAGATGTAGAGCTAACACTCGTTATACCCAGCAAGATAGCAAAACCCAAAGCTGTCTTACCAGAGAAATTACCTCAACAAAGAAAAGAGACTAAAAAGGAAACCTTGAAGTTTGAAGATTACTTTTTTGAATATGAATCAAATTTAGATGCTTTAAAAGAAGAGATAGATTCTTTGAAGAGTGTGGTAAAAGGTTACGAAAAAAAACAAAATATGCCAAACGTAAGCAGAGATCTTCTTGACCTGATAGTCATACCCGACTATCAGCACCAAGTAGAATTACAAAATGGGACAGTCGTTTCGGGAGCTCTTCTTGAAGAATCAGACTCAACATTAACACTAAAAACTCAAATTGGGACACTTGTTTTAAAAAAAGAAATGGTTGTAAGAATGGATGAGTTAAAAAAGCCAGGACCAAAAGTAGTTTTCCAGGGAGAACCATTTATTGATTATTATCCAAATAAACAAATTTTTACAGGTACAGTAAAAAATATAGGTGAAATTCGTGCTGATTTTGTAAGAGTAATTGCTAAACTATTTGATCAAACAACAACGAATACTGGAACCGACTCTGTTTTTGTAAAAGGAGATCGGACAGTGTATGAAACAAATGTAATAGCAGACACAGCACTTAAGCCTGGGAAAACTGCTTCATTTACCCTAACAGTACCAATAAAAAAAGGTAAAAAGGCAGAATACCATATAATGGACATCCATTGGGAGCAAACAAAGTGAAATATTATTCAATAAAATTTTTCTTTATTATTTTAGCCATCATAACCGCTCATGATCATGGGAAAAATCGTCAAATTGAATTCCCTAATATTCCAGGGTTTATAACTCTGGTCTGTGATTTACATATGCACTCGGTATTTTCAGATGGTAGCGTGTGGCCTGATATACGGATTCAAGAAGCAAAAAAAGATGGTCTAGATGTTATTGCAACAACTGAACATATAGAATACCAACCATGGAAAGCCGATATCCCAAATCCAGATAGAAATAGATCATATGAGTATCATAGTAATTTTGCAAAAGGGTCAAATGTAATGGTAATTAATGGTTCAGAAATAACAAGGGATATGCCACCAGGACATGCAAATGCTATTTTCATTAATGATGCAAACAAACTGATTACTAAAGATCCTATAGATGCATACCTTGAAGCACGTAAGCAAGATGCATTTATCTTTTGGAATCATCCATATTGGGCAAGTCAATCACCCGATGCAAGTGTTCCACTTAGCGAAATGCATAAAAAACTTATTGATGAAGGCCTCATTGAAGGAATTGAAATCGTCAACGATACAACTTTTTCTAATGAAGCATTACAAATAGCGCTAGATTATAACCTAACAATACTAGGGACATCAGATATACATGGGATTGTGGACTGGCAGTATAGAATTCCTTCTGGAGGGCACAGACCAGTTACATTAGTTTTTTGTCGAGAAAAAACAAAAACATCTTTAAAAAGAGCACTGCAAAAAGGACAAACTGTTGTTTGGTTTAAAAAGAAATTAATAGGTAAAGAAGACTTCCTTATCCCTCTAGTTAATTCTAGCCTAAAAGTAAATTCTGCTAAATATTTTACAAATACAACGGTTGCACATGTTACTATTTCTAATAGCTCAGATGCACCCTTCACCTTGAGGAATCAAAGCAAATACGATTTTTATAATTTAACAGACTTAGTAATGATTCCTGCTCATGGAGAAGTAAATATTGATGTGAGAACAATTGAAAAATTGAGAAAATTTGAACTTCAATTTGAAATATTAAGTGCACTGACAGCTCCCAATACTCATCCTGTTGTAAACTTAATTGTTAGACCAAAACAATAATTTCTAATTTAAATTCACAGACTAAATATTTAGTTTTTATCAACTCAATCTTTTTCAATTTGCGGAGTACTATTATAAATAATATGAGAAATAATTCAACCCTTACCCATTCAATATTTATATGCTTATTTACATTCACAAGTCTTGTTGCACATAAAGATCATTCAAGTAAACCTAAAATGCCAGCAATTGGAGTATTACAAGGTACAGTTATAGACTCTATCTCATCTTCACCACTCGAATATGCTTCCGTATCTTTAGTTGAGCTTGAACATAACGAACTAGTAACAGGAGGACTTACTGATAAAAACGGATACCTCAATATTACCGAAATCCCTCTTGGTAGATATGTGGCGGTTGTTGAATTCATTGGCTATGAAAAAAAAGAAATAGGTCCTATAAACCTTTTCCCAGGTCAAGGAGCTGGAATACAACATAACCTTGGTAAAGTAAAATTAAATATTTCTGCAGTTAATCTAGAAGCTGTAGAAGTTGTTGGCGAAGAAAGTACTTTCATTCAAACGATTGACAAAAAAATATTTAATGTTGGACGAGACCTGTCCTCTGCTGGAGGAACGGGGACAGATGTATTAAGAAAAGTCCCATCAGTAGATGTAGATATTGATGGTGTGGTAACCATTGCAGGAGATGCTAATGTCACTGTTCTTATTGATGGAAAACGCAGCGGGAGAACAGGTAGTGGCAGACGAGGAAATGTAGATCATATTAATGCCGCAATGATAGAGAAAGTGGAAGTTATAACAAACCCATCTGCTAAATATGATCCAGATGGAGTAGGCGGTATTATCAATATTGTAATGAAGAGGGGTGCTCTAGATGGCTTCAATGGGACAGTATCCTCAATGGTAGGTGAATATAAAAAACAAAACCTCAATGGAAATCTTAATTATAGAACAGATAAATTCAATGTATTTACAAATGCTAACTACCGAACAGGTAATAGAATAGGAGATGGTAAAAGAGAATTTGATTATATTTACCCATCTTCGAGAGATTCAATAAATACTGACACCTACCGTAAAAGAACCCCTAATGATTTTGGTATGAGATTTGGTGGAGATTATTACCCTTCAAAGACAAGCACTATTGGCTATACATTTGATATTTCTCAACATAATGAAACAACAGTCCAAAAGTTTAATTATAGAGATAACACGATTAACCCTAGCTTACTCGGGAACCTAGAAACTACTGAGACTGATGATGGGCTTCACATGGATCATGTTTTTTCGTATGAAAACAAATTCGATTCTGAAACTGAATTGTTAAAAGCATATATAAGCTATTCTTATGAAGTTGATGATGTAAATGAGGTTGGAACAATGGATTCAGATTATGGTGCAAACTTTTCTGGAAATTCAACAAAAGCATCTGAAGACAATAATAACTTTACAGCATCCATCGATTATGAAAATAATTTTGGGGATAAATTAGGCTATGAAATAGGGGCAAAAGCCACAATCCGAGACTTTAAGAAGGATCTCACTTATTTACAGAATATTTATGGGAACGACTATGAGGAAGATATTTATGCAGCATACATGGTTACTCAATATGAACTGACTGATAGGTTTGGTTTTAAATTTGGCGCAAGAGCTGAACAAGTAAAGACTTTTGCTGATCTGAAAGGACCAATATTAACAGCAAATGACTCAGTAAATGTTCTTACCTATCTTTTTGAAAGAGGCATTGTAGAGGGACCTTATGACCCAAATTATTTTAAGTTGTATCCTAGTGCTTTTTTACTTTATAAACTTACAAATAGGCAAACTATTCAATTTGGGTACTCCAAAAAAGTAAATAGGCCAGGAAGAAGAACCATTAGCCCATTCCCTGATAATACTTTAGACATAACTAGGTTGCGAAGTGGTAATCCGTACTTAAGACCAGAATTTAGCGATGTTATGGAGTTAACCTTTTCTAACAATTCAAGAAAATTGAATTTGAATTTATCCACTTCATATAAAAATACAAAAGATGTGATTATGTGGTGGGACCGTGAAAATGTAACATTCATTAACTCTGCAAAACTGAATGAACCTGATACCACCATATACGATACCACCATATATGAGATAATGACCGCAGGGAATGCTGACAAATCAGTGAGTCAAAATTTCAGTGGTAACATTATGTATAGACCTATGCCCCTAGCGAGTATTATGGTCTGGGGTTGGGGCTGGAACTCTTTTCAAGAAGGACAACGCGTTGATGGTGATGGAAAAAGTAGAGGATTTGGATTTGGAGGAAGATTAACACTGAATATCCCTACCATTGCGAGACTTGAACTTTCAGGAAATGGTAGAGCTAAAATGAAGATTTCAACTGGAGAAATACCTGCCAATTATCGAATAAACCTTGGTATCCAAAAATCTTTTCTTCAAAATAGATTATCTGCAACCTTTAAGATTGATGATATTTTTAACACTGGAAAATTTATTATTGATACAGACAGCGAAGTCACCAATGCATTAACAGGTGAAAAATATAGGCAATTAATGTATGCAGAGCGACAAAGACAAAAACGATATGCTTCTGTTGTTTTAAACTATAATTTCGGTAAACAGCAAAAGAAAAAATGGAGCAGAGGAAATTTTTCTGGTAGATCCGGTGGAATGGGCGGAGGCGGGATGGATATGGACTATTAATCTATGGTAGACGAATACGTTCAACCATGTCCTTAATCTCTTCTGGTGGAGATTCATTATTTTTTGATACAGTATATGCAACAATAAAATTCACCATTGCCCCAATAGCTCCAAATGCATTTGGTTCGATTCCTAAAAACCAGTTTGGCTCCATACCACCAAGAAAAGAAGTTGACTGAATAAACATAACTCCTTTATGTTGAAATACATATAAAAGAGTAACTCCAATTCCAGAAAGCATACCAGCAATTGCACCCTCTTTATTCATATTTTTAGAAAAAATTCCCATCATTAATGCAGGGAAAATAGAAGATGCAGCTAAACCAAAAGCTAAAGCCACCGTTCCTGCAGCAAAGTCGGGTGGATTAAAACCAAAATAACCAGCAACTGCAATAGAACCAGCCATAGCAATACGACTCGCTTTCAACTCATCTTTTTCTGTGATATTTGGCCTAAACACACCTTTTAATAAATCATGAGAAATAGCAGATGATATGGCCAACAATAATCCAGCAGCAGTTGATAAAGCAGCGGCTAGGCCTCCTGCTGCAACTAACGCAATGACCCAGTTTGGCAACCCTGCAATTTCTGGATTTGCTAAAACCATAATATCTCGATCTACTTTTACCATTTCATTTGTTTCATTCCCATTATACTGAATTAATCCATCTTGGTTTTTATCTTCGAACTGTAACAATCCTGTTTTTTCCCAATTTCTAAACCAAGAAGGACGATTTTCATATGCTAAATTATTTTCCTGATTTGGTTGATCTATAGTAGTCATAAAATTTAATCGAGCCATTGCAGCTACAGCAGGTGCCGTAGTATATAATAATGCAATAAACAATAATGCCCATCCAGCAGATAAACGTGCTGCTTTCACAGAAGGAACAGTAAAAAATCTCATGATAACATGAGGCAATCCTGCTGTACCAATCATTAGTGATAATGTATAAAAAAACATATTAAAAAGACTAAGTCGAGCATTTGTTGTATACTCTTTAAAGCCAAGATCTTTTACTATTTGATCTAAAGTATCCAAAAGATAAGTACCATCTTGTATTGTACTACCAAGGCCTAATTGTGGAATTGGATTACCTGTTAACATAAAAGAAATAAAAATAGCAGGAATTGTATATGCAATTATCATAATAACATACTGTGCTATCTGAGTATAAGTAATCCCTTTCATTCCACCCATAACAGCATAAATAAAAACAATTACCATTCCAACCATGAGACCTTGATCATAATCCACTTCTAAAAATCTAGAAAATGCAACACCAATTCCCTTCATTTGTCCAATTACATATGTCACCGAGGCAATGATTAAACACAAAACTGCAACTACTCTCGCTGTTTTTGAATAGTATCGATCACTTATAAACTGAGGAACGGTAAAAGAGCCATGTTTTCTAAGATATGGAGCAAGTAAGAGCGCTAAAAGAACATAACCTCCTGTCCAGCCCATTAAAAATACTGAACCACCATACCCTAAAAAAGCGATCAAACCTGCCATAGAAATAAAAGATGCAGCTGACATCCAATCCGCAGCAGTTGCCATCCCATTGGCAATAGGATGGATATCACCACCAGCTACATAAAATTCATCTGTACTACGTGCTCGAGCCCAAAAAGCAATACCTATATAAATAGCAAACGTAAAACCAACAATGAAAAATGTAAGAGCTTGAAGCCCCATTAAAATTTTAAAATTTTATTCATCAGAGGCCCCATAACGTTGATCAATTTTATCGATCTTGTATACATAATAAAAAATCAAAACAACAAAAGTATATATCGATCCTTGCTGCGCAAACCAAAATCCTAATTTATAACCACCTAGCCTTATAACATTCAAATACTCTACAAAGATAATACTGCAGCCATATGAAACAATAAACCATACTGATAAACATCTGATAATAAGATTAATGTTCTCCGACCAATACGTTTGATTTTTATTCATAATTAATTAAAAAAAATATATAATAATTATGCTTCTGGTAGATCAGAATTTTTTATTTTCAATTCACTGCTTAAAATATTTTCAAAAATATTATTAATAAAATGAAGTCTTTTATTCTCATTATCAATTGATATCAATTTTTTCTTTATTTGGAGTGGCAATTCAAATCCTTGAACAAACTCATAAGATATTTTTTTCTTCATGTGTAACTCAAGATCTGTATTAATTCCAAGTTTTAATAATACTCTAAGATAGGAATCTTGAAGTAAATCAATCAAAGCATTGTCTTGATTTTGAATTAATGGAATATATTCTATTTCGCCGATTACAGTTTCACCATCTTTTTTAGTATCAAATACTTTAAATCGTTCAACGCCTTTTACCAATATATCATATTCTCCAGTATGATATTTTTTATAAACCTCAGTCACTTTTACTCTACAACCTTTAGAATACATTTCATCATCTTGACTTAAGATGATACCAAAAGGCGTATCTTCTTCAATTGAATTCTTTATCATAGTTTTATAGCGTGGTTCAAAAATATGTAAAGGTAAATATTCGTATGGAAGGATGACAAGATTAAGTGGAAACAAAGGTATAGTAAGCATAATATTTTCTTATTTTTTATTTTACATCTAATTTGTAGATATAATAGTAATATATTAATGGATAATATTCCTAGGATGAAACTAAATTAAAATTTACTATTTTCATTCAATATAAGATTTAAATAAATCATATTGTAAATAATTATAAAATTCGCTCAAAACGCTCAAATTTTTGTTTCAAAACATATCTATTTCAAATAAATTTTACACCTTTCATTAACAAATAATTATAATACATGATAAACTTGCAAATAAGAGGATTCCATGCATCAATTAAAGTAAATTCATTAATTGCAAATGAGAAAGAGTTATTAGTAGATAATATTAGATCAACAAAACGTACCCTTGCTGAAGTTTTGTTAAATACCAATGAATATAGTTTTAAGAATATTGATAACCACTCTTTGCCAATTATTACTGATAATTCTGAACTTATAGCTACGTCTTTTTCTAAAAAAAACTATTATGATGAAGGATTTTCATTTTTTCGTGAAAAAATTCATAAACTCGCTGATAAGGCATCATCTTTAAAAAATAAAATTAAATTAAATAATTATGGCTTAATCACATATACTACTTTTTATGGATGTACTTTTGAATCTGAAATAGAAAAAGTCAATTATAGAAGTTTTGATATTAATAATGTAGGTATTGAAACCATAAAATTCCCCTTGATTAAACAAAAATTCATAAAAAATATTTTTTTTAATAATACAAAACTAACAAATCTAAATAGATCAAAAAGTCAACCTGTAAAATTCAAATCTATTCTTTATAAAGTTACAAATAATAAGATACCCTTAGATAAAAATTCAAAAAGTTCAATTGAAAATAAGATAATCATCTATTCTGAAAAAAATATCAAAAATGAAAATTAAAAAAAAAATTAAATTCATTTTGAATTACTTTATTTTTACATTTATCAAATGGGCCCTACCAATTATATTATTATTTAGCTTAATAATTTTTATCCTGCTTTTTATTTCTAAGGTTTTATAAAAATGTTTAGATTACTCAAAAATAAAACATTTTTACTTTTTTTTATCGGAAATATTACCTCACTCATTGGTTTTGGAGTTAATCTGATTGCAATTAGTTGGATGGTATTAGAAGAGAGTGGTTCGGAATACCTTTTAGGAAAAATCATGGCATCTGCGACTGCACCAGGTCTTCTGCTTGCTATTTTTGCTGGGTTAATAATTGATAAGGTCAATCGTAAATGGTTATTAGTGTTCCTAGATATTTTTAGAATGTTTGTTATTATTAGTTTTTTATATTATTTATTAAATCATGGATTTAAAATTTCGCTTTTATATCCAGTCGCTCTTTTTATGGGTCTGGGAAATTCATTGTTCTGGCCTACAGCTCAAGCATTTGTACAGGAACTTGTTTCAGATAAAGATTACTTTAATGCTAACAAATTACTTTCAGCAAGCTACCAAGTAGGCTCAATATTAGGTGCTGGTATTGGAGGGGTAATCGTTCATATTTATAGTCCTATAATAGCACTTTGGGTTAATATAATTACCTATTTTTTTTCTGCGATATTTATATCACTAGCACCTTTTCAAAGAAAAAAATCAACGATTGAAGAAAAAAGTTTATATAAATCTATGATTAAAGGGTTCTCATATTTAAAAGGAAGAAGTGATGTACTAATTCTTGGATTAACAACAATATTATCTGATGTCGCTATTTGGGGTTCTCTTTCTGTGCTAACTATTACTATTTCAAAAGAAGTATTTCAAAAAGGGAGCCTGGGATATGGAATAATGGATGGTTTTTATGGAATTGGAGCATTACTTTCCACAATTTTAGTTGGAATTGTCTTATCAAAATTTGGAAAAGCTTCTTACCTAATGTTTTGTTATGCTGTTGCAGGTTTTATGTGTTTATTTTCTCCGATTATGGCAAATATATACTTCGCAGGTGTAGCCTATTTCATAATGGGATTACATAACAATTCCGCTCGAATTATTGTACGAACAATTTTTATGGAAAACATACCAAACTATATAATGGGTAGAGTTCAAACTATATTAGGGGTTTATACTAGAGCGATGGTTATCCTTAGCTCTCTTTACGCAGGATGGGCAATTGAATATCATAATATATCTCTAGCAACCTATTTTACATTTGGTCATTTCACTATTGCATTATTGGGGGTTTTTATAATTCAAATGACTTGGAAAAATGGAAAAAATATTTTCTTAAAGGTTTCATATAATGCCTGAACTTCCAGAAGTACAAACAGTAGTAAATCAAATAAAGCCAATTTTAATTCATAAGACTGTAGAATCTATAACACCAGTTTGGCCTAAAGTATTTCATAATTTTACCAGTGAAAAAGCGCAGCAAAAAATAAAGAGAGGGCGAATAATTGATGTAAGCCGAAGGGCAAAATTTATCATTATAAAATTCACAGAAAATATCATAGCCATTCATCTAAGAATGACTGGTAAACTATACCTATTACGAGACCATGAGACTTTGTCAAAATATACAACTGCTTATTTTACCTTAAAAAATGGGGGAAAATTAATATTTGATGATGTTCGTAAATTTGGAAGAATTTATTTATATAAAAATACAGGTCCGATTGATGAAAGACATGGCCCTGAGCCACTTGAAAAAAGCTTTACATCTAAAATTCTTATCAATTTAATTAAATCAAAAAAAAGGAATATTAAAGCTTTGCTTTTAGATCAATCCATGATTGCAGGACTTGGAAATATTTACGCTGATGAAAGTCTTTGGAAAAGTAAAATTCATCCAAATTCTCTTTCACACAAAATACCAAAAAAACGAATTGAAAATCTTTATAAAAACATCAAAATCATTTTAACTAATGCAATTGAACAAAATGGGACAACGATCATAGATTTTTCAGTTAATGGTAAATCAGGAAAATATACGAATGAACTCAAAGTTTATGGTAAACGCGACATAAAATGTTTTAATTGCAATAATCATATAATAAAAATTCGGGTTGCCGGTCGAGGCACCTACATTTGTTCAAAATGTCAAAAAAAATATAAATAATACAATGAAGCTTGATACAATTCTTGAAACAGAATATACAGAACTACAAAAAGCTATTACGGACGGTAAACACGAGTACCATTGCTTCTACATAGCAACTATTAATAATGAAATTCCAAAGCTAAGAACTGTGGTTCTAAGAGCACTTAATAAAGATGAAAATACTTTATCATTCCATACTGATTTACGAAGTAATAAAATTAAAGAAATTCAATTAAATAAAAATGTTTCTGCTCTTTTCTATGATAAAAAAAGAAGAATCCAAATTAGAATGCAAGGTATAGCGAAATTAGACCAAAATTCAAATAGACTAAAAAAAATATGGTCTTTCATGAGACCAGAAAGCAAACTCTGCTATATGGGTCCTTTTGCTCCTGGAGAAAGACTTGATCAATTTCAACCAAATTTACCTAATCACAATGCTCAAAGCATTACCTCACAAAGCAATAAAAAGGGATATGAAAATTTTTGTAGAATAACGATTTACTTGCAAAATTTAGATTGGTTACAACTTGAACATAGTGGGCATAAGAGAATACATTTTTCTTTTGATAAAGATTCTAAATCAATATGGATTGCTTCATAAAAATATTTTACTTATTTATTATAATATTTATTAACTCTTCCTGTATGAGAATGTATACTGGCTCCTATTCACAATCTAACTTTACCCTAGATCAACCAAATGAACTTGGAGAAATAGTAGATAAATGGGAGGATGGGTTACGTACCTCTGGAAAAAATGGTGAATTAGAATGGTGGTATTTTGATGCAAAATTTGATGATGGATCTTTGTTTGTATGTTACTTTTACAAAATTCATCCAATAAAGAACATCTACTTTATTGGAATGAATTACAATAGCCCTAATGGTGAAGAGTTATTCATAATGAAATTTTTTAAAGAGCAGGATGTGTTTTTTGCAAAAGACAGCTGTCATGTTAGAATGGGGAAAAATTATTTTAAAGGGAATCTAGAAGAGTATGATATTTATCTTTCTGATGAAGATTTTGAAGGATTTGGAATTCAAATTAATTTAGATTCAAATATAAAACCCTATAGACCCCAAGATGGAATTATACAAGCAGGTGATGATTATTTTGCATGGCTCGCTGCTGTGCCAAATGGTACAGCAAAAGCAAAAATTTTTCGAAATAAAAAAATCTTAAATCTTCAAGGCAGTGGATACCATGATCATAATTGGGGAAATACACCCTTACAAAAAATGTTTGAAAATTGGGTTTGGTTTCGGGGAGAATCAGATGGCTATACGGTCATAGCTGCTGAATTAAATACTGCTGAAAAGCGAGGAGGATATAGCATTCCTATTCTCTATATGGCAAATGAAGACAAAGTAATAGTGAATAGATTTGGTGTTGATGGATTATTTACAAGATATTCAAACAGAATTGAAAATGTATATAATAAAAAAAATGAACCTCTTTTCTCTAAGCTTGATATGATTACTATTGATGGAGAAAAATTGACGATAGAAGGGAAGAATATTATTGATAATGCAGACATGTTTAAAAGAGCTCCATTACCTTCATATTTAAGCTGGGTTTTACCTATAATAAAACTAGGTTCCAGATTTTCTTCTATTGACCCTCACTACACCCGATTTGCTAGTGATTTAAATATTTCCATAAATGACACTACTTACCAGGGGAATGGAGTACTTGAAATTATGGATCTTAAATGAAAAATAATGATTTAATTAAATTAAACCATGTTATCAAAACTTTTGGAAAAACAAGAGCGTTAGATAATGTGTCTTTTTCCATACCTGAAAACTCTATTTTTGGATTGTTAGGCCCAAACGGTAGTGGAAAATCAACTTTGATGCGTATTCTTTCTGGCTTAATAATAAATTGGAAAGGAGAAATTTTTTTCAAAAATAAAAATGTAACTTTAAATCAAAAATATTTTTTACAACAATGTGGCTTTTTGATTGAGAATCCAACATTTTATGAATATTTATCTGCACATCAAAATTTATCTTTATTAGCTAGAATATCTAACTGTAGTCCGAATTCAATAGATAAAGTCTTAGCCGATGTTAACCTCATCGAAGATGCCCACAGGAAAGTAGGAGACTATTCTTATGGTATGAAACAAAGACTTGGAATTGCTCAAGCAATTCTCCATGATCCCGACATACTTTTTCTTGATGAACCAAACAATGGGCTTGATCCTTTGGGTATTAAAGAAATGAATAAAACTATTTTAGGATTACATAAAAAAGGGAAGACTATTTGTGTTAGTACCCATATTCTAAACGATGTAGAAGAATTATGTTCAGATATTATAATATTAAAGGAAGGTAAACTTATCCTTAATATTTCTATGGAAGACCTTTTAGATAAGAGCCGCGTAATTGTAATTAAAGGTAAGGATGCTCGATTAATTGAAAAATATCTTACCCAATCAAATACTTGTAAACTAATATCTTTGGAACACGAAAAGCTTGTTATTAAAACCAATCTAGATATTCACTCCATAAGTCAATTGCTCCCAAAGAAAATTTCCGTTCGCTCTATTGCAAAAGAACCAAACCTTACTGATCTTTTCAAATGATTAAATTTTTAGTATACAATGAATTTCAAAAAATAATCTATCGAAAACGTACGTATATTGGGTTTATTTTGATCGGAATTTTAATTCCGTTCATTGTTGGAGCAATTGATAATGGTGGGAATATGTTAGAAAAAACCATCTATGGGCAATTATCTGATTCCTTTTTTTTTGTAGGATCTTTAATAAATGGTTACCTAGCAACGTACATAATCATAGCAGTATTAATTACTCATATGCCTTTTTTATCAACAATCGTTGCTGCTGATATCGTATCGGGAGAATACTCTAAAGGAACTTTTAGATTATACCTTTCTCGTCCTATTCCAAGGTCAAAGATACTCCTGAGTAAGCTAATAATTGTTTATGGATACACTATTATATTGATGGGTTTCTTTATCAGCTATGCTCTTTTAATAAGTATTATTTGGCTTGGAACTGGAGAACTCGCCGTTTTTCATATGGGTTTATTATTTTTATCAGAAGATGATGCATTAATTCGATTTTTTATTGCTTTCCTTACGTCAACAGTAGTCATGTTAACGGTCTCCTCTTTATGTTTTTTTATATCTACTATTTCAAAAAACAGCGTTACACCCATCATAATTACTATTAGTACAGTTTTTGTCGGTACAGCAATTTCAATTATCCCAATTGAATTTTTTGAAATACTAAACCCATATCTTTTTACAGGTTACATAAATTCATATTTAAGTGCTTTCCATGATCCCATACCTTTTGATACAATTATAAGATTAATAGCTGTATGTTTTATTTGGACTGTAATTTTTTTAGGACTGGCGTTCAACCATTTTATCAAAAAGGATATAACAGACTAATGAAAAATGTTGTAATAACCCTTATAATTAGTTTTTTATTTTTAGGATTGAAAGCTGATGATAAAGTAATTATACGATTAATAAATAAAACGAATAATCAATATGAAAAAGTCAGAGATTTTCAAGCAAAAATGAGTGTTAAGCTTAATGTACCTGGTCTAAGAATGCCTAAAAAATCTTATAAAGTATACTATAAATACCCTAATAATTTTAAAGCAGACACTAAAGGATTTGGGATACTTCCCAATACGGGTATTTTTACTTCGCCTAAAGATAATTTTGACAATTTAAAAGACCTTGAAATAAATAATAAATTTCTTGATAGAGAAGGGCATTGTCTGATGATCACTGGAACCTTAATTCCAGATAGTCTTAAAGCTCAATTTCCAAGCGAATATGCTAAGCTAACCTTTGATCCTTTAGTTGATGTTGTTATTGATACAAATAGATGGGTAATTAAAACAGTAACTAGTCGGATTGATACAGTAAAATTATTTGAGATAACAAATAATTACAATTTATACGAGGGAGCATTTTATTTGCCTCAAAAATCAAAAGTAGAATATTTCATTAAAGATGCTCGGTTAGCTGGATGGTTAAAAAAAGATGTAAAAACTCTCATGAATACTAAAGAGTTAGGTGCTAACAATGACGTAATAAAAGGATCGATTACGGTTAGTTATTTAGATTATAAAATAAATAAAAATATTCCAGATAGAATTTTTAAAAAGAAAAAATTGGATTAAAATTAATTTTCATGTAAATAAACCATAATAGCATTTTGTGCGTGCATTCGATTCTCAGCTTCATCAAAAACTATTGAGTTTTTTGATTCCATTACTTCATCCGTTACTTCTCTTCCCCTTTCAGCTGGAAGACAATGCATAAAAAATGTCTCTTTACCTGATTTCTCAAGTAATTCCATATTAACTTGATAATCAGCAAAAATTTTAGTTCGCTCTTCGGTCTCTTCTTTTTGTCCCATAGACGCCCAAACATCGGTATAAATTACATCAGCTCCAATAACAGCTGATACAGGGTCATTAGAGGATTCATATGTTGATATCTTAGAATCATTTACCATCTGAACAGTTTTATCATCAGGGTCAAATCCAGAAGGATTACAACAAACAAAATGCATAGGTAATCTGCAAGCTAATTGTAACCATGAATGAACAATATTATTACCATCACCCATATATGTAACTTTTAGATTATCTAAATTCCCCCTTCGTTCCCAAACTGTCATTATATCCGCCAATATTTGACATGGATGATTATAATCAGTTAATCCATTAATGACAGGAATACCAGAATACTCTGCTAATTCTAAAATATGTGCATGATCAAAAAGCCTAGCCATAATCATATCATTATAACGACTAAATAAACGGGATATATCCTTAATAGCTTCACGCTTTCCAATTCCAATATCCTTTGGACCAAGAAAAAGAGCATGACCCCCCATCCATTCAAAACCAGTTTCAAATGATACTCTTGTTCGAGCAGATGGTTTGGCAAAAATCATTGCAAGAGAACGATCTTTAAAAGGTTTAAAATCTTCTTTATTATGAAATTTTATTTTTAATTCTTTTGCTAAATGTAACAATTCCCATAATTCATGATTTGAATAATCTGTAAGGTGTAAAAAATGTCTCAATATAATTTCCTCATAGTATATAGCGACTCAAGTCTGGATCTTCCAAAATTCCATCTAATGACTCTTTCACAATTTTTGCTGTTATTTTTATTTTTTTCTGTCCTCTCTTTGGATGCTCAAATAAAGGTTTCTCAAGTAGCGTTGACATAATAGTATGTAATCTTCTTGCTCCAATATTTTCCATTTTATTATTTACATTTGATGCTAATTCTGCAACTGATCTGATAGCAGCATCATTGAATTCTAGCTCTACATTTTCAGAACTAAGTAATGCAGTATATTGTTTTATTAATGCTGATCTAGGATGAGTAAGTATTTTTACAAAATCCTCTGTTGAAAGTTTATCTAATTCTACTCTAATTGGAAAACGACCTTGTAATTCAGGAATCATATCTGATGGAGCACTTACATGAAAAGCCCCTGCAGCAATAAATAAAATATGGTCTGTTGATACTACACCATATTTTGTATTTACATTGCTTCCTTCTACAATTGGTAATAAATCTCGTTGCACTCCCTCTCTACTAACATCAGGCCCTGAGCCTCCATTACTTCCAACGACTTTATCTATTTCATCTAAAAAAACTATACCATTATTCTCTGTTCTATCTCTCGCCTGTCGGTATACTTCATCCTGATCAATTAATTTTGAAGATTCATTCTCTATCAATACCTCTCTTGCTTCAATAACTGACATTTTCTTAGTTCGTTTTGTTTTAGGAAGTGCACCTGAAAGCATATCTTTAATATTCATTCCTATATCTTCCATTCCCATAGGACCAAAAACTTGCATACCTATTGCAGGTTCATCTGCTAATTCTAGTTCAATAATCTTTTCTTCAAATTCACCTTTTTTTAATTTTTTTCTAATTCTTTCTCTTGTTCTTTCATAACGTTTTTTTGCTTCTTCTGATTGTTTAGAGTCTCCCTTTGGCCCATCTGGAAATAAAATATCTATTATTCTTTCATTCGCTAAATGTTCAGCAATTTCAGCGACTTCTTCTTCCTTTTCTCTTGCTACCATGGATACAGCAGTATCCATTAAATCTCTAACAATGGATTCAACATCTCTACCCACATACCCGACCTCTGTAAACTTACTTGCTTCTACTTTTATAAATGGAGCATTGGCAAGTGCAGCTAGCCTACGAGCTATCTCAGTCTTACCTACTCCAGTTGATCCAATCATAATAATATTATTGGGCATTATTTCTTCTCGAAGCTTTCCCTCGACTTGCTGTCTTCTCCATCGATTTCTTAGAGCTATAGCAACTGCTTTTTTTGCATTTTTTTGCCCAATAATATAGCGATCTAATTCTTTTACAATTTGTTTAGGTGTACTTTGTTTCATCAAATTTCTATTACAGATATTGAATCATTAGTATAAATACAAAGGTTTGAAGCAATTTTTAATGATTCTTGTGCAGTCTTTTTAGCTGAATATTGAGCTGATTTTAAAAATGCAGTCGCCGCTGCGTGTGCATAGCCTCCTCCTGATCCAATTGATACAATAGGACCATCTGGTTCAATAACATTTCCATCACCAGAAATAATAAAACTATATCTTTTATCCATTACAACAAGCATAGCATCAAGATGCCTTAACATTTTATCCAATCTCCAATCTTTTGCTAATTCAACAGTAGCTCTTTTTAAATCACCTTCAAATTGTTCTAACTTTTGCTCAAATTTTTCAAACAACGTAAGTGCATCAGCTGCAGCACCAGCAAACCCTCCCAAAACCTTGTTTTGCTGATGATTAAATTCACGGACTTTTACAGCCTTTTGTTTAAAAGACATATCGCCAAAGGTTACCTGACCATCTCCCGCCATTGCTACTTTACCTTTTAGACGCACTCCAACTATAGTTGTTGATTTTATTTTTTTCATAAACCCTATTGAATTAATTCTTTAAATAATTTTGAATCACCTGGCAGAACAAGCGTAGTCTTATCATCTATAACTTTCTCAAATGTTTCTAGCGTCCTTATAAATTCATAAAATTTAGGATCTTTTGAAAAAGAAGTTGCGTAAACATCAAGAGCTTTCGCCTCTCCTTCGCCACGAATTTTCTGGGAAGTTTTATATGCATCAGCAAGAATTACAGTTTTATCACGATCTGTAGCAGCCCTAATTTTTTGTGCTTCTTCTTCACCTTCAGATCTAAATTTATTTGCCTGTCTTTTCCGCTCTGCTTCCATCCTAGCATAAATTGACGCTTCATTCTCTTTAGGCAAATCAACTCTTCTTATACGAACATCAATTACTTCAATTCCATATTTACTGGTTTCTTCATTACTAGCTTTTGTTACTTTATCCATTATAAGCTCTCGATTCTCAGTAATAATTTCAACCATATCATGAGTACCTAATTCCTGCCTAAGTTCTGAATATACGATATCATCTAATCTAGTTTTTGCCGTAGGTACAGCCGCAACTGTTTGAAGAAAAAGTAAAGGATCTACAATCTTCCAACGGACATAATTATCAATAATTAAAGATTTTTTATCCCTACTAAGAATCTCCTCAGGCGGAACATCGTACTCTAATAATCTTTTCTCAAATGAGTTTGCTGTTTGTAAAGGTGCTGGAAGTTTCCAATTAAGCCCTGGTTCTTTCAATGTCTTGATTGGTTTTCCAAATTGAAGAATCACTATCTGCTCAGTTTCATCAACAATAATAATAGTTGAAAGACCAAAAAATATTAAAATAAATAATAATCCTATAGATAAATTTTTCATTATTTTTTCCCTCCCTTATCTTTACCTGTGTTAAGATTCAATAGATTTAACATATTTCCACTATTCTTATCTGGGACAATAATTTTTTCAATATCTGGAAGTACTTTTTCCATTGTCTCTAAATACAGTCTTTTTTCTGTTATATTTTTTGCTTTTCTATATTCTTTTAGAATTGTCGTGAACTTGGCCGCATCACCTTCCGATCTCTTTATTCTAGATTCTTTAAATCCTTCCGCATCACGAATCATTGCTTCAGCTTCACCACGTGCTTTTGGTATTACATCATTACGATATCCTTCAGCTTGATTTATCATTCTATTTTTATCTTCTTTAGCAGAAGCGACATCTTTAAAAGCACCAATCACTTCTTTTGGAGGAGAAACATCTTGCAACTGCACAGCGACAACATGTATCCCAGAATTATAAATATCTAAGATTAATTGTAATTGGGTTTTTGTTTCTTCTTGAATAGTGAATTTTCCTGTAGTCAATGTTTCATCAATTTTATTTCTACCCACAACCGTTCTTAAACTTGCTTCCGCTGCTTCACGAACTGTTAACTCAGGTCCAACAATTTTAAATAAATATGAAACTGGATCTTTGATTTTATATTGTACAATCATTTCAGCATCTACTATATTTTCATCCCCAGTAAGCATTAAACTTTCTTTTTCTACTGTTCGATACTGTCCATTTTTTAGTGTACGGAAACCTATTTCAATGCGTTTTACTTCTGTTACTTTTGGAGTATTAACAACCTCTATAGGAGCTGGAAATTTCCAATTTAACCCTGATTGAACAACACGCGTAAATTTTCCAAATGTACGAACAACCCCAACCTCATCAGGACCAACAATATAAACACCTGTTGCAAGCCAAAGAACAAAAAGGCCAATTATGATTGGTGTTAATTTAAAATTAAAATCAGGGATCTGAACTTCTTGATCCCCAACCATTATGCGTCTAGGTGACATTTAATACTCCTTATTATATTGTTTTTCTTAATCGTGCAACAGGATAACCCATTTGATCACGATATTTTGCAATAGTCCTTCTAGCCATAAGAAACCCTTTATCGCTAAGCTTTTTTACTAAAACATCATCACTATATGGAGCACTTTTATCTTCAGAACATATAATTTTTTCCAAAGTTCGTTTTATTATAAACGTGCTCACAATATTACCATCAGATAATTCTAAAGAATCTGAAAAATAATATTTTAATTCAAAAATACCATATGGCGTATCTACAAATTTTCCTCTAGTAGACCTACTAATAGTTGAAATATCCATACTAATATGATCAGCAACATCTTGCAATTTTAATGGACGCAGAAAGTTCATATTTCCACTAAACCATTCTGGTTGAAATTTAATAATTGAATACATAACATTCACCATTGTTAGTCTTCGTTGATGAATTGCCTCAATAAACCATTTTGCAGAATCAATCTTCTCTCTAATAAACTTTTTCGCTTCTCCTTCAAACTTATTATTCTGTATCTGATTTTCATAAAAATGACTAATTCTTAATTCTGGAATACCTGAATCATTTGTTGTAATAACCCAATCACTACCATCTTCTCTAATGATTAAATCGGGAATCACAGTCTGAAATTTATCTCTATATCCCTCACCAGGTCGAGGATTTAAATTGGCTATAATTTCAACTGCCTCATGTAAATCCTGATTAGAACATTTTAATTTATCTTTAATTTTTTCATACCTTTTGTGCATAAAATCATCAAAAGATTTATTAAGTATCTTATAAGGCAATGATGATTTTTTGTCTTCTAATTGAATCATAAGACATTCTTTTAAATTTCTCGATCCAATGCCTTTAGGTTCCAATCTTTGAACCTTAAAAAGAACAGGCTCTATTTCTTCTTCAAGTAAATTATAACGATCTGCTATTAAGATAAGATCAGTATCTAAATAACCTCGCTCATTTGTATTCCAAATAATTTCTTCTGCAATTTCACGTTCATCTTCATTTAATTTTATATCTTGCAATTGATTAATAACCTTCTCAAGAAAAGTACTTTGATCTGGTAATGGCATCTCTTTTTTCTCTTCAGTAAGATAATAATTTGATTCGTTACTATACATATCCTCAAGAGAAACATCCATATCTTCGATAATACTTTTTTCTTCCGTCTCATCTGATTGTGATTCCATAGACTCTATTTGTTCAAGTGTTGGATTCTGTTCTAATTCTTTTATTATTGTTTGTTCAAGGTTTACTATATTTAATTGAAGTAATCTTGCATTCAAAACTTGTCGTGGTGCAAGTTTTTGTTTTTGAGATTGTATCTGTTTTAATGAAGTAGCCATTAATCTAATTTAAATTTTTCCCCAAGGTAAAGTCTCCTAGCATCCTTATCACTTGCAAGATATTCAGAAGTCCCAGATTTTAATATTTGGCCATCAAATAATAAATAAGATCTATCTGTTATTGATAAAGTTTCTCTAACATTATGATCTGTAATTAAAACACCAATTTCTTTTTCTTTAAGATTATGTACAATCTCTTGAATTTCTTCAACAGCTATTGGGTCAACACCTGCAAAAGGTTCATCTAATAAAATAAAATCAGGATCCATACAAAGACTTCTTGCTATTTCTACTCTACGCCGTTCACCACCAGATAATGTATTCCCTTTACTCTGTGATAAATGAAAAATAGAAAAATCTTCAAGGAGATTTTTTATTTTTTTATTTTGATCTTGTTGTTTTAAATCTTTCCTCATTTCTAAAACTAATTTTAGATTATCTTCGACGGTAAGTTTTCCAAAAATAGATGGTTCTTGAGCAAGATATCCAATTCCTTTTCGCGCTCTTTTATACATTGCATCATTAGTAATATCAGATTCATCTAAAAAAACATGGCCTTTATTAGGTTTTATCATTCCCGTTATCATATAAAAAGACGTGGTCTTCCCAGCTCCGTTAGGACCTAAAAGACCTACAATTTCACCACGATCTACTGATATATCCACACCCTTAACAACCAACCGCTTGCCATAAATTTTTTGCAAACCTTCAGCTCGAAGAGTATTATGCCTATCTCTTATCAAAAACTTTCACCTGTAATTCCTGATGGGTTTAAAATTTTCCAATTTTTCAAATCTGCATTTGATTCAAACCCAATACCATATAATGTATCCTTATCAAGAGTAGTAATCATGAGACTGTCTTTTGTAATAAATTTCTCTTCCCTTGCTAACCATTTTAATGTTTCTGAAAAAAGAGTAATGCCGCTATCTGATTTAGCAATAACATTTCCCATTGCTAACATATCATTAGATTTTTCATTTATTTCTGCTTTATCAGAATTAAGGGTAGAGGTATGGTTCTCTTTTAAATCATAAAAATCCACAAAAACGCTACTATCTAATATTATAAATTCCTTTTCATTATATTTTTCTAAATGACCAGACATCACCTTTGCTCGAATAAGACCCTCATTAGTTAATATAATAGTAACTCCCCAACTCTCTTGGTCAGGTAAACCTTCACTTGAAGGTAAAACTTTACTTATATCCTTATTACAAGATAAAATTATCATAATACAAATAGATAACAAATGCACCATATAATTAATTATTTAGTATTTTTTCTTTCATAATTCTTATCACATCATCCAATCGATCTTGTTTCTCAAGTATCCAAGTAACTGCTTCTCGGAAAGCCCCATAGCCTCCTGATACCTTTGTCGTATATACTGATATATTCTTTACTTTTGTTATTGCATTTTCTACTGCGATTGGAAATCCTACTTTGCTCATTATAGGTATATCAATAAGATCATCTCCTATATATGCTATTTCAGAATCAATAAAGTCATATTTCTCTTTCAATTCCTCATACGCTGGAATTTTATTAAGTCCTCCATTATAAACATCATCAATTTTTAATTCTTGAGCACGATATTTAGTTGCTTCAGAGTGTCTTCCAGATATTAAAGCAATTTTTAAATTTGCAGCTCTAGCCATAGCAACACCTACTCCATCATTAACATTGAACTTTTTAAATTCCTGGCCATCAGTACCTTTATAAAATGTACCGTCAGTCCAAACACCATCTACATCCGAAATCAACATCTTTAAATTTTTTATATCAGGACTCATAAAACCTCCCGAATTTTTTTAAGAGTTACCAATAAAGATTCGAGTTCTGACAAAGGCCATTGTGTTGCAGCATCAGATTTTGCCGACTTTACATTATTATGAACTTCCATAAAAAGACCATTGCAACCAGCTGCTACTGCTGATTTTGCTAAAGTAGGGATCATATCGCGCATGCCTGAAGAAGTTAAACCATTCCCACCTGGTAACTGAGCACTATGAGTTGCATCAAAAATAACTGGATATCCAAAATCTTGCATGATCGGAATTGCCCTCATATCGCCAACAAGATTGTTATAACCAAATTGTGTTCCACGATCAGTTAATAGAATATTCTCGCATCCAAATTCTTTTAATTTTGTTACTACGTTTTTCATATCCCAAGGTGATAAAAACTGCCCTTTTTTTACATTTACTGGTCTACCTGTTTCGGCAGATGATCGTAGCAAATCAGTTTGACGACATAAGAATGCAGGTATTTGAATAATATCTACTATTTCAGACACATATTTTGCTTGCGAGGATTCATGAATATCAGTCAATATAGGACACCCTATTTCTCTTTTCACATCCTCAAGAACTTTTAACCCTTCATCAATACCTAATCCTCTAAAAGAAGAAATAGAAGATCTATTAGCCTTATCAAATGAACTTTTAAAAATCATATTTAAACCAAGACGATTTGTTATTTCAAAAAGAGATTCAGCCATAATCATTGAATGATCTCTACTCTCAATAACACAAGGACCCATAATTAAACCTAAAGAATCACCACCAAAACTAACTTTTTCAACAATAACATTTTTCATCATAAAGTTTTCACCGCAGCTTTAACAAATTCTCTAAAAAGTGGATGGGCCTTATTAACTCTACTCTTCAGCTCTGGATGAAATTGACCTGCTATATACCAAGGATGACCTTTAATTTCTATAGCTTCTACAACTCCTAGATCTTTATTAACTCCAGAAAATATTAAACCATTTTTTTCGAGCTTCTTTTTATAGCGATTGTTAACCTCATATCTATGTCTATGTCTTTCGGTAATTCTTTTTTTTCTATACGCAGCATATGTCTTTGTTCCTGTCTTTATTTCACAATCATAGGCTCCAAGCCTCATAGTTCCACCTTTAATTTTTATTGCACGCTGAGACTCCATCAAATCAATCACTGGAAATTTTGTACGCTTATTAAACTCTGTTGAATCTGCACCTTCCATATTACATACATTACGTGCAAATTCAATTACAGCACACTGCAAACCTAGGCATATACCTAAAAATGGGATTTTGTTTTCACGAGAAAATTTTGCAATTCGAATTTTACCTTCAGAACCACGAGCACCAAATCCTGGTAGAATTAAAACGCCGTTAATATTAGAAAAAAGCTTTTTAATAGATTTTTCATTTTTAATTTTTTCTGCTTGAACCCATTTTATGTTTACCCTTGCCTTATTCTCTACTCCAGCATGTACAAATGCTTCCATTACACTTTTATATGAATCAATAAGCTCAGTATACTTTCCACACATTGCTATCGTAACATCAAACTTAGGATTATTAAAATTTTTAATAAACTTTCTTAAAGCACCAAGTTGAGGTGTTTTATTTATTTTTAAACGATCTTTTATCAAATGACCAGCATTTTGTTTGTATATAGCTAAAGGCACTTCATATATACTAGAGACATCTCTACCTTCAATAACATGATTTGGTGGAACATTACAAAACAGTGCAATCTTATCTCTCACAGATTGTTCAATTGGAAACTCAGACCTACATAAAATCATATCTGGAGAAAGGCCAATCTCTCGAAGTTTCATTACCGAATGCTGTGTTGGCTTCGATTTTAATTCTCCACTAGCTCTTACATAAGGCAATAAGGTAACATGTACCAACATGTGATTATGATATCCAACTTCTATAGAAAGCTGACGTATAGACTCCATAAAAGGTAAACTTTCAATATCTCCAACAGTCCCACCAACTTCACATATGATAACATCGTATTGATTTTTCGCATTAACACGCTGAATTCTATTTTTGATCTCATCTGTTACATGAGGTATTACCTGAACAGTATCACCAAGATATGCACCTTTTCTCTCCCTGTCTAAAACCGTACTATAAATCTGACCTGCTGTTGCATTATTATCTTTAGTCATATTTACATCAATAAACCGTTCATAATGACCTAAATCTAGATCTGTTTCAGATCCATCATCTAAAACAAATACCTCTCCATGCTGATAGGGATTCATGGTGCCAGGATCTACGTTTAAGTAGGGATCTAACTTAAGAATTGTTACTCTTACTCCAGCCTGTTTTAATAAATATCCAATAGATGCTGCTGCTATACCTTTGCCTAGGCCTGACATAACTCCGCCAACAACAAAAATATATTTAATATGATTATTATTGCTCTTCATAGCCGTCCTCAATTAATTCAATTTCAGATATAGAATCAACTAACTTAGTAATTTTTTCAAAATCTTCTTTAGTATCAACAGATAAACTATTACAAGAATCGATTATAACATCTATAGTAATATTATTATCAAGGGCTCTTAATTGCTCTAATTTTTGAGCTATTTCATTTTGTGATTGTGCAAGCGCTGTAAACCTCATAAGCATTTTTTTTGTATAACCATATAAACCAACATGGCGATATACTCCACCAATTTCGAAATCATCAATATTCCGTTTAAATTCTATAGCTTCCTGCTTTTCATTAATAATGGCTTTAACAACATTTGGATCTAAAAAATCACTTGTAGTTAAATTGGTACTTAAGACCGTGGCAAAATCAACATTCGGATCTTCAAGTTTACTTACTAAAGAATCAATTACTTTGGGATCAATTAAAGGTTCATCTCCTTGTATATTTATGATGATATCCAGATCTTCAAAATCACAAGCAACTTCCGCAATCCTATCTGTTCCTGATTGATGCTCAGAAGAGGTCATAACAATTTCAAAATTAAAATCTCTTAAAGCATGCTTTGTCTCTTCTGAATCAATTGCAAGAATCACTCGCTCAAGTTTTTTTGACATTAATGTCCTTTCAACAGTATTCGCAATCATTGGTTTACCATTTATAGGCTCTAATATTTTTTTTGGAAAACGTTTCGAATCAAGACGAGCTGGTATTATTCCGATATTCATGATATCGTAAAAATTACCTATACCAGAAATAAAAGAATAGTATGATATATTAGAATTAAAGCTGAATTTTATTCAAATCTTAATGATTCAATAGGGTCTAATTGTGCAGCCCTCCATGCTGGATATATACCAAAACCAATACCAATAACTGAACAAACGATCAATCCAATAATGGTCCAATCTATAGGAATAACAGCTGGAATATTAAATATTATTGAAACAATATTCCCTCCAGCAATTCCCAAAACAATTCCTACAACGCCACCAAATTCACTTAGGAATATCGCTTCCATTAAAAATTGAGTTAAAATATCTTTTTTTGTGGCTCCAATTGCCTTACGGATACCAATCTCTTTAATACGTTCGGTTACAGAAACTAGCATTATGTTCATTATCCCGATCCCAGCAACAACTAAAGCAATGACACTAACACACAAAGCAAAAAGTTTTATCCCACTTGTAAATCCAGAAAATTGCTCAATCATTTCTGTATTAGTCACTACTTCAAAATCATTTTCTTCTTCAGGATTCACCTTTCGAATAGACCTCATAAGCCCAATAGCTTCATCTTTAGTTTTTTCAAAAGTACTTTCTGATGAAGATTCCACATGTATACTTAAAGTTGTCCATCGATCTGAGAATCTTTTTAAAAAGGTTGATATAGGAATGGCAATAAAATTATCTTTGCTTTCACCAAAAGCTTCACCCTGTCTTTCTGTTACACCGACAACGAAATAGTCAAGACCCTCGATTTTTATTTTTTTACTAATAGGGTCTTCAAAAGGAAATAGCCGATCTACAACATCCATTCCTAAAATACATACATTTCTTCCGAAATGAATATCATCATCAATAAAATTTCTACCGTCTGAAAGATATGTATTGTAAAACCTAATGGTACCATCATCGCCTCCAATAAGGCTTACATAGTTCTTTACAACTTTATCTTTATATTTTACATTTCTTACTGATTTACCTTCAAGTACACTAACTAAAATAGGGAGGGTTGATCGTGCTTTTAATTTTTGATATTGAGAAAAATCAATATTTTTTCTTTTTCTATATTTCCTGTTATCTCCAAATGATATTTCAGGATATTTTTGAATAACAAAAGTATTAGTGGCAAATACATTAAGACCTGAAGCAACTGAAGATTCAAGAGTCCGGATTGCTGTCATAACACCTATTACCGAAAATACACCTATGCTAATTCCTAACAATGTTAAGCTTGATCGAAGTTTATTTTTGCGAATTGCATCAATAGCCATCCAAAAACTTTCTGTTACAATATTTTTTATACTTCTTGAACCCATATCATTCGTACCTTAAAGAGTCTATGGGATCAAGATTCGCAGCTCGATATGATGGTATCAATCCTGAAACAACACCAACAACAATACTCATTAAAATTGAAAATGTTGCCAACCATATATCCATGGTAGATGGAAAAATTTTGTTTAAAAGAATACTAAATATATAAGATATTAATAAACCTATTAGTCCAGCTATTAAACAAATCAAAACTGCTTCCATTAGGAATTGCCCTAAAATCATTCCTTTCGTTGCGCCAATAGCTTTACGAACACCTATCTCTCTTGTTCTTTCTTTTACAGAGACGAACATAATATTCATCACTCCAATACCACCTACAATTAGAGATAAAAGGGTAATAAAAGTTCCTGTTCCACCTATTGCTAATTTCAAAGTATTGTAATTTTTTTCAAAAGCCTTCGTCTGATTAATAGCAAAATCATTTTTTTGATTTGGTTTTAAGCCTCGAATATGTCGCATCACGGAGGAAATTTCATCTAAACCTTCCTCTATTTTATTTTCTGGAATTTTAATACTTAATCTCATCCACCCTCTTTTTGAAAAAATTCTATTATAGGCTCCAATAGGAAGAATTGCCTGTTTATCGACACTAAATAATCCCAAAAATTTTCCCTGTTTCTCTAAAACACCTATCACGCGGAATTTAATATTATCTATTTTAATGTATTTACCAATTGGATCTTGATCTCCAAAAAATGCTTCTTTAATTCCATCTCCAATTACGGTTACTCTTGAGCCTGATCTATCTTCATTTTTAGAAAAGAATCTACCCTGAACAATATTTGTTGTTATTGTTTCCATATAATCTTCATTTGTCCCAAATATTTCTGTTCTAGTTTCTTTTTCTCCATAAGAAAGAGATGCTCCGCGCTGCATAACAGGCGCTACTGCAAGCGCGTATTTTGATCTTACCTTTATTTTATCAACATACTCTGGCCTTATTCTTGGCCTATTTCTTACTTCCCACCACTCCATATCTCCAAACCATTCATAACGGCTAACGTATAAAATATCCTTTCCAAGCCAAGACATACTATTCTCAAATGTTTTATCGAGCCCTGAAATAAGGGTTCCCATCATTGTAACAGATACAACTCCAATTATAATACCAAGAGCCGTTAATATGGATCTAGTT
Organism: Fidelibacterota bacterium; assembly: GCA_002708715.1. Classification (GTDB taxonomy): domain Bacteria; phylum Fidelibacterota; class Marinisomatia; order Marinisomatales; family UBA1611. The sequence goes on along the minus strand of PAPB01000024.1, from coordinate 62,120 downwards.
TTGTTTGCAAAAACAGATGATAACGAAATAAATAAATTTTCTATAAATAATAAAATCATTCGCTTTTGACTTTCGAATCTTCTGTGATTTTCCCATCAAATAATCTAATAACTCGATGCGCATGCTGTGCGATGTTATCTTCATGAGTAACAAGAATAATTGTATTCCCTCGTTGATGTAATTGATCAAGTATCCCCATAATTTCATGACCACTTTTTGAATCTAAGTTACCTGTGGGCTCATCAGCCAAAATGATAGAAGGACTATTTACTAGTGCGCGAGCAATAGCAACTCTTTGTCTCTGCCCCCCAGATAACTCATTTGGTTTATGATGCATACGATCTGCCAAACCAACATCTATCAAAGCTTTTGAGGCCATTTTTATTCTTTCATTTTTTCTTATATTACCATAAATAAGTGGAATTTCAACATTATGCTGTGCGGTTGCTTTAGGTAATAAGTTGAATGTTTGAAAAACAAAGCCTATCTTCCGATTTCTTATAGATGCTAGCTGGTCGTCATCCATTTCCTGTACCATTTCACCCTCAAATTGATAGACTCCTGAAGAAGGAGTATCTAAACAACCAATCATATTCATTAAGGTAGACTTACCTGATCCAGATGGACCCATGATTGCTAAATATTCATTTTCCTTAATTTCTAAATTAATACCATCTAAAGCTCGAACCTCTTCACCGCCTACATTATAAATTTTATAAATATTATTAAGTGCAATTAAAACCAAAACAATCTCCTATTTATAAAAGACACCTCTACTCTTCATTTACAGATTGCACTTTTTGATTTTTCATTTTAACTAAATCTCCATGATTCAAATCTTTACTTAAAACTCTATAACCACCAATTACAATCATATCATTATTCGCTATCCCTGATTTCACTTCATAATAATTTTCACCAGAAATACCAACTTTAATTGGTTTAACTAATGCATATTTTTTTCCTTCTTCTACTTTATTATCTCCAAACTCATCCTTCAAAACAAAAACCACATCAATTGGTTTGATTTTTTTAAATGATATATCATCATCATCTTTTTCCCACTTATTTTGTTTTTTATCAGAATCACCTTTGTCTTTATAGTTTTCAGGCCTAGACGTAAGAGCCTGAATTGGAATAGATAAAGCATTTTTGATGGTTTCAGTAATAATATTTACCGTACTACTCATACCAGGACGAATCCTATCAGGCACTGTGATCATTTTAACTTTTACTTTAAAATTTGTGACCTGTTGCTGTGAGCCCATATTCATTGATTGAGCTGTATGTGCAATTTCACTAACAATTCCAAAAAACATTGTATCTGGATAAGCGTCTATTTCAATTTCTGTTGTATCTCCAATAGTGATATTAACGACATCATTTTCATTTACATCAACCTCAACTTCCATTCTACTTAAATCTGCTATCGTCATTAAAACACCAGGATTAAACATTCCTCCAACAGCCATTTCTCCTTCTTCCTTTGTAATACTTGTAACAATCCCAAATTTGGGTGCAGTTAAGCGTGTTTTTGAAAGCTCATCTTCAGCAGATAATAAATTTGCATTTGCCTGCTCTGCCTGGCTAAGTGCAATCTGGAAAGATGCTTCTACTTGCTCTTGTTCTTGCTGTGATATAAGCTTCTTGGAGAATAGAGACTTAGTACGATCCATCTGCGCTTTTACTTTTTTAAGATTTGCTTCCGATGATTTAACTTGGGAAAGTGCATTATTATAGCGAGGTCTAATTTGTTTTTCATCAATACTGATCAAGTGCTGACCTGGTTCTACAGTATCTCCTTCCATAACAGTAATCTCTGTTATCCAACCAGTAATTGTGGAGGTTATTTGAACTGATTCCTCAGGCTGAATTTTTCCGCTCGCATTTATTTTTTGCACGATTTTTCTTAATTCAACTTTTTCAGCATCAACAAAGGTTATATCATCAGACCCTGATTTTGTCATAAAAAACCAAACTATTAAAATCAAAATAATTAATGCAGGAATCCAAACTTTTTTCTTTTTTAGTATTTTAAACATATTATTTTCTTCTATTGGTATTTGCCATCCAAAACACCTAGTAGCGCATTTAAACTCGCCTCCTGAATTCTGGCATCATGAATGATATTAATAAGAGATGATTTTGAACGCATTAGAGATACCTGTGCATCTAACACTTCTAATATTGTAGCAGATCCAAGACTATACCGTTCTGTGACAAGCTTTAAGTCTTCCTCAGCGGATAAAACAATTTCCTGATTAATGGGAATTATTTCCGTATAATTTGTCAAAGTTTCACGAATTAATTCTGCCTGGACACGTAAATCATTTAAAAGAGTAATATAAGAATATTCAGATTGCTGCTTAGATAGCAAGGTCTGTTGGTGTTGAATTGATAAACTATTACCAGAATAAATAGGGATGCTAAAAGATAAATTAAATCCCAAAGACCAATCATCCTGAAAAGAATCAATTAATTTTTCCGAATTTTCACCATTTGCTGAGTAATTAATAGAAGTGTTTATAAGTGGCATCCTTAGACCTTTGGCTAGCTTAATAGATAAGTCTCGAACTTTAATCTGTTGTTTTGAAATAGCTATAGAAGGATTCTTATCCTTTAAAAATTTTAAAATTTCAGTTTTTGTAGGTATTGTTGGGGCAACCCATTTGTCATCCATAGCAGTGATTTTTTGTCCAAAGTCTTGCAAGCCCATATCATTGAATAAGACTCTTCTATTGTTCTCATAATTAACCTTTTTATTAAGCGCATCAACGCGAGCCTGACCGTACGCTACATTTGCTTTTAAAAGATCGGTTTTTTTAACTACACCTAGTTCAAATTGTTTTTCTACGAGAGAAACCTGACCCTTGGACATTTCTAAGTTTTTTTCTGCCACATCATATAATTTTTGAGCTTGCAAAAGATTGTAATAGGATTGAATTACTTTTTGAATGACATTTGTCTTTATTAATCTTTCATTAAAATGTGCTATGTCTAAATTGACTCGTGCCTGTTGTATTTGAACCTTTGACCTACCGCCATCATACACTAACTGATTTAATGATAAACCTGCCGATAAATTATTAAAGCTACTTGAGACTGAAGTATCTGAAGGTATCTGTGGATCCAAAAAATTAAAATCTGTAAGACTGCTAAAATCATATGAAATAGCTTGTCTTTCAGGAAAACGATTTTGCGCTACTCCACTTATTGCCTGTATAGAAGGTAAGATTCCACTGTAAGAAGCTTTTACAGCTTTTTCAGCTGATGCTACCTCAAGGGTTGCAGAAAGAATTGTTTTCTTCTGACCTAATGCAGTTTGGATACAATCATTTAAGCTATAATCTTGTCCAAATAAATATTGAAATAAAATAAAAATTATAAAAACAATATTTTTCATCAACTGTATACAATATATTTATTGGGAAGTTTCATTGATCCTTAATAAGACTTTAATTAAACAAAAATTTAGTTGGGTTTTTCTAGGAAATTTTCTTTTATTTTATTCAAATATTCTAACGCATCTTCATAATTATTTTGAATATCTCCATTTAAAATAGCTTCTTCAATATTTTTCTTAATTTGACCAATACTAGGCCCTTCACCAATACCACAAATTTCCATAATCTTATTACCTCTAACGGGTGATTGAAAAGCTTTCATAGAATCTTTTTCTAATACACTATTCATTTTTTGTTCTACATTTTCAAAGTTTTTTAAATACTTTTTTACTCGTTTTGAATTTTTTGTAGTTATATCAGCTCGACAAAGAATCATCAAATCATCTAAATCCTCACCAGCGGCAACCATTAATCGCCTTACTGCGGAATCAGTTACAATATCTTTTACAAGAGCAATAGGACGCAAATGTAACAACGTAAGTTTTTTTAAATAAAATTTTAATGCATTTGGAAGCTTCATTCTCACTGCAATTTTATCAATCATCTTCTCTCCGACAGCATCATGCCCATGAAAAGTATATCCTTTATTTTTATCAATTCTTCTAGTCTGCGGTTTAGCAATATCATGCACTAATGCAGCAAAACGAATTTCCATTTTTTTAGTTAATCTAGCAGCATTATCTACCACTTGTAGTGTGTGTGTAAATATATCTTTATGATGCCATTCAGAGGTCTGATCCATTCCATACATAATATCAATTTCTGGGAATATATATTTAAGCAATCCTGATTTTTGCAATATAATAATACCAATTGATGGTTTGTTTGTTTTTAATATTTTTATAAACTCATCTCGTATCCGTTCACTTGATACAATTTCAATTCTATGAGAAGTTCTTTTTATAGAATCAAGCAAAGATTGTTCTATTTTAAAATCGAGTTTAGAAGAAAAATAAGCTGCTCGCATCATCCTCAGAGGATCTTCTGAAAAGGTTTCATCTGGATCTAATGGGGTTTTAATAATCTTTTTATTAATATCAATTTTCCCATTAAATAAATCAGTTAAATTCCCAAAATATGTAGGATGGATATCCATTGCCATAGCATTTATTGTAAAATCTCTGCGACATAAATCTCCTTTTAAATCTGTATAAACAACTTTTGTTGGCTTTCTTGAATCATTCAAATATGATTCAGTCCGAGCACTTGCTATCTCAACATTTATATTTTTATTTGGAATAATTGCAGTCCCAAATTTTGGAAATGGAACAATCTTTTTTTGTCCTAGTTTTAACGCTAATTTTTTTGCAAAACCAATACCATCCCCTACTACCATAATATCAATATCATTTATATTATTATCCATTAACAGATCACGTACAAAACCTCCAACTACATATATATCAATATTTTCTTTTTTACCTAATTCCCCTGCAATAAATAAAATTGACTTAACAGATTTATATTTATCTAAATCAAGTAAATATTTTATGTTTTCCATACTCTAAATTACTTTTATACATTAAAAACAAACACCTTGTAAAGTAAAAACGTTTTGTTCAATTTCTTATCATGTTAAAAATCACCACATCCTTCATAATCACAATTATTTATACCAATATTCTTTTCGGTCAATTTCTTTCAGTTGATGTTACATTAGATGATCGACTATTAAGAAGCGATGAAAAGCATGAACTGATAAATTTAAAAAATGACATAACTAATTTTTTTGTAAATACAACCTGGGATGATCGCTATAATGATTTAGATATTAAATTATATGTACAAATAATATTTGAAGGTGTTACCCAAAAAGGTAGTGAAACAATTTATAACTGTCAGGCACTGTTTTCAAATGGACAAGATTTAAGATATTTTGATAAAAGTGTTCAGTTCTATTATAACTCTGGAAGTAGCCTATATTATGACCCTGTACTTTTTGAACCAGTTACTGGATTTTTAGCATACTATGCTTATTTAATTTTAGCTGGAGAAATAGACACATATGAATTCAATGGTGGGAATGAATCTCTAGAGCTTGCTCGCGATATAGCTCTAAGAGGATCATCTTCAGATTATAAAAAAGGATGGGGATTTCGAATCACACTTGTTGATAATCTTAATCGCAATATGGGTCTTCGCAAAGCTCGGCTTGCATGGTATATATCTTTAGATTTATTTAAAGATGGGAATGTGGATGAAGTCCTTAAAGAATTAAATATCATGCTAGATGGACTTGAACAATCTTTCCAAGATATTGGTAGAGATAGTCATACACAATTTTTTTTAAAAATTCATTCTGAAGAAATTACACACCTATTAGAGATGCTCGGTCAACGAGAATTATTAGAAGATATGAAAAACTTAGACCCAGATAGAAGAGATGTATATCAAGAATCAATAGACTCTATCTCTAAATAAGTTTTTTTACCTTTTATATAATAATTATAAACAATAGAATTTTTAAAAAAATTCTTAAAAAGATTGTTATCTTTTTCCTTACGTATCATTTTAAATCTAGAACGCTTTTTTAAAATAATATGTGGATGAAATGCTATCCAACATAATGATCTGATAATTGCAGAAGCATGATTCCAATCAAACTTAAAAATAGAATAAAAAAAAGCAACATACTCTAAGATTATTCTAACTGTACCTATTAAAATAGTATTTATAAAAGAATAATTACCAAAAAGCATTAGCAAAGAGTTACGATGGTTAAGGTAATATTTTTTATGACTATGCATTGGCATTGATAATGCATTCTTATGGTATACTATTGATTTAGGAGCAACCCATATCTGAAATCCCATTGCCCGTAAACGCCAACACAAGTCTATCTCTTCCATATGTGAAAAAAACACTTCATCAAACTTGCCAGCTTTAAGGAATAACTCTTTTCTAATTAAAAAAGCTGTTCCTGATGCCCAAAAACACTGCCTAGAATCATTATATTGGCCAAGATCAATTTCTTGATTTAAAAAAATTCTTCCACGAGCAAAAGGGAAACAAAACACATCCATATGTCCTCCAGATCCTCCTGCATAATCAAAAATATTTTTATTAAAATAATTTAAAACTTTAGGTTGAGCGGCCGCGATATTTTTATTTGTTTCAACAAGATTGATAAGATATTTTATCCATTCAGGATCTTGTATTGTATCATTATTGAGAAAAATAATAAACTCACCATTAGCATAATCAGCACCGCGATTACAACCTCCTGCATAGCCATAATTTTTATCATTTTCTATTAATATAATTTGAGGGTATTCTTCTTTTATCCAATCCTGACTACCATCAGTAGAAGCATTATCAACTACTATAATTTCATAAGAGTCAAACTGTGTTTTTAAAATTGATTTAATACATTCTGAGAGTGTTTCAATACCATTCCAATGCGGAATAATAATTGAAACTTTCACATCATATTTAGCCAAATTTTATTCGCCGGAGCGAACCTCTTCCAATATTTTTTTAGCATTCCCATCACTTGGGTTACGATTAACCCATTCAGATAATATAATTTCAGCATCCGTTAATTGATTATTTTCTCTGTAAATATAAACTAAAGAAGAAATTATTTCAGGATATGCTTTTTGCCATCTTGACCATTCACCTTTTTTTACAGTTTCTTTACTAAATCCACGCACACTTACCATACTCTCTTTCCTTAAATAATCACCACGCATATCTTCAAGAATATTAATAGCTTTTTCAGTATCACCTAATTCTTTATAAAATGTGTTTGCATATTCAACTCTATTTAGAGGCCGGCCATTAATACGACTTACTAAATTTTCAAGTATCTTTCGCATAGCGCCTGTATCTTCAAGATCACCATAAATCCTAGCAACCTGATAATGTAAATCTTCAGATTGAATTGGAATGACATTCGAAGGAATATTTTTTTCCATTTTATCTAAAACTTGAATTATCTTATTTTTTAAATCATTTAAATCTGAATCAGACCTATTTTTTTTCTTTTTATCTTTTCTCTGATACTCCATATAATAGGTTACAGCTAATTGCATATAGGCACTACGATAGTTCTGGAGTAATCGTTTTGTCTGTTTATTATAAAATATTTTTTCATTTCCCAAATTGCGAAACATATAGCCAGGCTGATAATCTCTTGACCAATTTATATAGCCATTGTCTTGTTCTAGTTTATCTTGTTTTATTTCTTTATTATAATCATAAAATTCGTCATGATCAAAATTAATTGACCAATCTTTTTCACCAATATCAGTCATAAGATTTGCAAACATTTTTTCTGTATCCACAGGTTTTGTTTTATGACTTTTCAATTGAAAAGTAAGACCCTGCATATCTAAATATTGATCTAGCCCAATTCGATTCTGTTGAGAAACAGTTACAGCAAAATATATTGGGACTCTCCAAGCAGCATCATCAATAATTTTCATAATCATCATATCTTGAACTCGCAATGCTTGTCCCGCATATGTTGGCTTCATCTCCCACTCTATATATCCTTCTTTATTTTCTGGGTCATTATACACAGGAACTTGAACTGTTCTTGTTTTCCATTGCTGAAGAGTAGATGTAAGCTTATCAATTTGAGGATCACTCAGATTTATAAATTTGGTTTGCTTAGGTCTTTTATCTCTCCACTGTTTTATATACCATGGAGTATTTAACAAACTTAAATTTACAACCGCCACATCCGTCCTTACTTTTTCGACCTCTTGTAAATACCACAATGGAAATGTATCATTATCACCATTAGTAAAAATAATTCCATTTGGTCCACAGGACTGAAGGATATTATAACTATAGTCCCATGCCACAAAATTCCCTGATCTATCATGTGAATGATAATTAGCTCTAGCCATTACAGTTGGCACAAAAACAATTTGCAAAACTAAAGCTATAATAATTAGTCTTTTACTTAAGTCTTTATTTTCTAAACTTTTACTAATCCATTCACTAATTGCAGCAGTACCTGCACCTATCCAAATAGAAAAAGCAAAAAAGCTACCAACATATGAGTAATCTCTTTCTCTTGGTTGGGGATTATCTTGGTTAAGGTATAATATTATTGCATATCCAGTCATTATAAATAACGCCATTACAGAGAATGCCATTTTTTCATCACGGTATCCATGATACAACATACCTATTACTCCAAGAATAAATGCAAGTGGCAAACCAAATTGCGTTATATCAATTCCATCTTCTCTGTTATTTGCCCCCATTGATATTACTCCTGATTCTGCGGATGGACCACGACCAGCGAACTGCCATAAAAAATAACGATTATACATTTTCCGAACTTGGTAATCCCAAAAGAAAGCCCATTGTTTTCCTGCTTGATGGCTTCTATAATCACTTTCTTGCTTAGGTGAAAATTTTCTTCCTGGCCCCTCTGGATAACCTACTACTTCATGTATCGGTTTAATACCTTTAAAACGACGAGGGAAAAGACCAACATCTCCATACTGTTCTCGCTCTAAATAGGAAATAAATGCTTCAACGGTTTCAGGGTCATTTTCATCAATGCCAGGGTCTTGATTAGACCTAATAAATATTAATGCATAAGTTGAATAACCAATGAGTACTAAAACCAAAGATGTTAATAAAACTGACATCAACTGCTTTTGATTTATAATAGCCCAGACCATCCCCGCAAAAACCGCAATAATTAATAAACCTGTTGACAGCACTCCAATAGAATCAGCTATTTTAGGCATTCCTTTTATGATTACATTATGAATTATAAAAAAAACAAGTCCTGTAAGAACAACCATAATTCCAAAAGAAATCCACTCAAAATTATATTTTCTAAAATAAATTATTAAAGCTACAAAAGGCAATGTAAGCAAATTAAGCAAATGCAAACCCGTCGCAAGGCCTATCATATATGCAATTATTAATATATATCTCTCATGACCTCTATTATCTGCTTTTTCACTCCAAATCAATATAAGCCAAACAACTATTGCCGTAAAAAATGTGCTAAAAGCATAGACTTCCGCCTCAACGGCATTAAACCAATGGCTATCAGTAAAAGCAAATGTCAATGACCCTACAACTCCAGCGCCAAATGATATCAATGCATCAGTAGTGGATTCAATTTTTCCACGCCAATGATTCACCACCTTAACAATAATTAGATATAAAAACATTACAGCAAATGCACTTACTAATGGAGACATAAGATTTACTCGAAATGCTATATCTTCACTAATAGGCAACATAGATGCTATCCGCCCTAATAATAAAAACAGAGGACTTCCTGGTGGATGAGGTACTCCAAGAGTATATGAAACAGCAATAAATTCACCGCAATCCCAATAGGAGACAGTAGGCGCCATCGTATCAAAGTAAACAATGAAAGATATTAAAAAAGTTATCCCAGCAAAAACTCGATTGATAGAAATATAATTTGGATGAATCATTTTATTTTTTTCTTTTTATTTATTCAATTTTCTAAAGAAGAATTAATATTATCTACAGAGTTTTTTACCTCAATAAAATTCATCTTTAATTCACTAACGGTATTAATGAGCATTTGTTCCTCATAATCTGTTAAATTATTCTTTGTTTTTCTTTGTAACATATTCAATAAATCCATGTAATACTTAGCCTGGTCAAGATTAATATCTGTTTTATTTGTTACAGGATTTTTCATCTTCCCCATTGAAATACTTGCACTAGATCTAAAGGTATCAACAATATAAGAAAATAAATTTTCATCTTTATCTAAAAAAGTTTTTGCCATAATCATTAAAAGTTATTTATCTAAAATCACAAACCGGCAAATTTAGTTCTATCAGTATCTATAGAAAACGAGTATTAATTAAATTAATTTTAAATTTTTTATCTGATCTGCGTAATTATTTTTAAATATTTTCCTAATCTCTTTATTTGATTGACTTTGAAGATTTGGATCTGCTTTAACTAAGTCAAATGCAAATTGTCTAGCTTCTCGAATTATTTCTCCATCTGTGGCTAGATTTGCTATCTTATATTGAACAAAACCAGATTGCCTTAAACCAAAAAACTCTCCTGGACCCCTAAGCTGTAAATCTGCGTCAGCAATTTCAAATCCATCATTTGTTTGCTCCATTATTGCAAGTCGTGTTTGAGAAACATCAGTAATATTTCTCTTAACTAATATACAATAACTCTTTTCGGATCCTCTCCCCACTCTACCTCTTAATTGGTGTAACTGAGTTAACCCAAATCTTTCGGCATGCTCTACAAGCATAATAGTTGCATTAGGAATATCAAGACCAACTTCAACTACAGTGGTAGATACAAGAATTTTTATTTTATTATCCTTAAACTGTCGAATAATATTTTCTTTCTCATTAGTTTTCATTTTACCATGCAAAAGTCCAACATGAATATTTAAAAAATGAGAATTTGATAATATCTCATATGCTTCTACTGATGCTGCCAGATCAGACTTTTCTGATTCTTCTACTAATGGATACACAATAATACATTGTTTCCCTAATGATATTTTGTCTTTTATAAAATCATAAACTTTTTTCATTCTCATTGGGTCTACTACTTTTGTCTTAACAGGCAATCTATTAGAAGGTAATTCATCAATTATAGATAAATCCATATCCCCATGATAAGTTATAGCGAGGGTTCTAGGGATAGGTGTTGCTGTCATAGACATTAAATGTGGATTAAAACCTTTTTTTAAAATCTGGGCGCGCTGATTTACACCAAAACGGTGTTGTTCATCAATGATCACCAATCCTAAATTTTTAAAATTCACATCCTTCTGAATTAACGCATGGGTACCAATTACCGCCGATACTCTTCCCGTTTTCAATCCATTTAGAATCGGTTCTCTTTCAATTTTTTTCATTTTTCCCACTAAAAGAGAACAAGCAATATTAACTTTATCAAATTCACTTTTAAATGATAAAAAATGTTGAACAGCTAATATTTCTGTCGGCACCAAAACCGCCACTTGCACATTATTACCAATAGCTAATGCCGCAATTAAAATTGCGATTACAGTTTTTCCACAACCTACATCACCTTGGATCAACCGATTCATGGGTCGCGAAAATTTTAAATCTTTATGAATGTCTTGAATTACTCTTTTTTGAGCATTTGTTAATTCAAAATCGAGACTTTTAGAAATCTTTTTAAAATATGGACCAATATCAGATAAGGCCTTTGTTCCATTAGATTTGATTTCATTTTTTTTTAGCGCAACAAGTAATTGTAAAAAAAAGTGCTCATCAAACTTTAACCTTCTGATAGCCAAATCTAACTCACCAATATTTTCCGAAAAATGAATAAGATTTAAAGCTTTTTCTAGAGGAATTAAATTTAATTTATTTAATGCTAATTGAGAAAATATTTCAGGAATTAATAACTTAGATTCAAGAACCTTCTTTATAATACTCCTTAATCTCCGTTGTTCTAAGCCCACAGAATGGAATTCTTTTGTTAACGGATAAATAGGTATCACCCCTCCCAATATACTAACATCATCAGTATCATCTAATATTTCAAATTCAGGATGGGTAATAGTAAAGCCCTTATACCAATCAACTTTACCAAAAATTGCTAATCTTTGGCCTTTCTTAATCATATTTTTTATATAACGTACACCATTAAACCAAGACAATGTCAATAAACCAGTTCCATCTGAAACTATTACCTGAAAAATTTTACCTCGACGTATAGATCTTTCTCCATAAGTCTCTACTGAAGCAATTATATTTACAATATTTCCTTTTTCTAATTTTTTTATTGCGGTTAATACTGTTCGATCTAAGTGTCTTCTGGGGAAATAATATAGAATATCACTTACAGTGAAAAGACCTTGCTCATTTAAAACCTTCTCCCTTGCAGGTCCCAAACCTTTAACAATGGAAAGAGGGGAAGAAAGCTCCAATGTTTTATACCTTTAGTGGATTATTTCCACTCTTTTCGATAAGTATAATAAACGCTTTTTGTCTCACTTGCCTGGACTTTAAAAACAAAATGAATTGTGGAGGCATCTTTCTTTTGATAATTTAAAGAAGGATCTTTAATTATCCAGTCTCCATTAATATGTTCAACAAGCAATATCTCAACTTCTTCATTTCTTGCATTGGTAACCTTAATCTCAATAACGGCCTCTTCACTTTTTCTTTGCCTATCATAATTAAGAACTTTTCGATTACCAACTACATCAAAAGCTCTTCCTGAAATTAAAGTAGTAGACCTTCCTTTTGGAACTTGACCCATTCTATCTGCACCTATATACTCTAGACCTGTTGATCCAGTAGAGGAATAAATTTCTACTTTCCCCCCAGGCAAGGAAATTCCAAGACCATTTGATTCTGTGTTTTGCATCGTAAGCTGAACTTCTAAAGGCTCTTCTTTTTGTCTTCTTTCACTATTTTCAAAAACATATTTTTTATTATAACCAACTTCTAATGGTCCATACATCCTTACTGTTATACTCTCTTTCGCCCCAAGATTATGTTTATCATTTAAAGAATAAATATGATAATCTCCCAATTCATTCTTATCCATATTTTGCATTGCATCATTCTGCATAGACATTTTTAAGGGTCTATTTACTGAATCAGGCTTTGGCCGTCTAGTATTAATCTTATTTAAATTACCTTCAACTAATTGCAAACTGACATTTTCAAAATCCATATTAGAACTATTTGAAATAACTGCCTCAGCGATTAATTCACCTTTCTCTTCATTTAACATTTTTAATCGATAAACTGTAGTCCATAAAAAATTACTAGATTTATATACCAGTTCACCAGATACATCACTATTCCCTTTAGATTTTAATTTCCATGAAAGATACGGATTAAAAGTTGGATTTTCTTTTTGAGATTTAGTGCCAAGAGATTGAATTTCACTTCTATTAAAAGAAATTATTCCTGCGGATTGCCGCGATAATGTAATAGACTCTTTAGTAATTTCTAAAAGGGTACCTTTTATAAGCTTTCCGTCTCTGGGCTTTACCTGGATTTGTTTACCACGCAGTCCATTAAAATACTCAGCCCCCGAAAAAACATCATCATTAAAACGTTGAGAAACAATATCAGCTCCAGAAAGATTTAAGAATGGTGTATCACGATCAATACCATTAGGAAGCTTATTCCATGTTATATAGTTATATCCAGGTTTTGTTGTCCAACCCACTGGCTGTTTCACTAGGGCAGTCCCATCTTTATAAATTGTAAGAGTAGCATTTTGAGATTGAGCGCAAAGAAAAATGATAAATAAAAATGAGATGTAAATTATTTTCATTGAATCATCTCCATATTTTTAGTGATTTTTTTGAATTCTTCATTCAACTTTTCTTTATTAGATCGTTCTCTTTCGACAACAGATTCTGGAGCTCTTTTTAAAAAATTTTCATTGGATAATTTTGAATCGATACTTGATAATAATCTATTAATATCTATAATTCTTTTTTCCATCCTAGTTTTTTCCTCTTCCAAATTTACTAAACCTCCAAGTGGAATATACAACTCCATACCACCCGATATTATTGTTGCAGATTGTGTTGGCTTATCAATAGCCGAACCCATTGAAACCTCATCAATTCTTCCTAAAGATTTAAGTAAATCTATATGATTATTCAAAAACACTTGTTCATTATCTTTGCATTGTATTACTAAATCTGAATACTTCGATGGAGCCACATTCATCCGACTTCGAACAGATCTAATGGCTATTATAATATCTTTTAAAATACCCATATTTTTTTCAGCAACCATATTTTCACAACCGCCAGTTTTTTTCCACTCAGAAATAATAATGTCACTTGAATCTTTATTTCTAAAATAAGACCAAAGTTCTTCTGTAATAAAAGGTGAAAATGGATGCAATAATATTAAAACCGTACGAACACACTCAAGCGAAATTGATCTTGCCATATCAGCCTTTTTATCATCATTACCATAAAATCGAGTTTTTGCTATTTCTACATACCAATCACAAAAATCATTCCATGTAAAATCATATAAAGATTTAGCAGCTTCATTAAAATGAAACCTGTCTAAATGGTTATTGTAATCATTAATCGTCTTTGAGAGCCTGCTCAAAATCCATTGCTCAGGTAGGTCTATATTTTTATGATCTAATTCCACATTAGGAAAATCTTGGTCAGGCATATTCATCTGCAAAAATCTACAAGCATTCCAAAGTTTGTTCATAAAATTTCGCCCAATTTCAAGCCTTTCTTTTGAAAAAAGTACATCTAAGCCTTGTGGCGCCATTAACATAACTCCAAAACGAACAGCATCAGTTCCATATTCATCAAACAAATCAAGTGGATTAGGAGAATTGCCAAGAGATTTGCTTAATTTTTTTCCAGTCTCATCTCTAAGGATAGAGGTGAAATAAACATCTTTAAATGGTAATTCGCCCATAAATTCATATCCTGACATTATCATTCTAGCTACCCAAAAAAATATGATGTCTGGTCCAGTAACTAAAGTATTAGTAGGGTAAAACTTTTCCAAACTTTCATCCGTATTAGGCCAGGAATGCACCCCCATTGGCCAGAGCCAGGAACTTGCCCAAGTATCAAGAACATCTTTATCACGAATCCAATTTTCAGAATCATTTGGCTCATCAATAGAAACATGTATTTTTGTTTTATCATCTTTGTGATACCAAACAGGTATTTGATGCCCCCACAATAACTGACGACTAATACACCAATCTTTGATATTTGACATCCAATGATTATAGGTTTTAGTCCAATGCTTCGGATGAAAGTTAATTTTTCCATTGCTTACCGCATCTATAGCTGGCTTTATAAGCTCATCCATTTTCATGAACCATTGCTCAGACATATAAAATTCAATAGGCACTTGACCTCGTTCTGAGTATCCTACTTTTGTTTGATAATCTTCTTTTTTCTCTAAGAGACCATTTAATTCAAAATCTTTTACAATCGCTTTGCGAGCTTGCTCACGTGACATCCCTACATATTTTTCTGGCACATTCGAATTCATTGAAGCATCTTCTTTCATAATATTTATAAACTCAAGGTTATGCCTTTCACCAATTAAAAAATCATTTGGATCATGCGCAGGAGTAATCTTAACACACCCTGTACCAAATTCAGGATCAACATATTTATCTGCGATAATAGGAATCTCTCTTTTAACAAAAGGAAGGATAATATTCTCTCCTATCAAATGCTGATATCTATCATCATCGGGATTAATTGCTACAGCAGTATCTCCAAGCATCGTTTCGGGCCTTGTCGTAACTACAACTACATATTCATTTGAATTTTTTATTGGATAACGAAAATACCAAAGAGAACCATTTTTTTCTTTGTGAATTACCTCTTCATCACTAATCGCCGATTTAGAAATAGGACACCAATTAACTAACCTATAACCTTTATAGATAAAACCTTTTTCATATAATTTAACAAAAGCAGTTAACACCGCTTGATTATAATCATCATCCATCGTAAAAATTTCTTTATCCCAATCGCATGAACAACCAAGCCTTTTAAGTTGCTCAATAATAATACCACCATATTTTTCTTTCCAGTCCCAGGCATGTTCTAAAAATTCTTCTCGAGATAAATCTTTTTTATTAATCCCTTTGCCCTGAAGCATTTCAACAACTTTCGTTTCAGTTGCAATAGAAGCATGATCTGTGCCTGGGATCCAACACGCTTCTTTTCCCTCCATCCTTGCTTTTCGAATTAAAATATCTTGTATTGTATTATTCAAAACATGACCCACCGTTAACATACCAGTTACATTTGGAGGCGGGATAACAATCGTATAGGCCTCTTTGCTTGATTTTGAATCTGCAGAAAAATAATCTTTAGAAAGCCAATGCTTATACCATTTTTTTTCAACTGGTTCAGGATTATAGGTCTTTTCTAATTTTTGTCTAGACATATTTATTAAGTATTAAATAAGATATCATGTTGAAATATTGGTCAATATTTTACAACATTTCAAATGTTCATACATTCGAAAGATCATTAATAATAAAAACTATCGCAAATAGAATATTTTCTTAGATGTTTCGTAATATTGAATAACCAGTGCATAGGATATAATTTATGTTTCTATCATCACATGGACAGATCTTAAGCGATCTTAATTTCTGGATACTTTTTATTCCTGCAATATTTATTCTATCGCATATCACACTTTTATTAATTATTATTCCCCAATGGCTTATAAATGGTTATTTCGATCCAAAAGAAAGAAAAGAAAAAAGATATAGAGAACTGGAGTCTATTGCGAATGATCTGGATTTAGATAATAGAACGGTAGCGCCACAAAAAAATTTAAATTTTTTTTCTTGGTTAGTTTACCAAAAAAAAGTTAGAGATTATTACACCCCCTATGCAAATGATATTGGGAAACTAGAAAATGATATATGGAACTCTGATAAAAAAATAAAACCTGACTCAATCCTAAGGTGTTTCTATGGAGCAATTTTTTCAAGACAAACCCTAATAAATATTTTATGCACTAAAGATTCCGTTAAGCCATATATAATGATTGGAACGCAACGAATCCCAAAAGGAAAAAATAATTCCACCTACTATCGTGTTATTCATTTTAAATCAGATACTCTTAACTTTCCAAAATGCAGCGTTGACCCAATACATGAATGGATAGACAGCATATCCCCTAACCCCGATGATATTAATTTTATTTCTGATGAAGAATTTTCAAAAAAATTTGATTTAGCTGGAGAAGACCAAGCAAAAATTAGAGCACTATTTAACAAAAATATTCGTAAACAAATAATTAAAAATCCTAATTGGACATGGAAATTTGATAATAATTCAATTTTAATAAAATATAGGATTATTAATCACAACATAAAGGATATGAATGATATAAAACACTCTTTTAAGGAATTGTCTTTACTACACAATAAACTGAATAAAACGAATACTAATGCACTTCCCTCAAAAGATGAAATAGAATCAGATACACCAAAAGAGATTATAGATAAAAAATTATATAATAAACGAATGACTACCTTTGGATTTTTAATAGGCTGTGGTACTCTATTAACTTTATTTGCATTATTTTTACTGTTTGTGTTTTTTGTTAGAATTGATTTTAGATTTCTCATACAGGGTATTTTTTGTATGTTTATTGGATTCCCCTTGTTGCTTTACGCTAAGTCTGAATGGAAACGAAACAAAAAACTAAAAACAGATGGGAAGGTTACTAAAAATTAAAATACTAACATTTTTTTTATTTAGAGTTGATGATTAAAGCACTGATAAATGGAAACTGGGAATCATTTAATGATGATGAACTTCAACCTGGGACAGATTCTTTTGGCTTTTCCTATGGATTATATGAAACATTTCGAACTAAAAACTATAAACCTATTTTACTAGAACCACACTTGGACCGACTTTTTAATTCTGCTCAAAGAATAAATTTAAAAATAATTTATTCAAAGCAAGAAATTAAAAACATGATAAATATAGTTATAAATCATTTCCATGATGAAAATCAAAGAGCACGCATTATTGTCACACAAAATAAGGTTATTATTTATTCTACCTCTTTAAATCTTGATAAAAAAATCTATAAAGGTGTGGATACGTTAACTATTTCTTATACAAGAGACTCTCCTCACATTAAAACAACTGATTATAAAGGCTGCTTAAATGCATATGAAATAGCAAAGAGGAAGAACTGCTTTGAAGCAATATTGCTAGATAAAAAAAATAATATTTTAGAAGGTAGCCGAAGTAACATTTTTTGGGTGATCTCTAATTCCCTATTCACCCGGAAGAATAATGTGCTCCCTGGAATAACAAGAAAAACAATAATTAAGAACTCACCGATCCCTATTCATTATGGGAAGCTTAATATATTTGATATTAATCGGGTAGATGAATTATTCTTAACAAATAGCGGATCAGGAATTATTCCTGTTACAAAGGTAAATTCAATTATAATTAATAAAGGTTTTCCGGGTCCAATAACATTTAAACTGCTAGAACTTTTTAGTTTATGGTCTAAAAAATCTTTTTAAATAATTCTTTTTAAAAAATACCTTATTCATAATAAAAAATTCAATTTAAAATATGTTAAATCGATTTTTCCATTCTGTTATTGATCATCCCAAAATCACTCTGTCTATTGTATTTGTTATTACCATAGTTCTGGCACTATCTATTCCAAAACTAAAGATTGATTTCTCCATTGAACATTTATTTTCCAAAAATGATCCCAACGTAGAAAAATATTTTTCTTTTAGAGATACATTTGGAAGAGAAGATAATGTAATAACTATTATCTATAAACCATATAATGTTTATGAAAAAAATTTATATATCGAGCTAGAAGATTTAACCTATAAAATCGAGTCGTTAAATGGAGTGGAAAGTATTGCCTCCATTTTCACTCTTAGTGATGTTGACGAAAATGCATGGCTAGGAGATTTCTATAACAACTCCTATAATTGGAATGAAAAACATATTACGGAAAAATTAAAATATATCCAGCAGGATCCATCGATTGGATCACGAGTACTATCAAAAGATTTGCAATATGGGGCAATAATAGTTTCTCTTAAAGATAATGCAAATAATCATAAAAACCGAACTGCTCTAGTTGAAGAAATAAAACAATTAACCACAGATCAATTCGCGGAATGGACATTTTCAGGAGTATCTGTTTTGCGAAGCGAATATGTTCGTTATATGCTTAGAGATAATTTTCTATTTTTACCACCAATAGCTTTTCTATTGATCTCAATTCTAACATTTGTTTTTAGAAACTGGGTATACGTTTTTTTACCAATGCTTACAGTTTTAATAACAGTTATTTGGCTCCTCGGGATTATGGGTTTAACAGGATTAGAAATAAATATTATGACCTATATTGTTCCTACACTTCTTTTTATTATTGGGATAGGAGATGCCATACATATTCAAGCTAGATTTAGAGAAAACTTCTTAATGAACCCTTCTAATCCCAAGAAGGCAATGTTCCAAACCATGTCTCAAATGTCTAGGGTCATATTTTTAACAAGCATAACTACTTCAATTGGGTTTTTAGCCTTGATGACAACATCAATTAAAATTGTTCAAGAATTTGGAATGGAGATCTCTATTGGAGTTATGATTGCTTGGTTAGTTTCTATATTGGTTGTTCCTTCTGGAATAATTTTTTCTAAAAATTTCCATGTAAAAAAGAAAGATTTTTTTCTGCCTGTTCTTTCTTGGTTATCCAATTCCATCCCAAAAAATCCCTGGATGTTTATTTTAATACCTAGCGTAATTGTGATTACATGTACTTACAAAATAAAAGATATATCCACAAATTCATCTTTAATGGATGATCTAAGACCAAAAAACAAATTATATCAAGACCTTAAACTCACAGAAAAATATTTCGGAGGAGTTTTACCTTTTGAAGTTTTAATAAAAATAAATGAGCAAAGAAATGATAAAAATACTTCGGTACTTAATCAAAAAATTTTGGAAATATCCAAAGAAGTTGAAACTCTTCTTAAATCAGAATTGAAAAACAGCCGGTTCTTTTCAATAAACAACCTCATTGCATCTGCAAAAAGAATATATTCAAAAAACCTTGAAAAAATAAATGATGAACAACTTATCAAGCAAATTGTAAAAAATCAGTCAAATCAACAAATGAAGCTTGTAAATGATAAGCAGACTATTTTGAGAATAACAGGACTTATCGAGGATAAGACTTCTGATGAAATGAAAATTATTTATTCTAAACTAGATTCAATTTCAAAAGTGTTCTCTAATTATATTGATCTCGAGTATACGGGAACAACTGTAGTTGCATTAAAAACAAATGACTATCTTGTTCAATCGCTTATCAATAGTCTGGGACTCGCTTTGATTTTAATCAGCATTATAATGGCATTTATGTTTCGAGCTAACTCTATTCTTTTTGCAAGTCTCATAACAAACCTTATTCCTATATTTACAGTGCTCGGGATTTTAGCATGGATGGGGATATCAATTCGTCCTCCAACTGCGATGACATTTGCTGTTGCTCTTGGGATTGCAGTTGATGACAGTTTGCACTTTCTACTTCGCTACAGAAAAGAACTACGTATGGGGCAAAATCGAACAAATGCAATTAAAGCAACCATTATGAATACAGGTTCAGCCTTGTTAATTACTACATCCGTTCTTGTCACAGGTTTTTCTGTTCTATTACTATCGGCATTCCTACCTACCTATCAATTTGGACTACTTTCATCTGCAATGATCGGAACTGCCCTAATCTGCGACCTTACACTATTACCAGCTCTTTGTTTAGTATTGCCAAATACAAACAAAAAATAATATTCAATTTTAAATTTTTATAATATCTACTTATGCATGGTTCTAAATACATAATATTTGGATTAATTTTGAATTCTGCAATTATCTGCGCCCAGTTTTCAACAAAAGGAATGTTGACAATCGGGGCTATGACTGGAAATAATATCCCAAAAAATTGGTCAAAATATCAATCAATTATCGGCTATATCCCCACTCTTTCCCTAAAAAAAGAAATGCCAACTCAGGGTTTATTAGATTTTGAATGGGGTTATCGACTACAAAAAGATTACTCGGGAGACTCACTTTACAACACAATTGAAAAACCTTATCGCCTTTGGGCACGCTATTCAAACGAAAAATTAGAGGCTAGACTTGGACTACAAAAAATTATATTTGGCCCAACCCAGATTCTTCGTCCTCTTTCTTGGTTTGACACTTTTGACGTAAAAGATCCAGCTGGTGAAACTAATGGTGTAGAAGCATTTAGACTTAAATGGTTCCCATCAAATAATATTTCAGTATGGTCCTGGTTTATACAAAATGAATTAGACACTCAATCTTATGGTGGGAGAGCCGAAATCTCTTCGTCTTTTGGTGAATTTGGTTTCACATTACATCTAGATCCTTTAAATTCAAAAAAAATGATTGGGCAACCAGGCGTCCCTATTAATAACTCCCATACAAGAACAGCTATTGACTACAGATATGATGGATTTATTGGTTTTTGGAATGAAAGTGCACTGATTAAATCAAAAAATGAAGAAATTCTATTATCATCAATAGGAGCGGACTATACATTACCCGTGGCTAATGGAATTTTAATAATGGCAGAGACGATGTCTATATCAACAAAAAATGAAACCCAAAACTACTCTGGGATCATGGCAAGTTTCCCTATTGGTATCATGCATGCGGCTATGTATATATCTCAATTTGATTGGTCAGAAGAAAAATCCTATCATTATTTTCGATGGAGTAGTACTTTTGATAGCTATAGTTTAAATATGATACTTTCACTAAATCCAAAAAGAAATCAATATAATATACCAGAAAATGCGCTCCCAAAATCACTCTCTGGATTTGGTGCGGGCATACAATTTATGTTCATCTACAATCACTAAGGAAATAATATGGAGAGCAATACTGTCATCTCAATACAAAATCTAGTAAAACGTTTTCCAGTAGGTGGAGATTTTTTTACTGCCTTAAAAAATGTGGATCTCAAACTTCACAAAGGTGAATTTACTGGTCTTATAGGTCCATCAGGCTCAGGAAAAACGACCTTGCTGAATATTATAGGAGGTCTAGACTCTGCGAGTGAAGGAACGGTACGTGTTTTAGATCAGTCATTAGATAATACTACCCATAACGAACGCGCCAAATTGCGGAGAAAATACATGGGATTTATTTTTCAGAGTTATAACCTGCTACCAGTATATACTGTTTTTGAAAACATCGAACTACCCCTTATACTCAACAAAATAGACCAAGCCAATCGAATAAAAAGAGTGAATCAAGCTATCGAATGGGTTGGACTTACTAATAAACGCAACTCCAAACCTAATATGCTAAGTGGTGGGGAGTGTCAGAGAACTGCTATTGCAAGGGCACTTGTACATGAGCCAGTGCTTGTCATGGCTGATGAACCTACCGCTAATCTGGATGCAGAAAACTCTCACAACATCATGAGAATACTAACGAAACTTAATAATGAGCTTGACACTTCTTTTGTGTTTGCTACTCACGATGAAAAAATCATGGGATATTTAAAACGTATTATTCGTTTAGAAGATGGCAATATCATTAATGATAAAAAAATAAAAAAAGAAGATGTATAATGTTATTTAAAATAGCATTAAAAAATTTATTAGGAGCTAAACTTAGAACTTTTTTAAATGTCTTCGTTACAGCAATATCGTTTTTTATGATTATTTTTATGACAGGATTGTATGATGGAATGCGGCAACACGCAAAGCAAGTCACAATTGATACAGAAATCGCTGGCGGAGCCTATTGGCATCCACTATATGATCCAATGGAACCAATATTATTTGAAGATTCTCATTCCACTCTACCTCAAGATATCCGTTCTTTAGTAGAAAAAAATAAAGCAGTTCCTATACTCGTAAGCCAAGCAGCGATCTATCCAAATGGTCGAATTATGCCTGTCATTATGAAAGGAATTGACCCTGGACAAAATATTGTAAACATGCCAACGAATACCCTAAATAATAACAAGGATATTAACATACCTGTATTAATTGGAAAAGGAATGGCAAATAATGCAAAATTAAACGTTGGAGATTCTTTTACAATTCGCTGGCTAGACTCTGATGGAACTTACGATGCAGATGAAGGTACCGTGGTTCATATTATGGATACTGAAAACTTTAAATTAGATATAGGCCATATTTGGATTCCTATCAAAAAAGCTCAAGAGATGCTAGCCATGAAGGATGAGGTCACATACGTTTCCTATGCAATAGGCGAAAAAAAAGTAAAAAAATCTGATGGTTGGATTCATCGGGACGTAAACTATCTGATACAAGATATTGAAGCAGCTATTGAGGCAGATAAACCTAGTATTCAAATCATGTTTACAATTCTACTATCACTAGCAGCCATGGGAATATTTAATGCACAGGTTTTATCTATTTTTAGACGTGGAAAAGAAATTGGAACACTAATGGCCCTTGGAATGACACGGGCAAAAGTAGTTGGGCTTTTTACATTAGAAGGTGGGATCAATGCTATTTTAGCCTCAGCATTAACAGTATTCCCCTTTGGTATAATCCTTTGGTGGACAGCAAAGCATGGTGTTCCTATGCCAATGGACTATACAGAAATGGGGTTTATGATAGCGAAACGACTTATGCCCATCTATTCTTTTGGCCTAATCATCACCACAACAATTTTAGTTTTTTCAATTGTTATTATCGTCAGCTATTTACCATCTAGACGTATTGCTAAAATGAAGCCCACAGATGCTTTGAGAGGAAAAACAGGAATATGATACAGTTTCTTACAAAAGGCCTTCTACGGGATCGCTCTCGTAGCCTATTCCCAGTTATCATTATTACGATAACTGTGACTATTGTTATTTTTGCAATAGGTTTCATGAAAGGTGGTATGAACAATGTATTTTTAGATACCGCTGTAATTATTTCAGGGCATGAAAAAGTAGTGACTCGTGCTTATAAAGAAGAAAGTCAAATGCTTCCAAATGACCTTGCTCTTTTAGATGTTGATCAAATAATAGTAAATCTTAATAAAGAATACCCTGATCATTTTTGGAGCCCCAGAATAACCTTCGGGGGACTATTAGACATGCCAGATTCTAATGGCGAAACAAAAGACCAAGGACCAGTTATTGCCATGGGGATTGATTTACTAAATAAAAATTCAAGAATGAAAGAACTATGGGAACTTGAAAATAATCTAGTCAACGGTAGAATCCCGAAAACTTCAGAAGAAGTACTGATAAGTGAAAAACTAGCAAACAAGCTAAATATTACTATTGGAGATATAGCAACCTACATTGGCACAACAATGCATAACGCGTTCACTACATATAATTTTTTAGTAGTGGGAACATTTGACTTACGTAAAGGGCAAGCAGATAAGCAAATGATGCTTGTTGATATCTCAGGCGCTAGAAAAGCTTTAGATATGGAGAACGCAGCCTCGGAAATTTTCGGTTTTACCAATTCACTATTTTATAATGATAAGAAAGCCATAGATATCAGTAATGATTACAATAATAGCCACTCTGACACCTCTGATATATTCAGCCCAGTTATGATAGCATTACGTAATTCTAGCCAGCAAATGGGTACTATGGTTGATATGGTCGATGCATTTTTATTAATAATCGGAGGCGTATTTTTAATAATTGTTACGATAGTTCTTTGGAATATGGGACTTATGAATGGGCTTAGACGTCATGGTGAATTTGGTTTACGTCTTGCAATGGGCGAATCAAAAGGTGACGTCTATCGTTCCATGATAGTTGAAGCATTAATCGTTGGTTTTACGGGTACCATTTTTGGAACAAGCATAGGACTAATGCTTACCTATTATGTGCAAGAATATGGGATAGATTATTCTGAGGTTGTTTCAACTATGTCAACATCCTCAATGGTAATGCCAAATATATTCTATGCACAGATTACCCCAGATCTGTACTATATCGGTTTTATACCTGGGGTAATCGCGACTGTATTAGGGACTATGTTATCCGGAGTCGCCATATATAAACGAGAAATGGCACAATTATTTAAGGAACTTGAAGCATGATAAAAATACTTATATATATTATATCTTTATCATTTCTAACTGGTCAAACTGAAGATATAACCGTTGATGAAATCATCGCAAAAATGGATAAAAACTTAAATGCAAAAAGTAGAATTTTAAAAAGTAAAATGGTGGTACATGGAAGACGATCTAGTCGCACGATTGAATCTAAAAGCTGGGTTATCGGAACAGACAAATCATTTACCGAATATCTTTCACCAGCTCGTGAGGCGGGGACAAAAATGTTGAAATTGGATGATAAACTATGGACCTATTCACCACAAACAGATCGAGTCATTCAAATATCAGGACATATGTTACGTCAGTCTGTTATGGGTTCAGATATGTCTTACAATGATATGATGGAAGATCGCCCTATGGGAGAAATTTATGAAGCAAATATATCTGGGTCAGAAATAATAGCTGATAGAGATCATTGGGTTATAACTATGGAGGCAAAAGTAAAAGGTCTTCCATACCCAAAACGAAAGTCTTGGATAGATAAAGAATATTTTCTCCCTGTGAAAGAAGAGCTGTATGCTAAAAGTGGAAAACTATTAAAAACCTCTACATTAAGTTATTTTAAAAAAATACAGGATCGTTGGTTTCCCTCAAAATTCAGATACAAGGATGAGCTAAAAAGAAATAGCAAAGGTACCGAGTGGATTATTGATGAAGTTGAGTTTGATAAAGCAATACCAAAATCACGTTTTTCAAAAGCTTTACTTAGAAAATAATACTATATTTTCAATATGTGGAGTATGAGGAAACATATCAACCATAACAGCTTTATTTATTTTGTATCCTTTATCATGTAATATCTTCGCATCTCTAGCCTGAGTCGTTGGATTACATGATACATAAACTATTTTTTTTGCTTTCAACTTCGGTAAATATTGCGTCATATCTGGATGCATTCCTGCTCGAGGAGGGTCTACAATAACTACATCTGGTCTTGGTATCTTTTTTGGAAGTTGACCAGATTTAAAATAAGTATCAAGATTTGCTTTTAAAAATTGAACATTTTCTATGTTATTAAAATCAGCATTCTTTTCAGCATCTTCTAATGCAGATCTAATCACTTCAAACCCGTAAACCTCTTTTGCATTTTGCGCTAGAAATAAACCTATAGTTCCAGTGCCACAATATAAATCATAAACTATTTCATCACCTTTAAAATCAATTAATTTTTCTACCTCTTTGTAAAGGACTTCTCCTTGTAATGTATTTGTCTGAAAAAAAGAATTAGCAGAGATTTCATAAGTTAAATCACCTAACTTTTCATGAATGTATGGGTTCCCATATAATAATGTTTCATACTCACCAAAAGCTACATCTGCTTTACGTGTGTTAACATTATTAACCATGGAGGTAATCTCTGGTACTTCTTCTAATAACCTATCGGTAAGTGGAGATAGTTTATTCATATCATTATAAGAGGTAACTATATTTACCATGAGATCAGGAGTATTAAAGCCATATCGAATCATCAAAAAACGTAAAAAACCAATATGTGTTTTAGGATCATATGGTCTAAGTTGAGGGTTTTTTAAACAAACATCTCTTGCAATCGATAATATCCGATCACCAATTTTTGGCTGTATGTGACAGCTATGAATATCAAGTATTTTATCATACCTACCAGTCATATGTAAACCCAACGCAAAAGAACGATCCACACCTTCTGGTTCACTATCAAGTACCCATCTATGTGGTGAAAAAGTAAACTCCATTTTATTACGATAATTAAAAATTTGTTTCGCAATTACCGTATTATCTAAAGAGAATTTTAAAAAACCCCCTAATCTTCGAAAAGTATCTTCGACCTGATTCGCTTTTTCAATTATTTGCTGATCGTATGATAGACTTTGAAGTTTGCTACATATGTAATAATGATTACAGTGAACTTTTTCAGCATATTCAGATTCTTTAAGGACCTCTTTTACACTCGCCTCGGCGTATCCCTTCCTCTTTTTGTATACATAGGCAAATACTTTTTGCCCTGGAATTGCATTTTTTACAAATATTACAAAATTATCAATCTTTGCTACACCCATTCCACCATAAGCTAAGGATTGAATATCTAATTCTAATTCTGTACCACGTTTTAGCACAACTGTATCATTCATGAAATTATTTTCACCCCGCTGCTAGTCCCAATACGATCAGCGCCAGCCTCAATAAATGAAATAGCTGATGCCTTTGTTTTTATACCCCCACTAGCTTTAACACCTATCTGGCTACCAACAGCTTTTTTTATTAATTTTACGTCTTCAATAGTTGCACCACCATCAGAAAACCCAGTAGAAGTTTTAACAAAATTTGCGCCACAATCTTCTACTAAATTACTAGCTAAAATTTTTTCATCATTATCTAATAAAGAAGTCTCTATAATTACTTTTACAATCTTTCCCTCTGCAGCATCAACCACTTTTTTTATTTCATTTTTAACAATATTAGTTCTTTTCTCTTTCAAAGAACCAATATTCATTACCATATCTATTTCATCGACACCATTAAAAATTAAAAATCGTGCTTCTGCATATTTCATTTCCGCTGAGTCAGCGCCAAGAGGAAAACCAACAACAGAACAAACCCTTATGTTTTTATTTTTCAAAAACGATTTTGCAATTGGAACATAAACAGGATTTAAACACACAGAAACAAAATCATATTTAATAGCTTCATCACACAACACCTTAATATCTCTCTCCTGTGCAACAGGGCTTAGGTTTGTGTGATCAATAAAATGGGCTAAACTTTTCATTCAAATAAGATTCTTTATCTTATCTACTAATTTTATTGCTCGAAGTTCATCAGGAGCCTCGGCATAAATCCGCATTATTGGTTCTGTGTTAGATTTACGAAGATGTATCCAACTATCATCCCAAGTAAATTTTATTCCATCTAAAGTATTTTTTTCTGCACTTTTAAAAAGCTCTATTGCTTTTGTTATAATTTCATCAGCATCTATGCTTTCAAGGCTTAGTTTGTCTTTTACAATTTTAAACTGAGGTAACGATTGATGTATTACGCTCAATGGATCATTTGATTGAGACATCCGGTTCAAAATCATTGTAACTCCAACTAATGAATCACGTCCTAAATGGCATTCACGTAAAATAACACCACCATTCCCTTCTCCTCCAAAATTAGAATTAACTTCATTCATTTTATTAACAACGTTTATCTCACCCACCGCAGAACGAACTACAGAACTTTTTTTAATTTCCGCAAGTTTCTCTAATGCTAAAGAAGAAGAAAGATTAAGAACAAATTTTTCACTCCGATTCGTTTCATCTAAATAGCCATCAGCAGCTAACACTATTGTATATTCCTCTCCTAAAGGTTCTCCCTTCTCATTAACGATTGCTAATCTATCAGCATCTGGGTCTATCGCAAAACCTACATCAGCATGATGATCTCTAACCATCTGACAGAGATCCATTAAGTTTTCAGGTAATGGCTCAGTTCCTCTATTGAAATTCCCATCTGGTTCACAATTTAATTTTATCACTTCACACCCTAACGCTTGCAACATTATTGGTAGTGCATGCGAACCAGCCCCATTAACTGAATCAATAATAACTTTAAACTTTCTTTTTTGAATACGATTCAACATAATACACTTTAAACTAACACAAGAGATTACATGCTTTTGCACTGCATTCTGCTCTGGCCAAATCATTCCTGGCACCTTAGCTAATTCAATAGCCGGGTCTTTATCAACAATTTCAAAAAGTTTTTTACAATCATCAGGGTGAAAAAAAGTACTATCCTCCCTAATAAATTTTAGTCCATTCCACTCTATTGGATTATGACTAGCTGTCACTATAAAACCTCCAACTGCTTCTGTATTATGAATCATAAACTGTACAGTAGGAGTTGGTACAATACCACAATGAATAACTGTCCTGCCGAGTTGAACTAATTGCTCGCACATTTCTTCTAAGATTAGATCACCACTAGAGCGACTATCTCTACCTGTTACAATAACACCATCAGGAAGAAATTTATGTAATGCTCTAGCATAAACAACTACTACATCTGAAGTAAGGTGAGAACTAACAAGACCCCTCACACCTGAAATACTACGAATTAACATCTTTCCTCAATTTTTGTATTAATTATTATAAAATTTAAGAAATATAATATTTTTTAAAAGAAAAAGCCCTGAGAATCAGGGCTTTAATTTTCCCTTTCGGGATTTTATTTTCGACGTCTTTTTCGACGATGACGATTCGCACGCGGATCGTTTCTTAACGCCTCAATCCTAGCCAATCTTTTAACCCGTCTAACTGTCTTCTTTTTAGCTTCACGTTTCGCATCACTTGGCTTTTCATAAAAAGATCTATTCCTAATCTCTCTTAGGACACCCGCTCTTTCCCACATTTTTTTAAATCGACGAAGAGCTCTTTCGAATGATTCTTTTTCATTTACTTGGACTTCTACCACTTAAATCACCTCCAAAGTGTAGTTTGTGGTAATGTTTAAAATAATTTACATTATAAAATGCCGGCGATTTTAACCGTATATATACTCAGTTCCAAGTATTAAACCATTGAAGCAAATTCACTAATCGTTAAATTTTCAGGCCTCCTTGTGAAATCAATCTTATCTTGTATATTTTTTGGTATATCCCATCCTTTTAGTGTATTACGTAACATTTTTCTTCGCTGTGAAAATGCTGTAGCTACAAGTCTATTAAAACGTTTATACTTCTCATCCGATATAAGGGCTTCTTTTTTCTTTGAAAATCTTACAATAGCTGATTCTACCTTTGGCTTTGGGATAAATACATCTGGCTTAATAGTAAAACAATATTTTATATCTAAATATGCGCCAATAACAACCGTAAGTCGTCCATATGACTTTGTGTCAACTGTGGCACAAAGCCTATCTGCGACTTCTTTCTGCATCATAATATATGCATCACTCCAATAGTCTAATTGTTCTATTAACCAAAAAAGTATTGGTGAGGTAATATTATAAGGAATATTCCCAAAAATACGTACTGGATTAATTATGGGTAAATCTTCAATATTTTGATTTAAAATGTCACCATGTACAATTTGAAGTCCTTTCAAACTAGGTTCTTTCCTTAATCTATCAATTAAAAGAGGATCGATCTCAATCGAAACAAGACTATTTATTTGAGGAAAAATTCGACCTGTTAATGCTCCCTCTCCAGGACCAATTTCTAAAAAATTATCACTTACTTTTGGATCGATCGTTCTTATTATCTTATCTAATAAATTTATATCAGTAAGAAAATTCTGACCCCATTTCTTTCTAAAAGGATGATTACTATAATTCTTTTTCTTCAAAGATTAAATAAGTTGGTTGCATTTTCAGTTGTTGCTCTTGCAATAACTTCAAATGGTAAATTAAATATCTCAGAAAGTTTTTCTGCTACAAATCGCGCTCGACCAGGCTCATTGGACTTACCTCTATGTGGAACAGGACTTAAATATGGACAATCAGTTTCAACAAGCAAACGTTCTAAAGGTAAATCCACAGCTACTTTTGGAAGATGACTATTTTTAAATGTAAGATTTCCAGAAAATGAAATATAATAACCAAGATCAATTAATTTTTTTGCAGTATTCTCGTTACTTGAAAAACAATGAGCTACACCCGTAACGCTTGGAAAATCTTTTAATATTGATAAAACATCCTGATCTGCATCACGATTGTGAAATATAACTGGCTTATTTAAATCTTCCGCTATTTTCATTTGTGATCGAAAGATTTCCTTTTGTGTTTCAGGATTTGAAATATTTCTAAAATAATCCAACCCCATTTCACCAATAGCAACTATTTCATCCTTCTGTATAAAATCATAAATCCTTTTTATGTAATCCTTCGGAGCATTTTTAGCATCATGAGGGTGAATACCTACTGAAGCAAAAATATTATCATATGCCTTGCTTAAAGCTAAGCATTCTTCTGCGTTATCTAAATTTGTAGCAACACAAATGAATCGATCGACGCCCATGTTTTTAGCTCTTTCTAAAACATCTTCTAAATCATTTTTAATTTGATCATAGAATAAGTGGCAATGAGTATCAGTTAGCATTTATTTATTTCTTATTGTAAAATGATAGGCTAAAGTAATTTAAAATTATCATCATCACGATTATGAAACTTGCTTCTTTTATATTTTTATTTCCATTATATAGTATTGTAAATAGTGAAACAATTACTACTACAGACACTCTTATATTACATCCAATTAACTGGGAGACACCAAGCCCTGAAGGCTGGAATGCACAATATATAAAAGAAATAGATTTCCCTATAGATAAAGATCCATGGTCAAAAATAATAATGGTTCAAACTCTAAAATGTGACTCTAAAACAAAAGGTGATTCATATCCTTGCGGTGAATGGGATTATATATGGAATACATTAATTGAAGTTCCGATGAATGATACAATCGAAGTGTTTAGCATTGGTAGCTTTGTTACCCCATATGGTAAAGGTCTATATTTAGGAGGTGAAAAAGGATGGGAATGGACCTATGACATAACTGATTACGCACCTATTCTAAAAGGAAAACGAAAATTTACTGTTGGAAACAATCAAGAATTACTCGATCTTAAATTTTTATTTATCAAAGGCATTCCAACACGTAATATTTTAAAAGTTGAAAACTTATATCCATATGGTAATTATAAATACGTGGATCTATCAGATGACCTCGTATTAAAAAAAAAATCTATAAAACTTGATCCTAATGCAAGTGGATATAAATTAAAAGCAGTAATCTCTGGCCATGGTCATGAAGGGCCAAGAAATTGTTGTGAATGGGATAGCAAAACACATACCTATTATCTATCTAATTGGGAAATTTTTCGATGGAATGTATGGAAAGATTGTGGTAATAATCCTATATACCCACAAGGTGGAACCTGGCCCTTTGATCGTGCTGGTTGGTGTCCAGGCACAAAAGTTGATGAATATGATTTTGAATTAACCCCATATGTTATACCTGGAGATTCTATTAATATTGATTATGCTATTGAACCATATTCTGATAATGGAGAGAAAGAAGGTTTTTTTTATATGACCCATCAAATTTTTTCATATGGAACGCCAAACTTTAAAAATGATGCTGAAATAATTGATATAATAACCCCAACTGAAAACCAAAAATATAGTAGGTCAAATCCTAATCTTGCGAACCCTAAAATTATTATAAGAAATAATGGTCAATATAATTTAAAAAGTCTTGAGATTCACTATGGTTTAAAATCCAGAAAAAAATCAGTTTTCAAATGGATTGGCGAATTAAACTTTTTAGAAAAAGAAATTGTCAGCCTACCAACTCCTCGATGGTTTGGAATAAAAAAATCAAAAAATTTTATAGTCACTTTAAAATATCCAAACAATACCAAAGATGAAAACTTTGCTAATAATACAATGTCAAGCATTATCCCATTACCAGATATTTTTCCAACAATATTCACATTACGATTTTTAACAAATGATATTAATAGAGCTAGGGAAAATTCCTTTACACTTACAAATACAAATGGTCATGTCATCTATGCGGAAAACGACTTTCTAGATTCAACAGAATATGTATTTAGGATGGAACTAAAAAATGGAGACTATCAATTTTTACTAAAAGATCAAATGGAAGACGGAATCTCAAAACATTGGTGGAACAGAAGTAGCTCGCCAGATAAAATAGGAGTCAATGGTGTAATCCAATTCTTATCAATAGACGGAGATACATTAAAAAATTTCTATCCTGACTTTGGGGAGGAGGTTCGTTATAATTTTCATGTTGGTCCAATACCATAAGATCAAAAATTTTCATAATAATTAATTATATATGAGTTTTTATATACAGTCACTATTTATTGCAATCCCAATATTTTCAATACTGATCATAATCGAATGGATTGTTTCAAAAAATGTTAAGATAAAAATAAATAGATCTGCAGATGTTATCTCTAGTTTGAGTTCAGGAATGTCTAATATAACAAAAGATAGTCTAAAGCTCAGTGTTGTACTTGTTAGTTACGGATGGCTTACTGAACATCTCACTATTTATAAATTAGAACCAATTTGGCTAGCAGTTGGATTGGCATTCGTAGTACAAGATTTTACTGGATATTGGATGCATCGACTAAATCATCGAGTGAATATTTTTTGGAATCGACATGTGATTCACCATAGTAGTGAAGAATTTAATTTATCTTGTGCACTGCGACAGAGTATATCAGAAACAATACATTTTAGTGCTTTACTTATGATTCCCGCGGCTTTATTAGGTATACCTAAAAGTATATTTTCTATACTAGCTCCCATTCACTTATTTATGCAATTTTGGTATCATACCAGATTAATTAATAAAATGGGGTGGCTTGAAAAAATTATTGTAACACCATCACATCATAGAGTACACCATGCGATTAACCCTGAATATATAGATAGGAATTACGGACAAATTCTAATTGTATGGGATAAAATATTTGGATCTTTTCAACCAGAATTAGAAAATATAGAACCTGTATATGGTATCCTTAGACCTGCGAAAACTTGGAATCCAATCTTAATAAATTTCAAACATCTTTGGCAATTAATCCAAGATGCATATCATACACAAAATATTTGGGATAAATTTCGGATCTGGTTTATGCCTACAGGATGGCGTCCTAAGGATATAAAATTAAAATTTCCCTTACATATTATTGAAGACCCATATAAACAAAAAAAATATCATACAAATCTTTCTACTTCTTTAACCATTTGGTCATTTTTTCAACAATTTATAGGTATGGTTTTTATGTTCCATTTTTTTTATATCCTTCATCAGCAAGATCCTATAACAAATTATTTTTATGGAATATTTATCATAATCCATATTTTTTCATTTACTTCAGCAATGGATCAAAACAAATATTCTATTATAGCTGAATTAATTAAATTATTTTTCAGCATAAGTCTTATCTATACCTATAGTTTTACCTGGTTTGGTCTAAAAGGAATAAATATTTATTTAATCATTTTCTACTTAATTATATCTTTATTAATTACTACTTACTTTTTTAGTAAAAATAAAATTAATCTTAAACCATCCTAAATGGATAAATCAATAATTGTTTGCTATTTAAAATATTCATTATCCATATCAATTATCTTTTTTCTTAGTTGTGGGATTCAAAATGATCCTCTTTATGATCAAGAGTTAGATTATCCATCCTATAAACTTTCAGATACTGATTTAATTATATCTCGTAAAAAATATATAGACCAATTACAAGGATTCTGGCTTGGACAATCTATTGCAAATTGGACAGGACTTATTACAGAAATGGATAAAGTTAAACCACCTTTTTATACCGATGAACATTGGGGTGGACCTGATCAAAAAAATATATGGGGATACTTTCTATCTTCTCAAGATACAATCATTGATTTTTATCTACTAGAAAAAGGTAAAGCATGGCCTTCGGACGATGATACCGATATAGAATACATGTATCAACATTTATTAGATAAAAATAATGTAAGTATTTTATCTCCTAAGCAAATAAGAGAAGGTTGGCTTAATCATATATTCTCTAATGAAACAGCACCAAAAGGAGAAAATTATCTATGGGTTTCAAATGAAACTGCCTACTATCTTATGCTTAATGGTCTTACACCTCCAGAAACAAGTGAGCCTATAAACAACCCAAATTATTCTATGATCGATGCACAACTAACCACTGAAATATTTGGTCTTCTTTCACCAGCTAGAGATGATATTGCATTAAAAATGGCACATTTACCAATTCGCACAACTGCAAAAAATAATGCCGAATGGGTTTCTAAATTTTATGTTTCAATGCATTCCTTAGCCTCAAGAGCAAACCACGCGTTACCAATTAAAGATCAATTAAACTGGATATCAAAAGAAGCTCGTAAAGTTTTACCAAATAATTCATACTCAGCCAAAATGTATGATTTTATTAAAAATTCATACTTAAATAATCCAGATAAAACCAATTGGGAAAAAACACGTGACCAAATTTTTCAACGCTATCAATTAAATAATAATGATAGTTATAAATATAAAAACCCTTTTGATTCTGGAATAAATTTTGCAGCAAGTTTAATTAGTTTATTCTATGGTGAAGGGGATTTTAAACGTACAATTCAGATTGGTACACTTGCGGGTTGGGACTCTGATAACCCAACTGCTACTTGGGGTGGTTTATTGGGATTTATTTTAGGGAAAAAAGAAATTGAAAATATATTTAATAATAAAAACCTATCTAATACCTACTGGATACATAGAACAAGAAAAAACTTTCCCGATAGAACTATAAATGAAAATGGTGAAGACACTTTTGAATTAATGGCAAAAAGAGCAATCCTCATTATTGATCGTACAGTAATTGAAGAAATGAAAGGAGGCGTTAATTTAAAAGAAAATAAATGGTATATACCAATCAAAAAGTAGATAACAATTATTTAATTCTTGGGAAAAGAGAACTATGCTTTTTAATTATATTCCCCGATTTTAATCCACCCCAAGAACAATCATTTTTTTCACTATTAAGCGCGTCTAACAATATAGCAGTACGATTCGGCATCACTGGTGATAAAAGGATTGCACTTATCCTAAGTGCCTCCCCAGCAGTATATAAAATTCTCCCAGCACCTATTTTATCTTCTTTAACCATTTGCCAAGGTGCATTTAATTCCATATACTTATTTACGCTACGAATAAATTGCATTATTTTTTCAATAGCCTCATTTAATTTCATTTCGCTAAACAATATTGTTACATTATCATATAAAGATTTACTATTTAATTTTATAAATAATTCTTGTTCATCAAATTTACCAGGGCTTGGTATTTCTGAAAAATAATTCTTATGTATTAAAGTAGTTACCCTACTTAAAAGATTACCAAAATCATTAGCCAAATCACTATTATAACGTTGAACAAATGATTCGATTGTAAAATTAGCGTCTTGACCTAAAACCATTTCACGCATCAAATAATAACGAAACGGATCAACACCATAATCATCAATTATATCCATAGGATTAATAACATTTCCTAAAGATTTACTCATTTTTGATTCATCCATTAACCACCATCCATGGGCGAATATTGATTTAGGTAATTCAATATTTGCAGACATTAACATTGTTGGCCAATACACTGCATGAGTAGTAAGAATATCTTTTCCAATAAGATGTAATGATGCAGGCCATTTTTTTTGAAACATTATTTGATCATCTCCATATCCAACTGCTGTAATATAATTAATTAAAGCATCAAACCACACATACGTAACATATTGATCGTCAAATGGAAGCTCAATTCCCCAATGCAATCTCGATTTTGGCCTAGAAATACATAAATCATTTAGTGGCTTTTTTAAAAATCCTAAAATTTCATTTTTACGATGAACAGGCTGTATAAATTCTGAATGCGACTTAATATAATCAATTAATTTATTTTGATATTTACTCATACGAAAAAAATAATTTTTTTCTT
The DNA here is from genome assembly GCA_002708715.1 of Fidelibacterota bacterium. GTDB lineage: Bacteria > Fidelibacterota > Marinisomatia > Marinisomatales > UBA1611. The sequence continues at coordinate 25,618 of PAPB01000024.1, read as the reverse complement.
TCAATGTTTTTATATCTCTATATACTCCTGTTTCCGCTTCTTTTTCTGTTATAAAACGTTCTTCAGAAACAGAATAAAGTCCTTCATATTCCGCCTCATAGATATCTCCATTATCCATAACAATTTGAAGAATCTTTTTTACTACTTTTTTATGTCTTGTTTCTGTTGTACGTATAAAATCATCATTAGAGATATAAAGTTTATCCCATAATTCAATAAATCGTGGCGCCATTTTATCACAATGTGCTTTAGGATTCAGTTTAAAATTTTCAGCAGCTTGTTGTACTTTCTGTCCGTGTTCATCTAAACCAGTAAGAAAAAATGTATTATTTCCCATGTTTCTATTATGTCTAGATAAAACATCAGCCAATATTGTTGTATAAGCATGACCTATATGTGGCTTATCATTAACATAATATATTGGTGTTGTTATATAAAAATTATCTTTCATTTTTTAATATGTCTTTGAACTTCTAATAAAAAATTAAGCAATACAAGTGGCATAAAATAATTTTTGGATATAGCGCTAGTTAATTTTTCTATTTCATAAATAATAGAAGAAAAATCTGTCTTAGGATATGTTTGATTAAAACGTTTCATTTCATCTATAAATAAAGTAGAATGTAAAATATGAGCGATTTTTTTATTTAGTCGATTTGCACTTTGGAACCATATTTTTAATATATAAAAATGAAAAAAAAATTTGCTCTCATTTCGTTTTGAAATTTGAGAATATGTATTTACAAATATTCTCCAATGATCAGGATTATTATTTATAGTAGTTTGTATTAACTTTGAAATAGATTGCATCAAATCTTCTAAAGGTTCTTCAATTAAAGCATTTGCCCTATGTATATTGCCTCTACTTAAACCAACCAAAAGAGATTTATGTGAATCTTTGACTAACTTTTCCTTACACCATTGTTCCATAAACTGATTATTCAATTTTGAAAAATCTATCTTTTGACATCTTGATAATATTGTTGGTTGTAATAATTTTGCATAATCTGTAACAAGTATTATAGTTGTATTAGCTGGAGGCTCTTCCAAAATTTTCAAAAAAGCATTCGCAGCTTCTCCCTGCCCTTTATTTAATAAATGTGAATCAAACACTAATAACATCTTCCTACCAGAGGTATGTGATTTAAGGTATAAAATTTTCCTTAACCTGCGAATAGATTGTATAAGAATTCTATTAGCTTTGGGAATCGCAATTTTAAAAAAAGGATCTTTTGATTTCTTTTTAATCGCGTGATTAACAAGATCCAAATTGATTTTATCTATCTCATTCTTACCATTCTCCAATTTACCTTTTACTACAGGCAATGGGAAAATTAAATTTAAATTTTCATGTTGTAGATTAGAAAATCTAATACAAGATGCACAAATACCACATATTTCTATCTGACTTTGCTCACAGTTTAATAACTGAGCAAATCGTATCGAAATAAACTCCTTTCCACAACCAGGTGGCCCAGAAAAAAGATATGCATTACCTATTCGATTAGAAAAGGAAATGTTTTTTAATTGATCCCATATTTTTCCATGGGAGCTTATAATGATTGAATTAATTATTTTTTCACTAACCATTTTTCTGGATCTAACTTTTGCCCTTTCCCCCATATTTCAAAATGAAGTTTTGCTCCATTAACAGATCCTGAATCTCCCATATATGCAATTACATCTCCATTTCTTACTTGACTATCAACATTAATTTGAATATTTGTAACATGGCTATACACCGTATAAAAGCCTCCACCATGATCAACAATAACTGTTGTCCCATAACCTCTAATATACGTTATGGTAGTTACCACACCTCCTAAAACTGATCTAATTGAAGATCCTGGTTTCCCTTTTATATCAATCCCAGGGTTGTCAGTAGTTGTTTTTAATTTGGAATTCCACTGTCTACCAAATTTTGAAATAATCCTTCCATCAGCTGGCCAAGGAAGTTGTCCTTTTAATGCCTTAAAACTTTTTGTTTTTAGCGTCTCCTGTTGCTGGCGAATTCGCAATTCTCTTTCAAATCTAGCTTTATCTTCAAGGACTCTTTTAATTATTTTTTCTAATTGCTTAACCCCTTCTTCTTTTTCACTAACATAACTAGTCAATGCCTGCTTATCATTTCTTATTCTATTCAATTCTTTTTCTCTATCAACTCGCATATTCCGATAAGAAGAAATTTGCGTTTCTTTATCTCTTTTAAGGTTTAAATTATCTCTGAGAGCAACTTCAAGATCTACCTTTTGGCGACTTATTTTAAGAAGAAGCCTCTCAATTTTTTTAGTTAAATTTTTTTCAATATCTGAAATTATTTTTAAATAATGTGTACGATAAATTGCCTGTCGCCATGTTGTAGAAGAAAAAACTCGCTCTAAATCTGTCAATCTACCTTTTTTATAGGATTTTAATATTCGCTGTGAATATCGGAATCGTAGCGATTCTAATTCATTTTCATTTTTTAATATATCATTTTTTAATTGATAAATAGTTTTTCTTGCTCTATCCTCCTCAAATTTTAAAGATTGTATTAATTTACTAGTTAACGAAATTTCTTTATCTATAGATGATAATCGATTTATTGTAGACCTTTCACGAGACTCAGTGGTTTTAATTTTTAAACGCAATTGTTTTAATTCAGCCTTAAGATTATTAATAGCATCATTTTGATAACGTAATTCTTCATCATAATCTCTATTGCCTGATTGACTTAATGCCTCTTTAACTAAAACAACTGTAAAAAGACTTATAAGAAAAAATTTCATATCTTAAAAACTACTCGGTTTTATTTTTTTTAAATAGAAAAGAATTTTATTTTAATATTTACAATTTTTCAATTTTAAATAATTGAAAATTATAAAAAGATAATTGCAAAGATTGCTGATTTAAAAAATAAATCCATAATTGCTGTTTAGGATCATTACCTTGCTCACCTAATATTTTTTCATGGGGTTGACCAAGTAATTCTTCGACTTCTGGTAAAGACTGACCTATCTCTAATTTCTTTGAACGGGCAAGATTTAATTTCAACCTGCCTTCTTCCATTTTTTTTTCAATTAAACCCTTAGATTTATATTCATCCAAAGATTTGAGTTTTTCTTTTAAATCTATTATTAAATTTTCATTTCTAGTGCCAATGCCTCCAGCTAATTCTCTAGCAAACTCTAAAGAATTTATTGCTAATTGAATTTCCTCAAATTCATCTGCCTTTTTGGCGATATTTGCCATTTTTATACCAGCCTTATACTGCAAAGATTTCACTTCAAATATTAAATCTGGATTTAATTCCAATGCTTCAGAATATTTCTCCATAGCACGTCCGATAAAACCTAACTCTTGTAATTCTTTTCCTTGACCTAAAATTACCCAAGATTTAAATCGACGTAATTCTTTTTGACCTTGAATTGAAAATAATGCAACTTCTTTAACAATATTATATGCATTAATATATTCAGAATTATTTAATTTTTTTTCTGCATCAACCATCCAATATAAAGCTAACTGTTCTATGCGACCATTAAGCATTCTTGTTATTAAAGTATCATCCTTTACTTTGGAAAGAGCATATTGATATGTACCTAAAGCTTTCGATCTTTCACCAGATTTTTCCAATGTTAAACCCTGCTCCATTAACTTATAAGGTATTTTATACTCACAATCTAAAATATACTTTTCAGCTCTATGGCGATTTGTATGGGATGGATATTCAGCCATAAACTTATTGAAGTGATTTAATGCTTCTATATAATCTTTTCTATAATAATAATTTTTTGCTTTATCTCCGACAGTCTTTTTACCACCGTAAAAAGCAGATAGAGTTACGTAAATACCAAAATTATTTAAATCAAATTGTTTAATTGGTGAAATATCTTGAGGATCATTAATAGTATGAATTTTTGTATACGAATGTCGTAAATCTAAACCAATCGCAAATTGATTATTTAATCCTGGGTCAATAATAAAGCGAACTCCTAGAGCAATTACGGATGATGTTCCAGATCCCGATATATCTTTATTCCATTCTTTTTCAGTCCGATCAGGAGAATAAAAAAATGTTGAAGCTAACCCATATGCATATCTAAAATTTAAATACCAATTATTAAATGGTTGATATTGAAAATGAGTTGAAATTAAATATTCATTCAATTTAGGTGAAAAAAAATATTGTCCATTCCAACCTGGCCCTACTTGCTCCCATTCTTCAAATGGCACCTGCACAGGATACAATATAGTACTGGTCCTATAAGAAATTCCTGTCATAACATTTAACCAACTAGTACCAGTAACATAATATGGTAAATTAATAAGCCCGACATCTAATTCTAATGAGGTACCCCAAATATTATTTATTCCTTGGCTAATAGGAACAATTGATAAACTATCAAAGCTATCATATTTAATTTTTCCTGGGTCATCTTTAAATGAATTCACTCCAAAACTAGCTGCGCTTCCCTTTGTTTTTCCAGTCACACCAAAACCATAACGCATTTCAATTGGGATAATATTAATAGGTGCAGAAAATTCTCTTGAAAAAAACCATTTATTAATCCAATATCCGTCTTCATATGGTGATTGGTTATCAAATTTTATCAAACCAAATAAAAAAGTACGTGGCTCTTTCTCTTTAATTTGTGCTGATAATCCACATAAAAGAAAAAAAGAAAAAATAATTTGTCTATTTTTATCGTAATACATTAATAAGTAACAGCGTATAGTTATTGATAAATTTGCACGAAGAGACTACCAAAAACTACCTAATTTTGTTAGTAATAATTTTTGGAACAAATACATTTACATCAACTTTAATATTTTATGATTAAATCAATTTACTTTATCTTATTTCTTTTAGGAAACATTTATGGACAAACATTCCATATAGCAAGAATACAATATAGTGGAGGGGGAGACTGGTATTGTGATCCAAGTAGCCTACCAAATTTACTAAGCTATCTCAAACAAAATACACCTATGTCCGCACACAATGATGAAACACGAATAAAACTCACAGATGATAATGCAAATCAATTTCCATATTTATATCTTACTGGTCATGGTAATATCAATCTTAATGAAAATGAAATTATTGCCCTTCGATCAATTTTATTAAATGGTGCATTCTTACACGTTGATGATAATTATGGGCTAGATAAATCATTTAGACGAGAAATAAAAAAAGTTTTTCCAAACAAAAATTTAATTGAACTCCCAAAAGAACATGAAATTTTTAAAAGCTATTTTAATTTCCCAGAAGGTTTGCCTAAAATCCATGAACACGATAATAAACCTCCTCAAGCATTTGGATTATTTGAGAATAATAGAATGATGCTACTGTACACATATGAATCAGATCTAGGAGATGGATGGGAAGATGCAAACGTTCATAATGATCCATGGCCAATTCGTGAAAACGCATTGAGAATGGGAGTAAATATTATTTATTATGCACTAAGCCAATAATGAAAATAAAAAATTATATTACAATTTTTCGATTTCACACCTTAAAGTATAAATTTTTAGGCAATCTAATATCGATTGGCATTTTAGGAGCCATATTATTTGCTATACTTATATTTTTAGAAAATATTTTCTATTTTTCTTCTAATACAAAGCTTTATGTTTATTACTCATTTGTAATTATAACACTAGGATTTATTTGTTATTGGATTACTTTTTTATACCTTACAAAAAATGAAAAAATCCATATATATAAAACTGATAAACTTGCAATAGATTTAGGGAAAAAGCTATTTCCAAACAAAGAAGACACAATATTAAATGCTCTACAACTAGAAAGAAATGCAAAAAATAATGAATCTAAAATACTAGCCCTATCATATATTAATTCAATAATCAAAAAACTAAAAAATTTTGATATTTCACTACTAACAAAACATAAAGAAAGATCAAAATATAAAATCGCTTTATTAGCCACATGGAGTAGCATTATAATAATCTTATTTTTTAATTATGAACAATCTGCAGGTGCATATTATCGCTGGATAAATCCAAAAAAAGAATTTCTTGCTCCCAAGCCATTTAATTTATCAAGTACAACTGGAGCAATACATATTCTTGGAGGAGAAAAAGCTGAAATCAACATTAAAGTTTCTACACAAATTCCTGACACTCTTAATCTTTATCTTACACCAACCCAAATTTCAACACAGGAAAGAGATTCACTTAAATTACAATTTACACTTCCACCAACTGCTAATTTTGAATATAATTTTAAACTTCCCGAACTCTTCCAAGATTATTCTTACCAAGCAATAGTAAGCGCACGTTATTTCTGGGAACCATGGGAGCAAGTTACAACTCAACCTGAAACAATATTTGTAACTGACCGTCCTTCTTTTGAAACATTTTATACAACTATTTCACCTCCAAAATACAGCAAGCTTCCAAAAATACAACAAGAAGGAAATATTGCAGTAGTGAAAGCCTTAAAAGGTTCAGAAATTTTAATTGATATTACCTCAAATAAAATTCTTCAATCATCATATTTAAATTTAAATAATGTTAAAATAAATATGGTTAATAGTCATAATGCAGCATCAGGCGGATTCACATTGTTAAATAAAGGTGATTTTACAGTTAACCTTGTAGACAAAAGAGGTATTACAAATAGAGATCCGATTTCTTATTTAATTGAGATAATACCTGATCATGATCCCATTCTAAATGTAATTCAACCTACACAAACGATAGATCTAGATAATGAGCAAACAATTCCTATTCATTTGGAAATCATAGATGATTATGGTTTCACAGATCTACAATTAGCATATGAAATTAGAAAACCAGCCTATCTAGAAGATGACCCATTTGTTTCCATGTTTATATTAGATGAGCTAACACCAGATTCTCTTATTCAATCAATCCAAAGATTATGGAGTGTTGAAGACTTATCACTTATGCCTGGCGATGAAGTCCACTTCCATTTTGAGCTAAGTGATAATGATAATATATCAGGTCCTAAAAAAACACTTTCTAATACATTTATAGCTAGGGTCCCTTCATTAACCAACCTTTATGATAATATTGCAAATTCAGAAGAAGAATTTTATGATAATATAGTTGAAAATCTTGAAGGAATGGAAAAAATAAAAGAAGAGTTCAAAACTCTAGAATTAAAATTATTAAAATCAAAAGAACTAGATTGGGATCAAAAACAATCTATTCAAAACTCTATGCAAAATGCAAAAGAAAAACTTTCTAGTTTAGAAAAAATATCTGAAGCAATAGAATCAATAACAGATCAAGCAGATAAACATAAACTATTTTCACCCAACCTATTAGAAAAATTTGAAGAATTATCTAAGCTAATGAATAATATTATCCCAGAAAATATGCAAAACGATATGGATAAATTACAATCAGCCTTGGAAAATTTAGATATGAAATCACTGCAAGATGCTTTGAATAATTTAGCAGAAAATATAGATCAAATCGAAAAAGATCTTGATAGATATTTAGAAATTTTTAAAAAATTCCAAGCAGAACAAAAACTGGATGAAATACAAAAAAGATTACAACAATTATTTGAACAACAAAATGCACTAGATAATGATATTAGAAAATTAGATAAAGATAGCGACCCATCAACTATTCAACGATTTACAAAAGAACAAAAACGTAATAGCGATGAATTTGAAAATATACTTTCACTAATGGAAGAGGCTTCATCATTAGTAAAACCATTTAGTGACTCTACTTCGCAAGCCTTATCTGATCTTGCTGATTCTCAACTCTCTAATAAAACTAAATCAGATTTACAAAAAACCAGTAAAAATTTAAAAGCACAGAATTTGCAATCAGCACAAAATTCAAGTAACAATTCTCTTGAAGACATCGACAACATAATGCAACAAATGATCAATATACAACAACAGTTTCAAAAAGAAACAGTCTCAATAATGACAGAGAAATTTCAAAAACTTATGCAAGACATGCTTTATCTATCCTCCCAAGAAGAGCGACTAAGATCTGCTGTAGATCAATCCTATCGTAATTCACCTAGACTAAAAGAATTAGCAACCCATCAACAAATGTTACAAGATCAACTACAAGCAATAACAAATCAAATGATGGAATTATCAAAAGAAACTTTCGCAATTACACCTGAAATAGGAAAAGGGATTGGCAAAGCAAATGCAGGTATGAAAGATGCAAAAACAAATCTTACAGAACGCAATACTAGTCAGGCTGGGAAGAGTCAAGATTATTCAATTCAAGGATTAAATGAAGCTGCAATGGGCTTATTCCAATCTATTCAAAAAATGCAAAAATCTGGATCTGCAAGTGGATTTGAACAATTTATGCAAATGATGCAACAAATGGCAGGTCAACAAGAAGCATTAAATCAACAAGGCATGCAATTGGCCCTTGGCCAAATGGCTGCTGCTACACAACAACAAATCATGCAACAAATGATGAAAGGGCAAAAAGGGTTAAAAAAATCTTTAGAACAACTAATAAATGAAATGCGCCAATCTGGAGAAAAAGGACTTGGGGATCTTAATGGGATTTCCAAAGAGATGGATGAAGTAATTAAAGATTTAATAAATAAACAATTCAATCGAAAAACTCAAGAAAGACAACAAAGAATTTTATCAAGAATGTTAGATAGCCAAATTTCAATGACACAACGAGGTGAAAAAGAAGAAAGAAAATCATTTACAGTAAAATCACAAATTTTATATGAGGGTCCTGGCGGATTACCTGCAGACTTAGGACAACGTGAAAACCTTGCTTTAAAAGCTCTTAATGAGTCTATGAAAGCTGGGTATTCTAAAGAGCACCAAACAATGATAAAAAGATATTTTAATTCTTTAAGCAAAAAACCAATAGATAAAGAAAATGAAAATAATATTATTAAATAACCTTAAATTTATTTTCATAACTTTTTTTGTATCAATTACAATATATGCAAAAAACCCAAACTCTATTAAAGGACCAATAAAAACAGCAAAATTTTTAGAAAAAAATGGTGATGTAGAAGGAGCCATTGCTATTTATGAAGGCGTTCTATTAGATAACCCTCAAAACCGTCAATCCTTTCAGAGTCTAAAAAGTATTTATTTAAAATACAGTATGTATGATCGTGGTATTGTCTTCCTTCGTAATAAAATTTCACAAGAGCCTAATGATATAAGAACATATTGTGAGCTAGGAGAATTACACTATTTAAATAAACAAATAAAAGAAGCAAACTCAGTTTGGTATACAGCTCTAAAAAAATTCAAATATAACCGTCCTTATTATAGAATCATGATATCAACATTAGCAAAATATAACCTAGAAAATGAAATGAACACAATCCTTAGTGAAGGTCGTAATAATTTTGGCAAAGCATTTCTTGCTTATGAAGTAGGTTTATTTTATCAAAACAATAGTATATATGATAAAGCTATTAAAGAATATATTTTATACCTTATAAATGAAAAAAATCTTAATGGAATTATTGAACGAAAAATACTATCAATGAGTGATGAAGAAGAAGCCTTGGAAATCATTGAAAATCATCTTATTTCTGCATCAAAAACTAATCCAAATAAAATATTAAACATACTTAGTGAGTTTTATTTTAAGCAACAAAAATACTCTATGTCATTTAAAGCAAAAAAGGAATGGACATTATCGGGAAATAAAGATTTTGATCAATGGATTAAGTTTGCAAATGAACTTCGTAAAGAAAATCAATACCAGCATGCAATGGATGCGTATAATTTTATTTTAGGGTACAAAATTAATTCTAGACTTACAGAACGAGCACTTCTTGGATTAGGCCAAACTTTCGAAGATCAAATCACTACTACAAATGAAGAATCTTTAATCCCTTATTTTTTTGATAATAATGTTTTTTTTAAAGATCCATTCCAAATATATACATCTATATCTAATGAACATTTGGAGTCAAGCCTCAATCTATATGATTCTATGCTAATATCGCTAACCAAATCTCTTTATTTATCAGAAGCATATTTTCGATTAGGTGAGATTCAATACAAAATTCTTCAAGATTTTGACAAATCCTTTACAATGCTAAATAAAGCACTAAATTACAAATCAAATAAAGTAACTAGGCTGAAAATCATATTTAGGATTACAGATGTTCTTATAGCTCAAGGAAAAACAAAAAACGCACTAGATTTTTTAAATAAACAATTGCAAAATGAAAATTTAGAGGATATAAATCAAAAAATAATACTTGTACGTTTCCTTACTCAAGACCCCGATTCATCTTTACATTACATAAATCAGTCTTTTAATAATATTACTCCTTCAAATGTTTTATTCAACGATTTAATGGAGTTAAAAAATATATTAACAAATTACTGCAAAGAACCAATCGATAAATCTGCATTTATTCACTTTCAAAAATCTGAGCTTTACTTAAGACAAAATAAAATAGGTGACGCTATCAAAGAACTTGAATTCCTTGAAAAACATTTTCCTAATTCTCAGTTAACATCAATAACTCATCTAAGACTAGCAACACTTAATTACCGAATAAAAAATTATGATAAAACTTTAGATTATGCCTTAATGTTAAAAAAAACAAAGTTTGAGGATAGAGGTATAATTCTTGCTGGGCAAATACATGAAAATCAAATGCTTAATCAAAAAAAGGCATTAAAATATTATATGGAAATATTAAATAATTTTTCTACTTCAATATACTACGAACCAATTCGATACCATGTAAGAAAAATTAAAAAGACAGAAAGCTAATGAAAATATTGCTTTTTTTATGTTTTGTAACAATATCTTTAAGCCAAAAAATTATTATACCTATGGACCAATCTCAAAATGATCATTTGAAGGCTTATGGTATTGCTTATTTAACACTAAAAAACAATATTAATATTGAATGGTTATTAAACTATCACGGAGGTTCCTTCTTAATTGATGAACATCAATTTATAAAAACGGAATGTAAAATAAGAGGTGTAACGTTTAATCTGGTTAATGCAAATGAACTATTAAATATTTATTCTTCAATAGATCAAGGTAATATGGATATAGTATTACTTGAAAAAAAACCAAACATAGCAATATATACGCCACCAAATAAACAACCCTGGGATGATGCTGTAACTCTTGCTCTAACATACGCAGAAGTTGATTACAAAACTCTATGGGATAATGAAGTATTCACGGGTAAACTTGAAAAATATGATTGGCTTCACCTCCACCATGAAGATTTCACAGGACAATATGGTAAATTTTATCGTAGCCACCGTAATGCAAAATGGTATAAAGATCAACAAAAACAATTTCAAAATATGGCAACTACACTTGGATATTCCAGTGTTCACAAACATAAAAAAGCAATGACAAGAAAAATAAAAAACTATGTAAAAAATGGTGGTTTCTTATTCGCAATGTGTTCCGCAACTGATTCATATGATATTGCTTTAGCTATGGGTGAAACAGATGGGGTTGATTATGTATTCGATGGCACGCCAATTGATCCTAACGCTCAAGCCAAACTTGACTTTACACAATGCTTTGCTTTTGAAAATTTCACAATATTAAGCGATCCTATGGTATATGAATTTTCAGATATAGACTTTCCTCCTAGCCATAACCCTATTACTAAGGGTGCTAAAGCAGATTATTTTTCATTATTTGAATTTTCAGCAAAATATGATCCTGTGCCAACTATGCTTACTCAAAACCATGTACCAATTATTAAAGGTTTTATGGGACAAACTACTGGGTTTCATAAAGATAAAATTAAAAAACATATCGTAATTATGGGTGAAGATCCAGCTTCCAAACAAGTTAAATATTTACATGGAAATTTTGGGAAAGGTACTTTTACTTTTTATGGTGGGCATGACCCAGAAGATTATCAACATTTTGTTGGAGACCCACCAACAGATTTATCATTGCATAGAAATTCACCAGGCTATCGATTAATTTTAAATAATATTTTATTTCCTGCTGCTAGAAAAAAAGAACGAAAAACTTAATTTACTTTTGCAAATTAGTATTTCGAAAATAAAATATCATATTTATTGCTTAGTTTAATTTTTTATAAATGATTTTTATTTAAATTAGTAAAAAATATGTGGATTCAAAAAAAAATTAATATTTCTCTAAAATCACGTGGATTTCACATCATTACCGATGAAATATTAACAAATACCCCAGAATTAAAAGATTTTAAAATCGGAATTTTTCAATTATTTATAAAACATACATCTGCTTCTTTAACTATTAATGAAAATGTAGATCAAACTGTCCGAACTGATTTTGAATCTCATTTCAATATGCTTGCGCCAGAAAACCAAAATTATTACGAACATACATTTGAAGGACCTGATGATATGCCAGCTCATTTAAAAGCTTCTCTTCTTGGATCATCATTATCAATACCTATCACTGATGGGAAACTCAATTTAGGCACATGGCAAGGAATTTATATTTGCGAACATAGAAATCACGGATCTGAAAGAAAATTAATTGTAACGATACAAGGATCTTTATTTTAAAAAACTAAATACTATTTTATCTATTAGTATTCCTTCGGTATATATAGAAATAATAATGTATAAATTATATTTTTTCTTTCGACTTGTCCCATATCTCATCCATTTCTTCTAAAGTACAATTCTCTAATTTTTTCCCTTTTGCCTTTAATTCCTCTTCTATTTTTTGAAATCGAGATGTGAATTTTCGATTCGCTGCCCGAAGCATATCTTCAGCTGGAATATCAAAAAACCTAGAAAGATTCACTACTGAAAAAAGAACATCACCAATCTCTTCTTTAAAATTTTCCATATTACCAGTTTTCTGGGCTGATTTTAATTCATTTATTTCTTCATAAAGTTTTTTCCAGATATCTTCAACATTATCCCAATCAAACCCAGCATATGAAGCTTTTTGTTGTAAACGTTGTGCTCTGATTAATGCAGGCAAGGATTTTGGTACACCATCTAATCGTGATAACCTTTTTTTCTCAGTATGTTTTATAACTTCCCAATTTTTTTTTGCTTGAAAAGATTTATTTACTTTTTTATTTCCAAAAACATGTGGATGTCTTTTTATTAATTTTTTATTGATATTTTCAAGTGAATCTTCAATACTAAACTTTGATTTTTCGGTAGCTATTTGCGCCTGCAACAAAACATGAAGCATTATATCACCTAATTCTTCTTGTAAAGTATTCCAATCTTCTAATTCTACACTTTCAATAACTTCATAAGTCTCTTCTAAAAAATAAGGAAGAAGCGATTCATGAGTTTGTTCTTTATCCCAAGGACACCCATCTGGTCCACGAAGTTTTTCAACAATTTCTATTAACTTTAGAAAATGTTTTAATGATTTATTTCTATTCATTTTCATTAAAAAGCTTTAACCAATTTACTTTTTTTAATATATTATTCTCTAGTTCGGTCATTTTATGTTTTTCTTTATTTGTACTATCTGAATATCCTATTAAATGAAGACAGCCGTGTATAATTAACCTTGCAACTTCTTTTTCATATGGCTGATTAAATAATTTTGCATTTTCTTTCGCTCTAGGTAAACTAATATAAACTTCACCTTCTACTATTGATTCTTCATAATTATTTAACCGAAATGCAATAACATCAGTAAAATGATTTTTTTTAAAAAATTTATTTTTTAATTCTAACAACAATTGATCATCTCCAAAAATATAAGATATTTCTGCATTTTTTATTTTATTAATTGATAATACTTTTTCTAAAATTTCTAAAATACCTTTTTGATTTGGTGCTTTTTGTGATGGATCACAATCAAATGTTATATTAAACATTTAAATATTAATTTTTAGCATCATCGGGATATTCTACTCTTATATGATAAATTCCTCTTAAAACAGGCAGCATACCAGTTGTCCCATCTATAGTTCCTTTAATCCTGCTTAATTCATCAAGAGTTAAAGGACAATTGTTAAGTTGACCATCCTCAATTCTTTGATTAATAATTTTATCTATCATTGTTTCTATCTTTAATATATCTGGTTCTTTAATAGATCGTACAGCAGCCTCGATCGCTTCACAAAGCATTAATATACCAGTTTCTTTTGTATTTGGTTTTGGCCCAGGATATCGAAATGCCGATTCATCAACTTTCAACCCCTCTTTTTCAGCTTCTTGTAATGCAATTCTATAAAAATATTCTACTCTAGTAGTTCCATGATGCATTGGAATAAAATCAGTTACAATCTTTGGTAGACCATATTCTTTAGCTAATCGTATCCCTTCATTAACATGTGCTCTAATAATACGAGCGCTCATAGTGGGAGTTATTTTATTATGTTTATTATCTCCACCATATTGATTTTCTATAAAATATTCAGATTTATACATTTTACCAATATCATGATAATATGCCCCTACCCGACATAAGAGAGAATGAGCTCCAATAGCATTTGCGCATGCTTCAGCTAAATTTCCCACTACAATACTATGATTAAAAGTTCCATTTGTTTCTTGTTGGGCGCGCTTTAATAGTGGATGATCATAATCAAGAAGTTCAATTAAAGTAAGATCTGTTGTAACATCAAACAGCATTTCAAAAATACCAATTAAACCATAAGTAAATATTGGAGCAAGGATACTATTAAGTACAAGATATTGGATATCCCTAAAAATAATATCCCAACTATGATCTTTAAATAAACCTAACCCAATTGCAACAAAGAGACTTGCAGCAATTAAAGCGAACATAGTTGAAAACAATTGGCTTCTTTTTCTAAGTCGCCTAATATTATAAATAGCGACAGTTGCAGAAAATAAAGATACTATTATTAAATCAATCCCCTGCCCCATCATTAATCCCATTAATATAGCCATCGATGCTATAGCCATAAAACCAACTTGAGCATCAAATAAAATCGTAAGAGTCATGGCCCCCATAGTAAATGGAATTAAATATTCTGATAACTCTAACTGCAAAAGAACAATATTGGATAATGCTAATTGAATTAAAAACACAATAACAATTAATAACACCATTTTCCAATCTTCAAAAATTTCTTTTTTATATATCGCCAAAAAAGCAAAAAATAAAAACAATATTACTGATAATAAAATTATCCTACCAAAAAACCCTTGCAATTGTTTTACAATTCCAGTTCTTTGCTCTTTTTTCATAACAGCATCAGATAATGATCTTAGTTTCAATAACACATCTTTTGTTATACGCATATTCGCATCAACAATTAATTCATTTTTTAAAACAACACCCTGACTTCTAGGTACTTTATCTAAACTTGCACTTTGTCTTTTTTCAGTTAGTTGTTGATCATAAAGTAAATTAGGTTTCATAAATTCAACAATTAAATCATAACCAAGATTTCTAAAATCATCACCCTCATTTAATGATGCAATTAATTCTTTTTTTGATTTTATCCATGCAAGTTCAAGATCATTAAAATTATTAGGATTTACTAAATCTGGAACCTCACCTTGATTAATTGTAACCTTACGACTAAATATATCGCTTATGCTAATATCATAAATTCCTTCCGTCCATCTATTACGACAAATTTGTAAAATTATTTCATTATGTTTTGATAAAATTTTTAAATCATTCGGGCTATTTTTTAAAGAAATGTATTTTAACCAACCTTCCTTACTTGAAATAAAAGGATAAAGTTTAGAAAAGTTGTTATTAATTATAGATAGACTTGTGCTATCAGATGAATATTCTGCACGCGCCTTTTCAAATTGTTTATTATAACGCATTTCATAAACGAGTTTTTCAGATTGATTAAGTCTCCAATGGGCATTTCTTAAATCTTTAACCAAATTAAAAAATTCTGTTAGAGCAGAAGAGCCTTGTCTTACAACTTGATCATTTCTATTAAAAACATAAGCAATAGCTTTTTTCCGTTCATCTAAATCAGATTTTAACCTCTCATCAGATTTTAAAATTGGAAAAGTAAAAGGAGCGATAACTGCATCACTTGCTATATCATTCTGTTGATATGCATATTTTAAAACTTTACCTTTTGGAAAAAGAAAAGAAATAAAAATTATAAGAGAAAATATTGTTAAATATTGTTTCCAATACTTATTAATAAGAATCCAAGAGGATAAATTTAAAAATTTTTTTCTTATCTTCAAAATTGTAGGTCTTTTAATAACTCTCTTGCAATAACTAATCTTTGTATTTCACTAGTACCTTCACCTATTTCTAAAATTTTTGCATCTCTAAAATACCGCTCTACATCATAATCACTAACATAACCATAACCTCCATGTATCTGTATTGCATCTTTAGTGACATCCATTGCCGTCTCACTTGCAAAAAGTTTTGCCATCGCAGCTTGTTTAACAATGTTTTTCCCTTGATCTTTTAACCATGCGGCGTGATAAACAAGTAACTTTGAAGCTTCTATTTTTGTTGCCATATCGGCTAATTTAAAACTAATAGATTGAAACTGATTAATTGACTTACCAAATGCAATCCTATCTTGAGAATAAATTAAAGCTTTTTCATATGCACCAGTTGCTGTACCAACTGATAAAGCACCTATTGAAATCCGACCCGAAGTAAGAGTTTTTAAAAATGCTTTAAAACCAACTTTTGGGGAACAAAGCATAGCTGAAGATGCTATAATCATATCTTTAAAATAAATTTGTCTCGTGTCACTTGCACGCCATCCCATTTTTTTTTCTTTTTTTCCTATATGCAAACCTTTTGTTTGCATTGGAATAATAAAAGCACCTATACCCATATCATTTCCATCCTCAATCACTCTAGCAGTAAAAGATAGAACTCCAGCCTCACCTGCATTTGTAATAAAAATCTTTCCACCATTCACCACATAATCTTCACCAACTTTTGTAGCTGTAGTCTTAGTAGACCCTGCATCACTTCCTGCTTCTGGCTCTGTTAAACCAAATGCCGACAATGTTTCTCCTGATGCAATTTTTGAAAGATATTTTTTTTTCTGACTACTATTTCCAAATAAAAGAAGAGGCAAAGTTCCAAGCGATGTGTGGGCTGCCATTGTAATCGCTACTGAAGCATCCACTCTTGCTAATTCAATAATAACAGTCGCATAAGCAACCATATCCAAATTTGCGCCTCCATATTTATCAGGTACATGAATCCCCATCAAACCAAGCTCACCCATTCTTTTTACTAAGTTTTTTGGAAATTCACTATTCTTATCTAATTGCCTTGCTACAGGCTTCACTTCAGATTCAGCGAATTCCCTGACCATTGCCTTAATCATTTTATGTTCATTAGTAAAAAATAGATTGTCCATTATGATATTTTATAGCTTAGTTATATAATTTACAAAAAGAGCTAACTAGAATACGAAAAAAATATAAAAATTTTAAATTGAGTCGATCTGTAAGCCGAGTTTTGTCCTAAAATCAATAATTTAATTTTAGGGATGGTCATTTCTCTAGTATTTACGTCACCATAAATATCCAGCGATTTACCCGTTCTTCAATCAATGCGAACAACATCTCAGAACCTATTCAATCTTGCACCTGATGGGGTTTACACTTACCTAAAATTTATTTAAGGAAGGGTGGTCTCTTACACCACCATTTCACCCTTACCCGAAGGCGGTATATTTTCTGCTGCACTTTCCATTATTTGAATAAACAAATATCTTCCCGTTAGGAAGCATCACGTCCTGTGGTGCCCGGACTTTCCTCTCTGGGGTTATAACAACAAGCCCAGAGCAACCATCCGATCGACTCAATTTTATATTAATCATTATGTAAAAATCTACCACAAACACCACAAGTATGCACATTTGATTTAGCACGAACTTCTGATACTGTTTGTGGGGGAATATGGGCTCCACAACCACCACAGGCAGATCCTTCTAATTTTACAACAGCGAGTCCGCCTCTAGCCTCAATAACTCTACTATAAATTGATAAAGTGCTTTGATCAATATCTTTAATACTTTCATCGCGTTGCTTTTCTAATGATAATTTCTCTTCCGCTGATTCTGCGATAACAGATTGAAGCTTTTCCCTTCTAATAACTAAATTTTCTGAAAGACTATCTAAATCAGTTGACATTGTTTTTATATCAACCAAGGTTGTTTCTTTTTCTTCCATATACTCAATTAATTCATTTTCATAATTTGTTCTTTGGGATTTTAAATGATCTATTTCACCCATTAACGCATCGTATTGTTTATTATTTGTTACAAGAAAAAGTTGATCTTTAAGCTTGTTGACTTTATCATTAAGTAAATTAATATTTACTTCTCCTTTTTTTATCTCAACTTCTAATTTTTTTAATCTATTTTTTTTATCCAGTAGAGAATCCTTTATAGATTTTTCTTGTTGATTTAAATCCTCTACCTTTGATGGGAGGTCACCTAATAAATCATTTATATCTTTTAATTTTGTATCTATGTCTTGCAATCTTATTAAATGTTCCATTTTTTATATCCTTATAAAAAAAATGCACCAACATGTTGGTGCATTAATTATTTCTGAATCTGATAAAAAATCAGATCTACTCCTATCATACAATAATATGATTTTTGAAATGTTTTTTTCAATTAATTGATTCATTTTATATATTTAATTTATTTACTTATTTCAAATATTCGAATGAATAAATAACTATTCAAAATGATATTAGCGATTAAGCTTAAATTGTTTTTAATCTTTAGCCTATAATTTAACTATAAATTCAATATTTTATGCCTTTTCCATTTTATAAACGTCATATTGGCCCTAATGACAAACAAGTTCAAGAAATGCTTGCCCAATTGCAATTCTCTTCAATGGATGATTTTATTAATCAAATAATACCTAAAAGTATTTTATCAAATTTTAACAAAAGTCAATTCAATAATATTAGTGAAATAGATGCTCTTTCTAAACTAGAAGAATTAGGAAAAATGAACAAAGTGCAATCTTCTTTTATTGGTCAAGGTTACTTTGATACTATTTTACCAGGAGTCATTCAACGCAATATACTAGAAAACCCTGGTTGGTACACCCAATATACACCTTACCAGGCTGAAATTAGTCAAGGAAGACTTGAGGCGCTACTAAACTTCCAAACAATGGTTTCAGATTTAACCAGTCTCCCAATAGCTAATGCATCTTTACTTGATGAGGCTACTGCAGCTGCAGAAGCAATGATTATGTTCTATAATTCTGCAATTACATCTACAAAAAATACTTTTCTTATATCAGATAAATGTCACCCTCAAACCATCGATGTATTAAAGACAAGATCAGAACCTTTTAAAATAAAAATAAAAATTACATCCATTAAAAATTTTGATTTTAATGAATTAGTTTTTGGGGCAATTATACAATACCCTGATACTGAAGGTCTTATATCTGACTATACAGATTTTTGCGATAATGCACACAAAAATAATATTTTTGTGTGCATGGCTACAGATCTACAAGCATTATCACTTTTAAAATCACCTGGTGAAATGGGTGCAGATGCAGCAATTGGAAACGCACAAAGATTTGGTGTTCCTATGGGCTTTGGTGGACCTCATGCAGCATTCTTCGCAACAACAGAAAAGTTTAAACGTAAAATTCCAGGAAGAATTATTGGAGTATCTAAAGATTCAAATGGAAAGCGGGCCCTTCGTATGGCATTACAAACCAGAGAACAACATATACGAAGAGAAAAGGCTACATCTAATATTTGTACTGCACAAGTCCTATTAGCAATAATTTCAGGAATGTACGCTGTTTACCATGGGCCAAATGGATTAAAAAAAATAGGTGATAAAATAAACCGACTAACCTCAATTCTTGCTCTATCACTGAAAAAAAATGGTTATCAATTGATACACAATAATTTTTTTGATACTATATGCTTTAAAGCTGAAAATTGGCAACCTAAAGCAAAACAATTAAATATCAATTTTAGAGATTTTAAAGATGGTAGGGTAGGTATATCTTTAGATGAGACTACAACAGAATCTGATATTCATGAAATTTTAAAAGTATTTAATATAGAATTACACCAAACTACAAAACATAATATCCCGTCTGAATTAGTGCGTTCATCAAAATACCTAGAACATCCTATTTTTAATAATTATAGATCTGAGACTGAAATGCTACGCTATATACACACCCTAGAATCAAAAGATTTAAGTTTAAATACTAGTATGATACCATTGGGGTCTTGCACAATGAAACTAAATTCAACGACAGAGATGTCTGCAGTAACCTGGAATGCATTTTGTAAAATCCATCCATTCGCTCCTAAAGATCAAGTGCAAGGTTATAAATTATTAATTGATGATTTAGCAACACANCTTACAAGTTTAACTGGGTTTGATGCTATATCTATGCAACCTAATTCTGGAGCTCANGGTGAATATGCTGGTCTAATGATAATCCGNGCCTACCACTTAGATCAAGGCAACAATAATCGTAATATCTGTCTAATACCATCTTCTGCTCATGGNACAAACCCCGCTTCAGCTATTATGGCTGGAATGAAAGTAGTNGTAGTAGAGTGTGATAAATATGGTAATATTGATGAAAAAGATTTTAAAAGAAAAGTCACTGAGTATAAAGATTCCCTCGCTGCCGTTATGGTTACTTATCCATCAACACATGGTGTTTTTGAACATACAATAAAAGATTTATGTCAGCATGTACATAAACATGGTGGACAAGTATATTTGGATGGAGCGAATCTCAATGCACTTGTTGGAATTTCTAAACCTGGTGATTTTGGCGCAGATGTTATGCATATTAATCTACATAAAACATTTTGCATCCCTCATGGTGGTGGAGGTCCTGGAATGGGCCCTATTGTTTGTAAAAATCATTTAGCAGACTATCTTCCTGGGCATNTGTCTCTTAATAATAATAAAAAAGCAATTTCTGCAGTTTCTGCAGCGCCTTATGGTAGTACCAGTATTTTACCAATTTCATGGGCATATATTGTAATGATGGGAAGCAGCGGCTTAAAAAAGGCNACTCAAATTGCNATATTAAATGCAAACTATATGGCTAANAAACTTGAAAAATATTATCCTATTTTATACAAAGGAATNACTGGATATGTTGCTCATGAATTCATCATTGATATAAGGCCAATTAAAGAAATATCAGGCATTACTGAAGAAGACATCGCTAAAAGATTAATGGACTATGGATTCCATGCTCCGACTATGTCATGGCCAGTTGCTGGGACAATGATGATTGAACCAACAGAGAGTGAATCTAAAGATGAACTTGATCGTTTCTGCGATGCGATGATTTCAATAAAAAATGAAATTGATNATGTTATCAATAATAAAGTAGATGCAAAAAATAATCCATTAAAAAATGCTCCACATACTGCACAGTACGCATTATCAAAAAATTGGGAACACCCCTATTCTAGACATGATGCTTGTTTCCCAGGGAAATGGCAGGAGGGCTATAAATATTGGCCATCTGTTGGTAGAATTGATAATGCATATGGTGATAGAAACCTTATTTGCTCATGCCCTCCAATTGAGGAATATAGTAATTAAAGGAACTAATTTTTAATATTTTGGTTGTTTAATAATCAATCTTATATTCTAGCAAATTACAGTATAACCATGAANAAATATAAAATAATAACGCTGATTATTATCATGAGCATATTCTCTTGCGAAGATAATCCTAATAAAAATGGTGATAGTCCAGNACTATCTGTTTTATATCCAAATAATGATTCAATTGTTAATGATTCCATTACAATTAGTTTAGAAATACAAGATGAAAACAATGTTTTAAAAATAGAACTNTGGTTAAATGGAGACTCAACAGATATTACTGATTATAGCGCACCCTTTTCTTTAGAACTAAATACAAAAAATTATAATAATGGACCAAGTATACTTTTTGTAAGACTTTATAATAAAGATGGGGAAACACATGATAGTGAAGATATTAATTTTATAATTAATAATTTTTTAGTGTTTAATTCCATATTTGGATCTTCAGAAAAAAATGAATCNGGACATTCTATTTTACAAAAAGATGATAGCAANTTTGTTGTTTTAGGTTCCATAGACAATGATATTTTATTACTTGAATCAAATAATAAAGGTGAAGTTTTATGGAGTCAATCTTATGGAGGTAGTCAAATGGATGAAGCACATCATTTTGAACAAACTTCTGATGGTGGATATATAATATCTGGTTCTACAAATTCTTATGGCTTTGGTGGTAGTGACATGTGGCTTATAAAGACGGGGGAAAATGGGTTAATTGAGTGGAATAGTTACCTTGGTACTAATAATGATGAAAAAGGTGGGCAAGTACTACAAACAGTAGATAATGGATTTATTATAATTGGAAATTATATCAATGATGAAAATTCTGATATTTGGCTAATCAAAACTAATTCTCAAGGTGATACACTTTGGACAAAAACATATGATGATAATGGAGATGAAATCGGTGCTGATATTCTTCTTGAAGAAGATGGTGGATATATAATNCTAGGTAGCACAACATCATCAGGAAATGAAGACTCCGATATTTTACTTATTAAAACGAACTCGTCAGGTACAAAAGAATGGAGTCATAACTACGGTATTGGTAGCAATGATATAGGACAGGCAATATTAAAATCTAGCGATGGGGGNTACCTAATACAATTTCTAGTAGAGGGATATGGAAGTGGNAATACAGCAGTTGGGTTATTAAAAATAGANTNNCAAGGAAACGTNTTGTGGNCAAAAGCATTTGGTGGATCTATAAATACCAAAAGCAAAATGTTTAGTAAAATTAATAATTATGAATATATATCTGCATGCAGTCAAATTGATTATAGTACAAATTCCTCTAATGCATGGTTAATAAAAATAAATGATAATGGAGAAATCCTGTGGGAAAAAGTATTTGGTAAAAATGGTATAGATAAAAGTTTTTCAGTAATCCCAACTCTTGATAACGGGTTTGCTATTACTGGAAAAACAAATAGCTACGAAAATAATAATGGGGAATTTTTTGATCTATGGATTTTAAAAACAGATTCTGAAGGTTACTCAAAATTAGATTAATGTAAGATTTAATTTTATTTTACGAGTAACATTTTTTTTGTCTGTGTAAAACCTTTTGAAACCATTCTTGTAAAATAGACACCTGATGCCATATCTCGCCCAAAATTATCCTTACCATTCCATGATATAGAATGGTATCCATATTCTTGAACTTCATTCACAAGAGTTTTAATCTCTTGACCTAAAACATTATATATTGAAATATTAACTTTAGATCGCATTGGCAAATTATAATTCATTTTTGTAATAGGATTAAATGGATTTGGATAATTTTGACTCAAAGAAAAAACACTGGGAATATTTGCTAGAATCTCTTCAGTCATCCTTTCTACATAATCAGATTGCCCTGCAACAATCTTTAAGTCATAAGCGACTGTTGAGTTTTTTATTACTTGAATTCCATTATCTAAAAAATCGAAAATTACTTTTCGTTCTGGAATATCAATAATAGCTATAGAGAATTCTTCAGAGAATCCACCTTTTAAGATACCAGATAAAAATATGTTTTTCTCATCTTTATGGGCATCTAACTTAAGATTCCACACACCATTCAATTCATCTATATCTCTAATATCTCTCATATAATCAAAAGATTTAGAACCATTTAAGTCTGAACTTAAACTAAGTTTACTATCAAGATCTGGAAATGCAGGTGTATCAAAAACATCATAGGATTCTTTAGCAAATTTTCTTCGCCCAATTTCCGTAGAATAGTTAATATAGTTTTGGCTTTTTACTTTTATATTTAAAAGCCATTCATCAATTAATGTAATCTTGTTAACAGAAGAATCATTATCTAAAAATGGCATCAGTGTAAGTTTTGCAGCATTAGCAGAATAAATAGCATATCCATTCCAAGGTAATAATTCATTTTGTGAATCAGACCATCCCTGATCAGTGTATGTTATTGGATTTGTAACTGCACTATCTTTTTGAAATTGTACTGGGAAAGAAAANGGACTGCCAATCAAATTCCAACCATCATCTAAATCTATAATAAATGGTTCCAAAGCTATTGCAGTACTACTATCTTCTTGAAATAATACAGGCTCATCATATCTATGTCTAAACCAATAAGAGTGGCCTAATTCAATCTCATCAGCTTTAAGATATTGTTTTTTAACAGTGCTCCACTTAAAAAATACATGCCCATCTTCAAGTTCTGATATCGCTAATGCAGTATTTGTAGATCTTCCTGGCCAAGAAACCAACTTCCATATATCTCTATCGATTCCATTTGGATAACTGCTATAATCATTGCTCATGGATAGCTCACCATTGTTAAACTGTATCTGCGTACTCCTATAATCTGTGCTTGTGGAATATTGCATATTATCATATCCAATTAATCTTGCTCTGAAATTTCTTACATCAATTAAGGAATCTGGAATTANTACTTCATATAAATCATTTACCACCTTAGACATTGGCAAAACTATTTCATCGATATTAGTACCTTTTTGCAAATGCAGGTTTACACTGCTTATTCCATTTAAATCATAAAGAGTTGCAGTAACAAGTACCGATTGATCATTCTTTTGGATTAATGTAGGTAAAATAAAAGTAGATATTATCGGGGGTTCAGAAAACACACTCTGGGTTGTTTGTAAAAAACCAGAACCAACCTTAAAAGAATCAGAACTAACATCTTTTGATATAAATGNCCCTACGCTATTNATTACACNNACAGAATTATTTTCTGCCATTCCCTGACCAATTGGAATAGTAGAAAACTGAATTTTATATTCTTGACTAATTAAANATNCGTGTATAATNATTGTAAAAAANATATAATATATATTTCTCATTTTCATTTTGATATTTTAATGATTCTTATGATTTTTCTNTTNATTANTTTTATCCAAAAACAATACTAACAACTCTAAGATATTATATATTAAAACCAACGCCGTTAGCTCCAATACAATACCATTTTGAATTTATATATTGCAAAGTCACACCATCTCCAACAGCATCAAATGTAATTGTACCACTTCCGCCCCATCCTGGGTTTGAAACAGTTATTACCATATCACCACCACCATCTGCCTGCATTACTATAACCTTNAATTGACCCTCTGNNCCAGTAGCCAGTGTAGATGTCTCTCCCGACCCNCCTGTTTCTAAATATGTCGCATGATTAGTTAAAGGAATNGCAACAGTATGNCCTCCATCTTCNGCAGATGAATTAATCAAAGTTNTATTNTTAAANGTNGTTGCACCTGTTAATNNNTTTGCNCCAGNTCCACTCTGTACNANNCCTGCNCCTCCAGCTAACTTCAAATCATCTGTAGATTCATCCCACAATGCATANGCTCCAGNTGTTGCTCCAAATAACTTCACATCGTATCCCGTATCATCAACACCAACTGTAAGAGTAGCATCTGCCTGAACAGCTCCATCTATGTCAACCGCATCTAAATTTGTAGTACCATCAACATCTATGTCTGCTGCAAGATCTATGTTATCTGCAACAACCAGGTTCCCATCCGCTACGTTCAAAGCTGTCTGACCATTTGTACCTGTAACAATTAATGCCTCCGCACTTGCATCCCAAGTAAGATTATCTCCAGCTGTAGCGCTATACAAAACTACATCTTGACCCGATCC